>NC_015759.1:711239-1422478 GCF_000219805.1 Weissella koreensis KACC 15510
AATGATGCTACCTTTTGTTTTAATCGCGAGTCCCATTATTGGACTAGTCGGCGTTTTATTTCGTAAAGCCTTTAAATGGGCTGAAAAATTTCAAGCCAAGAATAAACAAATTTTATGGCAATTACCATTATTAGCTGTTTTAACTGGATTAATAGCAATGATATTCCCACAAATCATGGGAAATGGTCGGGCCTTAGCTCAACTGTCAATGAATTATAATCACCATTTTTTTATCGGGATTCTTATTTTGGGCGCAATCGCTAAAGCTACCGTAACAGTTTTAACGATTCGTGCTGGCGCATCCGGTGGAACGTTAACCCCATCAATTGCGATTGGATCAGCCTTAGGTGTTTTAATTGGACTAGGCTTTAATTTATTAGGCTTCCCACTTTCATTGAGTCAAGCAGCATTATTAGGTGCCGCTATTCTCTTGGCTGCCTCACAACAAGCTCCTTTAATGGCTTTATTTATGATTTTCGAAGTTAGCCATCTTGATTATTCGGCATTTTTACCTCTTGGTCTTGGTGTGGCGATCGCAGCCATCATTTCACAATTATTCTTTAAAGGTCGTTTATAGAAAGATATATATAATAGCTATTATTAATTATTTGATTTAATTATTGTGAACTTAACCCCATTAGTTGGCTAAAACTGATGGGGTTTTTATTATGTTTTAAAAAACATTCTAACTATGCTTAAATACAGATAAATTTATTTAAAGATATTTAAAAAGTTTGCACTAAATCAAAAAACACTTATAGTAAAAGAAACAAGTTATTTATAAAGTAACATGTTCTCAAATTATCAAATCAACATATCGCATCACAATGTTCATGTAGATATCAGAAATAATATTTATAAAAAAATTGATAAAGGATAAATAAAAATGAAATATTTAATTACCGGCGCAACAGGAAATTTAGGTACTCGAGTAGTCCATAATTTAATTAAATTAGTAGGATCTGAATCCATTACCGCTGCAGTTCATACACCAAGTAAGGCTAATTTGATTAAAGAACTAGGTGTAAATTTGGTATCAATCGATTATTTGAACGTTGATAGTATGGTTCAAGCCTTCAAGAAACAAGATGTAGTGATTTATATTCCTAGTAAAACTTATAGTATGTTACAGAGAATTACGGAGTTTGAAAATTCGATAAAAGCCTTAAAATTAGCCAATGTACACAATGTTGTCTTTGTTAGTTTCTACGCTGATCAAGAAAATAATCCCTTTACGATGTCTCCCTACTACGGCTATGCTCCAAGAAAACTGGCTGGTAGTGGTTTAGCATATGCTGTTATTAGAAATTCACTATATGCTGATCCATTGGTGCCTTACTTACCCGAACTAATTGAACGAAAACACTTAATCTATCCGGTCGGCGATCAAGCGATGAGTTTTATCACCCAAGATGACAGTGCTGAATCAATCGCTAAGTTGGCTATGCAACCTAATTTACGAGATCATGGACAAATCTATACTGTGACTCAAGATAATAGTTTAACTATGCCAGAACTCGGAAAAATTATGACTACTATCACTGATCATACAATTGGCTATGAGCCAGTTACTACGAAAGAATTTGGTGAAATCTATGCTCCAGATGGGGATGGCGAAGAGTTAGCTAGTATGTATGCCGCTGGTGCTCTAGGATTATTTGATCAAGTCACCAATGACTTTAAAACCATCACAGGACACGCTCCTAAGAACATGCTGAACTTCTTATCCCGCAATTATGTGGAGCGTAAATAAAAATGAAATATTCCCATAAATTAAGTGACGCCGTACATATTTTAGCTTACGTTTATATTTATGCTGATGGAGATCTATCAAGTAAAGCTATTGCTTCAAGTGTTGAAACAAATCAAAGTATGGTTAGACGGATGATGTCGAATTTAGTGCGGGCCGGTTTACTCAACAGTCAACCTGGTAAAGTAGAAGTATCTTTAGCCAAAGCCCCTCAAGACATTAGTTTGCTTGATGTTTATCTAGCAATAGAAGACAATCATAATTTCTTACACATTGATGACAAGACCAATCCGCTATGTATCGTTGGTGGCAATATTCAGGAAACTTTGAATGATGTTTATAGTAAAATTCAAAAAGATGCTGAAGCAAGTATGTCAGAACACTCATTACAAGAGATCATTGATCAAATTCTAACCCTTGAAAAAAATAAAAATCGTTAATTTACTGCTAACATATTTCAGACATAATACTAAAAAGTACATTTCCTCAAACTAGAGATAATGTGCTTTTTTATATTAATGTTTGAAGAAATTTCCAACAATGAAGAACAAAACAAATTAAACGCTGCCTTATTTTTTAACATTATTATTGGATATATCGCCCTAATGAGCACTGGTATTCAACCATCTGATGCTCAACAAATATTTATTAGAAATATTAATCGAGTATTTGATTCTTTTTAAACTTTTATTTATAAAATTTCAAAATAATGGTCGGGTTCAGTTAGTAAAATTAACAGAAAAAGGCGACGTAAAGCTGAAAAAAGTCTCTTCTATATTCGATAGTATCTTGACTATTTAGATCCCAAAGAATGGTTTGAGTTATCTAATATCCTTGATAAATTAAATGATGGTATTCGTGATAATTTAAATTTGAACGGAATTCAAAATATTGGAACACGCATTATGTTAAGCCATTTGGATTGTAAAAATGAACAAGATCCAGAAATTAATAGTAGTAAATAACCAGTCTATTAGACCGGTATTTGCGCATATAATTTTATAAATTAAAACCCTATTCGTTGAATTCAATCGACGAATAGGGCCATTTTTTATATATTATTTTCCAAAAGTGCTTGTATTCATTTTTTCACCCGATTAGTCATCATGAAAGCAGGTATTAAAATCAATAATGAAAAAATTGTAGCATATAAAAATCCATATTGATACGCGCCAATTAATTGATTTGGCTGATTGACCGGATGTATCACGGTATACCCCGTCACTACGGTTGCTAGTACTGCTGCTCCAAAAGCCGAACCTACTTGTTCAAATAATTTAGCACCAATCGATGCTGCTCCCACATCAATTTTATCAATCCCTACATAAACGTCGGCTTGCAAGGCAGACTTAACTCCAGCACCACCAATTCCGCGAATAAACATGATTAACATTAATAACCAACTAGCTGTTGTTTGACCCAAATAAACCAAGGGTAGCGTTCCAATTACGGTAATAATAACTCCCAAGATAATAACGATTCGTGCACCGATTTGATCAATCATACGGCCAATCATTCCCCGCGCCATCAACATTCCTAAACTTTGCGGAATCAAAGCTATGGCAGCAATGATCAAACTATCACCTCGAACATCTTGAAAATAAAGAGGGAATAATAGCATCGGACCAGTAGTAATAAATCCAGCTAATAAATCACCAAGCATCGCCCCTGAAAAATTATGATATTTAAATAAATGCAGTGGTAAAACCACGGTATATTTTGTCTTCAAGGCGTAAAAAACATAAATTATGCTGGCTAGTAACCCTATTCCAACTAGGCGTAAAGTTGCTATTTGAAGAAAAGTTCCTGTCATACTAGCTTTGGTAATTCCTAAAATTAGGCTTACTGCAATCACCACTAATAAAGTTATTCCTAAAAAGTCAAAATGATCTAGCCGACGCTGTGGGCTACTTTTAGGTACCATCCTAATTAAACCGATAATCGCAATCATCACAATAGGCACATTTACAAAGAACATCCATCGCCATGAACTAGTCTGGACAATGAGCCCACCAAATATCGGTCCTAGCATCGGTCCTAGAGTCATAGGCACTCCAATAATGGACATAACTTGTCCCATTTTAGCGCCTCCAAATAATTCAACTAATAACGTAAACATAACTGTAATTAATAGGCCCGAAAATAAACCTTGAATTATTCGCATGCTAATTAACATATATATATTGGCTGATAATCCAGCTAATAGTGACGCTAATCCGAATCCAATTTCAGACCATAAATAAATCGTTCTTCCCGAAAAGCGATCCACCAACCAACTTGAGAACGGAACGGCAGCCCCCATCGCTAAAATGAAACTTATCATAACCCACTGAACTAACCCTAGTGAAGCTTGGAACTCTTGACCTAGTTGATTGATGGCAATATTAACCATTGTAGAATCTAGCATCGGTGCCATTGTTCCAAGTACGAGCACCCATGCTATCGTAACTAGCTCCTTTGGAAATTTTTGTGTTTGTTTGAACATAATTCTTACCTCAATTTTTAAATATATTTGTTTTTTAATGTTTCCTAGTCAACAAAATACATATTAAACCTTTTTGTTTCTTTGTCAACAAAATTGTTAGTAAATAAAAAACGCAGGTCTTATTCTGCGTTAGTTTGAGGTATTTAATTTGTGCATTTCTTGTTCAAAATGCTGATTTAATTTTCCCGCAAAATCAAGCATTTCATTCAATTCTTCTTCTTTAAGCAGATCAAAAATTTGCTGATCACGCCTCACAATATCAGTATGTAAATCTGCATGTCTTGCAAATAAATTTTTACCAGCCTCAGTTAATTTAAAATAACGTTCTTTTTTATTATTGGGGCGTTGAAAAGAAACTACCAAATCTTTATTAACTAATTTATTCATTAATTTAGTTACTCCACCACGTGTCATACCAGTTTCATCAGCTATTTTAGTTACATTCGGTTCATCCAAATGGCCCACCAAATCAACAGTTTCAACTTCTACATGGGTATAACCCGTGAACTGATTAGTCACCACCGCCCGATTTAAGCGCATGAAATTATTCACTACTTCAATATAGGCCGACATAAATACATCTTCTCGATTTTCCATTGTAATGTCCTCTAAAATCATTATACAAAATTGTTTCCCAATAAACCAAATTTCATTATTTTAAATTACACAAATTAAACGTCAAAAAAGCCTAATACCATTTAAATGCTATCAGGCTTCTTATTTTTAATATCAATTAAATCAAACTACTAAATAAAACTACTGTTTTAACTTTATTCAGCTAAATATTGATCAAATAATTGGATATATAATTCAATGAAATCCAAATACATTTTTTGATCAACGTATTCATTAGCGGTATGCGAGGTCGTATTTCCTGGTCCAAAGACAATAAACGGAACATTATCATCCTGATCGCGCATCAAATTCGAAGCATCTGTGATTCCTGGGGATGCTAAGACTGGAATCTTCTCACCGGCATACTTTTCACCAATCGTTTGTGCCAAATGGATCAAATCATTTTCCTTGGTTGAAATCACAGCAGGTTCATCCATCATTACTTCATAGCTGATATCTGCCTGCTTTAATTCAATCGGCAACATTTTAGCCATATTTACATCATAATTTTGATTACTTTTTTGTAGTTCTTTTTTAACGATTGCGTCAAATTTATTCAATACATCTTTTCCATTAAATTCTGGAATCGTTCGAATATTGATCTGAGCTTCGGCAGATTCAGGTAATGAATTAACTTGGACCCCACCCGCTAAAATATCAGTATTTACTGTTACATTCCCTAAGACTGTATTAACGGGAATTTCAGCGGCTCTAAATTCTTCATTAACGGCCGCCAAAATACTAATCACTGGATCAAGAGCATTATAACCAAAGTTTGGCATTGAACTATGTGAAGCCGTTCCCTTCGAAGTCAATTTAATATCAATTGATCCTTTTTGGGCGTACGCAATTTGATATCCAGATGGCTCTGCCACTAGGAGAGCATCAACATCTTGCATATATCCTTTTTCAAAAAATAGTTGTGATCCTTCTTCACCAACTTCTTCTCCTAGCGTTGCTAATAAACGTAGTGTCCCACGAGCTGGCTTATTTTGTGCTTTCATTTCAATCATAGCAATGACCAAGGCTGCCAAACCGCTCTTCATATCTGAAGAACCACGGCCATATAATTTTCCATCTTTTTGTGTCAAGGTAAAGGGATCGCTATTCCAATCATCTAAATTACCAGGATCAACTACATCCATATGTCCAGTTACAGCCATTACTGGTGCGCCAGTCCCAATTTCAGCTACTAAGTTAGCTCGACTTTCACCAATCTTGATAATCTTAGCTTCAATATCATATTGCGCCAAAATTTCTGATAAATAATTTGCTACATCCAATTCATGTTCGTTAACTGATGGGATTTCCACCAATTTTTTCAAAATATCAATTCGTGCTGATTCATTTAAAAGTGCCATATTCAGTATGCCTTCTTTCTAAATTTCACTTAACGCCAAAATCCATTAACAGTTCTACACGTCCATTCTAACACTTCATTTTTTTAAATAATAGCTATCAAAAATTTACTTTCTATGTCCTTTAAAAATTTCTTTTTTTCGCAGATTCAATCCCAATGAAGCAATTGAAAAACCACAAACTAAGCCAATCGCAATCACCAATGTATTAAAGACTCCTGCCACTCCAGCATTAATATTTCCCTTGGTAAAACTGGTCACCGTTTCAAATGCCATTCCCCCTGGGACCAATGGAATTAAGGTACCCACGTAAATCATTAGTGAAGGAACCTTCTTTCTTTTAGCAAAAACTAATCCAACTACCCCAATCAAAAAAGCTGCAACGATATTCGCTAGAAAAACATTATCAATGCTTTGAACTACAAAAAGATATGTTGCCCACGAAATGGCTCCCGTGAATCCAGATGATAAAAGAGCCCGTTTTGGAACATTAGCAATTACACCATAAAAATAACTTGATAAAAAAGCTAACCCAATTGAAATATAATCCATTATTTTATCCTCCAAACACTAGCTTGATCATGAAATTACCTGCCGCTGCCCCAAGTGATAAAGCAACTAATGCAAAGATGGCATCAATCGATCTAACAATCCCCGAAATGATTTGGCCATCTACGATTTCCCGTAAAGCATTCGTGATCGCTAATCCTGGGACTAGAGGCATAATTGCTCCAAAAATAATATTATGCATTCCTAATTTTGGGAAAACACTAGCCATGACTCCTGCTAATAATCCAATCATCATACCCCCAACAAATTCACTAAAATATGTATTTAAGCTGAGTTTGTTAATTTGATTAAAACAAAAATAAGAAAATGCTCCAACTAAAAACATTGCCAAATAAGCATTGGGATTCGCCTCATTCACTAATAATGGGGTTAAAGAAACCATTCCGGCAGCGAGTACTTTTTGCCATCCTTTAAATGAAATTACTTCTTTCTTGATTTTTTGAATTTCATTTTTAAATTCATCAAAATCCATATCATGGCTAGTAAGCTTTCGTGAAAAGTTATTGACCTCATCCACAGTTTGAAGATTAAAACCTGATAATCGCGTTTTAACAACCTTTGTTGCTATGATTTGATTAGCTGAAATAGAAACTGACGTTAAAGTTACGATACATGTCACTGGCAATTCTAGAGCAGTTCCAATATATTCAATTGTTTCTTCGATCCGAAATGATTCTGCCCCACCTAGTAATAATAAAGATGCCGCATCGGCCATTACTTCCATTCTTTCCCGAATACTTTGTTCACTTTGTTTATTATCCATACCTTCATCCCCACATCGGTTTATTTCATTAATTTGAATGCTTTACTAATAATTTGATAACAGTCACTTTATAAAAATAACTTTAGTCTCCAATATATTCAGAAACCACCTTATTTTTATTTAAAAAAATGGCTAGCCAAGGCTACCCAGATCAAAACATTTTTTATATTTAGTCTCTTACAGCCTTAATTATCCCTTTCAATTAAGATTACATAATAGCTTAAAGATTCGCTTTATACCCTCCTTTTTCAGTTCTTGGAAGAATGATCAACCATATGATTTTTATTCATAATCATAAGACACACTTTTACCACTCATTAGTACCGTTTATTTTACACTTATAATATGCCATTGTTTCGTAATTTACTAGTTATGATTTTTATATTTAATTTTCTGCATTATTAATAGTCTTTTTTTCATATGGAACATATTATTTAATTAATAACCTAAAATGACGTTAGTTGTAGATTTCATTTTCTAACTAAAAATTAACCCAATGAAAAAAGTCTCTATATCTTCAATACCATTCCAATAAATTGAGTACACAATACTAGTATTTAGCACAAATTCATTAATCAATCCCAATAATCAATTTTGCCAGCTCAAAGTTTTATTTATATCGAAATAATTGAATATATTATTTTCAATCTTTCTGTTCAAAAAAACGTTTCACCCCATTGACACCGCTTTCAAAGCTGGTTATGATGAACTGATAGATTATATTACTATCTTTAAATAAGGAAAGGATCAAATCTTATGACAACTTATGCAATTACTAGTGTAACCGGCCGCTTTGGTCAGGTTGCAATTAAACAACTCAACCAACTTATTAACCCTGAGGATAAAATTATTGGGCTAGCACGTAATGTTTCAAAAGCTAAAGCTATGGTTCCCGAAAACGTTATCGTTAAAAAAGGGGATTTCAATGAACATACTACCTTGCAAGAATCATTAGTTGGGGTAGATAAACTACTATTTATTTCATCACAACCGGGACAAGCTGTTAGTCGCAGTACCCAACACCTCAACGTGGTGAACGCAGCTAAAAAGGCCGGCGTTAAGTTCATCGCTTATACTAGTTTTCCACATGCTGACACTGCTAATACTCCCTTAGCTATGGACCATCAAAAAACAGAAAAGGCGCTGCTTGATTCTGGAATTAAAACTTCATTTTTACGCAATAACTGGTACTTAGAAAATGAACTTATGACTCTTAAAACTGCTGCTGATCAAAAAACATTCGTTGATGCAACTAATAATCAACTCGTTGGATGGGCCCTAGAGAAAGAATATGCGCAAGCTGCTGCTGAAGTCTTAACATTGGCAGATCCCAAATCTATTTATGAATTATCAGGTTCTGCACGTACTTACACAGACCTCATCAATAATATGGATGCTAATATTAATGTAAAAGAAGCTTCCCTTAAACAACTTAGTTTTGAGCTAATTGCTGCTCATTATAATGAAGACCAGATTAACGGGATTATTTTTAATCAAACCCTTATCTCTGAAGGCGCTTTAGCTCAAACTTCATCAGATCTTACCGAATTATTAGGACACCCGCTAACCAATATAAAGGATGCCTTAAATCAACTATTAAATTAGTTATAAATTAAGGAGATAATTACCATGTATCAAGCAGATCCTAATCGCTATCAAGAAATGGAATACCGTCGGACTGGGCATAGTGGCCTCATGTTGCCTGCACTTTCATTTGGATTATGGCATAATTTTGGTGAAAATAATAAATTTAATAATATGCAACAATTAATTTTTACTGCATTTGATCATGGGATTACTCATTTTGATCTAGCCAATAATTATGGTCCTACTCCAGGCGCTGCTGAAATTAATTTTGGTAAAATTTTACACCAAGACCTTAAAGACTATCGGGATCAATTAATTATTTCAACTAAAGCTGGTTATGAAATGTGGGATGGGCCTTATGGAAATTGGGGTAGCCGTAAATCGTTACTCAGCAGCCTTGATCAAAGTTTAAATCGTCTGCAATTGGATTATGTTGATATCTTTTATCATCATCGCATGGATCCTGAAACACCATTGGAAGAAACAATGTTAGCTTTGGCTCAAGCAGTAAAAAGTGGAAAAGCCTTATATGTCGGTCTTTCCAACTATGATGGTCCAACGTTGCAACGGGCAACTGAACTTTTAGATGATTTAAAAGTTCCATTCATTATCAATCAGAATCGATATAATCTATTGGATCGCACAGTAGAAAAAAACGGGCTATTAAGCAGCGTTGATGATCTTCAAAAAGGTCTGATTACCTTTAGCCCACTTGCTCAAGGTCAATTAACTAATCGTTATCTCGATGGAATTCCTGCTGATAGTCGAATTGGTCATGATCCACGCTTTTTGAACGCTAAAATGTTAACATCAGACAAATTAGCTGCCATTCAAAAATTAAATACAATGGCAGTTGAACATGGAATTACTTTAGCTGAAATGTCACTAAAGTGGCTACTTCAAAAACCAGAAGTCACAAGTGTCTTAATCGGTTCAAGTAAACCCGACCAAATTATTGATAATATCGGCGTTTTAGCTATTGCTGATTTAACACCAGTAGAATTAGCAGAAATTGATCGTATTTTAGCTCCTATTATTAAATAATGGTTATCAAATTAAAAAACTTACCTAAAACGTATTTTATCTAGTGAAGTATTAATCTTCATCGGATAAGGTATGTTTTTTGATAAGTTCTAACATTTTTTTATATTTTAACGAATAAATTAATAAATTTACTTCGAAAGGTTTTATTACTAAACATAATACCAAAACCTAATAACACGATTCCTAATATCATCCAGTTCATACCATGTGGTAACGTCAGGTGCCCAAAGAAATAGCCAATAGATGTAATAACTAAGGCCCAAGCTAGACTAGAGCCTGCCGCCAAACCAATATATGATTTAAAATCCAATCCCAAACGATGCACAGTCAAAGGGACTAGCGTTCGTACGAATGGAACAAATCGACCAGCAAAGACAAATAGAAACCAGCGTCGGTGATTAAAATGATATGTTAAATTTTGAAAAATTGGTCCATTTATATGTCGTTCAATATAACCAATTCGACTAACTTGGCGTGCTAGCCATGCTCCAAAATAGTAGTTAATTGCATCACCTATCCATGATGCAATCGCAAAGACAGTGATTAACATCAATAATTCACCAATATTATGATGAATTCCGGCGATGCTTCCAGCTGTAATTAAAATTGTGTCTCCTGGGATAAATCCGGCAAAAATTGCCCCAGTCTCTACTAATATTAGAATAAAAAGAATTGAAAATTCAATCCAAGTGAATGTACCTCGGACCGCCATCATCTGATTAAACCAGTCGAGTAAGTTATTTGTCATCAGAAATGCACCTCAATTCTGGCAATTTCCTTTTATTATAATGCTAATAGGTTAAAATTAAATTAAATATGTTTTCCGAGGTGTATTAATAACTATGTATATTACAAATAATGAGACTAGGCCTTTGAAAGGGTCTGAAACAATTATTTTTTTATTGTTAGGTTTATTTTTTAATGGCTTGGGCAATGGGTTAGCAGTGGCTACTAATATGGGATCAGCCGCTTGGACCGCTGCTGCCACTAACTTACAATCCTTCACTGCTATCCCCAAAGGATATTTTTTGTTTACTTTTGGAATACTAGCAGCACTAACTTTAATTGCTTTAACTAAACAAATATCTTGGCCTCACCTTTTAGGCAATTTAATTTTTGTAAGTTGTTTTAGCTATCTAGTTAACTTTTCTAGTCAAATTTTTGCGCCAGTCATTGACGCCCCCCTCTGGCTCAGAATTATTATCGACTTAATCTCTATTGTCATGGTTGGGACAGGAGTTTCAATCACCATGCGGGTAAATGTTATTACTCATCCCCTTGATGACTTAGTTCTTTATACTCGTTTTAAGTATCTAAACGGGAATGTGTTTTTGGCACAAGTAATCAATTTCACCCTTCCAATTCTGATGTCTCTCTTAATTTGGTACATATCTGGGACTATTAAATCGGTGAATTTAGGAACATTAATTTCATTTTTTGGACAGGGAATTGTCATCGGTTGGGCTGACACCCATATGATTAAACACCTAACTTTTAGGAAAAATTTTTAAAATTACAAACAAATCAGCATAATAAAGCCGAGTTAGTTTTCAATCTAACTCGGCTTTATTTTATTAATTTAATTTACTGTAATTGATCCATTGCGTCATTTAGCAATTGATCTACTAATACATTCCCAGCACTAGTTGCATGACCCTTAACCCAAATAAATTCCAAACGTTGGGCGATCGGTTGAATTAATTGATCCACCTGTTGCCACAACTCTAAATTCGCAATTTGGCCGCTACTTTTCTTCCAACCGGCTACCTTCCAGTTGTACATCCAATTAGTGGCAGTATCCAAAACATATTTTGAATCACTCACAATTACGACCGGTATAGCTGTTTTTTGGGCTTGTTGTAAACCATGAATCAATGCTAGTATTTCCATTTCATTATTGGTACGACCAAAAAAGGCTTCCGCATCCTTAAACAAAGGATTTTTTAAATCGTTTCCTTGATAAATAGCCAAAGCCCATGCGGCTTTATCTGTCGCCTTGACGTGTCCACCGGAAACATTACCAGTATTGCGACTACCACCATCTGTAAATAAATAATATTTTTCTGGATTTGTTTCAAACTGGCCATCATAGGCAATCGTATATTGTCTTGAACTTAAATCTTGTCCTGCTTTTTGTTCCTCAAACCAAGTTTTAGCCTCAGTAGCTGTTGTAAAGCCTTTATAACGAGGTGCTGGTTTGGTTTGTGTGTACTTCTGTACAATACTCCAAGGCTTTGTATAAAGCCCCTCATATTGATTACCGATAATCGCATACGTTTTCAATTTTAAAGCTCCTATCATCTCTACTTATTAGTCTGTTTCTTTTGTAAATACTTTTCAATTGTCTTGATAACACCTGAATGCTGATTATCAGCCATCGCTGGTGGAAATTGTTCAACAATCACTGGATCTCCATTCGACATGGCATAAGGCATTTGGGCTATTTTCAACATCTCCAAATCATTCAATCCATCACCAAATGCCATGATCCAGGGCTGATCTTGCTGGTAATATTGGGCTAAAATTTGAAGTCCTTGAGCTTTATTGACCGTCGCAGCAATAACATCAATTGATCCATAACCTGATGTTGTAACATAGACTGACGATCCTACTTGATTTTGAATAAGCTCAATCAATGCTGGGACAGCCTGTGTTTCAACCCCAAAAGTTAATTTAACAATCCTATCATGAATTTCATTGACCTGCTCCACGAAATAACTTACTTGGTCCTCACGCTGAAAAGTATTTTTTTGATGGTTTAAATTTCGATGTTTTCTCAACATAAACTTATGATTCAAGCCGACAAAAATAACCCCTTTTTCAAGATGCATTTTTGAAATAACCTGCATAACTTTTTCCATAATTATAATTGGTATTACAGCTTCCTGTAATACTGTACCATTCGCTGCAATCACTACGGCCCCATTATTAGCCACAATATCAACTTGGCCCCAGACTGGTGCGAAACTTTTTTCTAACATGATCAGATCACGACCTGTTGCCAGTACAAAATGATTATCTTGAGAATTAATTATTTGAACTAATGTTTTGAATCGATCCACATCATACTCTCTTTGATTATCAAAAAACGTTCCATCTAAGTCACTTGCAAAAAAATCACCAGCCATCATCCAGCCTCCTTTTCATGTTAAAATATCTAAATTATCCAATTAAGACTTCTTCTTCTGGATATTCAATATGTATATCTTGAGCATGAACATTCAATACTGAAAACATAACAGTGTACAGACCGACTCGACCAATAAACATAACAGTCATAATAATGACCTTCCCCACACTAGAAAGATTTGGGGTCAAACCTAAAGTTAGTCCAGCCGTTGAAAAAGCAGATACCACCTCAAAGACGTAATATTCGGTTCCCCGACCCTTAGGCAAGGTTTCTGTGATACTAAGGAAAAACGATGCTAAGAAAATAAAAATAATCGCCACAATTGCCAACATTAAGGCCTTATTAACGGTCTTTTTTGAAAACTGACGATCCCTAAATCGAACCGATTCTTGCCCCCGCAAGGAAGCCCAAACCTGTGCTATTAAAATTCCCGCCGTTGTCGTTTTGATTCCTCCAGAAGTTGATCCAGGAGTCCCAACAATGAACATCAAAAAGACAAACGTCATAAAGCCGGCATTTGAAATTGTATTCATTGGTACAATTTCAAATCCTGCCGTTCGTGGAGTGATAGCAACAAACAAGGTATCAATAATCTGGTTAAACCATCCATTTGCTTGGTTAAAAGTTCCCGTTAGTGTATCTGAAATCAAGAATCCAACAAATCCGATCCCAATAAGCCACGCTGAAACTGTCAACGTCAAACGAGTGTGTAAACTAAAATTATGTCTTTTCCGTTTTGAAATGATATCTCGCCAAACTAAGAATCCTAATGATCCCGCTAAAATCAATAACATCGTTACAATTAAGACGTATGAGTCACTTTTAAATTGACCAAAAGGAGCATCGAAAAAGACAAATCCGGCATTAGCGAAGGCTGAAATCGAATGAGCAATGGAATAATAAATTCCCTTCATCCATCCAAATCGAGGAATAAAATCAAACGCTAGTAATACAGCCCCTAACGCTTGAATTATAGTTGATAAACGTAAAACATATTCAAGAATTGAGTGTACGTCTGAAAAGCTTTTTAAATTTAGGGCCTGCTGTGCAAGCATTCGTGATCGCAAATCCAATCGTCTTCCAGTCAAAGTAATTAATAATACCGCAAATGTCATAAATCCCAACGCCCCTACTTCAATCATCATTAAAATGATGATTTGTCCAGGCAGAGTCCACGTAGTAGCAGTTGGTAATGTATTTAGTCCCGTAATAGTCGTCGCTGAAACAGCAGTAAAAATGGCGTCAATCAATGGCACATGCGTATGAGAATGATGCATCCACGGCAGAGTTAACAATAGGCTCCCCATAAAAATAATTAATAAGAAACCCAATGTTAAAATTTGTGGTGGGGTCATTTTTTTAGCAATTTTTTTCATTTTCCATACCCGTTTCTAAATTTATCCTGTTCACCTAAAATTATAACCTAATTACTTTATTCTAGCTCTTTGTTAATAAATTGTGTAAAACTTTAAAATTTAGTTATCCCCACCTGTGTATAAACTGTTAATAACTGTCGATAGTTTTCAACAATCTATATTTTTAACGTGTATAATTGTGTTTTTATGTCAAATAAAGCAATATACTTTCTTTTTATAAATCCTTTTATGAAGCCATCTAAATCTTGATTGTATTTTATAATAGAGATGTTAAAAACCACATTGCTAATTTTATTTAATTCAATTTTAATGTTTTTTAATACTGTTAATAAAATGTTCAAATTTAAATATGAGATACCGCTTACAACGTTAAAACACGTTCTTTTATACTTAATATGTTAATATCGTTCGTCTTTTTATAAAGGCTATTATATTAATGCACATATTAATGATTAAATTTAACTTTATTAACCTTTACAAAGGTTGTTATAATAGGCTTCAAATAACTTTTCCACAGAGTTACTAACAACTGTGGATAATCATTAAAAGGTTTAAATTAACAAGCTATAAACCGTGTTATAATTGAAAACAATGTAAAAAACATACAATATTTATGTGTGTAAAAGTAACAAATCAACTTCTCTACAGAATATACCATCTTAAGGTTTAAATTGATTAGAAAGCGTAAAAATATATGAACATCAAAATTATCACAGTGGGAAAATTAAAAGAGCAATTTCTTAAAGATGGAATTGCTGAATATGCCAAACGTTTATCAAAATTTGCCAAATTTAATATTATTGAAGTTCAGGATGAAAAAGCACCTGAACAATTATCAGAAACGCAAATGCAACAAGTCATGGCAAAAGAGGGTGAACGAATTCTTAGCAAAATTAAAGACAAGGAATATGTTTTTGTCCTCGCTATCAAAGGAAAGGAACGAACTTCTGAAGCTTTAGCTCATGAAATCGATCAATTAGCTGTTACTGGACACTCCGATATAACTTTTGTAATTGGTGGTTCTTTGGGAACTGATCCATCAGTCAATCAACGTGCCAATACTCTAATTAGTTTTGGTAAATTTACCCTTCCACATCAGTTGATGCGCTTAGTATTAACTGAACAAATTTACCGTTCATTTATGATTAATATTGGATCCCCTTACCATAAATAGCTGCGTCTTTTTCTGCTTTAATGGGATTATTCGCCCCTAAATCCAAATTCATTAAAGCTTGGGAACCCGCGCCAAACATTGGTTGCGGGTCTTTTTTATGTCCTACTTGATCGTAATTTCAAAAGTTTATATTTTTTATATATTTAGGTGTCATGTATGACCTCATTTGATCATCACGTCTTTCAAAAAACGTCAAACACATTGGCAATTATACGTTTTAGCTTTATTTAGATCCTTTATGATTATTTTTGAGTCCTTTTCAATCAGTCTTTCAGCCAATTGTCTCGAATTACCCGTTATTTCCCGACGTTCCCCGTTAAAAATCCCGCCAAAATAAAAAAACGGGATCCCTGAAGTCTTGATATTACTGACTTCGTTCTGGATTTCCCATTTTCCCGTTTATTTTTATACTTAAATACAATTGTAGTCAACGTATTATCAAATCACTCTGGTATTAAGCTCACTTCATTTATAAATTAGAAAGCTTTAATTTATAAAGGCCTTACCTAATATATAATATTTTCATACTTAAAATTTTTTTGTTCTAAATATAACATAACCAATAAATAAAAATATTATAATATAACCAAATCCTCCATACAGCATTTGCATATTACTCAGTTTTGTCATGTTATGATATGATTCGTAATTATAATATTGAGTCGTTAAATGCGTTGCTATATTTAATGGATTCCAACGAACGATACCTATTAAAGAATTATAACGATATATAATACTATTTGATATTCCACTTCCCATAAATACAATTAAAACACTCAAAGTTGTTACAACCTCGCTAGACTTTATTAATATAGATAATAAAAATACACAACTAATTACAACCATAGTGGCTATAATATCTAAAAAACTTGTTTTTAATAAATTGATCACTAGCGGTTCATTATACTGATAAATATCTATCCATGAAAAAATACTTTTATTTAATAAAACAATAGATAAAATCATTGTGTATATGACAGCAAATAAATGTATAAATATATCGTATAAAAAAAGTACAAACACCTTGGCAAAATATGCTACATTTTTATTTTTTGATTTATACAATAACTGCCAAATAGTATTATTTTTAAATTCCATAGAAAATATTGTTGATCCAACTAAAATTAATAAAAATGGAGATATAGTATCTAACCCGAATTCACCCATTATTAATAATTTACTATAATCATTTCTAAGAGATAATCCTAAAAAAAGCATAAAAACAAACAATACTACTAATGAAACCCAAGTTATTTTTCTTTTGGACAACTTAATTATTTCTCTTTTTACATTGATAATCATTTTAATTGCCTTTCATTAATCAAATTTTCCGATTCTTAAATAAGAAATAACCCAAATAGATGAATAATATTGTATAAATTATATTTCCCAAAATTAAATTCAAACTAGATAACCCACTGACATATTTGAAATCGGGACTATTTAGTTTGCTTATTATATATATCATATTCAATGGATTCCACTTTAAAATACTATGTAGGAAGGGAATAAGTTGTTCTATAAATCCCGAAATGGTCGTTCCAATAAATCCTATAAATAAACCACAACCAACAACGGCAATATTTGATTTTAAAATAGATAATAAAAGAAAAGCCAGCGATATCATAAAAAATGAATATATTAACGTCCCAGATAAATTTATAATCAGCTTATCAATTTGATCGATATTAACTGATAGTCCAAATATATAACCAAATATCACCGTAATTATTAATGAAAATAAAATCAATAAAACACTATATATACTAGCTATAAATAATTTATTAATATAAATAGTTAATTTATTATCATACTTGTAAAATAAATTGATAATCGTTCCATTTTCATACTCCATATCAAGAAAATTTCCGGAAACCATCATAATAATAATAGTGATCCATTGAGTACTCCCAAATCCCGACTGAAAAGATAAGCTTATATTATTAGTAGTTATAGCAAAATAACTCATTAATGCTATTAACATTACGAAACCCCATCTACTCAAATTTTGTTTAAAAAACTTTTTAAATTCATTTTTTAATTTAATATAATTGTCCATGTTCATTCCCCTTTTTAGTGGAAATTAACTCAATAATTTTATCTTCAAAATTAACATCATTCTTTTCTAAGTCTATGATATATACTTCTTCCCCTATTAAAATTCTCTGAGCCAAAATAACATCATCTGTACTGATAACAAAATAATTGTCTCTTAACAAAAAATTGATACCCTTAGCTTTAAATATGTCTATTGTTCTTTTAATATCACTAGTAATAAGTTTGACATGACTATTATCTATAAACTCATCAACTGGTTTATTTAAAATGATATGTCCATGCTCAATTAAAATAATATTAGTCATGATCTTCTGTAACTCTGAAAGAATATGACTAGAGATCAAAAATGCCTTACCATTTGTCGAATAATCTTTAATAATATTTCTAATCAGTATTGTTGATTCTATATCTAAGCCATTCATGGGCTCATCGAGAATAACCAAATCAGGATTATTTATCAAAGCCATAGCAATTCCTAATTTTTGTTTCATTCCTAATGAATAATTTTTTACATTATCATAAATATAACTACTCATACCCAACTTTTCTACCAATTTAATTATCTCGACTTCTTCATCACAATATAATCGTATATTTTCATATCCTGAAAAGAATGGATAAACTGCCGGATGTTCGATTAATGCTCCAACCTTCTGCAAACCACTGTGACTATTTTCAGTAATCGGAATATCTTTGAAAGTGATTTCTCCAGTAAATTTTGTTAGCCCTAAAATAGTCTTCATGATCGTTGTTTTACCAGCACCATTAGACCCTACTAACCCAACTATTTCTCCAGGTTCTATTTTAAAAGAAACATCTTTAATTATTTTTTTCTTTCCAAAATATGTATTAATATTTTTAATATTTAACATTTTAATCTCCCAAATCACTTCACGTTAGGTTCATACGTTTCATATAGCACAGAATGAATATTATACCTTATGTATGATTTAATATATTTAAATGATTTTTTACAAACATAATAAATAACTATTATCCCTAACATTCCCAATCCAAAATATAAAAACGATTCACCTGTTTCTATAACTGTAAAACTTTGATTTTTAAAAATGAACAAATATAAATTCCAAAATGGAAAAGCAACTCCAACTAAAATAAAGAAAATAAAAATTAATAAAAAGCTTAGGATCGGAATTAAATATGGAATTAAAAAATAGTTTAAAGTTAGCACCCCAACTAATGCCATAAAATTTAATTGTTTTTTAGTAATCATCCTATTTTCTCCGATAATTCTTGAAATAGATTCATTATATAATTTTGACAAATCTACCAATGCTAAAGCGGGAGGTAACGGTTGTGCTTTTTCCCAATGAGATACTGTTTGTCGAGTCACATTTAATTCATCAGCTACTTCTTGTTGCGTCAATCCTTTTTCTAATCTAATAGACTTCAAATTATTTTCCATAAATAGCTTCTCCTCATACTCATTATATATTCCTAAAATGATAATTTGACTAGCAAATTATTTTTAACATACCTTATATAAAGGCATTTTATAACTAAATTATAAATATATTCATTTAAAAATGAAGCAAAATATATCCTAATCAGATTATATTAATATTTTAAAAGCCGCTCTATTAGTACCTATTTTTACTAATCAGTTTAGATTTATTTCGAAATATATAATTATAATGATATGAGCTTTTTTATCTCGAATTACCCGTTATTTCCCGACGTTCCCCGTTCAAAATCCCGCCAAAACAAAAAAACGGGCACGATGAAGCCTTTTTATACCTGGCTTCGTTGGCAGTTTCCCGTTTTCCCGTTTATTTTACCGATAATATATAGATATTATTTGACTATTAGATTGATCCTGATTTTAGCTGAGTTCATTTGTTTTACAATTCGTTCATATAGTCCAACGGACTCTAATGTCTCTAGTTGCCAGTTCAATCCAAAACCACGCACAAATCGAGATAATGGATGTGCAGGTTCTTTAGTATCCTGTGCTACCAATACTTTGATTTTATCGTTAGCTTCTTGATCCATTAGCCGCTCTAAAAATGTACGTAATCTAAATCGTGAAATTTCTGATTTATCAGTCAAAGCACCAGTCGCAATGACAATGTAGTCTTGTTTTAGTGCAGTTGTGACTAGTTCATCCATACTATTATCTGTATACGCTTCGCGTAATATTTTCTCATTCGCTTTATTTCCTACACTCTTTGAAAATAAATTGCCTACTACGACACCACCTCCTCCCAATTTAAAGACGGCATTTTGAATCAACATCCCAGTCATATCATCTGACACTAGCTGTTCATTAGCTGGATAGTTACTTAATATGAAATAGCTTGGTAAATCACTATCCCACTGCCTGCTTTTCCAGAATATGTGTTCGCCCTCTCTTTTTTGACTTAGCTTCATTGCGACTTTTTCAATTGTTTTAGCCATTGTTATTTACTCCTATATCCTTTTACTTTCATATGCAATATCGCCCTTATAAAGGACCACATACCCTAATATCGATCCTTTTACGTTGTAATATGTAGCTATGGTGACTATTTCATTCTTATTGATTAAGATGGTTTGAGAATTAATCTTTACTTTATCCACACCTAATAAAAAAGCTGGAACCATTGTTGGCTCCAGCTCACTTATTTCAATCAATATTTCTTCTGGTTTTAAGACTTCAATTGTATGGATATGTTCCCACCCAAATAGTTCAATTACTTGGTTCATCAATACTTTATATAGCTTATTATTCATATTTTACCTTTTTCAATTTGTTTGATTACTCCTATAATCCACCTACGGGTGTATCCATACCTTTCTGATTCTTTATTTATATCTATTTCTCCATGTTCGTATTTATCCTTCAGAATTAGTTTCATGGCTTCAGGGCTATATAGATGAACCGGCAGGTTAATCTGTTGTCCGCTAAGCTGTCTGAATATCTTCATTAAGCCAAGTTCATCGCCTTCCAACGCCATTAATATATCCATATAGACTGCATTCAATGCGTCTTTATCTATTTCATCATAATATTTAGCCTGTTTGATTCTGATCACTTCCTTATTTTTTAGTATCGCTCAAAATATTAATTAATTCTGTCGCAATTGTGATTAAGACTTTTTGACCTACTCTCATTAAAACATCCATTCTTTATCTCCTTCCTTACGTGTAGCAATTAGTTGATTATCTTTGATCAATGCCAATCCCAAAGGATTGTTTGAAGGAATATCTACAAAATTAACTACGATACTTTCAAACCCTGCACCATTATTCAATTTCAGATATGAAACCACATACTCCATAATATATTCACTGTCACTGCTGATGAAATCTGGTAGTTCTTCACATCCAAGTTCGTCCGCAAACATGACTATTGATTCCATTGGATAATCCTGCCTTGATACAATACCTTTATCATCACATATCATATTGATGCGTTCGTTCAAAATTTGTTTTAGTTTTACTTCTTCCATAGTTTTACCTCCTTTTAGGCACAAAAAAAGAGCTAAGCAAATTACACTTAGCTCTACTTCAACTTTATTAGAATATATAGATATATTCTGTATTCGTTACAATTTTTTATTGAGTTTATGAATTTCATACATTCTCATCAAATTCATTTTCCGGAACACAGAAATTTCAAAATGTCTTTATCAAAACTCATATCAAATTTATATTACTTCATACTTTCAATTTTACATTTCTGCAAATTTTCGTTCTATCTTTTTCAACCATTTTTCTCTTTTTTCAGGCTTAACCATTTTAACCATGTTGAAACTGACCCACTTAACGTTCTTCATACCTGATTTTTTAAAAGTTCCCTTTATCAGTGCTTTTTTCAAAGCATTACCATAGCTAAACTTATACATTACTTTTGGAGTATTCATTGTTGTAATAACTGTTGTAGACTTTAACTTTGGTAAAAGACTAACCATACTAAAACCATTCTTCTTGTAATCATATGTTAATCCAGGATATATGACCTTATCAATAAATCCTTTTGTCATTGCGGGCATTAATTCCCACCAAATTGGAAAAATGAAGACCAAGTGATCAGCTTGATGTATTTTTTCTGCATAGCTGATGGCCATTGGATCAACTGCTTGATGTTTTACAAAACCTAATAGATCATTAGAATTCATTACAGGATTGAAATTTTCTTTATCTAAATCGATAACTTCATACTCTCCGTAATTATTATTTATTCCTTTGATCACTGATTCTAAAATGGCATGGTTATAACTACCTTCATATGGATGATTGTAAATAATTAATGTTTTCATAATTGATTCTCCCTTATTACTTTGCACCTGTATCATAAGTTAAAATCAAATTATTGTAATTAACATAAGATAATCAATCATTTAATTCTATTTTTTATTCTACTTAAAGAAACCGGCGTAATTCCCAAGAAAGATGCTATATATTGAGCCGGTACACGTTTGATCAATTCACTGTTTTTTTCAAGCAAGGAAAGATATCTTTCTTCAGGAGATTCTTTAATTCTAGATAAAAAATACTCAGTATAAACAATAAAACGTTCAGATAGTTGATTCATCATAATTTTAAGTAGATCTGGTGAATCAATTAATAATATATCTAACTTTTCTTTTTCCAAAACTAAAACATCAGTCTCTTCGATTGTCTCGATCGAAAAAACACTAGGATTTTTCAGATAAAAGCTTTCATAAGATGATACTACCTGTCCTTCAAAGAAAAATTGGAAAGTTATTTCCTTACCATCGTCATTATTCCAAAGGCGTATTGCTCCCTTTTCAATAAAATATATTTTATCAGCTATATCTCCTTCAAAAAGCAAAGTTTTATTTGCAGCAAAACTTTTTTTATACCAATAATTTTTTTCTTTATCGTTAATTGAATTAATTATATCCATTAAATTATTCATGAATACCTCCATTTAATGTAACTTATTTACCTATTTTATTTAACATTATTAAAAGTAAAATATACGTTAATAATCATATTAGCATTTATCGAATTTCTTTATCTATTTCAATGATTATTTCTTCAAGCATAGGTTAAATACATTAATTTAAAATTTGTTTTAATCTATTTTTCTAAATCAATATTTTATCATTTTTTACAAAAAAAGAGCCAAGTGAACTGGTCCACCGACTCTCATACTATTACTTACACATTAACACCATATATTATCCAGTCATTACAAATTATTTAGTTATGAATTTCATACAATCTCATCAATTTCATTTTCCGGAACATAGGAATTTCAAAATGTTTTTATCAAAACTCATATCAACTTCATACGACCTCATATTATATTAAAATCAATCATGAATAGAGCGATACCATCAATCCAAATATAGATCCAAATACACCATCATATTATTTAGGAACTCCTTACCCTTCACCCTGCGTCTTTTTATATTTATACATAGGACTTCTTAGTACAGCTTGAATACAAATTCTCCACCAAAAAAGGGCGAACCCTTGAGTTCGTCCTTTTTATCTGCTTCTTTCAATTCGTCTACCAACTCGATCAATCATTTGGCTACATTAAATGATTATGCATTAATTTTTGGGTACGATGTTTCTGCTGTTAATAAATCATTAGATGGAATTTCAGTTGATGAATTCGAAACACATAATCCCATAATCATATCCACTTCTAGAAAATTTTTGATACTTTAGATCTTTGGACAAGTTTTGAATAAATAAAAATACACTTATGATTACCGACTGGCCTGTTCATAAGTGTATTTTTTTATTTTATCAGTCATTGAAATAGATCTTTATGAGTACCTATTCTAACTAATCTAATAATGGGGTTAGTTTTATGTGGAATGTATATTACGACTACATCTACCTGTCCATCTGATAGATGAAAATCAAGGTTACCATTATATAAGCCTCCACGATTATCTAACCCATGAGGATTATATGAATCTGGCACAGTCCCATTAATTTTTAATTCTCGTAATGCAACTTTGAATTCAGATATCAATTCAGGATTGTCTCTCTTGAATACTTGATAACCTTTTTTAAATTGTGGATCTGGTTTTAGGATAAAGTCTGACGTTCTTAATTATCGCTGCCCAAGTGATTTATCAAATCATCAACATTATCAAATTCCGGTGAATTATCTGGAATCAATCCTATTTCCCTTGTCTGGGCTTCGATTAACGCCTTATGAGTTGTCTCATTAGGTATCCCTTTTGGGACAATCACTTCAAAAGGAATCTTATTTTGAATCACAAATTGTTTAGCGGCCATTACCAAATAGTCATTTAGACTTAGTCCTACTGCTTTTAAGCGTGGTTCTAATTCATCGCGTAACTCATCATTCAGACGAATAGTTGTTGGTATTATTGCCATAATATTGCACCACTTTATTCTTTATATATTAAACCAATGACTTCATAATTTATTTTAACTTTAAGCCAATGTTATTTTGACACGTTTACCTAACGCATTAGCAATTTCAGTGAATTTATCAATCGTGACATTGTCACCTTTTTCAATGTTAGCAACCGTTTTTTGACTAGTTCCAGCAAGGTCTGCTAGTTCTGATTGAGTCAATCCTGCTTCAGTTCGCGCATTATATAAGACAATTGCAGTTTCAAATTTATCACGAATGTTCTCGTAACCATTTGCCCACTCAACATCTTGTTTTTTTTCTGCTATCAAATCATTAATTTTCATTGTCAGACCATTCCTTTCTAAGTTCAATTGCATGCTTAATTTCACGTGCTGGAGTTTTTTGTGTTTTCTTTGTAAAGCCATGTGTGATGATATATTGTCCATGTTCAACGTGAAAATAGATTGCCCGTTGAATATTTCCACCAGTCTCACTTCTCAATTCGAAAAGATTGTTATCTAGTTTTTTAATCCATTTAAGTTGCCTTGCAACCATTAAACCTTGTTCTTGCGTTTGTTCAATTGTCATAAGCATTTTTTGCTGATCACGGTCAGGTAATGCATTCAGCCATTCTAAAAATTCATCATGTCCGTTAGGTCGTTTATATGTTTCAAATTCTACATTTTCCATATCTTGATTATAACCTATTATTTCTTTTTTAACAACATACGTTATATATTTCAAAATTTTATGTAAGACGGATTAATGTAAAAAGCATGCATAAACAGTTACGTACCAGCATCTATGTGGCCACTATACTGATAATATTTGTTTAAAAAAAGCAGCCATTTCTAATAAGGATCCCCATAACTGCGTCTTTTTCTGCTTTAATGGGATTATTCGTCCCTAAATCCAGATTTATTAAAGCTTGGGAACCCGCGTCAAACATTGGTTGCGGGTCTTTTTTATGTCCTACTTGATCGTAATTTCAAAATTTTATATTTTTTATATATTTAGGTACCATGTATGACCTCATTTGATCATCATGTCTTTCAAAAAGCGTCAAACCCATTGGTACTTATACGTTTTGGCTTTATTTACGTTCTTTATGATTAGTTTTGAGTCCCTTTCAATCAGTCTTTCAGCCAATTGTCTCGAATTCCCCGTTATTTCCCGACGTTCCCCGTTCAAAATCCCGCCAAAAAAAAAAACAGGATCCCTGAAGTCTTGATATTACTGACTTCGTTCTGGATTTCCCGTTTTCCCGTTTATTTTACCGATAATATATGAATATTTTTCAATTAGTTTTTGAAGCATTATCTTTTGTATCTTTTTCCTTATGATCAGATATTAAGCAACCATCAGGTCCACAAACACCTGTTTCATTGTCTGTACCAATTATATCAAAATTATTATAACTCATAATGAATTCTCCTCTAATTGAACTTGTTTAAGGGCCTTAACAAAAACATCATATGGTTGAGCACCACTAATACCATATTTATTATTAATTACAAAAAATGGTGCCGCATGAATTCCTGATTGTTGAGCTTCAATTTCATCAGCTATTACATCTTTATGATATTTATCTGAATTCAAAACATCTAATATATCTTTTTCATCAAGTCCCGCTATGATAGAAGCATCAAATAAAATTTTATGATCAGCTATTGATAATCCATCGCTAAAGTAAGTTTTATAAAAACTACTAATAACTCTTTCAGTTAATTCTGGGTCATGTTTACTTTCTGCTAATTTAATTATTCGATGGGCATCCACCGTATTAGTTGGAACAACACTATTGATATCCATTGACAATCCATCACCATGTGCCATTGATTCAATCTGTTCCATTTGCGCCCTTGCTTGCGGTTCAAGGTCTCTATTACCATGTGTAAAATGATTAATATATCCTTCATTTGTTTCTTTGGGAGATGTTGGATCTAATTCAAAAGATTTGAATTCTAATTGAGTTTTATCGTAAATTCCGATTTCCTTCATTGCTCTCTTCATACGATTTGATCCAATATAGCAAAATGGGCAAGCAATGTCTGACCAATATTTAATTTCCATAATAAATTCTCCGGCTATTTAGTAGCTGCAAACTCATGTTTAAATTCTTCAATATACTCAAACGCATTTTGCCCAGCAATACCACCATCACCAACTGCTGTTGTGATTTGGCGTAATTTCTTCTTACGAACATCACCAACTGCAAAAATTCCAGGAATTGAAGTTTCCATTTCAGAGTTTGTTAAAATCCAACCTGAATCGTCAGTGATATCAAGGCCTTGAAACATACCCGTATTAGGTGTGTTTCCGACATATATGAATACACCTGAAGTATTAACTACTTTATCTTCACCCGTTTCAATATCGAAGGTCTTAACTCCTGTAACATGATTTCCGTCACCAATAATTTCAGTAACACTAGTGTTCCAAGTGAAATCCATTTTATCATTTGTAAAAGCACGCTCTTGAATGATTTTTTGTGCACGTAATTGCTTTCTACGATGAATAACATTAACGTTTTCAGTAATATTTGCTAAATACAGTCCCTCAGAAACAGCAGAGTCTCCACCACCAATTACGGTTACATCTTGATTTTTGAAGAAAGCCCCATCACAAACTGCACAGTATGAAACACCTCTGCCTGAATATTTATCTTCACCTTCAACATCTAATTTACGATTAGTGGAACCAGTTGCAATAATCACTACTTTAGAATCAATTATATCGTCATCAATTTGAATATGTTTAATATTATGGTTATCTACTGTAAGACTCTGAACATCGCCATAAACAAAATTTACACCTGCATTAGTTGCACTTTCGTACATTTTTTGACCAAGTTCAGGTCCTTTAATTGAACTAAATCCCGGATAATTTTCAATGTCGTCAGTATTGTTCATCTGCCCTCCATAGATTCCTCTATCCAGCATCGCCACATTCAAATTAGCGCGGGCTGCATACATAGCAGCAGTCATTCCGCCAGGTCCTGCACCAATTACTACTACATCATATTTTTTCATGCTTTAAACTCCTATTAATCGGCTATATCACTTAAAAAAGCCTCTACATCTGATTTTGATTTTCTGTCCTTGTTTGCTAAACGCCCAATCTCTGTCCCGTCTGAGTAAACAACAAAACTAGGAATCCCATAGACATTCATTTCTTGAGCTAAATCAATATTTTCATCACGATCTACTTGAATAAATTTATAATCTGAAAAATCAGATTCAATTTCTGGCAATTTAGGTTTAATAAAACTACAGTCGGGACACCATGTTGCCATAAAAACCAAAACATATTTTCCATCTTTTAATCTATTTTCCAATTGTGACTTATCTATTACTGGTAATTTTTCCATAAATATATCCTCTAATTTGTATACTGAGCTAAAATATTTTTTAGTTTATCTTTAGAATGCAATCCAACTAGTTCTTCAACCACTTTGCCATCTTTTTTAATAATTAAAGTTGGAATTGACATAATACCAAATTCGTTAGCCGTCTCAGGATTAGCGTCAACGTCCATCTTTGTAACTTTGACATTATTTCCTATTTCTTTATCTAATTGCTCAACGATAGGGCTCTGCATTTTACATGGGGGACACCAATCTGCCCAAAAATCAGTTAAAGTAATACCGGTACTAGTTTCTTGCACAAAATCTTTATCATTTAAGTTTTTAATCATTTTTTACTTCTTCCTTTGTTATAAATAATATCGAATCAATATTTCCAATTTTTCTTTATCAATAAATTTAGGAACACGCTCGACAACTTCACCATCTTTCAACAAAAGAAGGCTAGGAGCAGATCGAATATCATATTCATTAGCAAGCTTAGCGTTTTCTTCAGCGTTAATAAATTCTATATTCAATTCATTTTGATATTCTTCTTTAATTTTTTTAATAATTGGTCGTTGCGTATAACATTGAGCACACCAATCATTCTCAAAATACATTAACGTTAATAAAAATTCTTTGTCAGCTATACTACTGTACATCATGAACCCTCTTTCAGTTTTTAATCATTCAATTGATTTATTGAATAGTTTAACAATAACACTTTTTTTAAATGTGTCAAATGCAAATAATCCTTACTTAAAATAAAAAAATTACGCATGTCTTTTAAGAACATACGTAATTCATTTAATCTAATTTTATTTAGCCAAACTTAACGCTCTCCACTCTTGATAACTACTATTTAAACTAAAAGCATCAAATCCTCTTTCATTCAAATCATGAGTTGCTTGATTAGATCTACCGCAAAGTCTTCCACGACAATATACAATAATTGTCTTATTTTTTGGTAACTTATCCAAATTTTCTTCCAATTTATCTAATGGGATATTAAGGGCACCTTCGGCATGTCCAGCTTCGTATTCATCAACTGGACGCACATCTAACAATAAACTATCTTCTTTATTTCTAAATGCTTGATCTAATGAAATGGTTTTTACACCCTCGGCGCTATCAGAAAGTTGTTCGATTGATTTCATTTCAGAAAGTTCATCTTCTCCAACACTAATTAATAAGAGAATTAATTTACTTATTTTTTCCGAACTTATGCTATAAATAACCCGATTCCCATCTTTAGTATTTTTTACCAAACGGCTTTCTTTTAATACCTGTAAATGTCTTGATGTATTAGCAATACTCATACCTGTTTCTTTAGAAATAACTTCTACTGATTTAGATGACTGGGTTAAAAGATCTAAAATTTCTAATCGTTTGTCGCTAGCAAGACCCTTCCCTAATCGAGCCAATTCTTTATATAATTGATCTTTATATATTTGTATCGAATCATTCATTTTACACCTCTTGAATTCAATCCATTTATTGAATAGTTTAATAATGACATTTCTTATTGTCAATACATTTATATTTAGCAATATAATTTTCATTCCGTTATTTCCCGACATTCCCCGTTCAAAATCCCGCCAAAATAAAAAAGCGGGCACAATGAAGCCTTGTTATACCTAGCTTCATTGGCAGTTTCCCGTTTATTTTACCGATAATATATAGATATTATTTTATTATAGATGGATCTTAATTTTAGCTGATTTCATTTATTTTACAATTCGTTCATATAGTACGACGGACTCTAACGTCTCTAGTTACCAATTCAACCCAAAACCACGCATAAATCGAAAAAACGGATGTGCTGGTTTCTTTAGTATCTTGTACCACTAATACTTTGATTTTATCGTTGACTAATTATTTATCTTATCTGATTAGAACTTTCATTACTCTTAGTTGCTTGTTGGTACACTATCCTTATCTGCAGAATCATCATTTGAGATGTTCTGACTATTATTTGTATAATTGTCTTTTGAACTACTTTTACTTTCAACAGTAAATTGGCCATTTTTGTTTGCTGAATTATTTTGAATGTCTAATAACTAATCCAATAATTGTAGTACTCAACAATACATGTTTGCTAATCTTAATTCCATTGCTCCATAGTTAACTTTAAATTTCATCTAGCATATTTTTCAAAATATTCTACATCTTTAATCAAGATCAATCTCATTTTTTGTTCTATTAAGTTTTGACTGACCAATTTATTCATAATTCTAGTTACTGAACTCCTGCTTTTAATCCCACAAAAATCACCGATCGTTTGGTGTGTTATTTTATGATTAATTAATATTTCTCCATTAATATTATTTTTAACACCAAATAATTTAATACATCTATACAGAAATTCACCAACTTGATCAACCTTGCTACTACCCATATATTCCATTCGTTCTACATTTGCATTTATTCTTTGTCGATAATACATTTTTACATACTGATTTAAAATTTCATCTTTATTAACGAGTTTCCAAAACGTAAGACGATTAACTCTATAAAAAGTGGCCGTATTGGAATCAACTTTAACATCATAAGGTTGGTTAACTAATCCTTCATCCTCTTCCCTAAAAAGTGTGACAATCCCTGGTTTATTCATGTAAGAAATATTGACATTTTCTCCATTCGTCCCTAAAAGGGACATGATAACAACACCCTCAATCAAAATATAGACATGTGACTCTAAATAGCTTTCCCTGGTTAAATACATCTTTTTTGATAGTTTTACTGTTATTTTGTCATCCAGTGTTAACTTTTCCACCTCACTTAAAAGGTGATTGACATAAATTGGTTTTATATCTGTCATCCTTACAACCAGCCTCCTCGACAATAATAAATATAAGATTAAATACGTTTTTTATCGTTATTTTTATGTCTATACGGGCCATATTATAATCCTGATATCGGTTACATTTATTTCTGTTTTCATCCATATAATATGCATAATTTGTATTTTTTTGGTAACGTATGTTACCAAATTATATGAGATATTATGTTAAGATAAATTTTTTATAATTAATTAATATATTCCCATCAACTCAAATATAGATCCAAATCCACCATTATCTTATTTAGGAAGATCCTTACCCTGTATTTCTTTATATTTATACATAGGAATTATTAGTACAGATTGAATACAAATTCTCCACCAAAAAAGGGCGAACCCTTGAATTCGTCCTTTTTATCTACTTATTTCAATTCGTCTACCAGCTCGGTCAATCATTTGGCTACATCAAATGACTATTTAAAATTTATATCTACTAATTTAGCTATTAATTCTGACCATATTAGCATAACTTTTGTATCTTGATACTTATTTTTAACTGTTGCTTGTGCCTGGATGCCTAATTTATGAGTTAATTCAGGATTAGTTAATAAATAAATCATCCTTTTCACAAATAAATCCACATCCCCATTATCCACTAGATACCCATTTTCATTATTATTAATCCATTCTCTTGGTCCATACTTCACGTCAAAAGCAATGGTTGGAACTCCATACTGTGCCATTTCTAGAATAGTCAGAGGCATACCTTCATAATTAGAAGACAACACTGTAAATAACGTCCTACTCATCAAATTACGTTTGATTTCTCCATTCACATAATCATTTATAGTTACGTTATTATATAATTTGTTTTCATTAACTATTTTTATAAATGGTTGTGCAACAGAAGATTCCTCAGGTTTATTCAGTGCTCCATAGAAATTAACATGAACATTAGGAAATTGTGCTATAACAGGTGGCATAATTTGTGTTAAAAATTTAGTTATTCCTTTTTGTCGATCATTATATCTTGTAAAAATGTTGATTTCTTTTCGTAAGTTTACTTCTTTTCTAATAAAAACATTTTCAGAAATAGCATTTGGTAGATATACTGTTTTTTCTGGACGGATTAGTTGAGTATCTATCAAATCAAATTTTTGTTGTTTTGTTAAAACAATGAATTTATCAACTTCATTTTGCCTGTCAAACATATACTGATATTGCTCTTTAACCCCACCATGCAAATCCATATGATTATTGTGAATCACTTGTATTAACTTTAAATTAGTAAATATATGTTTATATAAAACTACCATTTGAAATAAACTTTTATCTTCATTAATTATGAATACCTTCTCATTTCGTTTTAAATCATTCTTTATTAAGCTAAGAAGCCAATTAGCTTGATCACTTTTTGAAAGGAATTGATCAGGTTGTAAAACACCTACTCCTTCCATCAAGCCCTTTTCTGCATGAAGATTAAATTCCAAATCTTGTTTCTTAATTTGCGTCGGTTCGATATGCACTAAATATACATTTCCTAAATTTAGTTTATATAATTCGTTAGCATGCATAAAGGAGGAAGAATTAATTCCTCCTTTATCTATTCCAATCGTTTTTTGTAAAACATAAAATGTAATCATAAATATATCTTCCGTATATTTTTAATGCTTTTTTTAATTAAGTTGATTAGGATATATTTATCCCAAATGACTCTGGATCATTTTTTGAGTCATTAGAACGATGATACCTTTCAACAGTGCCATTTTTATGGTAATAATGACCTAAAGATAATTTTTTCGCCTTAGCTAACCCTAAAAATAAGTTTATATGATCATAATATAATGTTGATTTAATTTTATTATTTACCACAAATACATTCCTAAATAATAATCTGACTGTATCTTGATGCTCAATAAGTTTCATATCATCTAATTTACCAACGAAAATAATTTCTTCATTTTCAAATCTGCTCAATAAAATCCTAGAATTCGTACTATCTCTTTCTAAATTATATGAATTATTACTCTTATAAAAATTTTGATAATACAACTCATCTAAAGTAGCGTGATATTTTTCAGTATAAAGTTTATATAATTTGCTACCAAAAAATCCATAAACTTTTTTCTTTATTTTAGGGTTGTTATCATATATATCACTAAGTCTATTTTTTATGATATATTGGGGTGTTTTATTCAGAGAGTATATCAAATATAAATAGTGGTCATATGCAAGCGATGGATTAAAATCAAGTGAATGATAAAATCTCCATAGCAATACTCCTTCTGTCCTATTCATTAAAACCGTATCTTCATCTTCAATTTGTAGATATCTTTCAAACTCACCAAAAGTTAAATTTATACTATCTTTGAAATAGTCATTATAATGTTTATTAATAATTTTTCTTTTACTTGTATTTACCATATCTTTTAATTCCTAATATTAAATATTTTATTTAATTACACTGCTAAGCCATCTACGAGAAGATCCATACCTTATTGTTTAATCACATAAATGGTTACTTAGATTTATTTAGCCTTAATAACGCACCTTCCATTGCCATCTAACGCTCTTAGAATATCAATATCTGATGGATTTAATGAATAAATTTCTAATTAATCCATATTTATCAATCATTTTCCTACATAGATAACATACAAAAGCAACAATACAATAAAATAAAATACTTAGCTAAAGCGTAAGTAATTGACATTATTAATGTCGTTTTTGGTAAGAATGACATTAATAATAAATAATATTCCTGCATATAGTTAGATATAACAACACTGTTTTATTTTAAATAGTAATTTATTTCATAAATATCAAAAAAACAACCTTGATAATCAATAAATAGTAATTAAAAATACACCTACGAATCTGCCTAAATTGGCTTTTTCATAGGTGTATTTATTTATCTAGTCTCTAAATATTTCTTTATAAGTACCTAACTTCAATAATTATTACAGTTATGTGTTTACTCATATTATTTTTTAATTAGCCTTAACCTGAGCCTTTTTATTAGATTTAAATACTGAAGAAATTACAAGTGTTATTCCAATTAATACAACCCAAAGCAAAGATTGAGTATTACCATTCCAAAATGAGTAATCATAATAAACAATTGACTTCATTCCATCCAACAAGAACCTCATTGGTAGCCATGGCATAACCCAATTAGAGTAAAATGACGTTAACATCTCTGGGGCCAAGTTAACAATTGGCATTGAAAATAGCATCAACAAAGCGAAGACCGGAATACCAGCCATACCAATCCATAGTTCAACTCCAAACATTAACAGTTGAAAGGCAAGTGAGGCAAGTGAAGCGAAGAATGCCACCGTTACAAAGCTTGAATATGAGTATCCAAGGATCTCTTGGGCACCAATTGTTGAAATAAATCCTGAAACTAATGCAATTACAATAATCACTCCAATTTCAATCAATTTTGAAGATAGCTTTGCACCTTTATTTCTATCTTCAAAACCTTTTTGAGCTAACAGCATCATGACGGTTCCCAATAACGCTCCCATCCATATAGGTTGGAAAAAACTTGAACTAGCAGTTGGTCGGTCTTTGGTACTATGAACCGTTTTAGTCGTAACATTTATTGGATTTAACAATGTTTTTTCAGTTTCGGGACTAATGTTAACATTCATCATTTGTGATTTGGTAATAACCTGGTTGGATATGTTTTGTCCAACTTTATTTGTCATCGTATTTAAAACATTTTGAACTGACGTAGCCACTGTCGCATTTTTAGCTTGATTTATAATGATACGCATCTCAGGCTTTTTTGCATTTGGCATTGGTAAATTTGTGATATCTTTTGAAAAACTCTTATCGATAATTAATGCACCATAATACTTCTGATGATCCATATCATTCCTTAAGTCTTTTTCACTATTAATTTTACTCCACTTAATCGTAGTTGCATTTTTTCCACCAGTTGAAGTTACACTGGTTAACTGCTTAACAATATTTTTAGTGACAACTGTATTATCGGTATCTACAATGGCTAACGGTAAGTTCTTAGGCGCAACTTTAGTGCTGGGAATTTGGGCAATAATTAGTAGTATACCCATTATTAAAGCCACAACTAGCGACAAAATATGAAATTTATTTTTGAACATCTCACTTCTCCTATAATAGTTAATTTAAAAGCAACATCTAGTTCTTTTTTCAACACTCTGTTGCTTTTCTTCGATTATTATTATATTTTAAAGTAAGTAATAAAGACAGAAACAATAATTTGAAAATCGTTTCAATTACAACAACCATTCATTTAATGTTCATTTTTGAAAGGAATTATTATGTATTCACATAAAACTAATCAAACAAAATCTCAAATTATCGATGCATTCATCACAATTTTAAACACCAAAGATATTTCAAAAATTACAATATCTGATATTACCAAAGAAGCAAAAATAAATAGAGGAACTTTTTACCGACATTTTGATGACAAATTTGATTTAATTAATAAAAAAGAAGATGAGATATTGGATCAGACAAAAGATATTCTTAAAAAATATCTTGATGACAATGTTACTTCATCAAGCTTTAATACGTATCGAACTGAAGTTCTTAGTGTCCTAAATAACAATTCTTCTTTTATTTCAGCTATGATAGGTGAAAACGGAGATTTGACCTTTGAGACTAAAATCCTCACAGAGATGTATACCTTCTCCCAAAACAATATAAAATATTTTGGAATTGTAATTGATCATCCTACAATTGAACAAGAAATCACATTACAATTTCTTACTAATGGGTTACTCGGCGTGATTAAAACATGGTTACAAAATACCGATATTAGTATTGAAGAACTTTCTCAAATAATAGATGACATTATTGAAAAGGGCATACTAAATACTATAAGTAATTCTAATTAAATTTAATATCTTGAATATAAAAAGAGATCATCATTCAACGATGATCTCTTTTATTGAAAAATTTTAATTCAAAAATTCATTTACTACTTTTGAAAAGTCCATTGGATATTGGAATAAAGAAGTATGTCCGGCATCAGCATAAATTTTTAGCTGCGAATTTGGAATCTGTTGCGCAATTGCATAAGAACCTTGCGTTGGTACCATTGCATCTGTATCGCCGTTCACCACTAGGGTTTCCGCATTTATTTTCGTCAAATCATCATTTTGATCATTCGCAAATTTTTTAATTGCTTTTAACTGTCTTAAATAGGCAGTTAAAGCTATTTTTTGATCTTTTACAACGACACGCTGCTTCAACCGGCCTATAAATTCACGAGCTTTTGTCTTACCTTCTGTACTGGTGGTAAAAAACAAACGTTCTTTCACATCTTGCCTGGTAAAGATGGTCTTAAGTAAAAATTGATTGGTAACTTTACCAACATCCCCAATTTTATGATCTCCCTTAGGACCCGTTCCAACGAGAATTAATTGATGAACCATTTTAGGATATTTTAGCGTGAAATCTTGGGCAATAAATCCTCCCATTGAAAGACCTAGTAAATCTACCTCTTGCAAATTCAATGCCTCTATAAAATAAGCCACTTCATCTGCCATTTCCTCAATTTTCGTTGGCACAGTCCCATTTGACAAACCAATTCCAGAATTATCAAAAACTATAATCCAACGATTCTGGCTTAATTCATCAATTAATGCTGGATCCCAATTATCTAAAGTTGCCGAAAGGTGATTCAATAAAAGTAATGGACGCCCCGTTTTGTTTCCCATTTCACGATATGCAAATTTATGGCTTCCCCTTGCCACAACAAAACGATTAGGACTCTCTAAATAATTTTCCATCAGTAATACTACTCCTTAAAATGCTTAACAATTTTACCTTATCTTCCATCAAAAGAAACTAATTTAAGGTTTCCTAACCTTCAATACAAAGTAAGGACATTTTTTTAATTTATAGAATGGTTTAATTCATCTAAATTTTTCTGAAATTTTAATTTCTCGTTTCAATTCTTTAACTTAATAAAATTATTTAATCAACTAATCTTATATTTTTCTGGAACGTTCATTCAAGTATACGATGTATTTTTCACATCGTCAATTTTTAAATTGTTTGAAATCAAACCTGTCAGCCATAATTTAAAAACATTTACGATCTAAATAAGCAGCAATTATAATCGATTTAGCGTTAATCATTCGTTCACACGTAATTAACTTTTTTTAAGTTCTGTTTCTAAAAATAAGGGTTAAGATTAAATATAGATAGTTATTCATAGTACGAATGACTATCTCATAAAAATAATTAACTGCAATCTTTTTACATTAATCACTAAGGAAGCTAAATACTATGGAATATTTTGAATTAAATAATGGTGTAAAAGTACCTAAATTAGGATTTGGAACTTATCAAATGCCTAATAGTATTACAGAAAAAAATGTTACTAAGGCGCTCGACCTTGGTTATCGTAATATCGATACCGCCCAAAATTATGGTAATGAAAAAGAAGTTGGAGCGGCAATTAACAAAAGCAGTATTTCACGAGATCAAATTTTTGTAACTTCGAAGGTCCAGACTTCTGGGTTTAATGATACTAAACGTGGTATTGATGAATCACTTCATACCGCCCAGCTAGATTACTTTGATTTAATGATTATTCATTGTCCAACGATCCACGATGAAGAAACTTATCATGCTCTAGAAGCTGCATATAAAGCTGGTAAGGTAAGGGCTATTGGGTTAAGTAATTTTAATAGTCAACAAACACAAGCAATCATCAATCAAAGTGATGTTATTCCGGCAGTAAACCAAATTGAAACTCATATATATTGGCAGCAAAAGAAAATGCATACCTATCTAAACGAACAACATATCCTGCATGAAGCTTGGGCTCCACTGGGAGAGGGTAGAACGAATATGTTGCAAGACCCGTTGCTTAAAAACATTGCAGCTAATCATCAAAAATCTGTGGCTCAAACCATTTTAAGATTCTTAACCCAAGAAGACATCATGGTGATTCCTAAGTCTACTAATCCTGAACATATTGCTACTAATTTAGACATTTTTGACTTTCAATTAAATGCTAATGAAATTAACGAGATCAGAAATTTAGATCATAAAGCCTCAACCACTTATTGGCCATCATCAATGCAAGAAGAAGCAAATTATTAATCATTTCATTTCAAAAAGCTTCCCTTAGATAGAAATAGTTTCTATCTAAGGGAAGCTTTTTTTAAACTAGACTATTTTGAGAGTCCAACATAAGAATTTCAGCGTATAAAATTTCACTATAGATTTCATGTATAAGATCAGTCTGTTCAGGAATTTGATTAGCCAGTTGATATAGATAATTGCGCTCGGCCGTAAATGCTTGAATCATCAACTGCTGACGATTACGACTTTTTAAATGATTTAAATGAGTTCCATTTGTACCAAATTGGCGATACTGTTTTAGAAAACTTCCAATTGAGTTTCTTTTACTCTGGTCACGTAAATCATAAAGTACCATTTCCTTAATTTCTGAATCAACTTTTAAATTCTCAATGGTCTTTATTCCAATAGATACTGCCTGCTCCCGAATTTTTTGGAGATGCTGTTCACGTGTATTGGGATCTGGACTTTGCGGTAGAATAATTTTAAATAGAATGGTTGGTACTAAGAAACTCAGTAAAATAATTGTTGTTTCAGTAATAATTAACCCAATAAATAAATTATTTGGCAAATAATCACTAGCTATAAAAGTCATTGCTAATGTGACTGTTCCATGAACACCACCAAAACTAAAAACGATACTTTCCCTTACAGAATATTTAAATTTACTATAAATAAAACGGCAAAGTATTAGCAAAAAGTATACTAAAATTCCCGTTCCTATCCAAAAGAACACAGGTACGAGTGCTGGGATTGGAACAGCTGTAATTTTAGCTAAAGAAATTCCTAAAATAAAGAAAACAACACTATTTAAAACTTCAGTTAAGAAAGAAATCGACTGTAACGTAAAAACTGTTTGCCGTGAAGATACAAAACGACTTCGATTCGATTCACTATTATGCGTTAATCCAGCAATAACCACAGCAATTATCCCGGAGGTATGTAAACTTTCAGCAATAAAATAAATCAAAATAGGAGTTAAAATATACAGTAAAGTTTGCGAAGAATTAACATTAAATGTTGATCGCATCAATAATTGCCTAATTATAATTACTAAATTACTTAAAATGATTCCAATTATTGCCCCACCAATGGTCATAAACAAAAATTGGACGAAGTTTTGACTAAAAGATATGGTTCCCGTTGCAAACCATAAAAATCCTGCTTGTAATAAAATAATTCCAGAAGCGTCATTAAATAAAGCCTCTTCACTAATTCGATCAGAAACACCCGAGTCAACTTTCCGACTGGTAATTATCGTTTCAAATCCAGTCGCATCTGTCGGTGTGCTGATGGCAGCAATAATTAAAGCAAATGCTACATTTAAGCCCAGCAATACATGGGTTGAAAATGTCACAATTAATGCTGAAATAAGAACTAAAACGGCTGAGCTACCAACTATTTCTTTTAAACGTGTTTCAATTTTAATTATCGGTGTCCGCTGACCATCGAAAAAAAGTAATGGTGCTAGAATAACTAGCATAAAAACTTCATTATTCAGTTGCGGAAATATATTTCTTACCCATGGTAACAATCCAATACCAAAACCAAAGATTGTATTCAAATAAGTATTCGCAATTTGAGGGAAAAGTTTAGAGATAAAGTTACTAATGGTGATTGATGCTAAAATAATGACTATAATGCTGATTAGATTCATAATTACTACTCCTTTAATTATTCTATATAAGTATACAATTAAAGTTGACAAAGGATCATCTAAGAAGATAGTATTGCGTTAATTATAGGTTAATACTTAGGAGGAATATCTTTGCATGTATGACGCGAAACTAGATACATTTATTCAAGTAGTGGAGTCAGGTAGCTTTACAAAAGCTGCGGCTCAATTATTTATTTCACCCGTTTCAGTTATGAAACAAATTGAGTCTTTAGAGAATGCTACCAAAGTTAAATTATTCAATCGTTCCACCAAAGGAGTAACACTAACTGCAGCCGGAAAATCTATATATAACTCAGCTTTACAATTAATTAAAGCCTCAGAAACAGCAGTTGAGCAGGCTCAAAATATTTCTAAAAATGAAAAACAAGTTATCCGAATTGGCACTTCACTATTACGTTCAGGAAGTCTCCTAATTGATCTGTGGTCAAAAGTTAACAGTGGTGAACTTCCATTCAATTTAAAGATTGTTCCTTTTGGTGATGATCCAAGTAGCATGCAAAAAATGCTTACATCATTAGGCGATACTCTTGATTGCTTTGTTGGTCCCGGTGATTCGTATGAAATTTTAAATGGTCCATACAAGATGGCGGTACTTGAAAATAAAATTTGCTATTGTGCCGTTCCACGTCGAAATCACTTAGCTAAAAAAGAAAGTCTTGATTGGTCTGATTTGGACGATGAGTCATTGCTTCTTGTTAGAAGAGGTCAATCTCCCGAACTAGATCAATTACGTACAGAAATTGAAACCAGCCATTCTAAAATAAACATTGTGAATACCGATAATTTCTATGATATTGATGCTTTTAATCTAAGCGAACAAGAAAATTATATTATGGAAACTTTAGATATTTGGAAAGACCTTCATCCAGCTTTGGTCACTATTCCGATGAAATGGGATTATAAAATGCCTTATGGAATTATTTATTCTAATAATGCATCTAATCATGTGCGTGATTTTATTAAAGAAAGTGAAAAATTATATCAAAATTAAAAAAATAATCCTATTAAATTTTAAACAATTTAATAGGATCATTTTTTATATACTTAATCAATATTGATTGAAAATATTTTTTTCGAAATATCAAACTTTAACAAGATGTATAAAATTAATTTAATTTATACAAAATAAACAATTACGATTCCTACAAGCATAACAGCAGCGCCAATAATTTGAAGCCGCGTCACCGGAATCTTTGAAGACCTGAAAAATGCAAATTGATCAACTAAAATGCTAAATCCTAACTGACCAAAGAGTGAAATAACTACAACCGCCCCTGTTCCAATTTGTGGTGCCAACCAAGCAATAAGAATAATATTGATTCCACCAAGAATACCGCCAATTAGGACCCACCAATCTTTTTTACCCAGTTTATTGCCATTATTATTGAATTTTAAAACAGGAGCTATTGTAATAAAACTTATAATAATTAAAACTATAGTTCCTACCGTAAAGGTAACTAACGCCGCATGAATTGGTGAATGAAGTACTACTCCTAATCGCCCGTTGGTTGCTGTTTGAATAGCAAATAATACTCCACTAAAAATCCCTAATAGTTCCCAAATAAATTGATGGGGAACCCTATTTGTAGATAAGTTAGAATCTTTTTTACTAGATTCAAAAATCCCAACGATACTTAACAAGCCTAAAATAACAAAAACAAGACCGATTATTTTAATCAATGTTAATTTTGTAATTGGAGAAGAAAATAGCCCAAATTGGTCAATCACAATCCCCATCATAATTTGTCCAGAAATTGGTAAAACAGCTGCTAATTTGCTTCCTAATTTAGCAAAAAGTAAAATATTAACCGTCAGACTAAATGCACCAGTAATACTTCCCAACCATATCCACCAAGGATTATTACTAAATACAGATGCTGGGATTGCAATAGTATGTTTAGTGATAAAAGTTAAAACGATGAGCAATAGCATACCAATAAAGAAAGAAATGGCTGATGCTAAATATGGTGATTTAGTGTAAGAACGCAACTGTGCATTGATAGCTGTCTGACTAGATACACCAATTCCAATCAAAATAGGTATTAAAAATAGTAAAAACATTTAGTTTTCTCCTTATAAATTCGTATTAAAAGATCGTTTCTCAATCTTTAGAGTCTTTGCATATATTTGATTTAATAACTCCTATTGTGTTTCTTTTAATCACTATGTCCCGATTTAATTCCATCGCTTCCAAGTAACTAAATGTAGTATACCTAGAAATACGCAACCGGAGAATGTGTTAATTTATTCAGACAGTATTAACCATTGGTTAATACTAAATATTTAGACTACTTGTTATTGAATGACTAATCCATCTAAAAAAACATTCCCTGGCGTTAACCAGCTTGAAATGCTTTTCATTAATTTACTTTAATTTTTGCCCACCAAGACAAACAATATTTAATATCCTATTTTTTATATCAATACAATAAAACCACTACTGTAATATCAGTAGTGGTTTTAATCGAATTTGTCCAATCCTTGAATAAATATTACTTACGCTTCTTCCAAACAATCATTCCAGCTAATAATGTTAACACTGCACTGATTAAACCAGTTACTGTAAGTTTTTGTGATGCCGTATTGGGCAATAGAGTTTCTACGTTCTTCGTAATGTTTTCAACAATATCGTCATTTTTATCATTTCCATTTGAAGTATCTTTATTATCTTCTGGATTATTATTATCTGGTATAACAGGTAACTCTGGGGTATTAGGAATTTGTGGTAAGACTGGTGTAATTCCCTTCAACAATGTATTCTTCACATTGTAGCCCTCGACTTCACCCGTATAACCATCTACATCATCTTCACTAATGGTATAAACAATCGCTTTGCCTGCGGCATCATTTTTGTTTAAGTTACTAAACTTATACTTCCAATCTTCCGCAGCTGAAACCTTCTTAGATTCTACTTGCTTTCCATTTGCCAATAAGTTGATCGTTATACTTGCTGGGCGAGTCTTTTTAGCGTTATTTTCATCTACCCAGGTCTTACTTCCTGAAACTGATGTCTTTTGTGGTAATACCGGTGTAATTCCCTTCAACAATGTATTCTTCACATTGTAGCCCTCGACTTCACCCGTATAACCATCTACATCATCTTCACTAATGGTATAAACAATCGCTTTGCCTGCGGCATCATTTTTGTTTAAGTTACTAAACTTATACTTCCAATCTTCCGCGGCTGAAACCTTCTTAGATTCTACTTGCTTTCCATTCGCCAATAAATTGATTGTTATACTTGCTGGGCGAGTCTTTTTAGCGTTATTTTCATCTACCCAGGTCTTACTTCCTGAAACTGATGTCTTTTGTGGTAATACTGGTGTAATTCCCTTCAACAATGTATTCTTCACATTGTAGCCCTCGACCTCACCCGTGTAACCTTCTACATCATCTTCACTAATGGTATAAACAATCGCTTTGCCTGCGGCATCATTTTTGTTTAAGTTACTAAACTTATACTTCCAATCTTCCGCAGCTGATACCTTCTTAGATTCTACTTGCTTTCCATTCGCCAATAAGTTGATCGTTATACTTGCTGGGCGGGTCTTTTTAGCGTTATTTTCATCTACCCAGGTCTTACTTCCTGAAACTGATGTCTTTTGTGGTAATACTGGTGTGATTCCCTTCAACAATGTGTTCTTCACATTGTAGCCCTCGACTTCACCCGTATAACCATCTACATCATCTTCACTAATGGTATAAACAATCGCTTTGCCTGCGGCATCATTTTTGTTTAAGTTACTAAACTTATACTTCCAATCTTCCGCGGCTGAAACCTTTTTAGATTCTACTTGCTTTCCATTCGCCAATAAGTTGATCGTTATACTTGCTGGGCGGGTCTTTTTAGCGTTATTTTCATCTACCCAGGTCTTACTTCCTGAAACTGATGTCTTTTGTGGTAAGACCGGTGTAATTCCCTTCAACAATGTATTCTTCACATTGTAGCCCTCGACTTCACCCGTATAACCATCTACATCATCTTCACTAATGGTATAAACAATCGCTTTGCCTGCGGCATCATTTTTGTTTAAGTTACTAAACTTATACTTCCAATCTTCCGCGGCTGAAACCTTCTTAGATTCTACTTGCTTTCCATTCGCCAATAAATTGATCGTTATACTTGCTGGGCGAGTCTTTTTAGCGTTATTTTCATCTACCCAGGTCTTACTTCCTGAAACTGATGTCTTTTGTGGTAAGACTGGTGTGATTCCCTTCAACAATGTGTTCTTCACATTGTACCCATTGATCTCACTCGTATAACCTTCTACATCATCTTCACTAATGGTATAAACAATCGCTTTGCCTGCGGCATCATTTTTGTTTAAGTTACTAAACTTATACTTCCAATCTTCCGCAGCTGATACCTTCTTAGATTCTACTTGCTTTCCATTCGCCAATAAGTTGATCGTTATACTTGCTGGGCGAGTCTTTTTAGCGTTATTTTCATCTACCCAGGTCTTACTTCCTGAAACTGATGTCTTTTGTGGTAAGACCGGTGTAATTCCCTTCAACAATGTATTCTTCACATTGTACCCATTGATCTCACTCGTATAACCATCTACATCATCTTCACTAATGGTATAAACAATCGCTTTGCCTGCGGCATCATTTTTGTTTAAGTTACTAAACTTATACTTCCAATCTTCCGCGGCTGAAACCTTCTTAGATTCTACTTGCTTTCCATTCGCCAATAAGTTGATCGTTATACTTGCTGGGCGGGTCTTTTTAGCGTTATTTTCATCTACCCATGTTTTGTTTCCTGAGATAGAAATATCAGGATTAAAAGTGTTAGTCACATCATAACCATTAACATCACTTAAATAATTAGGAACTCTATCTTCACTGACAGTATATTCGTATTTTTCTCCATCTTTATCGTTTAAAGATAAATTATTAAATTTATATTGCCAATTAGTATCTGCGCTAACAACTTTAGAATCAATCTTATTTCCATTTTGTAATAAATTAATCACAATTGATGATGGCCGCATATATTCTGAATTATTATCATCTTCCCAACTCTTCGTACCGACAATTGATGTTTTAATATCATTATTCAAAGAATTCTCTATGTTAAATCCATCATCCGTTTCAATGATTTTACTTGTATAGTTAGGAATACCTTCTTCTTTAACTTCATACTTATAGGGATTTCCATCCGGATCCATGATAGCTAAATTTGTAAAGTCATAATTCCAATCATCACTAGCTAGTGCCGATCTAGTAAGGAATTGTTCACCATTTCTCAGAAGATGAATAACAACATGATCTGGACGTAATTGATTGGCATTATCATTATCCTTCCAAATCTTTTTACCTTTAAGATCTTTAGCATTATTATCGCCACTACCGCCACCATCTTGACCACGCCAGCTAGCAGTACTATTAGCCTTCGCTAATTCATCATTACCATCAAAAGAAATAGCATGGTTTGCATATCTACCTAATACACCATTATCTATAATACGTGATTTATACGTTATTAAAATTGATGTAACAGCATTTGGATCTTGTGAAGCTTTAGAAGTTAATTCACCAAAATTAACGGTAACTTGTGTGGAACCATCACCCTGCTTAATAAAGTTTAAATCTGAATTATCGACCTTTAAAACTTCAGAAGATCCTTTATAATTACGATACTTTATAACAGTAGATCCTGCGATATATTCCATACCTGGATCCATACGATCCACAAAAATAGAATTGTTAACAGCATTACCAACGTTATTCACTGTGATTGACCAATCAATAATAGTTGGATCCTCTTTATCATATGTTAAACTCTTCGAAATAAGGCTTTCACCACTAGACCCCCCACTACTATCCTTAGAAAATTTTAAATGAATTTTATTATCTGGATTGTCCGATGTTGGTAATGAAATATCATTTCCGTTTTCATAATCGATTTGTGACTTATCAAAATTTGACCAAAAACTAAATTCACCCTTAATGTTAGTTAGCGTTTTAACACTATCATCAAAAGTAATAATCGCTTGCCCATTAATAATATCTACTGTTCCCATTGAAACTCCATTAAATTTAAGATCAATGGGCTTAACTCCAGTTCGATATTTAATGATATTATCAATATTCATAATATATTTTTCGCCAGGGACTACTGTATAACTATTTGGTACTTCAAAATCCATATTAAATTGAACTTTTGTACTTTCACTGACAGTACTGCCAGCTAAATTTTTTCCACTACCATCGGTAATTGAAACATTTTTTATGAAATTTATGTTTGTATCTTGTGGACTAGCTATCGCCTCTGCTACCACTATACTCGGATTTAAAAATACACTAAATAATAATATTATTATGCTTAATATAGTTGTTTTTTTCATACTTATTCCTCCTTGAATTGAATATTTAAAATTCAATATTTAATTTACATATATATAGTTAAATAACATAAAGATTAATTTTATTCTAACAGAATTATGACAATTCTAGTTGATTTAAATTAAATAATTATATTCATCTAACTAATAACAGCAATTCTTTTAATTTTCATCTAATAATCGTTAGTTAATACAGATAACTCACCCATTTTGTTATTTACAATTTGACTATCATTATCTTCTTTATAGACAAAAAAGAGCTAAGCTAATTAGGCCTAACTCTGTTTCAATCTTATTAAGATATACACTATTCTGGAATATTACTCATAGTTTCAGCTAGATGATTTAAATTAACTTTTAATTCCAACTTTTCTTTATCAGACCAATCATTCAAGGCTTCGCGCATTACCTGTCGTCGAGTTTCATTAATGAGGTCATTAAAACGTTTACCATGTTTAGTTAACTCTGTTAAACGAATTCTTGCATCATCTACTGAATAATACGTTTGTACTAAACCTTGTTTTTCCAATTTATCAATTTGCCGACTCACACTGGAATGATTCTTTCCCACCGTATCAGCTAAATTTCCAACACTAGTTGGTTGCATTCTAGCAATACCGACAAAAATTGGAAAGGCTGTAGGGTCTAAATTAATGTGTGCATTTTCAACCATTTTTTTATCACGACTAGGTTTATTAAAAAATGTTACCAAGGCGATCAAGCTTGTAAAAATATCATCTTCTAACATTATTTACCGAACCTTAACTACAGCTCTAGGAGCCGTCGGTGCTACCCAAGCCTCTTGAATCTCAGGTAATGAAAATACTGTTGTAGGAATTTTAAGTCCTTCTTGAGCAACCATGTGGTAAACCCCTGCTATAGACTCTAATAAGTTCAAGACGGATACGCTGTTAATCCCACTTCCAATTAATTCCAACTTTGATGATCTGAAGAGGGCAGATGGTAAGGCAACTTCTTTTTTACCTGCAGCACTTCCAATCGTTATAAATTTAGTTGGTTGTTTATAATCGCTTTTCGCTACTGCTATCATAATTGCCAATGCCGAATCACCCCATAAATAGTCTAATACAATATCTATTCCTGCTGAAGCTAATGGTTTTAAATCCTTAATCATTCCTTCTTTATCAGCTTTTTTAGTTGAATCAAAAGAAACAAATTCATCAGCTTCCAATTCTGACAACTTTTTGTCATCACGACCAGTAACGATAACTTTACCAGCACCTAAATAACGTGCTATTTTTATCGCTAAGCTTCCTGCTGATCCCGTTGCGCCATTTATTAAAACAGTTTGTCCAGGCTTTAAACCAGCCCGGTAAACTAAAGCTGCCCAAGATGACATTCCTGGGTTAGCAATAGCTGCTGCCATAATGTCATCAACTTCATCCGGAATCGGAACGATCATCCTTTCATCCACTACGGTCTGATTGGCTAGTCCTCCATAAGGTGCTTCAGTCATAGCAAAGTATACTCGTCGACCATCAAGGGTATTCCCAACACCATCAACTCCTGGAATAAAATTACTTTGATTATCTACCGAATAATGTTGACCCATAGCTCGCATCTTAGTGAGGTTACTCAATGCCGAAGCATTTACATTAATCAACACTTGGCCCGCTTTAGCCACTGGTTCTGCATAGTCACCATAAGTTGGTATCTGTCCAACTTCATTTATAATTGCTGCTTTCATGATTATTAACCTTCTTTGTTAGTTCAAATTGGTGCATCTTGCACTAAATTAGATTATATTCCTTTTGCGTGCAAAATGCACTTAAAAATAAATACATTAGTCTTTTTGATTTGATTATTACAATTTTTAATTTTGTACAACAAAAAAAGAGCTTTAAATTTAAAGCTCTTTTTAATTTAATTATTCATCTTTGGCAAACCGAACAAAATCCTTTAATCCACCCTCTAGCCACATTCTAACTGCAGGTTCAGGAATATTTAAATCATCATAATCAGCCGGAGATAAGATATAGCGCACGGCACTTTCTTCATGCCGCTCATGTTTTTCAACCCATTTAGGATCAACCATCAGCTGAATACCCATAGCAACAATATCAGTGCCTGCATCCATGGCCTTTTCAGCTTGCGCAGCATTTCGAACTCCACCAACCGTAATCAATGCAACATCATCATTCAAAGCTTCATTAAACATAGTTACTAAAGGCGTTTTTATATCTTGATCTACAAAAGGCGTTCCAACTGCTTCAAATTGAGACAAATGAATATAATCAAGCTTTCCACCTTGACTGATAGTTTTAGCTAATTCTATTGAATCATTATAATGATATCCACCCTCAAAGGTTTCTTCTGGGCTCATTCGATATCCAATAATAAAATGATTCGTTGCCATCTCAGATACAATTTCAGATATTTTATCGATTAATTCTAAAATAAATCTGTATTTATCTCCCCATTTATCCTGACGTTTATTTGATTGACGTGAGAAAAATTGTTGCGGTAAAAATTTATTCGCCCCATGAATTTCAATCCCATCAAATCCGGCCTCAATTGCTCTTCTTACGGCCTGAACATAAGATTCTATTACTTGCTCAACTTCTTCACTTGTTAACGCTCTTGGTAACTCACCTCCATTGGGATCTGCAATTGGAGAAGGACCAACGGGTTGTTTTCCGTTTAATAAATTATGATTAGTTAGACGACCAGAATGATGTAACTGTAAAACTGCTTTTGATCCACCATTTTTTATACCAGTTGCAATCCTTGATAATCCTTTAATCAGACTATCATCAGCAATACTTATTTGTCCTGGAAATCCCTTACCTAATTCCTCTATATAGGCTGCTTCAACAATTATCATCCCTGGTCCACCAGCTCGAGTTGCGTAATATTTAATTTCATCCTTAGAAACATGCCCATCATAAAAAGATGAATCCAAAGTTGTCGGTGCCATAGCGATTCGATTTCTAAGATTTGCACCATGCTTTAAAGTAATCGGGTTTAAGAATTTATATGTCATAATTATGTTCCTCTTTTTATTTAATATTTACATTAAATACCCTCGCCCTAACTATAAGGCAAATTTTTTTAATTTATGGGAATCATTTTCACAGTCGCTGCTGAAACAGCTTCACTTGTCATTAAGTCTAAATAGGAATTATATTTTTGTCTAAATGCTTTATCAACATTTATTTTTGTTTTAATGTCTGTTGGGAACTCCAAAATAACATCTTTTTCAACACTACCAATAACTATATGTGCTTTTTTAGCTACCAATGCTGCTTGGTACCATTTACTGGTTACCCCACTGGCACCTCTAGCATAGAAACTTCCATTTGATGACACACCCCAAATGTATGTTGGTTTATGCATCTTTCCTTCAGCATTTGGAATTGAAATAAATAACGAATCTTCTTGATCAATCGCATCTAATTCTTCTTGAGTCCACATAATTTCTAATTCTCCATTTCTTCATTCATTAAATTTTTTTCAATTTTAATCATATGCGAGTCATAGTTATCTATTTTAAATTGTATATGTTCACGTGTCTGTTTTAATTCAGATATTTTTTCATCTAACTCGTCTTTAGTTTCTTCCAATAAATTAATTCTACCTTTAATTGATGAATCACCTTGTGAAACAAGTTTTGTATAATCAATTATTTTTTCAACATGTACGCCAGCATGCCTTAAATCCCGCGCAAAGTTAAGCCATTGTATTTCCAAATCGCCAAAAACTCTATTTCCATTTTTATCTCTCGGAATTGGAGGAATTACACCTAATCGTTCATAGTATCGAATAGAATTTGGCGTTAGGCCTGAAATATTTGCTACTTCTTTAATATTCATAATTACCTCTCTTTTATACAACATATAACACCTTTGCCCTGACTATAAGGCAAGTAATTTTATTTAAATATGTTTCATACTAAATTAATAAAAAATCTAACTAATGTTTAGCTAGCTTTAATTTCGATTAATCATGTTCATTTAAAATAACTTCTTTCATTAAATGAATTAAATCATGAAGAAATAATCGATCATCAGACTTCAAATAAGCAAGACCATAGGTTATTTTCACTTCACTCTCAAGTGGAACGCTAGCAATTTCAAGATCATTTTGATCAATTACAAAACCTGGAAGAATCCCAATTCCTTGTTGACCTTTAACCATTGTGACTAAGGTATTTGCCGTCTCAGCTACATTGAATTTACGTTTTGGACCTAAGTCTTTCAATGTCATTTGTACCTGATCAATTGCTGGTGGGGATTGACGAGGATTGAAATAAATAATATCACTATTTATCAAATCATCAATTGTTAAAACCGACCTTTTTGCCAGACGATCAGTTACCGGTAATAATACTTTGAAATTTGATTCTAAAATCGGTTCAAAAGCAATATTTTTATTGATTCCAACATTATCATCCGTTGTTAACAGTAAATCGAAACGCTTGCTTAATAAAGCATCCACACTACTATTTAAATTAAAATTATGAAGAGCCAGATTAACATTATCTAAATCGGTGGCCATCCTTTTTAGTAGTTTTGGCAAAAACATTTTTTCGAACGGAGTATTTGTATATCCCAAAGTAATATTATCAAAAAAATCCTGTTGCTTAACTTGCGTGACTGTTTGCTCAATTCGCAACATAATATCACTAATATTGTGATAAAAAAATTCACCTTCTGCCGTTAGTGAGACTATTCCTTTGTTTCTGTTAAATAATTTTTTAGTCAATTCTAATTCTAGTTGCTGAATATTTTTAGTAATAGATGGTTGGGTCATATGCATTTTTTGCGCTGTTTCTGAGAAATTCAGGGTTTCTGCCACATTGATAAATACATTGATTTGTGTAAAATTCATATTCGTCATTCCAATCAGTTATAGGTTATAACAAGGAGTAATTTATTAAATCGAGTTCATTGTGATATTATTAACTTATAAATTAAAAATAAAAGAGGTTATTATTATGCGTTATATCGTTACTGGTGCCGATGGAAAATTAGCAGGTCGTGTTGCCGAAATTATGTTGAAAAACGTTAGTGGTGATCAACTTACTTTCACTTGTTATGACATGAACCGTCTTCCTGCTGATAAATTAAAACGTTGGCAAGATGCTGGTGTTCGCGTTGTTGAAGCTGATTATAATGATAAAGAATCATTAGTAAAAGCTTTTGCTGATGGAGATCGACTCTTCTTAATCTCTGGATTAGATGTTGGTAAGCGTGTTCAACAACACAAAAATGCAATTGATGCAGCAATTGAAAATGGCGTTCAACATATCACATATACTTCATTCGTTGGAGCTACGGATCCAGCTTATGAACATGTCTTTGTAACTCCAGACCATACTGCTACTGAAGAATACCTTGAATCTACTGGGATTCAATATGCCGCCCTTCGAAACAATCTCTATCTTGAAACATTCATGACAATGCGCGCCATGCTTGCATTTATGTCTGATGGACGTTGGGTTACAACTGCCGGTGAAGGTAAAGCAACCCTAGTTCATAAGGATGATTGTGCCGCTGCCGCTGCCGCTGCTCTTCTTGGTAAAGGTGGAGACCGTAAAGTATTTAACATCGTTGGTTCACAAGCAATTTCAGTTCGTGAGCTTTGCGAAATCATCGCTAAACGCTCTGGTGTAGATCTTGAATATGTTCCCGCAACCCAAGAAGAATATTATTCATATCTTGAGAAATTAAATATTCCTCATGACATGAGTGGTGACTTTTCAAAATCTCCTGCTCCATTCAGCGCTAATGATGTTGTAGATAACGATCAAGCTGTTGGTGATGGTTTGTTTAATGTCGAATCTAATGATATCGAATTCTTAACAGGTAACAAGCCTAAAACTGCCATGGATATTGCCGCTAATTTTGACTATATCTGGCGTGATAACATTACCAACTGGCGACAAATGAAGTAATTCAATTAACCTTTAATGCTCATCAATTTAAAATTGATGGGCATTTTTAATTACAATATATTTTAACTATATTCCAAGTAATTTAAAACATCAAATTAAGTTAATCAACCAAATATTATTAAAGTTATGATTACTCATATCTTACTTTTATATCAAATATAAAATTTTGTATTAATTTAAAAAATCATCCTGAAAAAAAATTTAATGATTCACGTGAAACATTAAAAGCTTTATTTTCTATTTATTAAAAATTACTGCTATACTTATTTTTAATATAAAAAAGGAGTGTTTTATGGAATTTAATTTTATCATTAAACTATTATTATCTGTCGTTTTAGGTATAGCTATTGGCTTAGAGCGTCAAACTCGCTTTAAATCAGCTGGGGTTAGAACCCACGCTCTAGTTTCCTTGGGCGGCGCTTTAGTGATGATTATTTCAAAATATGGATTTATGGATCTTTTAAATCTAAATAACATCGCTTTAGACCCATCACGAATTGCTGCTCAAGTTGTTAGTGGAATTGGATTTTTAGGGGCTGGACTAATCATTGTTAAAGGTGATAAGTTTCTCAGTGTCTCTGGTTTGACTACAGCCGCTGGTGTCTGGGTTACTTCTGGAATTGGAATGGCTGTTGGTGCAGATATGTATATCTTAGCAATTAGTGGTACTGTTATTATTATTATCTTGCAATTGATTTTATATAAATTTAAAGATTTTAATCTTCATACTATCTACCATGTTCGTATGACCAGCTCTATCGATGATGAACAGGTCAATGAATATCTAAGCCAAATTAGATCAAATAAATTCAACCCAGTTATTGATGCAATCAAATTGGAGCACAAACAAATTAGTACTGAATTAACGGTGGTTCTATCAAATACTGATGATTTGATTGATCTAAAACAATCAATGCCAAATAACATTTTTATCGAAATTACTGGTGAATAATTCAGTTATTTATATCAAAATAAAAAAACGTTAATCTTTAAATAATTAAGGGTTAACGTTTTTTTAGTTATTAGATATTTATTTATCAAAACTTATGACAACTTTACCAGAAGTCCCACCGGCAGCTACTAATTGAAGAGCTTCTTGTGCTTGATCTAACGAAAAGACCCGTTCATCAATTGCAGGTACAATTTGACGATCTTCTATAATTTTTGTAATTGTCTTTAATTGTTGACCACTAGAGCGAACAAAAATAAAACGATATTCCACTCCATACTGCTTAGCTAATTTATCAAGCTTAGATCCCACCAAACTAAATAATATTTGCTTCCATTTAGAAAGATCATGTTCCACAGCAAACTTTTTATTAGGTCCTCCAACCAGGCTTAATATCTTTCCACCTTTTTTCATAATTTTCATTTCACGTTCAATTTCTTTAACACCCAAAGTATCAATAACGTAATCAATTTCAGAAAGTATTTCCCAATAGTTTTCCTTCCTAAAATCTAAATACTGATCAGCTCCTAAATTCATAATGTGATTACGAGCTGCTTCATTCCCTGACACTATTACTTTTAATCCCATTGATTTTGCTAAAGGAACTGCAATTTGACCAAAACTACCTGAGCCTCCTGGAATAAAAATAGTTTTTCCTGATTCAACTTTCAGCTCCTCATTCAAGGCTTGATATGCTGTCAATCCTGTTAGTGGAAACGCTACCGCCTGTTTCGCTGACAGATTACTTGGCGTATGCCAAATTGCATCTTCAGTAATAGAAACATATTCACTAAATGCCCCAATTTTATTTAGTGGTAAACGACTATAAACTTGATCCCCAATCGCAAAATTTTTAACTTCAGATCCTACTTCAACGATTTTTCCGACAACTTCATTCCCAAGCGTTAAAGGCATCCGATAATTTTGAATTAACTTTACACTACCATTAATATTCATGATATCCAAAGGATTAACTGCTGCATATAAAGGAGCGATCATAACCTCATCTGGTTGTAAGCTAGGGCGATCAATTTCATTAATTTCAATTTTTATTTCTGAACTATTTTTCTTTATTTGTGCCGCTTTCATATTTAATCCTCTATAGTTTTCCATGGCAATGTATCAATAATATCTTCAACGATCTTAGTTAATATTTCTGATTTTGTGTCTAATTTGATTGATACGCGAATTCCGATTAATGCTAATTGCAATCGATTAGCTAATGTTTCAAGTGAAATAGATGGCATTAATTCATAAGTAGCCTTTTTTAAAATTTTCAATATTAAGTTTGTCTCTTGTTGCATATAATCATTAATAATTGCATTAACATCTGGATCAACCTGTGCTAACTCAGTTGCTGAATTAACGATTAAACATCCTTTTGGTTGTTGTTCATCATGGGTTTTTAGAAAAAATGAAAACACTTCATTTAATTTAGTTCTTAGATCCTTTGAATCAGTTACCACATCAATAAATTGTTCTTCTAGATATTGGTGATAATACTCCAAGACACGCAAGAAAAGACTGTGTTTATCACCAAATGTAGTATAGATACTTCCTCGATTAATCTGCATCACATCTACTAATTCTTGCATCGATGTATTAGTATAACCTTGCTCCCAGAATAAGTTCATAGCTTTTGTTAGCACATCATCTTGATTAAATTCTTTTACTCGACTCATCATGTCCTCTTTCTGGAATGTTCGTTCAATTATAAATCAGACTCTCTAAATCGTCAATTTTTAATGCCTCATAATTTATATTATTTCATTTAACCGTTTAAAAATACACCTATAAACATGCTTAAACGCTTGTTAAAAGATGTATAAGATTTGATATTAGATAAATATTATTCTTTTAATATGACTTTTATTTATCGTGTTGGTTATGCCAGTCTTTTATTTGAATTAATCTATCTTTAAAACGTCCTTCTCTTCCCTTATTTGTAGGAATATAGTATTCATGACCTTCTAAAGAATCTGGCATAGTTTTCATAGTTGTTAATTTATCTTTAGCATAGTGTGCTAATTCGTAACCTTTACAATATCCTAAATCCTTCATAAATTTAGTTGGCGCATTTCTGATTTGTACTGGAACTGGTTCGTTTTTAGTTTGTTTAACATCTTTTGCTGCGGATAAACGGGCCTTATAAACTGCATTTGACTTTGGTGCCAATGATAAATAAGTAACTGCTTCAACTAAATGAACATCACACTCTGGCATCCCAATAAATTGACAAGCTTGAAAAACATTTACAGCAATGTTCAACGCATTAGTATCTGCTAAACCAATGTCTTCGCTTGCAAATATCAATAAGCGCCTCGCGATATAGATTGGATCCTCACCACCTTCAAGCATTCTTGATAACCAGTATATTGCAGCATCAACATCACTATTACGCATTGATTTATGTAGGGCTGAAATAATATTATAATGTTCTTCCCCATTTTTATCATAAAGTACAAACTTTTTAGTAATTAATTGGCTTAAATTGTCCATGCTAATAGTAATAACGTTTTCATTTTTATCACCATTCAGCACTGCCATCTCTAACGTATTTAAGGCCATCCTAGCATCACCATCAGAAAAATTAGCAATTGTTCTCATTTCATCTTCGCCAATTTTAATTACCTGTTCCCCATAACCATTGGGGTTAACAACTGCATTTTTAATTAGTACTACAATATCCTCTTGTTGTAACTCTTTCAGAATAAATACTTTACAACGTGATAGTAAGGCTGAATTGATTTCAAAAGATGGATTTTCCGTTGTTGCTCCAATTAAGGTAATGCTACCACGTTCAACATATGGTAGAAAAGCATCTTGCTGAGCCTTATTGAATCTATGAATTTCATCCACAAAAATCATGGTTTTTTGTCCTATTTCTCGATCTAATTCAGCCTGTTTCATAATCTTTTTAATATTGCTAATGCTACTATCTACTGCACTAAATCTCAAAAAATTAGATTGTGTTTTTAGAGCTATAATTTCAGCTAATGTTGTTTTTCCAACTCCTGGTGGGCCCCAGAATATCATTGATGAAACCTGATCATTTTCGATGATTTCACGTAAAATTTTATCAGGCCCTAACAAATGACCTTGACCCACAAAATCGTCCAGGTTACGTGGGCGAACTCTATTGGCCAAAGGCATATTTTCAAATTGATTAGCAAAAAGCGACCCTTGTTGCATGAATAAAATACCTCCTTTAGATAAAATCGTTATATACTAAATGATATTCTGTAACGTATGGTTACAGTCAAATGAGAGGACTTTATTAATATGTTAAAAATCAGTGAAATGGCCAAATTAGCTAACACTACCCGCCGCACCCTCATTTTTTATGACCAAATCAATATTTTCAAACCTGCACAAATTAGCAACGCTGGATACCGTTATTATGATTATAATCAACTATATGATCTTTTATTTATTTTAGGACTTCGTAGTTTAAACATATCTCTTGATGAAATAAAATTAATTAGGTCAGATTCACCAGCATCTACCACCTCTCAATTATTAAATACCCAAATAAAAATAGACGATAAGATTACCGAACTTTTACGCATTAAAAAAGTTATTCGTAATAGAATTAACATTAAAAATTCAATTAATGTGAATGAATTATATCAGCCCTTAATAGCTACTAGAGTCACCCATGTATTTTGATGTTCTCGTCAATCCGTTGACTGTACTGAAGAAGTTGCCCAACTATTTTCAGAATTCTACAAGCAACTTGATTATTTAACAGTTATGGATACTAAACATTTGGGATTATTAACTAATCTATCGCTTGATAATCCCACTGGATACATGGATGCTTCATTTCTAATTCTCAAAGAATCATCTAATGATGATAATAAAGTTTTGATGCCATTAATAGAAAAAGAAGCTGGTCAATATGCTAGCATTTTAGTAGAAAATACTACTGATGGTATTAATCTAGGTTTAAATAAATTAAAGCTATTCTGTCAAAATAAAAAAATTCAAACTGACGATCATTTATGGCAAATTAATTCAGATGATACTTTGATTGAAAATGGGGCTTCTAAATATGGTTGGCTAGAATTTCGTACTATTAGCAATACAGAAAAAAATTAAATAAAAAATAGGACTATAAATTTATAGTCCTACTTTATTAATTATTTACGCTTTTTTTCTAATAAATATAATAGTGATAGCATACTAGTTAATACAATTGAAACTACTACACCCATCGTCAACTTATTATTTGCTTCTGTCTGTGGTAAGTTTACACCTTGCATAACTTTATCTAGATCTGCCCCCGTTTTGGCGTTATTAATTCGATTAGTATAGTCTTGCTTCTGGTCCTTATCAAGATTATTCAAGTCATTTATCTCTTCAATCGCATTCTTCTTGTCGTCAGCTAGCTTATCTGCCGCTGCCTTCTCATCTGCAGCCTTCGCTGCATCTACGATCTTTGTGATTTCATCGGCTGCCTTAGCCCCATTTACTTGATCTATATAGTCTTGCTTCTGGTCCTTATCAAGATTATTCAAGTCGTTTATCTCTTCAATCGCATTCTTCTTGTCGTCAGCTAGCTTATCTGCCGCTGCCTTCTCATCTGCAGCCTTCGCTGCATCTACGATCTTTGTGATTTCATCGGCTGTCTTAGCCCCATTTACTTGATCTATATAGTCTTGCTTCTGGTCCTTATCAAGATTATTCAAGTCGTTTATCTCTTCAATCGCATTCTTCTTGTCGTCAGCTAGCTTATCTGCCGCTGCCTTCTCATCTGCAGCCTTCGCTGCATCTACGATCTTTGTGATTTCATCGGCTGTCTTAGCCCCATTTACTTGATCTATATAGTCTTGCTTCTGGTCCTTATCAAGATTATTCAAGTCGTTTATCTCTTCAATCGCATTCTTCTTGTCGTCAGCTAGCTTATCTGCCGCTGCCTTCTCATCTGCAGCCTTCGCTGCATCTACGATCTTTGTGATTTCATCGGCTGTCTTAGCCCCATTTACTTGATCTATATAGTCTTGCTTCTGGTCCTTATCAAGATTATTCAAGTCGTTTATCTCTTCAATCGCATTCTTCTTGTCGTCAGCTAGCTTATCTGCCGCTGCCTTCTCATCTGCAGCCTTCGCTGCATCTACGATCTTTGTGATTTCATCGGCTGTCTTAGCCCCATTTACTTGATCTATATAGTCTTGCTTCTGGTCCTTATCAAGATTATTCAAGTCGTTTATCTCTTCAATCGCATTCTTCTTGTCGTCAGCTAGCTTATCTGCCGCTGCCTTCTCATCTGCAGCTTTCGCTGCATCTACGATCTTTGTGATTTCATCGGCTGTCTTGGCACTATTAACTTGATCGATATATCCTTGCTTTGTCTCGTCATCCAAGTTTGGCAATGCCGTAATCTTTTCTATCGCGTCTTTCTTTTCTGCTGTTAAGTCATCGACTTCTTGGTCGGCATTTCGCGCCTTTTCTAGAATATCGTTTACTTCACCTACTGTTTTAGCTCCATTTACTTGATCAACATATCCTTGCTTTTCTTCTGCAGTAAGATTATTCATATCATTAATTTCTGTTACTGCATTTGTTTTCGCGTCATCCAAGATCTTCTTATCTGCAGCTGTCGCTGCGTCCACGATCCCTGTAATTTCATCCGCTGTCTTGGCGCTATTAACTTGATCGATATATCCTTGCTTTGTTTCGTCATCTAAGTTTGGCAACGCTGTGATCTTTTCTATCGCATCTTGCTTTTCTGCTGTTAAGTCATCGACTTGTTCTTTTCCAATAAAGACATTACTTGATCCTGAACTATTTGTGAAAAGATCAACCGTGATAAAATTTGGATTAGCCATCGTTCCAACGAACTTTTCAGTATTCACCTTACCATTATCCAAATTATCAGCTGTTTTAATTGTTACTGGCATCACCACAGTAGTGGATCCAAATAATGATATATTAGCTATTTGATTAAATAAATCACCACCAGACTTCAAACCAGTCTTTGAAACTTCTAAGGCATCTATTGCTAATTTCTTCGGTACAGCTAAGGCCGTATTAGCCAAGCCGGAACTAAGTCCTCCAGTAAATGTCGTATTATTAACAGCCGTCTCCAATTGACTCAATGCAGTTACTAAATTATTAGCAATAATTTCACTACTACCGGTCCCAATATCAGCTGATAAATATGTTCCATTATCTTGAATTGAGGTATTATAACTACCCGTTGTGGAATTCAAAGCTGTTTCAACTGCATCTAAAGCATTATTAACACCAGTCAAATCAGCATGTACTCCTGGATACAATCCTTGTAATCGATTAACTTCATTTACCAATGTATGAATTAAATCCAAATTTGTTTTTAACAAAGCAAATTTATCCAGAGGGACAGTTATATTAGTTGTAACTTGAGCTGGCCCATTGGCAACAACTTTCCCTTGTAATTCAGTAGGAATCCCCAAAACCGCATATTTTTTATTATCACCTAATAGTGAAACATCAACGGCACTTCCCCCGCTGATTGTGAAATTAACATTATTATCTTGTGAGGGATCCAACCCACTTTGCGCACTCGTTCCGCTATTATTACTTGTATTAATATCAGAAAACAATTCACCATGGACAACTGCAGCCTCAATAGAATGACTAATATTATTATTAAAGCCCAAAATATCATTAATTGGACCTACTGCCCCACTAGATCCAATGATCGCTCCTATCATTAAAGAAGCTACCCACATTTTTTTAGATTTATATAGTTTTTTTCTAGTAATCCGATTTTCACCTACTACTAAATTTTCGAGAGTCTTTTTCATAATTTATTTACCTCCAAGTTAGGAACATCCGTTAGTTGTATAGTCATTTATTTATAGATGTGAAAGCTTTTAGTATCAATTAATCCGAGATTTACCTATATTTTAACATATAAATTAAAATTTTTTAATCTTATTTAAATCCACAAGCAATACTTTTTTAATAAAACATCATATATCCTTATCAAACCGGCTTTTTATCCTTTTTTGTTTATTGTAAATAAAAAACGAAATGAAAATAAATATTTTCATTTCGTCATAATTTTTTAATGAAATTGATTTAAAATATTCAAAATCTCAATACTGTTTTTTTGCATTGCATAATCTGCTGCAGTCCGCCCTGAATTATCCGTAATTGACTGGTCTGCACCATGCTGTAATAATATGCGTGTAATATCTTGATATATTTGATTATTTTCTCGAAGCCCCACAACCTCAATTAAAGCAGTATATCCAAAATTATTTTGATAATTTATATTTTCTTGTCCATAATCTAAAAGTAATTTAACGTTATCAATATGTCCCTTTTCTGCTGCTGGAATTAAAGCATTGCCACCATAACGATTATGCTTACTTAAATCTGGTTGCGAATTTTTTAACATCTCTCGTAAAATTTCCGTTCTTCCCTCAGCCCCAGCATATAAATAGGGACTGTCTTTCATATCATTTTGAAGGTTAATATCAGCACCTTTATTAATTAATACTTTAGCAATTTGGACATCATTATTATGAACAGCTAAATTTAATGGGGTATTTCGGTTGGAATCTAATTCATCAATTTTATAATATGGTGTATTCACAATTAAATTAACTTTTTTTAAATTATGTTGATTCACAGCTAAGATTAAATCTCCTGTTCTATACTCATTTCTTTGACGACTTGATTTATTATCAATTTTAGAAACTTTAGTTGAACTTTCATTATCCTTACTAATTGTCACTTCTTTTAACTGAAAAAAAGTATATATTACGCCACTTAATAAAAAAACACCTAAAACCACTAAAAACACCTTTTTATTCATATTATGTCTCCCTTGTTATTTAATTTATTACGTATACAAAAGATATTTAATTTTTTTCATTAATATCAATTCAAAAAAATTAAATCCATCTTTATGTTAGCAATGAGTATAATATTAATTATAAAGATATGGGGAGGATTTAAAATGTGCACTAGTATCAAAATGCAGGCTAAAGACGGTAGTTTAATCTTTGCTCGGACAATGGACTGGCATCCATTCAATCCCCAAGTTTTAACCATTCCCAAAAAATATCAATGGGTTAGTACTACTGACACTAGCAAAATTTTAATAAATAAATTTAAAGTCATGGGCGTTGGACATGATATTCCTAATATTCATGTTGATATTTCAGATGGCATTAATGAACACGGATTAGCTGTCCAAAAGTTAACTTCTAATCAACAATTTAATAATGATACAAATATTTTTAAAAATGACCGAATTTCTCTAGCTCCTTTTGAAGTAGTTACTTGGATCTTAGGTAACTGTACATCAGTAAATGATGTTATAGATAAAATAAAGAACATTCAAGTCATTCCTGATATAGATAAAGATCACGCTATTCTAGGTCAAAACCTTCACTACGCCTTAACTGATCCAACTGGAAAATTAATTAATCTTGAAACAATAGGCGCTCAGTTAAGAGTTGTCAAAAATCCAATTGGCGTTGTGACAAATTCACCCAATTTGCAACGAGAAATAGCTAAATTAGATCAATTTTTGGATTTTTCAAAACCTGCAACTCATTTAAATGCCATAGCCAGTGATGATTTTAATGGAAAACATACCATGCCTGGCGGATTTAATCCTTCCGCACGTTTTATTCGGGCCACTATTTTAAAAGAACACGCAATTACTCCTGAAAATCGTGATGAAAATATTATTGAAACATGGCATATTTTAGACAGTGTTAACGTCCCAAAAAGTCATAATCGTTCTGATACATACACGATTTATCAAAGTGCGGTTGATCTAACTTCTCACCGTCTTTATTTTCAAAAATATGATGATTTATCTATTTCAATTTATGACTTTAACTAAATAATAAGCATCTAATCAATAAGATAATATTTTTGTCAGTTATAATTAACATTTTCTACTTAAAAAATAATCCAGACGTATCAATAAAATTCATCAGAGAGGCTAACTTGATTTCTAATTAATGATAAAATTATGCAAGAACATTTATATAAAGAGGATCACTATATGGCAGAACATACTAAAGCATTTTATAAAGCACATAAGAATGACCCTAAATGGGCCCAAGAATATAAAAAATTTCGTCAAAAGCAGATGGACACTTTTGCCTCACGTCTTCTCGTCTCTTTAGTCGTATTGGACTTGATTTTAGCTGTAATAAGCATCATTAAGTAAAAAGAATTAATTAATTTTGAAAGCATCGACATCAATGTTGATGCTTTTTATATGAAAAAAACCGTAAGCATTGAACTGCTTACGGTATTATCATCTTATTAAGACTTAATTTAAATAACTAAACTAATGTATCATAAATTTCATCACTAACTGGTTCCAGCCATTCTGGTGTTCCAGTAGTAATCGCAATATGTTCAAACCAGCTATCTTTTTTAGCACCGTGCCAATGCTTAATTCCATCAGCTGTAACAATTCGATCACCCTTCTTCAAGGATACTGCCGGCTTACCTTCTTCTTGATACCAACCTTCACCAGCCGTTACCAATAAAATTTGATATCCATCATGATGAATATGCCAATTATTTCGTGAACTTGGTTCAAATGCAACGACACCAACACCTAAGTCCCCTGTGGGAGCTTGAATTAAGTTAGTTAAAAATGTGTCCCCAACAAAATATTCCCCATACGGATTTGGTTGTCCAGCTTCAAAAATAGTTCCATCTTTAATTTCATTATTTTTAATCATCTTATTTTTCCTCCTGATAAACTTCTTGAGCAACCTTAAAAGCTGACCATGCTTTAGGCCATCCAACATAAAATGCCAATTGTGTAATTACTTCAGAAATTTCATCTTTTGTAATTCCATTTGCTTTTCCTTTTTGCATATGGAAACTCAATTGTTCAAAGGCTCCCGTTGAAATTAAAGCTGTAATAGTAATTAAACTTCGATCTCGCCCAGCAAATTGTTCTTCACGTGACCATACTTGACCAAATAGAACATCATCATTTAATTCGGCAAATTTAGGCGCAAATTCACCTAAAGCATCATGTCCCGCAGTTACTTTTTCACTCATTTTTATTCCCCCATTACTTTTTCTATTCATTAGAATTAATTTAGCTCATTATCTATAATAAATAAACTTTTTTGTATCTAAATTAATCCACTAACTTAACGCGAAAAGTTGCATTTTGTGGTCCTTTTGCAATCATTGGCAAAAGATAACGACTATCCGCATATTTTAAACGATAACCTTCATCGATTTTATGGATTAATTTTTTATTTTGTTCTATTGCAATGTATTCAAATTCAGCTTGATATTTTTCCCCGCCAATTTGTACAATACCTTCTTTTTGTTGACGTGCAGATTTAAACCATCTGGAGTTTTCTCCATTCCAAGCTCGAATATAAAGGTTATCATCGGCCACTACAAACCAAATCCACGTTAATTTACCAGTCGTTTTACCGTCTTCATAATACGGAGCAACATGTAAATCATCAAGTTGCATAAATTTATCAACCTGTTGTTGCGTTAATGCCATAAAGCTAACCTCCCTCGCTCTATTTTTAGTCTAACGCATTCATATAATCATTACCAATGATTAGTTTTTATAGTAAACTATTCCTAGAGGTTATAATCAATTATGGAAATTAGAGTCCTGAAATATTTTTTAGAAGTAGCCAATTTAGGTACTATAACTGCTGCAGCAAATAAATTAAATATAACGCAACCTGCGCTTTCAAAACAAATTAAGGTCCTAGAAAATGATTTAGGCGTTAAATTACTTGATCGTGAAAAAAAGCCTTTACGTCTTACTAATGAAGGAATTTATTTAGCTAAACAAGCTGAAACTATTTTAAACTTAACCGAAAAAACAATTTTAAATATAAAGAGTAATGATGTCATTACCGGAGAAATTACTATTGGGGCCGCTGAGACTCCGTTGTTTTCAATTATAATTGCGGCTATAAATACCATGCAGAATGTATATCCCAACGTTACCATTAATCTAGTCTCAGGAAGTTTAAATGATTTACTAGATAGATTAAATCATGGATTACTTGATTTTCTATTTGCGCTCGATTTTAATGTAAAAGGTCAATATGATTTTATTGATTTACCTCAAAAAATTAGGCGGGGAGCTTATTTGAATCTAGATCATCCAGAATCAAATCAAATTAGTATGCCCACTAATAAATTATTACAATATCCATTAATTATTTCCAGAAATCCAATCTGGAAAGATTATCTAGGAGCACTTACTAATAAAACGATCAATGAACTAAACATTAAAATGACCTTTAATTTGATCGGTAATGCTATTCTATACCCTAAATTAAATTCTAATGTTATGCTAATTGGCATTGAAGGATTAATTGAAAGCCCCGAAATAAAATTTATCCCCCTTGATGAAAAAACTACATCAACTGGAACTATCATTTGGAATCACACACCCTTTTTATCTGCATTACATGAAGAATTTATATATTATTTAAACCGACAAATTGATGATTTAAAATAATGTTTATTCTTTACAATGTTTCACATGAAACATTTATCTCAACACTACTATCCCTAATTTTAAAATAAATATATCTTTCATATTAAAGGAGCTTATTCATGCCTGAAAGCATTAATTTACTCGTAACACTTGATGAAAATTATCTACCCCATCTAAAAGTAATGTTGTTTTCATTACATCAAAATAATTTAGAACAACTTTTTGATCTATGGCTCCTGCACGAAAAGATTCCTGATCAAAAATTAATTGAACTAGAAATACTACTTAAAAAATTAAATATCAACCTACATTCCATTAAAATTACAGATCAACTCTTTGCAAACGCGCCAACTGTTGAACGTTATCCTCGAGAGATGTATTTTCGTCTTGCCTGTGGTATTTTGTTACCAGATAATGTTAAACGTGTCATTTATCTGGATCCTGATATCCTAGTAATTAATTCCATCAAGCCGCTATGGGAACTAGATCTAGAAGGAAATGTTTTTGCTGCTTCGGTCCACGCAGGTTTAACTAATATTTCAAAAGGCATAAATAATATTCGTTTACAAACAACTAACAATTATTTTAATTCTGGGGTCCTTTTGATTGATGTTGCTAAAGCTCGTGAAGTCGTTAAATTAGATGATATTTATCGCACCATTCAAAAATATGGTGACTATCTATTACTTCCAGATCAAGATGTAATGAATCATCTTTATAGTCATGTAACACTCGAAATTAGTGAAGAAATATGGAATTATGATACTCGTCGCTCTAATATATATTTCACACGTAATATCAAAAATTTCAATATGCAATGGGTTGCTCAAAATACGGTTATTTTACATTTTTGTGGCAAGCCAAAGCCATGGACCGGGAAAAATAATACCCGTTTTGGTTTAATTTATTCTCATTACCAACAACTTCTCAATCAACTTGAATTAAATTAATAAGCTAAAAATAACGATCAACGGTTATTTTTCCTCCAAATGCTTTATACGCATTTTTCTTGAAAATAATTTATTAATTTAAAATAAACAATGATTACGTTTAACCTAAATTAGACTTATTTAATGATCTTTATCCGACTTATAAGGTTTAAAACATAACCCTCTCTTTATAATTTAAAAATTAATCAGTATAATAAGCATAAATACATTCAAGAAGGTGGAGATAAACAAAAATGGCAGAGACATACGCAGTGGTCGGACTGGGACGTTTTGGTAGTTCATTATTAGAATCACTAATCAGCGATGGTCAAGAAGTCTTAGCAATCGATAATAATACTGAAATGATTCAAAATTATATGGGATTAGCTACGCATGCTGTTATTGCTGATGCTCAGGATGAAGAATCTCTCCGTGAATTAGACTTAGCTTCTTTTGATCATGTTATTGTAGCCATTGGTCATAATCAACAAGCTTCAATTTTAGCAACAATTATTTTAAAAGATATTGGATGTAAGCATGTTATTGCTAAAGCAGAAAATAATCTACATGCCCGCGTCCTTAATAAGGTTGGTGCTGATGAGGTAGTTCGGCCTGAACATGAAATGGCTCAACAAGTAGCCAATCGCTTAGTATCACCTAACTTATTGAATTACATTTCTTTGAGCGATGATTATTCAATTGGGGAAATTAAAATCACTAATTTTTCATTCATTAATCAATCCTTAGCTGATTTAGATATTCGATCTAAGTATGGATTAAATGTCATTGCAGTTAAAGCCCATGATCAACTATCAGTTTCACCCGAAGCCGATTATGTCTTAAATATTGGTGATGTTTTAACGGTTATTGGAACCAGTGAAGACGTTCAAAAATTCGATCGATTAGTTTCTGGAATCAAACAATAATTTTAATCACCCCCGGCATTACTTGACGCTTCTAAATAGGATCGCTATAATAATCTAATTAATATCAATCTTATGAAGAAATTATTAAAGATATCAGCGTATTGTTTTAGCGAACTTGTGGGTGGTGTAAACAAGTACATACCGATATTTAAGGAAAATAATGGAGTAAGATTGTAACAAGTAAATCAATTAAGTTGCTTAAATCAAGTCTATTGATTTAAGAAATAGGGTGGAACCGCGTTTTTAAGATTGATCCAATAACGTCCCTATGTCAAAAATATTTTTGGCAAAGGGTTTTTTTTATGCCCCTTTGTTTCATATGAAAAAGGAGTAAATATGTCTGAACAACGTGAATTAACCCGAGCACTTTCAGCTCGTCATGTCCAAATGATCGCTCTAGGTGGGTCAATTGGGACAGGCCTTTTTTTAGGATCAGGAACTGCAATCCATTCAGCTGGACCGGCCCTAATTCTAGCTTACCTAGTTACCGGAATTTTTGCCTTTTTAATGATGCGTGCCGTCGGTGAACTTCTTTTATCAAATTTAAAAATTCGTTCATTTATTGATTTTGCAAAAATATATCTTGGAACAAAATGGGAATTTGCTATTGGTTGGGCCTATTGGTTAGCTTGGGCTAGCTTAGCTATGGCCGACCTTACCGCCACTGGTATTTATATACGTTACTGGCTACCCAATGTCCCGCAATGGTTAACGCCACTTATTGTAGTCTTAGTCTTAGTGGCACTCAATTTAACCACCGTCAAACTATTCGGTGAAATGGAGGCTCTATTTGCATCAATTAAAATCATTGCAATTTTAGCTTTGATTGCAAGTGGTTTAATCATGATTATGACTGGTTTTCATCAAGGTCATAATGTGGCTTCTTTTCAAAATTTAATTAGCCATGGTGGTTTCTTCCCAAAAGGCCTTAAAGGTTTTATTCTAGCTTTCCCAATGGTTATCTTCTCTTTTACCGGAATTGAAATGATTGGTTTAACCGCTGGTGAAACAAAAAATCCTAAAATTGATATTCCTCGTGCGATTAATGCTGTCCCTATTAGAATTGCACTTTTCTATATCGGTGCCATTACTATTATCATGGCAATTTTTCCATGGAATCAAATTACAACAACTCAATCCCCATTTGTGCAAGTTTTTGCCAGCTCTGGGATTAATTTTGCTGCTGGAATTATTAATTTTGTCGTTTTAACCGCCGCACTATCAGCCGCTAATTCAGCCATTTTTTCAACATCACGAACTCTCTATGTATTAGCAAAAAATCGTTTAGCCCCTCATTCTTTAGCACACTTATCAAAAAACAATGTACCGATTACCGGAATGCTTGCTTCAGCCATTGTTTTCCTAATTGTCGTTTTACTTAATTATTTTTTCCCCAGTCAGGCTTTTAATTTGATTACTGGTGTTGCTAATACTTCATTCATCTTTGTTTGGATACTTATTTTAATCACTCATTTGAAATATCGTAAGACAAACGCTCAATTAAATTCTTTCAAGATGCCTTGGTTTCCATATACAGACTACCTCACGATTATTTTTTACATATTTATTATAATAATTTTAATTATTAATCCTTCAACTACATTATCAGTGATACTAACTTTTGTTTTCTTTGCTATCATGCTCGGTGGATATCAAATCTTAGACCGTCGAAATAATAATTCGAGCTTTTAAACTTTCTTTTTATTAATTATTTATAATATTTACTAGCCTATCTGATTGCTTAGTTCTATCAAGCCCATAAATTGTGCTACAATAACAAAAAACAGTTAAGAAATGGGGAGTTTATTCATGAAAACTTTTAAATCGATTATAACATCATGGGTTTTACCAATTTTAATCGGTTTGGCATTGGCCTTAATCATCCGGCAATTTTGGTTTACGATTGTTCGTGTTGATGGGACTTCAATGGAACCTAACTTAGTTAATAATGAACGGGTCCTAGTTTTACGCCCATCAGAAATTAAACGTGGTAGTGTCGTAGTTTTCAATGCTCAAGGCGTTGATCCAGCTGTCCAAAATAAACTTGATTATGTTAAACGTGTTGTTGGATTACCTGGAGACACGGTTTCTGCTAAAGATGGTAATCTCTATGTTAATGATAAAAAAGTTGATCAATCTTACCTTCCCAAATCTGAACGTGAAGCAACAAATAGTGTAAACAATGTAGGAAATTGGGATAATTTATCTGAATTAGGTCAACATATGAACTGGGTTAAAGATAGTCAAACAATTACTGTTCCAAAAGGAAAATATTTTGTTCTAGGTGACCATCGTTCAGTTTCAAATGATTCTCGTTATTGGGGATTTGTTCCCAAAGATAAAATGTTTGGAGTCGTTAAAGTTGGTTTCTGGACCAAGGCTGAACCAAAAGATGCAATTAACCAACAATATTTACATTTCTTTGATACCAAATAAATCAAAAAAACGCATCGTTTAGGAATTAATCCTAAAACGATGCGTTTTTTATTAAAATTAGCAAAAGCATCAATATTACTTAAGCATGAATTAGTTGCGTTTCTTTGACCGCTTAGCTTTATTAATTGCTCGTTCGCGGTCCTTAATAGCTTTCTTCTTAGCTTCACGTTCGCGACGAATCTTGAATGGATTTTGAATTGTCCAAGTTTGGATCGCTTGGAATGCATTTGAAACAACCCAATAAAGAGACAAAGCTGATGGAACGTTAATCGCAAATAAGAAAATCATAACTGGCATGGCATATGTCATTGTCGATGTCATTGAATTTCTCTCAGGCTGACCCAACATCACCAAATATGATGATACAAAGGTAAATACGGCTGCCAACAAAGGAATAATATAAGTTGGATCATGTTGTCCCAATTGGACCCATAAGAAGGTTCCAGTTTGTAATTCTTTTGTATTGAAAATAGCTTGATACAATGCAATCAAAATTGGCATTTGAACAATTAATGGGATTAATGAAGTAAAGGGACTAACACCCGCTTCTTTGTACAAAGCTGTGGTTTCCGCTTGCATTTTCTGCATTTGATCCGTATCACGTTTATTAGGGTACTTTTCTTGTAACTTCTTAATGGCTGGTGCAATTTCTTGCATCTTAACCATTGAACTAGTTTGGTGTACCATCAAAGGTAAAATCAAGATTCGAATTAATAATGTAAAAATAATAATTCCAAATCCATAACTATTTCCAAACCAACTTGATACACCCATAATTGAACGAGCAAAGTTACCAATAATGGTACCCTTCCAGAATCCATGACCAATTGCTGGACCTTGGTACATCAATGCAGCTATTACCATAATGATAAGGGCAACTAATGCTGCAAGTACTGACTTTTTATAATTCATTAAAAAAGATTTGATTTTTGACAAATTCATCTTGTTCTCCATTATTAATCTTTAGTATCGGTTTCAGCAACAGGCACTTCTGTAAATAGATCTGCTAATTTAAACACATGGACAATATTATGCTTAATTACATCCATTGGTTGATCATGCGCAGATGGTCGAGCAATCACTAAGATATCAACATCAGTTTTTAATTGGGGTTTTAATTCCAAAACACTTTGACGAATTCGGCGTTTAACCCAAACTCTTTCATGACCACGTAAACCAACTTTTTTTGAAATCGAAATTCCTAGTCGCAAATGTTTTTGAGCTGGCTTTTCCATAACATAGACAATAAACATCTTATTAGCAACTGAATTATGCTGTTCAAAGACGGCTTGAAAGTCCTTTTCTGTTTTAACGCGAAAACTCTTGCGCATGTTGTTCTCCTTAATTTCAAAATGATTTAATTTCTCGATCGAATTGGTGTTTCATCGATCCAAATAAATTTTTTCTTTTTTTAAATAAAAAAACACGGGTGATCCCAGCCAAATAGCCGGAATCACCCGTGTTAGTTATTATCAGTTTCCTAATAAAGGCGCTGCCGAATTAGGCTGACAATACCTTGCGGCCCTTTTGGCGGCGACGTGCAAGCACTTTGCGCCCGTTACTTGTGCTCATGCGCTTGCGGAAGCCGTGCACGCGTTCGCGGTGACGCTTCTTTGGTTGATATGTGCGCTTCATGTGATTACACCTCCCATTCGTAGTTAGATTTTTTCTGCTTTTTTCAATATCAAAAACAATTCAAGGATTATAATACCATTTCTATAAAAGTAAGGCAAGCTCAAAACCTTCGTTGTAATTTAAATTAATTTAATTGAAAAATATAGTTATCCAAAATGTAACTTTCCGTTATGTTCATAAAAAAATAAAAATCACAGAGAGTTATGTAGTTTTCCACAAAATCCACAGTTTTTCCACAATATTAACAGGGTGTTTACAGGTGTTCCTATTGTTCCTGTGGAAATGTGGAAAACTCTGTTGATAACCTGCCATGCCCACATAGCTTTTACACAAATGGCTCTGTATAACACTTTATTTTTATACTTTTTTCACATCATGTAACTTTTTGTGAGTATTTTTTTAAACAACCCTGTGTATTCTTGGATAACTTTTTCAACAAACTGTTAATATCTCAATGTGTTATTTTATTCGTCAAAATTTTTATTTCGCACAATTTTAACCTGTGGAAAACTACGCTAAATCCTGCTACAATAACATATGTTTTGAGCGAAACGATTTCGATTATTTCGCATTTTTTATTTAAAAGATGAATTTTTAAAAATACTTAATACTTATACTAAGGAGGAGCACATAATGGACCACACTCAACTCTGGGATGCGATTAAAACTGAACTACGAAAAAGTATCGGCCCGGGGATGTCTTTTGATAATTTTGTTGAGGGTCTGACGCCGATTCGATTAATTCAAACTCCCAATAACTCCGACCAGCTATACCTTTCAACGACACACAAAAACGTCGCAAATGAATGGAAACCAAATGGTCAATATTATAATCAATTCCTCAGTGCTTCAATCCAAGTCACCGTGGACTTACTTGGCAATCCAACCTTAATTTTACCGGTTGTCAGCTACATTGAAGTCACAGCTGAAAAAATAGTCCCCACCCAATCCACTACAGCCGAACAACTTGATCTAAATCTTTCTGATAATATAGGGTTAAATTCAACTGAATCACGGCTAAACCCTAAATATCGATTTGATAGTTTTATTGCTTCAACGCCCAATCGTGAAGCTAAATCCGTTGCTGAAGCAGTTGCTGAACACCCTGGTCAAGAGTGGAATCCCCTTCTTTTATATGGAAATTCTGGTCTAGGCAAAACTCATTTAATGCAAGCAATTGGAAATGATCTTCTAATAAGAAACCCTAAAGCAAGCGTTAAATTCATTACAACAGATGATTTTATGAATGATTGGACCGACGCTTTACGATTTAATAAAACCAACGAATTCAAAAAAGAATATCGTAATGTCGACCTACTACTTGTTGACGATATTCAATTATTGGCTGATAAAGAAAACGTTCAAGAAGAATTTTTCAATACTTTTAATGCCATTACACGTGATGGTCACCAGATCGTTTTGACATCTGACAAATTACCAAAAGACATTAAAGGAATCGAAGAACGTCTTGTTTCACGCTTTGCGATGGGATATTCAGCCAATTTGACACAACCAGATCCAGAGACAAAAATTGCAATTCTAAAAAATAAAGCTGAAGAATCTAGTATTGAAATTTCATATGATGTTCTTTCTGAGATTGCCAATGCCGTTAACACCAACGTCCGTGATTTAGAAGGTGTTTTCAAAAAAGTAGTTGCTAAAATTAAAATTAGTAATTCTGAAGTAACAGTTGACGCCATCCGTGAAATTTTGAAAGATCTTAATTTTGAACGTTCAAACATAATAACAATCCCATTAATTCAAGAAGCGGTTGCCTATTACTTTGATTTAAATATCAGCGATTTAACTGGAAAAAGTCGTGTGAAAGAAATTGTTATTCCTCGTCAAATTGCTATGTATCTTTCTCGCGAGATTACCCAAGAATCATTACCAGCCATTGGCCGAGCCTTTGGTGGTAAAGATCATACAACTGTTATGCATTCAACTAATAAAATTGAAGAAAATATGCTAGATGATGCTAAACTGGAACAACAAGTACAAAAAATTAGAGCCTTAGTTCAACACTAGCCTGTGGAAAACTAAAAAGTTATTATTAATTTATCCACAGATTTTTAAACATGCTTTAACTCTAGATATTACTTTAGTTATTATACTTTTACACAGTTTCCACAGGGCCTACTACTACTACTACCTCTAATTAATATTAATTAATCATTAAAAATAACAGCGCCTTACCCATATTAATCCCACAAAAGGAGTTTTTACGTTATGCAATTTTCAATTAACCGCCAAATTTTAATTAAAGCCCTAAATAATGTAAATCGAGCTATTTCAGCTAGAACTGCAATGCCCATTCTTGCCAACATTAAATTAGTTTTAACCGAAGAAGGATTGACTTTGACGGGTTCAGATACAGATATATCAATTGAAACCACGATTCCCAAAAATGATGATCAAGCTCAATTAAAAATTGATTCAATTAGTGGAATTACATTACCAGCTACTTTTTTCACAAATATTGTGAAAAGAATGCCCGGAGAAGAAATAAAATTAGCTAATATTGACGGTTTTCAAGCTAAAATTAGTTCTGGCTCAGCTGAATATGATATCCATGGTCAAGATGTCAATAGTTATCCTCATCTTCCAGAAGTTGATATTAAGAATCAATTAACATTACCTGCTGAAACTTTGATTGAAGTTATTCGTCAAACAGTTATTGCAGTTTCAAAACAATTAAGTCAACCAATTTTAACTGGAGTTCATTTTATTTTGGGTGGTGGTAATTTAACTGCAGTTGCAACTGATCGCCATCGTTTAGCACAACGCACAGTCCCATTTGAAAATGAAGAAGTGAACGCTGATATTATTATCCCAGGGCCTTCTTTGTTACAACTTCAAGGAATGCTTGAAGAAGTCGAAACTGTTGAAATTCGCGTTGCTGCAAATCAAGTTATTTTCCAACTTGGACCAAATACGCTCTTTTATTCACGTCTCTTAGAAGGAAATTATCCTGATGCTTCACGTTTAATTCCAACAGAAAAAAAGACGACTTTGACAATTAATGCGCGTGAATTGTTGCAAACTATTGATCGGGCAGCATTGCTGTCACATGAAGGGCGTTCAAATGTAATTCAATTTGATATTTCTGGTGAACATTCAATTATTTCATCAAATTCTCCTGAAGTTGGAAAAATTGAAGAAGAAATTTTTGCGGCTGAAACAGCTGGAGAAGACCTTACAATTTCATTTAATCCCGATTATATGCGAGACGCTTTGAAATCATTTGGGGATGAAGAAATTCAGATCGGGTTTAAGACCGCTTTAGACCCATTTACACTTGTTCCTACTAATAATGCGACGAATTTCATACAATTAATAACACCTGTTCGTACTTATTAATTGATTTAATTATCGAAATAAAAAATTAAGAAGAGCCGAAATGAGCGTTAAACGCTTAATTTGGTTCTTTTTGTCAAAATGGCGTAAAAGTCCATAGAGGTCTTATTAAAGCCAAATAGATAAAAAAATGGTATAATTAAAAGTAACTAATTTTGGAAATAAAAAATTATTTTTATCGTATTATCCGCGTGATAGAAAGGACTTGATTTGGCAAAAGAAGTGTCAATCACAACCCCTTATATAACTTTAGGGCAGTTGTTAAAAGAAACGAGTACTATTGGCACTGGTGGCCAAGCAAAATGGTATCTTCGTGAAAATGAAGTATTAGTGAACCAAGAGATTGATATGCGCCGTGGTCGTAAATTATATCCCGGAGATGTTGTTGCATTACCAAATGGTGACCGTTTTGTGATCAATGGTGAAGGGGCAACTCCTAAGTTTGAATAATGCGATTATCATCATTAGAGCTTGATAATTTCAGAAATTATCAAAACTTAGAAGTCGAATTTTCGCCTGGGGTAAATGTTTTTTTAGGATCAAATGCTCAGGGTAAAACTAATTTATTAGAGGCGATTTATGTTTTAGCATTAGCTCGATCTCATCGAGCACACAGCGATAAGGAATTAATTGGTTGGAGTCAAAAAACGGCTAAAATTAAAGGTGTTGTGGAGCGAAGAACAGGTAAAATACCTCTTTCATTAGCTTTTAGTCCCAAGGGTAAAAAAGCCCGAATGAATCATTTAGATCAAGCCAAACTTGCTAATTATATTGGGCAAATGAATGTGATTTTATTTGCTCCAGAAGATTTAAATTTGGTAAAAGGGAGTCCACAAATTCGTCGGCAGTTTATTGACCGTGAATTTAGTCAGATGAGCCCTAAATATCTCTATATTGCTAATCAATATCGAGGAATTTTAAAACAGCGAAACCAATATTTAAAACAATTAAGTCATCATGAAAGTTCAGATGAGTTATTTTTAGAGGTGCTGACAGAACAGTTAATTGAATATGGGAGTGATTTAATTTGGAGACGGTTGCAATTACTTAAACGTCTCGATAATGCTGCTTCCCCAATTCAGGAGGCAATTACAAAGGATCAAGAACATTTAAAAATTGAGTACGTTTCTCAATTAAATGTTACAGATTTAACCGATCTAACTATGATTCAAAAAGGCCTAAAACAGCACTTTAATAAATTAAAAAAACGTGAGATTCAAATGGGGACAACCCTCTTAGGACCGCATCGGGATGATCTCCAATTTATGGTTAATGGTCATGATGTGGCTACTTTTGGTTCACAAGGTCAACAACGTACAACAGCTTTGGCTGTTAAATTAGCGGAAATTGATCTTATGAAGGAAGAGACGGGGGAAGAACCAATTCTATTGTTAGATGATGTTTTGTCTGAATTGGATTCAACTCGACAAACGCATTTATTGACGGCAATGCAAGATCGGGTTCAAACGTTTATTACGACCCCGTCATTAAGTGATATAACCCAAAAGTTGATCAAAACACCACGCGTCTTTAAGGTTGAATACGGAACACTAACATTACAATCAGAAATCGATGAAGCGCCTAATTTATAAAAATAAGAATTAGGTTGCTGCAAGCTATGTGAGAGGAGTTTTTTAAATGGCTGATGAAGAACAAGTAACATCAATCAATTCAGAAGAAGTGGGGGTTATGCACACGGAGGCTGGAGCTTATGATGCTAGTCAAATCGAAGTGCTTGAGGGTCTTGAAGCAGTTCGTAAGCGACCTGGAATGTATATTGGAACAACTTCTAGTCAGGGACTCCATCATTTAGTTTGGGAAATTGTTGATAATGGAATTGATGAGGCCATGGCTGGCTTTGCAGATCATGTCACTGTTACAATTGAAGCTGATAATTCGGTTACAGTAACTGACAATGGTCGAGGAATCCCAGTTGATTTACAAAAGAAAACTGGGAAATCAGCCTTAGAGACAGTCTTTACGGTTCTACATGCTGGTGGAAAATTTGATGGTGGTGGTTATAAGGTTTCTGGTGGATTACACGGAGTTGGGGCTTCTGTAGTTAATGCTCTTTCAACACGCCTAGATGCTATAGTAGTTCGTGATGGAAAAGGTTATCAAATGGCCTTTGAACGTGGACGAACGGTACAGACTATTACTGAAATTTCAGCAGAAGGATTGGAAGTTGAACGTGGAACGATCGTGCACTTTGTTCCGGATGCTGATATTTTCCAAGAGACCACAGTCTTCAATGCTAAGACTTTAATTGATCGAGTTCGTGAATTAGCCTTTTTGAATAAGGGCTTGCGCATTTCATTCACTGACAAACGAAATGATGAAAATAAAACTGAGACTTTCTATTATGAAGGTGGTTTGAGAGAGTATGTTGAATACTTGAACCGAAATAAGACTGTTTTGTTTGAAGAACCAGTTTATGTTGAGGGAACTTCAAATAATATTGAAGTTGAAGTTGCCTTGCAGTATACCGATGATTATCGATCAAATGTGTTGCTTTCTTTCGCTAACAATATTAATACTTGGGAAGGTGGAACGCACGAGACCGGATTTAAAACAGCAATGACGCGGGTAATAAATGATTATGCTCGTCAAAATAACATCTTAAAAGAAGATGATGATACACTTACAATTGATGATTTAAGAGAAGGTTTGACGGCAATTGTTTCAGTAAAGCATCCTGATCCATTATTTGAGGGTCAAACGAAAGCTAAATTGGGTAGTTCAGATGCTCGGACTGCTGTTTATCGAATGTTTAATGAAACATTTAAACGTTTTATGTATGAGAATCCGGTAATAGCTAAGCAAATCGTTGAAAAGGGTCAATCAGCTAAAAAAGCTCGAATGGCAGCCAAAAAGGCCCGTGAAGAATCTCGAAAGAAAACTGGATTAGAAATTTCAAACTTACCTGGTAAGCTAGCAAATAATACCTCTAAAGATCCAGCTATATCAGAATTATTTATTGTTGAGGGTGACTCTGCCGGTGGTTCTGCTAAGCAAGGTCGAGAACGATTAACTCAAGCTATTTTGCCAATTCGAGGTAAAATTTTGAATGTTGAAAAGGCTCAAATGAAAACTATTTTAGCCAATGAAGAAATTCGTTCATTGTTTACGGCGATGGGAACTGGCTTCGGTGAAGAATTTAATATTGAAAAAGTTCATTATCATAAATTAATCATCATGACTGACGCCGATGTTGATGGAGCTCACATTAGAACTTTGTTATTAACATTGATTTATCGCTACATGCGTCCGCTGCTAGAAGCCGGATTTGTTTATATCGCACAACCACCTTTGTATCAGGTTCGACAAGGTAAGTTTGTTAAATACCTTGATACTGATCAAGAATTAAATGAACTGTTACCAACTTTGCCAGCTAGCCCTAAGCCAGTTGTTCAACGTTATAAGGGACTTGGTGAAATGGATGCCGAACAACTTTGGGAAACAACCATGGATCCTACTCAACGTCGGATGCTGCGAGTTGAATTAGATGATGCCGAAGAAGCTGATCAAGTATTTAGTATGTTGATGGGTGATAAGGTTGAGCCTCGACGTGAATTTATTGAACAAAATGCGCGTTATGCCGAGTTGGATGTTTAATTTAAATTATTGATTGAAGGGAGTTAAAAATGACTGAAGAAATAGCACAAAATGACGGGCGGATTAGTAATGCCCCATTAAGCGCGCAAATGAAGAATTCATTTTTGAATTATGCCATGTCAGTTATTGTGGCGCGAGCATTGCCTGACGTACGAGATGGATTGAAACCCGTTCATCGTCGTATTCTATATGGAATGCATGAATTAGGGGTGACCCCGGATAAACAACATAAAAAGTCAGCTCGTATTGTTGGGGATGTTATGGGTAAATATCATCCACACGGTGATTCAGCAATTTATGAAGCAATGGTTCGAATGGCTCAAGATTTTAGCTATCGAAATATGTTAGTTGATGGGCATGGAAATTTTGGATCAATTGATGGAGACCCAGCTGCCGCTATGCGATATACCGAGGCTCGGTTGTCAAAAATTGCAGTTGAAATGTTACGTGATATCAATAAAGATACGATTGATTTTGTAGATAACTATGATGGAACTGATCGTGAACCAACTGTTTTACCAGCACGTTTCCCTAATTTATTGGTTAATGGAGTGACTGGAATCGCAGTTGGAATGACTACCAATATTCCACCACATAATTTGGGTGAAGTAATTAATGGACTTCACATGTTGATGAATAATCCAGAGATTACAACAACTGAATTGATGGAAGCAATTCCTGGTCCTGATTTCCCAACTGGGGCAATCGTAATGGGAAAGGCTGGAATTCGTCGAGCTTATGAAACTGGTGAAGGTAAAGTAACCGTTCGAGCTAAGGTGGAAATTGAGACAGATAAGAGTGGACGTGAAAAAATTGTAGTGACTGAGTTGCCTTATATGGTTAACAAGGCTCGTTTGATTCAACGAATTGTTGAATTAGCACGGGACAAGCGAGTTGAAGGTATTTCTGGAGCGAACGATGAATCTGATCGTGAAGGTTATCGGATTGCAATTGATGTTCGTCGAGATGCTTCAGCTTCAGTAGTCTTAAACAATTTGTACAAGAATACCCTTTTGCAAACCACTTATAATTTCCATATGTTGGCGGTTAAAAATGGTGAGCCAAAGTTGATGGGCATAAAAGAAATTTTAGTTTCATACTTGGAGCATCAACAAAATGTTATTCGTCGTCGAACAAAATTTGAATTGAAGAAAGCTGAAGCGCGTGCGCATATCTTAGAAGGTTTGCGGATTGCACTTGATCATATTGATGCTATTATTTCAATTATTCGCAATTCAAAGACAGCAGAAATTGCTAAAGATCGTTTGATCAATGAATATTCACTTTCTGATAAGCAGTCACAAGCAATCTTAGATATGCGTTTGGTTCGATTGACTGGCTTAGAACGCGATAAGATTGAAGGCGAATATCAAGCTTTGATGACTCAAATTGCTGATTTGAAGGATATTTTGGCTAATCAATCTCGGTTGGATCAAATTATCTATGAAGAATTACTTGAAATTCAAGCTAAGCATGGTGATGCCCGTCGAACGGAGTTACAAATTGGGGATGTTACAAACCTTGAAGATGAAGATCTAATTGAAGAAGAAGAAATCGTGGTAACTCTTACGAATGGTGGCTACATTAAGCGAGTCCCAACTTCTGAATTTAGAGCACAAAATCGAGGTGGTCGTGGAGTTCAAGGAATGGGTCTGAACGATGATGATTATATTGACCAATTAATTGGGACTTCAACTCACGATACGCTTCTCTTCTTTACAAGCTTAGGTAAGGTTTACCGAATGAAGGGATATGAAATTCCTGAGTATGGTCGGACAGCCAAAGGAATTCCAGTTATTAATTTGTTAGGTAAATTAGATTATAATGAGCAAGTTACCAAGATCATTAATGTCCGAGGTGACACCGCTGAATCAAATGATTATCTCTTCTTTGTGACTCAACAAGGTGTGGTTAAGCGAACTTCAGTATCAGAATTCGGTAATATCCGTACAAATGGTTTGAAAGCCTTAACTCTCCATGATGAGGATGAATTGATTGCAGTCTTAACTAGTGACGGCGAACAAGAGATCTTTATTGGAACTCATGATGGATATTCAGTTTCATTTAGTGAAACTAATGTTCGTTCAATGGGTCGTTCAGCGGCCGGAGTTCGTGGGATTCGTTTACGTGAAGGTGATTATGTTGTTGGAGCGGATGTACGTCATGATGGCGATGAAGTTCTAGTAATTACTGAAAATGGTTATGGTAAGCGAACTTCAGTATCAGAATATCCTGTTAAGGGTCGTGGCGGTAAAGGAATTAAAACTGCTAATATCACAGATAAAAACGGATCATTAGTGGGAATTTCAATTGTTTCTGGTGATGAGGACGTGATGCTAACAACAGATCAAGGGGTTATGATTCGATTCACCGTCGATTCAGTTTCACAAACCGGTCGAGCTACGCAAGGAGTACGATTGATGCGTTTGGGATCTGAAACTAAGGTTGCTACCTTCACAAAGATGGATGCTGAAGAAGTGGTTGAAGTTAATGATGATGAAGAAAATCAAGTAGGATCAGTTACGGATAATACCAATGATGAAATTGGAACTGATGCTGTTAATAAATTATTAGATCGAGCTGAAACTGATCAATAATTATTGTGATTTTATTTAGTTAATTAATTTTTAAATTAAAAATATAAAAAGAAACCGTAGTATTAAATTTGAGGTATACTCTGATTTGATGCAGTTAAGTAATGTTTATTTTACTTATACGGCTTCTTTTTTTAAGCCAAGAAGATGGTAAATGTTATATAATGGGACGGTTATAAAAAATTAAAAGTAGATTTAGATCGCCTGAATTAGGGATTTGATACGATCTTAAATTAATTTAAGAAATAAATTGACCTGTGATATCGACCGGTTAATTTTAATTATGGCTTTTATAAATTTAGCAAACTCACCATTTTGTAAGTTTAAAAATTACTAATTGGCTTGAAGGAGGAGCAGTTTTGAGACATTATGGTCGATTTGATTGGATAAAATCGCGTCTTGGTTTTATTATTTTGTTGGTATTATTATTTTGGCTGAAGAGCATGATGGCCTATGTATTGGATTTTAATTTATTTAGTGGGTCAAGTGTCATTCAAGTGATTACGATTATTTTGAATCCATTGCCGTTGCCATTATTATTTATTGGATTAGCCTTTTATTTTAGAAAAAGTCGTTATTTTTATCCAATTGCAATTGTAATGGCATTTATCAATACATTATTACTTTATTTAAATGTTATTTATTATCGTGAATTTACTGATTTTATGTCCGTTTCTACGATGTTGGGTTATAACAAGGTTAACCAGGGACTAAGTGCATCAGGACTAGCTTTAGCTAATTTTCATGATATCTTTTTCTGGCTTGATTTTGTAGTTATTATTGGTTTATTTTTATTTAAAAAAATTAAGGCTGATAATGAAGCACCAAATAAATTTATGAGTTTTGCCTTCTCAACATTAGGGATATTCCTCTTTATGTTGACTCTAACTTTGGGTGAGATTGATCGCCCTCAATTAATTGGACGGCAATTTGATTCAAACTATATGGTGAAATATTTAGGAATTGATGCATTTACTATTTCTGATGGTGTTCGTCTCCGCAATATTAATCGTGAACGAAATTCGGTTAAGAAAACCGATGTACAAAAGGCTTTGGATTATATTGATGATCATAATTTATCTGATGTAACGAAGTATCAGGGGGTGGCAAAGGGTAAAAATGTCTTTGTTATTCATTTGGAATCATTTCAGCAATTTGTCATTGATATGCAGTTAAATGGACAAGAAGTGACACCATTCCTGAATAGTTTGTATCATTCTGACTCAACTTTAAGCTTTAGTAACTTTTTTAATCAGGTTGGTCAGGGTAAGACATCAGATGCGGAAAATATGTTGGAGACTGGAACTTTTGGTCTGCCATCAGGTTCATTGTTTGCTTCGCACGGTTCAGATCAAACTTTCCAAGCGATGCCAGCAATCCTACATCAAACACAGAATTATTCTTCAGCAGTGTTCCATGGAAATAATGCTAGTTTTTGGAATCGAAATAACGTTTATAAAAATATGGGTTATCAGTATTTCTTTGATGCTAGTTATTACGATACATCTGGCGACAAGGCAATGGGATATGGGCTTAAAGACAAATTATTGTTTAATGATTCCATTAAATATTTGGAAAGACTTCAACAACCGTTTTATGCTAAATATATTACGGTGACGAACCATTTCCCTTATGCTCTTGATGACCGAGATAAGGATGCTAATTTCCAAACGGCATCTACGGATTCAGATGTAGTGAATGGATACTTTGAAACTAATCATTACTTAGATCAATCAATCAAAGAATTTTATGACTATTTGGATAAGTCTGGATTAGCTGATAATTCAATGATTGTTTTATATGGTGATCATTACGGAATTTCTAATTCTGAAAATAAGAGTTTAGCACCAGTTATCGGTAAGTCTGCTGATGATTGGACGGATTGGGATAATCAACAATTGCAGCGAGTTCCGTTTATGGTAAATATGCCGGGCTGGCATGGTGGTGGAATTAAGGATACTTATGGTGGTGAAGTTGACGTAATGCCAACTTTGCTTCGTCTCTTAGGTGTTAAGAATGCAAAGCAATATGTGAATGTTGGTCAGAATTTGTTGGATTCTAAAAAGGAACAAATTGTGGCATTCCGTAATAATAATTGGATAACACCTGAATACAGTAGGGCTGGAGATGAAATTTACGATAGTAATGGGAAGGTGCTTAAGAAATTAACGACTAAGCAACAAGCTAAAGTAGATAAAATTCAAGAGAAGGTTAATAAACAATTATCGGTTTCTGATTCAATAAATCAAAAAGACCTCTTACGTTTCTATACTCCAAAGAAATTTAAACCAATTCAAGCACAGAAGTACAATTATGCGCATGGCTTAGGAAAGTTGGAAAACTTGTCAGTCAAGTTAGGAGATAATGCTACTGACCTTTATCATAAGAACGGAGATAAGAGTACAGTGGACCTTTATCAGACCGACGCGCCAGAAAAATCGGAGCCGCGTTCAGATACTTCAAGAATTACGCAACAAAATCCGGATGATGTTGATAAGCATGATGCCGGAGCGGATAATGAACCAAATCCATAGTATTAAATTTAGGAAGCTATAGATCATAGTAGACTTTGTGGTTAGATTATTAAATCTAAATCATAGTCGTGCTAGATTAATTAGCTTCTTTTTTTATTTAGTTTCATAAATACGTTATAATTACGCTGAACGTTAATTTTATTTTTAAAGTTGATGAGGATTTATTTTTAAATAGAATGAATAATTAAGTTTGAAACAGAAACTATTAAGTAGGTGAAAACTGGCCTAACCAAAAATAAAAAGGGAGGCGGGAATAGTAATATGAAATATTTATTTAAAAAAGAACAGTTAAAATTTGGATTTAACATGTCACAATATGTATTTAGAATTGGCGAAATTGAATCAATGTCTGGAATATCAGCACGCCAATTAAGGTATTGGGAAAGCAAAGGGATTATTATGCCTTTGGAACGGGAAGATGAACAGTCTGGAAGAATCTACCCGTTTAAAATGTTTATTAGAATTATGATGATAAAAACCTATTTGGATCAAGGGAATACATTAAAAAATGCGGTGATACGTGTTGATGAGACACAGAATTTTATGCGACCAACGCATGATATTTTATCCAGTGCATTCCATGGATTAGTTTATGAAGAAGATATGGTTTATATTGATCTTGGTGATTTTGATACAGACGGAAATCAACGTTTATTGGCATATCAAAAAAAATCAGGTGAAAATCAGAAAGTTAGTTATCGAATAGTTGATAAAGAGGACTTGGAGGAAAGTGATGAATAAGTGGTCGGGCTTTTATCATTTAGATCAAGCTCAACGTATTAGGCGGCTACAAGAGGATTATAAATTTGATCAGAATGAATTAGCATTGTTCCAAGCACATTATGATCTCGTCGGAGAGGCTCAAGTCGAGAATTATATTTACCAATTTGGAGTTCCTACAGGCTTATTGTTTAACTTAAAAGTTAATCAAAAAGATTGGATTGTTCCAATGGCGACTGAAGAACCGAGTGTCATTGCGGCAGCAAATTATGGAGCCAAAATGATTTCAGCTGGAACGGGAATTAAGACAATTCGACAACAGCGTTTAATGATGGGACAAATTATTTTAACGGAGATTGATGACTTTGGGTCCCTACAAAAGTTTATCGAAACTAATCAAATTAAAATCTTGGAAATTGCTAATGATGCACATCCTTCAATGCTTAAAAGGGGCGGTGGAGCGCAGATAGTTAAACTAACAAAACTTGATGCACAAACTGCGGAAATTAACATATTGGTTGATCCCAAGGCAGCAATGGGAGCTAACTTAACCAACACAATGGTTGAGGCTGTGGCTGATTATTTGCGTAAGGTGGGCTATCAAGTTTTGATGGCTATTTTATCTAACAATGCTAAATATGCAGTGACTGATGCTCAAGTTCGTATACCGTTTGAGGCGTTGGTCGGTAAGTCTGATTTGGATGGGTCAACGATTGCGAAGAAAATTGTGCAAGCTAACAAAATTGAACAAATATCGGTTAATCGAGCTGTTACAGCAAATAAGGGTATTATGAATGGGATTGAAGCTATAGTATTAGCCAGTGGAAATGATACACGTAATGTTAATGCGGCTTTGCATGCATTTGCGGCTCGAGATGGTCAATATAAAGGGCTTATTCAATGGAAAGTTCAAGATGATCAACTTGTGGGGACTACTTCGATGCCAATCTTAGTTGGAATTGTTGGAGGATCAATAGGGATTGTTCCTTTAGTTCAACTAAATCATAAAATAATGAAAAACCCTACAGTGGAAGAACTAACAGATTTAATTGTCTCAGTTGGGATAGCTCAACATTTAGCAGCACTTCGTTCTTTAGTAACCGAAGGAATTCAACGCGGACATATGGGGTTACAAGCAAAATCTTTGGCAGTTCAGGTTGGTGCAGTTGGATTAGAAGTTAACCTTTTAGCTGACCTAATTAAGCAAAGTTCAATTAAAGATAGTCAACAAGCAGTGAAATTATTAAAAAGAATAAGAGGAAAATAATAATGGGATTTTCAAAGGAAACACAACAATTGTTAGATCAATTGAATCAAATTTACCCCGGATCAATTGTTTTACGGACGACGGGAACTAAAACTAATATGATTTTACCTGAACATGTAACGACTGACGCTCTTGGTAGTCGTTTAATGATTGAGGTGAATGATCTAACGGCGCCTGATTTTGAAGCTACTCGTGAAATGTTAAAAATGATGCTGACTTTAAATGGATACCCACAGGTTTATTTCCAATTGCGGACTAAAGAAGAAAAAATTGATGAGCAATTGATGATTATGATGACCTATTTGTATCAGCCAGCGTTAAATGCAATTATCTATCGAGAACAAGCCAAGCATGGTCAATTAACGAATGAAGTGGTTAAAGCTTATATAAATGGTGTTTTAAATACATTAACACCTGAAGATGGAAAGCAAGATGAAGCTGCTCTACGGTTGCTAACATTAATTGATACTAAAGTGTTTTTATCTGCTGTTTCAGAGGATGTAGATGAAATCAATAATGAATTAAAGAGTAAATTTCCTGAATCTTTTGCTGCAGCTGAACTACTCTTTGATCAAATGATAGTTGAAAAGATTAAAGATCCATTTACTGTTGGTCAAGCAATTCAAACTTTGTTTAAGGGCTTTGATGCTCAAATGTTGGCATGGGATTTACCTGAAATACATGCTCAAGAATTTGCAACGGTTACACCAGTGCTTTCAGCTGAACAATTAGAACAACCGGTCTCAAGTAATTATGGAATTCGTCATGTTGATTTCAATCAATTTGGGGATGACAACAATAAGAATGCCGTCTTTATTGGTGAAGATAAAACTTCTGGTCAAAATAGTTTCATATTAAAAGCTCCAGGAACTAATACTGCAGAATTCTTCAAGGAACTTTATGCTTTGCCCACTAAAGAATTATTCGAACAATTAAAACAACCTTATACAGCCTATTAATCAAATTGATGATTTAAAAAGATTGATTGTTATGAAGCAATCAATCTTTTTAATTACTAGAATATTGCTTGAGGTAGGCATGTTAATAGCTGTTTACAGGTAATTTATATCGCATTAATTTATAATAAAACTATCGGATATAATTAATTTTAAAAAAAGTAAAAAATACTATTGACGAAAAGTAGTTTTGCTAGTAATATTAATAAATGTTGTTGGAACGAAACAAATAAGGCAACAAACAAGTTTAAAACTAATTAAAATTAGTTGTTGACATCAAATTAATTACTTGTTATACTAATTAAGTTGTCTCGTGAGAGGTGACGAGTAGAACATTGAAAACTAAATAACGTTTCGATGAAACAAATGTGCAGGTGTGTCTCATATTTATAATATGGAAGATACAAACATTTGCGAAGTCAATTTCGCTAGTAAATTCGTTTAACAACTGTTAAACAACAACAAAAAAGATTGAGTTATACTCAAGCTTTTCAATTTTAAATTGAGAGTTTGATCCTGGCTCAGGATGAACGCTGGCGGCGTGCCTAATACATGCAAGTCGAACGCATTGTGGTTGAAATGATATGAAGAACTTGTTCAGATTTGATTTTCAACATTGCAATGAGTGGCGAACGGGTGAGTAACACGTGGGAAACCTACCTCTTAGCAGGGGATAACATTTGGAAACAAATGCTAATACCGTATAATAATTAAAACCGCATGGTTTTAGTTTAAAAGATGGTCTTGCTATCACTAAGAGATGGTCCCGCGGTGTATTAGTTAGTTGGTGAGGTAATGGCTCACCAAGACAATGATACATAGCCGAGTTGAGAGACTGACCGGCCACAATGGGACTGAGACACGGCCCATACTCCTACGGGAGGCAGCAGTAGGGAATCTTCCACAATGGACGAAAGTCTGATGGAGCAACGCCGCGTGTGTGATGAAGGGTTTCGGCTCGTAAAACACTGTTGTAAGAGAAGAATGACATTGAGAGTAACTGTTCAATGTGTGACGGTATCTTACCAGAAAGGAACGGCTAAATACGTGCCAGCAGCCGCGGTAATACGTATGTTCCAAGCGTTATCCGGATTTATTGGGCGTAAAGCGAGCGCAGACGGTTATTTAAGTCTGAAGTGAAAGCCCTCGGCTCAACCGAGGAATTGCTTTGGAAACTGGATAACTTGAGTGCAGTAGAGGAAAGTGGAACTCCATGTGTAGCGGTGAAATGCGTAGATATAAGGAAGAACACCAGTGGCGAAGGCGGCTTTCTGGACTGTAACTGACGTTGAGGCTCGAAAGTGTGGGTAGCAAACAGGATTAGATACCCTGGTAGTCCACACTGTAAACGATGAGTGCTAGTTGTTCGAGGGTTTCCGCCCTTGAGTGACGAAGCTAACGCATTAAGCACTCCGCCTGGGGAGTACGACCGCAAGGTTGAAACTCAAAGGAATTGACGGGGACCCGCACAAGCGGTGGAGCATGTGGTTTAATTCGAAGCAACGCGAAGAACCTTACCAGGTCTTGACATCCTTTGACCACTCCAGAGATGGAGCTTTCCCTTCGGGGACAAAGTGACAGGTGGTGCATGGTTGTCGTCAGCTCGTGTCGTGAGATGTTGGGTTAAGTCCCGCAACGAGCGCAACCCTTATTGTTAGTTGCCAGCATTTAGTTGGGCACTCTAGCAAGACTGCCGGTGACAAACCGGAGGAAGGCGGGGATGACGTCAAATCATCATGCCCCTTATGACCTGGGCTACACACGTGCTACAATGGCAAGTACAACGAGTCGCCAACCCGCGAGGGTGCGCAAATCTCTTAAAGCTTGTCTCAGTTCGGACTGTAGGCTGCAACTCGCCTACACGAAGTCGGAATCGCTAGTAATCGCGGATCAGCACGCCGCGGTGAATACGTTCCCGGGTCTTGTACACACCGCCCGTCACACCATGAGAGTTTGTAACACCCAAAGTCGGTGAGGTAACCTTTTATTAGGAGCCAGCCGCCTAAGGTGGGACAGATGATTAGGGTGAAGTCGTAACAAGGTAGCCGTAGGAGAACCTGCGGCTGGATCACCTCCTTTCTAAGGAAAATCGGAAACCTGCATATTCATTGAAACGTTATTTAGTTTTGAGTGTTCTACACTCAATTTAATTTTATTGGGGAATTAGCTCAGCTGGGAGAGCGCCTGCTTTGCAAGCAGGAGGTCAGCGGTTCGATCCCGCTATTCTCCATTAACACTTCGGTGTTAAATTAGTTCTTTGAAAACTGAATCATATATATAAATTTTAAAAATTTCAATTTTATTGAATACAATATAAATTGAACCGAGTAAATCAATAGTTGATCATCGCAATGATGATTGACAGTGAATTACACCGCGTTATTTTTTGAGTTTTTTAATTAGTTCATCACAATATTTATATTGTGGTAATCGCAAGCGACCGTTAGGTCGCATACTCAAGCTTGAATCATCAACGAAAGTTGATCGGTTAAGTTATTAAGGGCGCATGGTGAATGCCTTGGCACTAGGAGCCGATGAAGGACGGTACTAACACCGATATGCTTCGGGGAGCTGTAAGTAAGCTTTGATCCGGAGATTTCCGAATGGGGGAACCCAACTTGTTATGCAAGTTATCACTAGTTGAATATATAGACTAGTTGAAGGTAGACGTTGTGAACTGAAACATCTCATTAGCAACAGGAGTAGAAAGAAATATCGATTCCGTCAGTAGCGGCGAGCGAACCCGGAAGAGCCCAAACCAAAGTGCTTGCACTTTGGGGTTGTAGGACTACCGTTGTGGAGTTACAAAATTGTATGTTAGTCGAAGTGGTTGGGAAACCACGCGAAACAAGGTGATAGCCCTGTAGACGAAAACGTACAATCTCCCGTGTAGGATCCTGAGTACGGCCGGACACGTGAAATCCGGTCGGAATCTGGGAGGACCATCTCCCAAGGCTAAATACTACCTAGTGACCGATAGTGAACCAGTACCGTGAGGGAAAGGTGAAAAGCACCCCGGAAGGGGAGTGAAAAAGTTCCTGAAACCATGTGCCTACAAGAAGTCAGAGCCCGTTAATGGGTGATGGCGTGCCTTTTGTAGAATGAACCGGCGAGTTATGATTACATGCAAGGTTAAGGTGGAAAGACCGGAGCCGTAGCGAAAGCGAGTCTGAAATGGGCGACATAGTATGTAGTTGTAAACCCGAAACCAGGTGACCTACCCATGTCCAGGGTGAAGGTGTGGTAAGACGCACTGGAGGCCCGAACCTGTGCATGTTGAAAAATGCTAGGATGAGGTGTGGGTAGAGGTGAAATTCCAATCGAACTTGGAGATAGCTGGTTCTCTCCGAAATAGCTTTAGGGCTAGCCTCGGAATGTAGCGTATTGGAGGTAGAGCACTGTTTTGGTGCGGGGCCCATCTCGGGTTACCAAATTAAGATAAACTCCGAATGCCAATTACGTATGTCCGGGAGTCAGACAGTGAGTGATAAGATCCATTGTCGAAAGGGGAACAGCCCAGATCGTCAGTTAAGGTCCCTAAGTGTGTGTTAAGTGGAAAAGGATGTGGAGTTGCATAGACAACTAGGATGTTGGCTCAGAAGCAGCCACCATTTAAAGAGTGCGTAATAGCTCACTAGTCGAGTGATTCTGCGCCGAAAATGTACCGGGGCTAAACACACCACCGAAACTACGGGTGCCACGTAAGTGGCGCGATAGGAGAGCGTTCTATGGGCAATGAAGTCAGACCGTGAGGACTGGTGGAGCGCATAGAAGTGAGAATGCCGGTATGAGTAGCGAAAGACAGGTGAGAATCCTGTCCACCGAATGACTAAGGTTTCCTGGGGAAGGCTCGTCCTCCCAGGGTTAGTCGGGACCTAAGGCGAGGCCGAAAGGCGTAGTCGATGGATAACTGGTTGAGATTCCAGTACCAGGTGAACATGTTTGAACGATGGAGGGACGCAGAAGGCTAATGGATCCCAGCGACTGGAAGTGCTGGGTTAAATCACAAGTTTTGGGAGTAGTTAAATGCTTATCCCTTTAAGAACAAGTGATGATGAGGATCGAAATAAAGTAGAGAAGTCCATGATGTCACGCTGCCGAGAAAAGCTTCTAGTTAGTGTTTACCTGCCCGTACCGCAAACCGACACAGGTAGTCGAGGAGAGAATCCTAAGGTGTGCGAGTGAACTCTCGTTAAGGAACTCGGCAAAATGACCCCGTAACTTCGGGAGAAGGGGTGCTCAGCGCAAGCTGAGCCGCAGTGAATAGGCCCAGGCGACTGTTTATCAAAAACACAGGTTTCTGCAAAATCGAAAGATGACGTATAGGGGCTGACGCCTGCCCGGTGCTGGAAGGTTAAAAGGAGTGCTTAGCTTCGGCGAAGGTGCGAATTGAAGCCCCAGTAAACGGCGGCCGTAACTATAACGGTCCTAAGGTAGCGAAATTCCTTGTCGGGTAAGTTCCGACCCGCACGAAAGGCGTAACGATCTGGGCACTGTCTCAACGAGAGACTCGGTGAAATTTAAATACCCGTGAAGATGCGGGTTACCCGCGACAGGACGGAAAGACCCCATGGAGCTTTACTGTAGCTTGATATTGAGTGCTTGTGCAGCTTGTACAGAATAGGTAGGAGCCGTAGAAATCGGAACGCTAGTTTCGATGGAGGCAATAGTGGGATACTACCCTCGTTGTATGATCACTCTAACTCACACCACTAATCGTGGTGGAAGACAGTGTCTGGCAGGCAGTTTGACTGGGGCGGTCGCCTCCTAAAAGGTAACGGAGGCGCTCAAAGGTTCGCTCAGAATGGTTGGAAATCATTCGCAGAGTGTAAAGGCATAAGCGAGCTTGACTGCGAGACTAACAGGTCGAGCAGGTACGAAAGTAGGACTTAGTGATCCGGTGGTTCCGCATGGAAGGGCCATCGCTCAACGGATAAAAGCTACCCTGGGGATAACAGGCTTATCTCCCCCAAGAGTCCACATCGACGGGGAGGTTTGGCACCTCGATGTCGGCTCATCGCATCCTGGGGCTGTAGTCGGTCCCAAGGGTTGGGCTGTTCGCCCATTAAAGCGGTACGCGAGCTGGGTTCAGAACGTCGTGAGACAGTTCGGTCCCTATCCGTCGCGGGCGTAGGAAATTTGAGAGGAGCTGCCCTTAGTACGAGAGGACCGGGGTGGACGTACCACTGGTGTATCAGTTGTTCCGCCAGGAGCATCGCTGAGTAGCTATGTACGGATGAGATAAACGCTGAAAGCATCTAAGTGTGAAACTCGCCTCGAGATGAGATTTCCCATTCGAAAGAAGTAAGACCCCTTATAGATGATGAGGTAGATAGGCTAGAAGTGGAAGTACCGTGAGGTATGGAGCGGACTAGTACTAATGGTTCGAGGACTTAACCAAGTTGAATACGACGTGGTGGTTCAAGGTGTATTGTTAAAATTTATAAATATATATGATTCAGTTTTGAGGGAACTAACTCTCAACAATTTAATACGTGTCGTGACGATAGCACTGAGGTCACACCTGTTCCCATCCCGAACACAGAAGTTAAGCTCAGTCACGCCGAAAGTAGTTGGAGGATCGCCTCCTGCGAGGATAGGAAGTCGCGGTGCATATTTAAAGCTCATCATTTTGATGGGCTTTTTTGTTATGTTTTTTGAAAATCAGGTTCCTTTCTAGCATGGAATTCAATAAGTTATTAAAGCCAACAAATCTTATGATATTAAGGCGTCAATTGATAAGGGTTCTGATATAATTAATGAAGAGTTATATTAGCTATTATAGGTAAGAAACAAAAAATTTATAACGAATACTCATTTGTATTTTGAAAGTAGGAAAACATGACAGATAAAAAGACTTTTTATATTACAACGCCAATCTATTACCCATCAGGGAAGCTACATATTGGTAATACTTATACAACTGTTTTAGCAGATGCAGCAGCTCGATATCATCGCTTATTAAACGAAGATGTTTATTATTTAACGGGAACCGATGAGCATGGACTAAAAATTGAACAAAAAGCTGATAAAATGGGTGTTACTCCTCAAGCTTATGTTGATAGTATGGCTGATGATATCAAAAAATTATGGGCTTCTTTAGATATTACTAATGATGGATTCATTCGTACAACTGACGAAATTCATGAAAAAGCTGTTACTAAGATTTTTAACCAATTGCTAGAACAAGGGGACATCTATAAAGGCGAATATGAAGGATGGTATTCTGTAGATGATGAAGAATACTTTACCGAGTCACAATTAGCTGAAGCATATCGTGATGAATCTGGAAAAGTGATTGGTGGTAAGGCTCCATCTGGACATGAAGTTGAATTAGTTAAAGAAGAGTCATATTTCTTTGCTATGTCTAAATATGCTGATTGGTTACTTGAATATTATCAAGCTCATCCTGATTTTATCCAACCTGTAACGCGAATGAATGAAATGATTAATAACTTCATTAAGCCAGGTTTGGAAGACTTAGCAGTGACACGAACTTCATTCAAATGGGGTGTACCAGTGGAATCTGATCCTAAGCACGTTATTTATGTTTGGATTGATGCACTATCAAATTATATTACGGCTCTTGGATATGATTCTGAAGATGATAGTAAGTTTAAAAAATATTGGCCTGCTAACGTTCAATTATTAGGAAAAGAAATTGTTCGTTTCCATACAATTTACTGGCCAATTATGTTACACGCTTTAGGATTAGAATTACCAGAAAATGTTATTGGTCATGGTTGGTTGACCATGAAAGATGGTAAAATGTCTAAGTCAAAAGGAAATGTTGTTTATCCTGATGTCTTAGCTGATCGTTATGGCGTTGATGCAGTTCGTTATTATCTTTTACGAGCTATGCCATTTGGTAATGACGGAATATTTACCCCTGAAGATTTCGTTGGTAAATTGAATTCTGATTTGGCTAACGATCTTGGAAACTTATTAAATCGAACTGTTGCAATGATTAATAAGTACGAAGATGGAGTAATTCCAACTTTGGAAACAGGTGCGACTGAATTTGATGAAAATTTGATTGAGATAACTGATGAAGTAATTGCCAAATATAACGAAAATATGCAAATTCTTCATGTTTCAGATGCATTAGCAGAAGTTTGGAAGTTAATTTCTCGAGCAAATAAGTATATTGATGAAACACAACCATGGGTATTAGCTAAAAATGAAGAAAATCAATCAATTCTAGCCTCTGTTATGGCTCATTTAGCTGCCTCATTGCGAGTAATTGCTATTTTACTTCAACCGGCTTTGTCACGAACACCAGCAGAAATATTCAAACAATTAGGATTATCTAAGTCTAATTTAGCAATTGATCAATTGAAATTTTCTGATTTGCCAACTGGTGGTAAAGTTATATCAAAGGGAACACCAATTTTCCCAAGAATTGATGTTGAAAAAGAAGTTACGTATATTCGAGACTCAATGATGGGGGGCGGAAAAGAAACCGCTTCTGTTAAAAAGGCTAAAAATGCTGAATCTAAGGTGCAAAATGTTGATCAAAAAGAGATTAAGCCGAATTTTATTGAATTTGATGATTTCGAAAAAGTTTCTCTAAAGGTTGCTGAAATTAAAAATGTTTCAGAAATTGAAAATTCAAAGAAATTATTAAAGTTTGAATTAGATGACGGGACTGCAAAAGGTCGGACAATTTTATCAGGAATTAAGAAATGGTATCCAGAATATCAACAATTAATTGGTAAAAAAGTAGCCTTTGTTGCGAACTTAAAGCCACGTACAATGATGAAGAAATATGTTTCAGAAGGTATGTTGTTATCAGCTGAAAAAGATGGAAACGTCACGTTGTCAATCTTGCCAGATGAGATTGAAGCTGGTTCTGAATTAGGTTAAAAAATAAAAAATCTTATTATTAATTTAAGGTAGAAAAGTTATGATTAATTGTGTTGAGAGGGGAACACCTAAACAACAACATATTCATACTACCTACTCCTAAAAAAGAAAATGGTGTCGCTCTCTGAGTGACATTATTTTTTTACCTCAAAATAAAATATGTTAAAAAACTTATTATTAATTTAAGGTAGAAAAGTTATGATTAATTGTGTTGAGAGGGAATGCCTAAACAACATATTCATACTACCTACTCCTTAAAAAAGAAATAGTGCCGCTTCCTGGGTGGCATTATTTTTTTGCCTCAAAATAAAATATTTTTAAAGAACTTATTATTAATTTAAGGTAGAAAAGTTATGATTAATTGTGTTGAGAGGGGAATACCTAAACAACATATTCATACCTACCTACTCCTAAAAATATATGAATTATATGAAAGGCTTGCGCTTAACCACCGTAAGCCTTTTATTTTGTTATAATATAATAAAGAGTAATAAGAAATTGAGGAGTTCAATATGGCAATCTATGATCCAACCAAGCGTCCCACTGATGCTTATGACACACACACACATTTAAACGATGAGAAACTTTGGATTGACCCAGAGGCGTACTGGGCACGTGCACGCGAATATCGTGTAATGGAAATGAATGTCGTCGGTTATAATAAGCTTGGAAATGAGCGAGCAATTGAGCTAGCTAAAAAACTTGAAGGGGTTCATGCTACTGTTGGTTGGCAAACGGAAGATCTTGTTAATTTTAATAGTCAAGAAATGGCCATTTTGGAAGAACAATTAGCTGACCCCAATGTAGTTGGAATTGGTGAAACTGGACTAGACTATTATTGGCCTGAAAATCCAGGACATGAGGTTCAAAAGGGAGCATTGAAGAATCAACTTTATCTAGCTAATTCAATGCATAAACCAGTTACTATTCATTCACGCGATGCCTTTGATGATACATATGATATTTTGAGTAATAGTAATGTTAAAGATTTTGGTGGAGTGATGCATTCCTTTACTGGAGGACCTGAAGAGGCTAAACGATTCCTTGATTTAGGAATGTATATTTCGTTTTCTGGAATTGTAACCTTTAATAATGCTCAAGATATTAAAGATGCAGCTAAAGTTGTGCCATTAGATCGTATATTAGTAGAGACTGATGCACCATTCTTAGCACCAGTCCCAATGCGTGGTAAAACTAACGAACCAATGTTTGTAAAATATGTATTGGAAAATTTGGCAGAACAATTAGACATGCCATACAATGACTTAGCTAAAGTTACAACCGAAAATGCTCATCGTCTTTGGAAAACAAATAATGAGAATTAATGAAATTATCGTAGTTGAAGGTAAGTCTGATACTGCTAAAATTAAACGAGCGGTTGATGCTGATACGATTGAAACTAATGGATCAGCACTCGATGAGTTAACGCAAAAAACGATTGAACGTGCAGCTAAAACGCGAGGGGTAATTGTTTTTACTGATCCTGATTTTAATGGTGAACGTATTCGTAAAATTGTCACACAAATTGCACCTAATGCAAAGCATGCTTTTTTAACTAAGGATCAAGCTGGTGCAAATATTAAACATCATAGTTTAGGTATTGAGTATGCAACATTGAATAATATTCAAACGATCCTAGCACAAGTAGCTGGTAATGATATTGTAGAAATTTCATCCAATATTACTAAACAGGATTTATTAGAATGGGGTTTAATTAATGGACCACAGGCAGGCGCTAGACGAACTTATTTATCAGAGCGTTTAAATTTAGGGTATGTTAATGGTAAGCAATTTATGAAAAGAATCCAGATGTTCGGTATTCAAAAAGAAGAACTATTAAAAATTTTGACCGAGCTAGATTAATTTAATTTTAAAGGAGCAGAAGAATGACAGCTAATTATCCCGATATTGCGACACCATTGCGAACGCAAGCCATTATGAATCAATATGGCATCAATACTAAAAAGTCCTTGGGGCAAAATTTTTTAACAGATTTAAATATTTTAAAGAACATTGTTTTAGCTGGGAACGTTACTAAAGATGATAATGTAATTGAAATTGGGCCTGGAATTGGGGCTTTAACCGAACAATTAGCTCGAGCAGCTAAAGAAGTAGTTGCTTTTGAAATTGACGAACGGTTAATTTCGGTGTTAGGTGATACATTATCACCATATGATAATATTAAAATTATCAATCAAGATATTCTAAAAGTTGATCTAATGTCAGCAGTGCAAGAAAATTTCACTGACCCTAGTGCTCCTTTAAAGATTGTTGCCAATTTGCCTTACTACATTACAACTCCCATCCTAATGCAAATTTTAGAATCAGGAATTGAAGTTGATGCCATTGTAGTAATGATGCAAAAGGAGGTTGCGGATCGCTTAGCAGCTGAACCAGGTACGAAAGAATATGGATCATTGTCATTGACTGTACAATATCGTGTTCAGGCGCGGGTTGCTTTTTATGTCGATCGAACTTCATTTATTCCAAATCCAAATGTTGATTCAGCAATCGTAGTACTTGAACCTAGAGAACCGTTAGAAATTTTGCCTGATAATGAACAACGTTTATTTAAGTTATTTAAAATCGGCTTCGCAATGCGACGCAAAACATTATGGAACAATTTAACGACTGCTTTCGGTAAGAATGGTGGGATGCAAGATAAATTATTAGATGCTTTAGAAATATCGAAAATTAATCCAAAAATTCGGGCGGAAAAGTTAACGTTAGAAGAGTTTATTACATTACAAAATGCATTAACTGAAGTTGGTGTGTATTAAAAATTGTTTGAAGATGTTAAAATAAAACAAATTTAATGTGGAGTTAATCTAATCCTTTAATCCATTAAATTTATGGATTAAGGTTGTGTAAATAGTATTAATTCAGTATAATTGTTGTACTTGAAATGAAAAGAACATAAAAAAGAAAGAGGTATTTTATCCTATGGATTCTGCGTCCATTATCTATAATTTAATTGCAATTGTTGTGATCTTATTATTGGCGGTCTTATTTACTTTGACCGAATATTCGTTGGTGAAAGTCCGGCCAAGCGCTTTGAAAGCAATGGCCGAAGCTGGAGAAGGTAAACCAAGCCGTAATTTGGTCGGAGCGCTTCATATGACGGAGCATCTGACTGAATATCTTTCAACGGCCCAGGTGGGAATTACGTTGACGAGTTTGATTTTAGGTTGGATTGGTGAGGCTTTTATTGCTTCTTTGATCCTTTCAACCCATATCTTACCAAAAGAATTAGCCCACCCAGTCGCATCAATTGGTGCAATTTTGATATTTACCTTTATTCATGCGGTCTTTACAGATTTGGTACCAAAGAATATTGCGATTGACAAACCAGTTCGAACACTGTTATTGATTGTTCGTCCGGTTCGGTTCTTCCACGTGATATTATATCCCTTAATCTATATCTTCGATCGTGCTGCTGCGTCAATCACTAAATTATTAGGTTTCAGTGCGCATCCAGATGAAGATATTTATTCACAAAATGAAATCATATCTTTATCTGAGGATGCGGCACAAGCTGGTGAACTAGATGCAGAAGATGTGGCCTTCATGAAACGGGCCTTTGAGATGAATGATAAGGTCGCAGCTGACATTATGATTGATCGTACTCAATTAGATGTAATTGATGTAACGGCCACTATTGGTGAAGCTGTTTCTCTGTATTTAGAAGATAAATTTTCACGTTTACCAGTAGTTGCTAATAATGACAAAGATAAAATTTTAGGTTATGTCTTTAGTTATGACTTGGTACGGCAAATGCGAATCAATCCAGAAGCATCAGTCCGGATTGTTTTACGTAATATTCCAAATGTGTCCGAGAATCAAGACATCCAAGATATCTTGGAAGAAATGATTACCCATCGAGCACCGATTGTGGTCGTTAAAGATGAATATGGTGGAACTTCTGGAATTGTAACTGATAAAGATATATATGAAGAGTTATTTGGAACGGTACGTGATGAAATTGATGATGTTTCTGATGACTTGATTGAAAAAATTGCATCTGATGATGAAGGCAGAATGCATTATAAAGTTAATGGTAAATTAACCTTATTTGATTTTGAAAGATATTTCAAAGTTGACATCAAAGCCTTTAGCGATTCAGAAATGGTTACCTTAACTGGATTTATTTTAGACAAGGATCCTGATGTATCTGTAGGCAACGAATATGTTGTTTCGCACTTTAAGATCATTCCTTTGGACTATAAAGATGCATATATCAATGAATTTGAAGTAGTTAATTTAAATGAAGATGACATTGTTAAAATATATGATGATCAAAATGTAACAACAGCTGGTTAAAAAATAAAAGCCCCCTAGTTTTTCTATAATAAAACTAGGGGGCTTTTTTATATATAAAAATAACCCTCTAATCTAAGTTGAGATTAGGGAGTTATTGAAAGTCCATGTATTATAAAGTATGTATAAGAATTAGAAATCTAATTCAATGTTTTTGGTTAAAATATCAGTATAACTAAATGAAGCACGATCAAATTGATCACCATCTTGTTTTAAATCTAAAACAAAGACAGAACGGAAAGTCTCACGAACAATGGCCTCATGTTCAATATTACGGTGACGACTTTCGTGTGTAGTTAAAGTAACTGATTCTCCAATATGGGCATCAAGTGTATCTTTAATATCTGCTAATGCGGATGGCATAATTCACACTTCCTTTCATGCAAGGATGACCTCGCTTTGAATAAATTGGTATATGAACCAATTTATGAATCTTATAGGATGTAACTAGACTAAGCACCATTAATCATTATACAACATTTTTATCTTTAATTCAATATTGAATTAAAGAGCTATTTTATTTAATAATAATCTATTAGACTAAAACGTTATTTAATAATAATTTTGTTCACCTGTTAAATAGACTGATAATTTGCTATGATAAGGGCACTTAAAATTAAGGTGGTTAACAAAATGAATAGTGAAAGAATTGAATGGCCGCAATATTTTATGATGCAGGCCGTTATGTTGTCTTCACGTAGTACCTGTACGCGATTACATGTAGGGGTAGTAGTAGTAAAAGATGGTCGATTAATTGCGAGTGGATACAACGGTTCAGTTGCTGGGACCCCTCATTGTAATGAAGTTGGTGATTATATGGTTGATGGACATTGTATTCGAGCAGTTCATGCTGAACAAAATGCCTTGCTCCAGATGGCTAAGATGGGAATTGCAGCTCAAGGAGCTGAAATTTACGTGACTGATTTTCCATGTGTACACTGCACAAAGTTTTTATTACAAGCGGGAATAAGCAAGATTAATTACTTACGTAGTTATCACAATGATGATTTTGCGATGGAATTGATGCAACAAAAGCAAGTTGAATTACAACAAGTAAAGTTGACAGAATCGGATTTAAGTAAATTTCATTTTGAACAATTTTTAAACAACTAAAGGAGCAATTGATCATGAGTAAAAGTGAACAAGCCTATTTGGATTTCGCTAAAGATGTTTTAGAAAATGGAGAATTTAAGAACGATCGAACTGGAACTGGAACGTATTCTGTATTTGGCCGCCAACAACGCTATGATTTGAGCGAAGGATTCCCACTTTTAACAACTAAACGAGTTGCTTTTAAATTAATAAAGAGTGAACTTCTATGGTTTTTAAAGGGTGAGACTAATATTCGGTACCTTCTTGAAAATAACAATCACATATGGGATGAGTGGGCTTTTAAAAATTGGGTTAATTCAAGCGATTATGATGGCCCAGATATGACTGATTTTGGTCATCGTATTTATCAAGATTCTGACTTTAAATTAGCGTATGAACAACAACATCAGATATTTTGTGATTCTATTTTAAATGACGATGAATTTGCAGCTAAATATGGTGATTTAGGTCAAGTTTATGGTGCACAGTGGCGTCATTGGGAAAAAGTCCAAGGTGGATTTATTGATCAAATCGATAATGTTGTAAATGAAATTAAAACTAATCCAACTTCACGCCGATTGATAGTGTCAGCTTGGAATCCAGAAGCTGTTCCAATGCAAGCATTACCACCATGTCATTCGTTATTTCAATTTTATGTGGTTAATGGAAAATTAAGTCTTCAATTGTATCAACGTTCGGGTGATATTTTCTTAGGAGTACCGTTTAATATTGCTTCATATGCGTTATTGTTACATATGGTAGCTGCTCAGACAGGATTAGAAGTCGGTGAATTCATTCATACTTTCGGGGACGCCCATATTTATGCTAACCACATTGAGCAAGTCCAGGAACAATTAAATCGTCCGATGCAAGCATTACCAAAACTCAAACTTAATCCCAATGTTAAATCTATTTTTGATTATGAACTTGAAGATATTCAAATTGAAGGGTACCATCCCGCTAAATCAATTAAGGCACCTGTTGCTGTTTAAGGTTGATTAAAGAAAAAAGTATAAAATTAGTAAAGATGCATTTTAAATTTCAGTAAATCCTATTAATAAATGATATTATGGATTAATAGTGAAAAATTAACATAAGAGTGGGTGACTCAGCCCCAAAAATGAGGAGAAATTTAATGGATAATGAGCCAAACTTAGATGAAAATCAATCTTTAAGCCGGGTTTCACGTAATAATATGTACGATAAGGATCAAAAGCCTAAAAAGACCCGCTTAAGATATTTTAGAATCTTTGGAGTTGTCTTAGGCTGTATGGGAATTATTTTAGGTGTAATGGCTGCCAGAACTTATAATCGAGTTCATGACGCTGTTGATAAGACATATTCCAGTGCCGGAATTGATAAGTCCCGTAACGTCTCAGCTGCTTTAGAAAAGAGTAAACCTTTTACGGTCTTACTAATGGGAACTGATACAGGTGAATTAGGCCGTTCGGATGCCGGAAGAACAGATTCATTAATGTTAATGACTGTTAATCCTAAGAAAAAGCAAACGACTTTGATGTCAATTCCACGAGACACGGTGATTGCTCCAGTTGGCTATGAGTCGGAGTTTCCTCAAAAGATGAATTCAGCATATGAATTTGGACAAGAAGCCGCAACTATTAAAACTGTTCAAAAATGGTTGAATGTTCCAATTGATTATTATGGAATGGTAAATATGCGTGGAATGGAAGACGTGGTTAATGAAGTTGGTGGTATTAAGGTTGTTTCACCTTTGACCTTTAAATTTAATCCTACAACGGCCCATGCTGACTCAGGTTATAATTATGGTCACGAGGATCCAGGAGATCTGTATACTTTTACTAAAAACTCAGCTACATATGGATTTAATAAAAATGCAACGGATAAAAAGTATATATATTCAAACAAGATGAATGGGGCAGCAGCGTTGGCATTCTCACGGATGCGTTATGATGACCCACAAGGTGATTATGGGCGAACTCAACGCCAACGTTTAGTTCTACAAGCTATTATGACGAAGGCTAAATCAAATCCAACTCGCTTGGTTAATCAAAGCTTTTTGAATACAATTTCTAAAAATGCGCGAACTGATCTAACATATGATGATATGATGCTGATTGTAAAGAATTATTTGCCAGCAGCTAATAAAATTGTGACAGATCATATTCAAGGTGGTGGTCAGGAAATTAATGGTGTTTCATATGAACATGTTACGCGTAGCGAGCAACAGCGAGCGACAAATGTTTTGCGAAAATCATTAAATCTTAAAAAGGCGAAGGCTGGACCTTTGTATGCAGGTAAGGTTTCTGATTATAAAATAGAATCGAATGGTTTACCAACGTTAGAGCAGGAAGAGTCAACTGAGAGTGATAGTTCAAGTACTATTACAGCAAGTACAGAATAAATTAAAAAACAAGGTTTCGTATCAAAATCGAACCTTGTTTTTTTAAATTAGAATGATGTTAGTTAGTTAGTTAAAAAAGCTATGATGATATAAATTTATCAAAAGATTAGCCTTTTGAAATTCGCTTGACAGTATATGACATATAATATAGTCTACAATAGAGATTATTAGAATGTTTTGGAATTTATACGGAGGAAAGCAATGAAAAGTAATATTTACTTTTCGCAACTTGAAGGTCATTTAGTCGGGTTACCGGAAGATAAAAAAAACGAAATTATTCAAGATTATCGAATCTATGCAGAAAAGAATGAGTTAAGTGGGGAACTCTTGATCAATGAGTTAGGAACTCCACGGCAATTAGCACAAAAAGCAATGGTTGAATATTCGATTGATGCTGATACTATTGCTGAAAATAATAGTTTAATTAATGGTGAATTTAGTTTTACACATCGAATCAAACAGATTCGCCGACAATTTCAGTTGTTGGGAATGGTCATTGGTTTACTAATGTCCAATGTTGCTTGGTATCCAGCGATGTTTTTAATTTTTATAGGCTTATTTTTGATGACAGTAATTATGGTTATTATTGACTTAGGATTAGTATTAATCTTATTAATGGGAATTTATCAAATTTTCATGGGGATTTCAGTGTTTGGTCACCACCATGCAATTGCTATTTTCCAAGGTGGTGTTGGAATATTTCTAATTGGAATTCAATTTGTTGGTTGGCCAATTGCTGGTGCTATGATGCATGGATTAATGAATTTATTGATGCGTTATACGAAGTCGGTAGGATTACGTTTTGCTAAAATCACAGGAGTAGATCATGAATAAAATTATTCGCTCATTCATCATTGGCTTCATTTTAATGGTGTTAGGGATTGTATTTATGGTCTTTGGTTCCATGAATGGTGGAGGAACTAGAGTGTTTTGGCATCACGGTCATTTTTGGGTACCTAATAATGTTAAAATTAACCAAAAAATTAAAGACATTAATGATATTACAATTCAAGGTGATACATTAGATATTGAGATTCAACCAGATCAAAATATTAAGAATGGAATTGTCGTTGAAGGAAATATTACGAACGATGCTGGATTTAAAATCCATAAGGACCAAAAGACATTAAAACTTACTTATCAAAATATGAACGATAATATGCCTAGTTTTTCAGATGTCTTACAAGATGAAGATCATTTAACAATTAAAGTTCCAACAGAAGTAAAGCTACAAAAGATTAAATTTAATGTGCAGAATGGTAATATTGAGTTAAATCAAATAGCAGCTAAAAATACGCGTTTGAATAACATTGAAGGACAAATTAAAATTTTGCATAGTAATATAAATCAATTAGATTTGAATAATGATAATGGAGCAACTCATATTGATGGATTAATAAGTAAACATACTAATATGAATACTGGTTCAGGTAACGTTAATTTACGTAATTTGAAAAGCGATAAAACTCAAGTTCACATTGATGAAGCTGAGCTGATTGTTCAAAAAAGTCAATTAGGTCAAGCGTTACTAAGTGTTAATAAAGGAATGACGACACTAAATCAAGTTTCGGCTCAAGATTTATTTGCACAATCAATTTATGGTGATTATAATTTAAAAGGGCTTAAATTAGCAGGAGCAGGTACGATTGCAACGCAAAGTGGTAATATCACTGCTCAACAACAATCTGATTTAGGATATCGTTTAGTGGTTCAAAATCAAGGTAAAATTGAGTTTAAGCATATATCAGCTAAAAAGTGGTATCAAACTAATTTTGATCAAGATGATCGATTAACATTGACAACATACCGTGGAGATATCATGGTAGACAAGTAACGAAAGAGGACATAGAATGTTTGATTTTATTAAATCAATAATTATTGGGATTGTTGAAGGATTGACTGAGTTTTTACCGGTTTCATCAACTGGACATATTATTATTGCTGAATCATTAATGAAAATACCTGGTGGTACGGTCTGGACTAAAGCTTTCATGAATGTCTTTGATTATGTGATTCAATTAGGGGCTATCATGGCCGTGATTCAATTGTACTTCCATAAATTGAATCCATTTTCACCGAAAAAAAATGGAATTGAAAAACAACAAACTTGGCAATTATGGTTTAAAGTGATTGTAGCTTGTTTGCCTGCTGCAGTGATTGGATTATTATTGAATGATTTTATGGACGCTCATTTTATGACGCCAACGGTGGTAGCTAGTGCCTTAATCTTTTATGGTATTTTATTTATTTTTATGGAAAAGCATAATGAACGTGAAGACGTACAGCCATGGTTAACCGATGTAAATAAAATGTCTTATAAATTAGCATTTACAATTGGGTTGATTCAAGTTCTGTCAATTGTTCCTGGAACATCTCGCTCAGGAGCGACTATCTTAGGAGCTGTATTCCTCGGCGTATCACGAGTAGCTGCAGCTGAATTTTCGTTCTTCCTCAGTATTCCGGTAATGGTAGGAGTTTCAATCCTAAAGTTGGGTAGTTTCTTCCATAAGGGTGGTACTTTCACTGGAATGCAAGGAATTGTCCTTGCTATTGGGTTCATTGTTTCATGGATTGTGGCTTGGTATGCAATCAAATTTATGATGAACTATATTAAGCAAAATGATTTCAAGGCCTTTGGTTGGTACCGAATTGTAATTGGAATTGTTGTTATTATTTTGGGTGCTTTTGGATTATTACATATGTAATTAATAAATATGAGCTTGTTACTTGGGAGATATATCTTGAGTAATAAGCTTTTTTATTTGAAATCACTACTATTTTCCGTATAATTTAAGATATGACGGAAAATAAGGCTGGATAAAGTTATGAAAATAAAGATAAAAAAGATGACTGATAATGTATATATTAAAACAATATACAAAACAATCACCCGGATTGATCTGGGTGTTTCTACGGCAGCCATTTCATATTATGGATTATTGTCCCTATTTCCAGCAATAATATTTTTGGCAGCCATTTTACCACTGCTAGGACTAACCACGGATGTAATTATGAATTTTTTGGATAGTGGAATGCCCAAATCAATTGCGGGAGTGATTTCACCCATGATTGAATCAATTCTAAAGCATCCAGGCGTGGGAACTCTATCTTTCTCAGTGGTAGTGGCTCTTTGGTCTTTGAGTAGAGTAATAGCAATGATACGCCAATCTCAAAATGAAATTTATGATGTTAAAGTTAATAGTAATTCCTTCTTGGGACGGGCCATATCCGTGGCTTGGTTGATTTTACTATTAGGAATTATGGCAGTGTTATTTTTAGTTTTTTCAATCGGTTCCAATATATTAGATGCATTACCAATTAATGCCCAATTAACGCATCAACTTAATTATTTAAAATCGGCTACAATACCAGTAGGGATGTTTTTTGGTCTTTGTTTATTTAATTTCTTGATACCGGCAAAAAAACCTCGTTTTATCTTCGTGGTGATTGGTACGGTGGTCCAATTATTGGGGATGTTATTGTTAGCAAAAGGATTTGGATTTTATGTTAAAATTGCAGGCCGCTCATATTCTTTTTATCAAGCAATTGGTTCGGTTGTAATCTTGATGATTTGGTTGAATTTGGTGGCTACGATTGCGTTAATCGGAACGATGGTGACGGCTATTTTAGAGCAACTTTGGCCGCATAAAAATGATCGTTTCAATAAAGTAAATCAAATTTTAGACTTGTCAGAACATAAAAATAAAGAAAAATAATATAAATTTCAGAAGAATCATCATTTATGATGGTTCTTTTTTTAATATGGCAAATTATAAAAATAATCCGAACACTTTAATAAAAAATCCAACAAATTTTTATGCAGGATCTAACTTTATAATGCATAAAATTGATATAAGTTGGTTCATCTTAAAATTGGTATATGTTAAATTAAACCCGTCGTGTTAATGAATGATTAATAATAAATTCACAATCTAGGGTATGTATATTTATTTAAAAATGTAATATATTAAGAATTATAAATTCAAATGAAAGCCTTTACATTGTTGATATAACAGACTATTATTAAGGCGTTGAGAAAAGTAATACACGCTTCTCAATAACTAAAAATTATTTCAATATTTCAATGATGTATTACTAGATGGGAGATTTAATAATGATTAAGAATCCAGCAATTCAAGTCAATTCAGAAATTGGTACTTTGAAGACAGTCTTGTTACATAGGCCTGGTGCAGAAATCGAAAATATTACACCGGATACTATGGAACGTTTGTTGTTTGATGACATTCCTTTTTTGAAAAATGCGCAAATAGAACATGACTATTTTGCCAAGACTTTGCAAGATAAAGGAATCGAGACAGTTTATATCGAACAATTGTTAGAAGATGTGCTAGCTGATGAAACAGTTAAAGATGAGTTTCTAACACGTTATCTTAATGAACACCATTACATGAATGATGCAATGAAAGATATCAAGGGATATCTAAATACATTGTCAACACATGATTTGGTTTCTACGATTTACGCTGGTGTACGTCGAGAATTAGTAGATTTTAAGCATCCTAACCTTCACGATGTGGCTGGCTCAGATGCCGAAAATCCATTCTTAATGGATCCGTTGCCAAATGCTTACTTCACACGTGACCCACAGGCCATGATGGGAAGTGGATTGACAATCAACTATATGACATTTGAGGCTAGGCGTCCAGAGTCATTGATTACAGAATTTGTTATGAAGTACCACCCACGCTTTGCTGGGAACGTTGATATCTGGCTTGATCGTAATACAGATGCACGTATCGAAGGTGGAGATGAATTGGTTCTTAATGATCATGTCTTGGCAGTTGGAGTTTCACAACGTACGTCAAGTCGAGCAGTCCAAGCTTTGGCTGAAGAGCTATTTTCTAACCAAGATAGTAACTTTGATACCATCGTTGCAGTTGAGATCCCTCATAACCATGCGATGATGCATTTGGATACAGTGTTCACAATGGTTAATTATGATCAATTTACTGTCTTCCCAGGTATCATGGATGACGATGGAAAGATGAACATTAACATCTTACATTCTGGTGATCAAGGACAAGTTGTTATGGAGCATCGTAATAATTTAAAGGACACTTTGAAGGAAGTCTTAAAGTTAGATGATTTGGATCTAATTGAGACTGGTGGTGGTGACCCAATCATTGCTCCACGTGAACAATGGAATGACGGTTCAAACAATTTGACAATTGCACCTGGTGAGGTGGTTACCTATGATCGTAATTACGTTTCTATCAAATTAATGCAAGAGCATGGAATTAAGGTTAATGAAATTAAGTCAAGTGAGTTAGCACGTGGACGTGGTGGTGGACGTTGCATGTCACAACCAATCTGGCGTGATAATCTATAAAATAAAAAATATTTTATTAAAATCGAAGTAATGAATGAAAAATTAAAAGGGGAAAAACAAGAATGACAAATTATGATGTATTACGTGGTATGAACGGACGTTCTTTCCTAAAGGAAATCGACTTTACTCCAGCAGAATTACAAGAATTAATCAACTTAAGTATTGATTTGCGTGATGAGTTGGAAACTCAAAAATCAGGTGGCGCTACTGTTACTAAATATTTACATGATAAAAATGTTATCTTGTTGTTCTCAAAAACTTCAACGCGAACACGTCTATCATTTGAATTCGGGGCTGATGAGTTAGGTGCTAACACTGTTTATATCGATCCAAATTCAAGTCAATTCGGTAAGAAAGAATCTGTTGCTGATTCAGCTAAAGTTTTTGCTGGAATGGCTGATGGAATTGAATACCGTGGATTTGCCCAATCAGATATGGAAGCTATGGCTGAAAATGCTATAGATACTAAGGGTCGTAAGAAGCCTGTTTGGAATGGTTTGACAGACGAATGGCATCCAACACAAATGATTGCCGACTTTATGACACTCCAAGAAGAATTTGGACATCTTGGAAATGATATTACTTTGACTTTCGTTGGTGATGGGCGTAATAACGTGGCTCATTCATTGCTTGTTGCTGGAACTATGTTGGGCGTTAATGTTCATATCGTAGCACCAAAGGAATTGCAACCAGCTAGCGATGTGATCGAAATTGCTGAAAAGTATGCAAAAGAGACAGGTGCAAAGCCAATGATCACTAGTGATGTTGATGAAGGTGTAAAGGGTTCAAACGCATTGTATGCCGACGTTTGGGTATCAATGGGTGAGGATAATTGGGAAGAGCGTCTGAACTTGCTCGGAGACTACCAAATCAATGCAGAAATGATGGCAAAGACAGGCCGTAAAGATACTATCTTGATGCACTGCCTACCTGCTTATCACGATATGAATACTAAGATGGCAAAGGAAGCTCATGAAAACTTCCCTGGACTTGTTGGAGAAGACGGAATCGAAGTTACTAATGAAGTCTTTGAAAGTGCACAAGGACGTCAATTCGAAGAGGCCGAAAACCGTAAGCATTCAATTAAAGCAATTATGGTCGCAACTTTGGGTGACGTTTCAATGTATCCGAAAGCTTAATAAAATAAGAATACGCAGGACTTGCGTTAGCATAAGGAAAGGCGTTTCTTAACCGAAAGGCTTTTCCTTTTTATTTTGAATTGGAGTAAGAAAATGGATGAAAAAGGTGGAGCAAAAAAGATAGGTCTAATTGCCCTGATTAGTGGGGTAGTTACCAGTTGTTTGGGTTCAGGAATATTTAACGTATCAACAACTTTGGCACAGGGAAGTACAATCGGTGTAACAATTGTTGCTTGGATTTTCGTTATGATTGGAATTGGAGCATTGTCTTGGGTCTTTACAAGTCTTTCTCGGACTAAACCTGAACTGAATGGTGTTACTGATTATGCTTATGCTGGTAGTGGTAAGTTAGCTGCGGCCAGTTCTGGAATATCATATTTCGTAAGTGGCTTTTCTGGTAATTTGGCATTCTTAATTATGTTGTCTCAAGCAATCAGCATTTTCTCACGTTATGTTCCATTTTTGGCAGCGTTCCAAGAGGGAAATAGTCCAGAGACGTTAATTTTCATTTCCTTGTTCTCATGGTTATTAACTTGGGGAGTTGTTAAGTTTGGAGCAGAAAAAGTTTCGAGTTTCAACACGATTGTAACGGTATTTAAAGTTGGTGCTTTGTTTGTTTTTATTATTTTTGGAATCATCTTCTTCAAGTCTGGGATTTTTACAGCACATTTTTGGCAAAATATGACCAACAATATGGGGCATTTAACATTTAGCGAGATGACTTTTAGCGGATTTATGAGTCAATTCGGAGCCGGATTGCTTTCAATGATTTTCTTGTTTGTTGGAATTGAATCAGCTTCAATGTTAGGGGATCGTGCTGAAAAGAAGTCAGATATAGGAAAAGCAACAATGATTGGAACGGTGGTTCTCTTCTTCTTGTACTTCGTTATTTCAGTATTACCATTTGGAATGTTAAGCCAGGCTAAATTAGCAACAATCAGCCAGCCTGGATTAGTTTATGTTACTGAAAACACAGTTGGACCTTTGGGATCAGCCTTTATGAGTATTGCTCTTATTATTACTTTGGTCGGGGCTTTGCTAAGTTGGTTCTTATTGCCAGTTGAACCATTGCAACGTCTATCAGAACAAAACATCTTCCCTAAGTGGATGGGAAAAACTAATTCAGTTGGTGCTCCTGTTGGTAGCTTGGTGTTCACACAGGTTTTGCTACAAGCTTTGATCTTGACTTTGATCTTTACTGATTCAGCTTATCAATTTGCACTTAGTTTATGTACAGTTGCGATTGTTATTAGTTACTTCTTTGTTGGAATGTACCAATTGAAGTTGGGATTGCAACAACATACTGCTAAGGTTTGGTTGCCAGGTTTGATTGTCGTGGTATTTGAAATCATTGCCGTCGCGGTTTCTGGACTTGAATACTTAGCCTTATCAACATTGGTATTAGTACTTGGATTTGGTTTCTATATTTATACTGTTGGATCAAACAAGATTAAAAAGTTTGAATGGTTGATGATGGCGATTGTAACAATTATTGCCATAGGAACGGTAATTGGATTAATGACAGGCGCAATTGCAATTTAAAAAATAAAATTAAAAATAAAGGTGGATAAAAAAATGACAAAACGAGTAATCTTTGCGCTTGGCGGAAACGCTATTTTAACTAAGGATGCATCAGCACAAGCCCAACAAGCAGCTTTAAAAGATACTGCTGAGAAATTAGCAGGATACGTTAAGGCCAATCCAGATGCACAACTTTTGATTACCCATGGAAATGGTCCTCAAGTTGGTAACCTATTATTGCAAGGTGCTTTGGGTGCAACTGAAAATAACCCAGCTATGCCACTTGATACTGTAGGCGCTATGACACAAGGAGAAATTGGTTTCTGGATGGCCAACGCTTTGGATGAACAATTGAAGGATAGCCAAGTTGTAACGATTGTGACACGTACGGTAGTTGACGGCAAAGATCAAGCCTTCCAAAATCCAACTAAGCCAATTGGAATGTTTTATCAAGAGGCAGAACTTGATGAACTCAAGGCAGCTCATCCTGATTGGGTCTTTAAAGAAGATGCGGGCCGTGGATTCCGACGGGTCGTTCCATCACCCAAGCCAATTAATATTGTAGAAGCAAAGTCAATCGAGACTTTGGCTAATTCCGGAGCTGTATTGATTGCTGGTGGCGGGGGAGGAATCCCCGTTGTTAAGACTACCAATGGATATGACGGAGTTGAGGCAGTGATTGATAAAGACTTTACGGCTGCTAAGTTGGCAGAAGTAGTTGATGCTGATGAATTAGTTATTTTGACAGCTGTTGATATGGCATATATCAAGTTTGGTACACCAGATGAGAAGCCATTACATGAAATCACTATTTCAGAAGCACGAAAGTATGTTGAAGATGGTGAATTTGCTGAAGGATCGATGAAGCCTAAGATTCTTGCATTAATTTCGTTCGTTGAACGGACTGGTAAAAGAGCTGTTATGACCAGTCTCGAAAATATTGCAGAGTATAGTAAAAATGGCCGTGCAACGGTGATTATTCCTGACTAATTCTAGATAATATTGAAATTTTAAATATACGCTTTAGTTTCAAAAATAATTATAAATTAAAAGGGGTCGTCTTATTTGGCGATCCTTTTTTTATGTCTGGGCTGAAATCCAAGGCGAAATTTCGGATGATATTTGGTAAAAAATTCCAGTATTTCGTAAAAAAGTGGTTCATTTTTATAATCTAAAACGTTATTAAGAGTATCCATGGAAATCTAAAAAGCATCACAATGGCTGGTACCAGTTGATTGTAAAGAAAAGAGGAAATTAATGGTAACACAAAATTTCAAAAAAATAAAAATGGTTGGATTAGATCAACACGGGGACAAAATCACCCGTTATTGGATAGTTCGTTCAAATGTTTCAGAGCACCAAATTCGAGAACTAGCTAAAGTTTTTCTAGAGATTGGTTTGGAAGAATCGTTATTTGAAATTAAGACTATTGATACTACGACGTTGAGTTTAGTTTAAAATAAAGGAGCAAAAAATGGTAAATAAGGAAAAATCAAAGAAACCGGGACTACAACTTGAATTAGTTTATTTACAGGAAGACGGACATGAATTTGTATTGAAAATTAATAATGTGGTTGATAGTTTAACTAAGGATCAAGTTAAGAATTTGATGGATCGTTTGATGCATTTTGAATGGATTACTGATTTAAAAGGAAAATCACGGTTTCCCAATGGTATTAAACCCAAGCTGGCACGATATACACATCGAAGTTATCAAATGCTTTGGCAACAAAATGAAAAAGTTGGTGGTTGGATGGGTTAAAAGTGTTTGATGGGAGTTAGGAGATTGTTTAATTTAATAATATATTGAACGCAAGTAAAAAGCAGTTATTGAGAACCATCAATAGCTGCTTTTTACTTTAGATGCATAAATTGGAAATATTCAAGTTTTATTATTTATTCATACGTGATAATTTGGTCGCGATTTTTAAAGCTATTTGAGGGCCAAATAGCTTGTTACGGCTAGGTGTTATATTAAAAGTCGGATCATTTTCAATCAATTGCCATCCAGTGCCTAGCTCTAAGAGAGATTGTTGTTTGGTTTGATAGTATTGATCTGATTCTATAAAAATGCTGCCTTTAACCTTTAAAATGCTGCCAATTAAGTGAGCATGAAACCTAGAAACTATCCATTCTTGATCTTTTTTATATGGTATTCCCTTTGTCCAAATGTCCCAAAAGCCAAAAAAGGTTAGTCTTTGTTTAATAGTCGGAATTGCGTTTAGATATGGTTCAAAGAACAACCAGTTATCGATTGGGACCATAAATTCTAAAATGCCGATGGTTTTATTTTTATTTTTTTCGGTCTCTAAATATTGAATTAACTGATTTAAGAATACTTTCAATTTTTCTTGGTCATTAATGGGCTTTAAAACCAATAAAATGTCAGGATTATCTTTTTGGTCATCAATTCGTAGGGCGTTTAATTTATGCGACATGAAAACATCATCTAACTCTAAAGTTGTACCTTTAATTTTAGCGCTCTCTTTGTCGCGGACACCGACGTAATTGAATTTTGATAAATAGTTGGTTTCTAATTCTATTTTGTAATTATTCGAAATTGGGGTTAAACCTAGCCCATGGGTGATTAATTTCAGCCTAGGGTTAAGAGATTTAAGGTAGGTTAGAATAGGGAAAAATAAATAAGTTCGATTAAATTCAGGGCGATCAGTTGTAAAATATCCGCCACCTAATAGATGTATTTCATCAGCCGATTTAATGTTTTCAATTCCCATGAAATCTCTGGGTGCATCACCTTCAAGTAAATGAATCAATGTATCAAGATCTTCTAAAGTTGCCCCGGCATCGTCGCCTGCGTAAATTAGATTCCAAATAGTATCAACAAAGTTAATATTAGGAAATTCATCTTTGAATAGTAGGCTGGAACGAGCTGGAAATGGAACATCTAAAGTGATTTGATCATGAGCATGATTTTTCTTAAAGAAAGCTAACCAATTTCGAACAATTTGCTCATCTCCAAAGTTGGGATAGCCGGCTGTGGAAATTAAATAGTAGTGTTTCATACGTTTGGTCCTTTAGGATTGATATAAATAAAAGCAATACAAGTATATATATTATCTGGTTAAAAGTAATGATTTATTAAAAATAATGGATATGCGAATTAATTAAAATACGCTTGATCGAAACTAAATAGATTGATAGATTTTTATTAATTATTTTATTTTACGGGCTAAATAAATAGGCCGTTTTTTAACTTCCAGATATATATTTGAAATATAACGACCGATGATGCCTAAACTTAGGAGTTGTACACCCGAAACCATAAGTAAAATAACAACCATTGAAGTCCACCCGTTAATTGCAGCACCAGGATCTATGAAATGTCTAACAAATAGTATAATGATAAAAATTAAAGCTATAAAGAACGAAATAAATCCCATAAAAAATGAAAGCATGAGTGGAGCTTGAGAAAAGCTCACAATACCTTCAATTGAGTATTTGATTAGGCTCCAAACAGACCAAGAAGTCTTCCCAGCCACACGGTTAATATTTTCATATTCAATATATTTTTGCTTAAATCCGACCCAAGAAAAGAGGCCTTTTGAAAAACGATTATATTCTTGCATTGATAAAATTGAATCAACCATTTGTCTAGTCATAATTCTGTAGTCACGTGCACCTTCAACGATATGGGTATTAGATATTTTATTTATGATAGTATAAAAATATGAAGAAAAAAAGTTTAGTATACGATGCTTTTTATCTCTAGAAATGCGTTTGGTACCAACTGAATCGAAATCACCAGATTCAATGGTCCTTAACATTTCGGGAATTAGTTCAGGTGGATCTTGTAAGTCAACATCCATTAAAATAACGAATTTACCAGTGGAATGTTGTAAGCCGGCATATATGGCAGATTCTTTTCCAAAGTTACGAGAAAATTCAATAAAGTGAACATTAGGAAAAGATTGATGTAATTCTTCAAGAATTTTTATTGTGGTATCAGTTGACCCGTCATCAATAAACCAGTACTCAAATTCATATTGTGGAATTTTGGCACTTATTTTTTCTAAAGTTTCAAAACAAATATTAATAGTTTCTTGTTCATTTAGAACAGGAATGACAATGGATAATTTTTCCATTTATGAGCCTTCTTTCTCAAATCAAGATAATAGAGTTAAGTTAGCCAATAATAGAGGTAGCTAACACAACATTGGGTGTTTATTAATGGTATAATTAATTTTCGAGATGATAGTCTTATTCTTTCATTTTAAAAAATTAAATTAAAATAAACACGTAAGGAATAAAAAATGTTAACTAATAATAAGGTCATTAATGTAATATTTTTGGGTAGTGGGATTTTAACATTATTAGTACTTATTGCGGCGTCCACAATAAGCCAACCTATAAATTTAGCTAATAATTTAACTCCCGATTTGATGAATTCTTTTTATAGAATTGGTGCAAGTATAGCACTTTTATCTATTATTACATTTTTGATCAATAAGATACAGTCAATGTCTAAGGCTAAATTTTGGTCAATGATAGGTATAATATTTGTAATACAAGTGATGTTTATAATAGTTTTTATAAGATCATTAACAACTGATACTGCTTATGTTTTTAATCAAGCTGAGCAATTAGCAAATGGTAATTATGATTGGTTAAAGTACTTTAAGATATACCCAAATAATGTAATGATATCAGCATTTTGGATGCTTTTTTATAAATTGTTTAATTTTTTACATATAACCAATCATTATCTTGGAGCTGTTTTAGTTCAGACAATTATATATGATTTTGGAATAGTATTTGCCTATAATCAATTGAAAATAATACCTAAGTTTCATAGTAAGTGGTTCCTATTAATTGGATTTGCATATTTTCCTCTATGGTTGTTCAATTTATTCATCTATAACGATATTATTGGATTATCAATATTATTAATATGTATTGGATTTTTTACTAAATTTTTATATGGAAAAGGGTCGAATTTAAGAAAGTATTGCTACTTCTTTATGTCTATCTTGGCACTGACGTTTGGAATTGTGCTTAGACAAAATTTGATGATTGTCCTAATAGCTTTGTTAATTACTATCATTTTTGTAATTAAAAAAACAGCTAAGCAGAAATTAATATTATTATTAATTACTTTTGGCCTTTTTGGAGCTATGAATATTGGAAGTAAATCAATTCAGAAACAACTTAATTTTGAAACAGATAATCAGACCATGATGCCAACAGTATCATGGATTAACATGGGTCTGAATGTTCATTCCGCAGGGCAAAGTGATGTTTATGACACATGGAATTGGTATTCTATTGATGAGCCTGAGCGCACTAAGGAATTAAAGGACTCGATTAAATATAGATTAGATACAACTCCTAAAATCGATTTAATAAAACTATTTTGGCATAAGGCGAGAATAACATTTACCGCTGGATTACCTTTAATGGATTTTAAAGATGTTAGAAGTGATGTGTTTTCTATTAATGCTCCTAGGTTTTTTTATGTATTGGCGCAAATTGCACAGCCAATTTATATAACCCTATTCATATTGGCATTATTAAGTATTATGCAAAATGTCAAAATAATAAAAGAACTTAGTCCAATTGTGGTGTTTAGTATATTATCAATTGTTGGGATATTCCTTTTCCACGTATTATTATGGGAATCGCGAGATCGATATGGAATTGTAATATTACCGTTTATATTTGTACTCGCTAGTATGACTGATTTTAGTGGATTTTCATTAATTTATAAAAAGAAAATGCTTGCTTGGATTATCGGAATAATTGGAACTTTATTATTAATAGTTGGTGGTGTTACTAATATTAACGCCATAAAAAATAAACAAGTAATTAATAGAGAGACAAGCAGATTAACCTATTCCGACTACACATATTCTCATCCAATAAAATTATACAAAAATACAGAATATAAGTTTAAATTTGAAGTTGATAATTATTCTAATGTATTGTTTGCTTCAATAAAAGATAGTGAATTAACACGGAATGAGTTAAAGAAAATAAACATAAATATATATAGTAAAAATAATCGTATTATTAAAACTAATGCTAATGTAGATAATAGATATAAAGTAAAATTGAAGCCTGGATCATATGTCATGAAAATTGATAATAAAAATAATCATGATATTCCCAATTCTAGATTATTTGTTTATTCAAATAAAAACATAAAGTGGCCAGATGACACAACAGTTCAAAAAAACAATAAAAATGACTATAGTATAGAGCCAACTTTATCGATTTTTGAACAGAACAAACAAACACTTATTTCATCATATTGGTATGTGTTCATCTTTGTTATTTATTTAGCGTTGCTATTTTTTGGAATAGGGATTGGATTGAATAAATTAACAAACAATAATGAACTATATTTGGAGGATTAAAATGAATTTAAAAAAATTAGCAATTATTTTGCCTGCGTATAATGAAGAGCCTGTAATCAAAAAAACTACTAAAATTTTACTGGAAATTCTTAATAAAATGAATGATAAAAAGTTAGTTAGTCCTGATAGTTTTATCATGTATGTAGATGATGGTAGTAAAGATCAAACGTGGAATTTAACTCAAGAATTACATGCAGAAGATAACCGAGTTAAAGGTATTAAATTTAGCCGTAATTTTGGGCATCAAAATGCATTAATTGCTGGTATGACGGAATTAACGGGAACAGATGTGGATTACGTGGTCACAATTGACGCGGATTTACAGGATAATCCTGAATCCATTATTGAGATGGTTGAATTAGCTATCTCTGGTAAAAATATTGTCTATGGTGTGAGAAACGACCGGACTTCTGATTCTTGGTTTAAGCGAGTTTCAGCTCAGAGTTTTTATAAGGTTATGAATTGGCTAGGTGTTCAAACTATTCCAAATCATGCAGATTTTCGATTAGTTGATCAAAAAATCCTAGAAGTTTTTAGTCAATATGAAGAAAGAGATATGTTTTTGAGGGGAATCTTCCCAACAATAGGATTTGAATCGGCTAATGTTTACTATGCTCGTGCAGAGCGTGAAGCGGGCGAGACTAAATATCCATTAAAGAAGATGTTATCTTTTGCTTTAGATGGTATTACTTCATTTTCAGTTCGACCTATTGAAATGGTTAGAAATCTAGGTATTTTTATGTTAACTGTTAGTGGTTTGTTCTTGATATACACATTGATAGCATATTTTACTGGCCATACAGAAGCAGGTTGGCCTATGTTGATGGTTTCAGTTTGGATAATAGGCGGGTTACAGTTATTAGCCATTGGAGTTATTGGTGAATATATTAGTAAAATATTCTTAGAGATTAAACATCGTCCACGTTACGTAATCGATAAGGAATTAAAGTAGGTTATTATGCTTAAAAAAATGATAACGATACAGATGAAACTAAATCAATGTCTGAAACACGTTAGACCAGTAGTATAATAAAAAATTAAATAAAAAATTTAGCAGATCATTGCTAATGAATAAAGCCCTATGAGTTAGATTTAATCCAACCCATGGGGCTTTTTATGTTTTAAAAAGAAACGCAATCGGTGTAAGGAACACAATAATGGTAAATTTATCCTAGATCTTAAAGTAGTAGGCACATGATGAATATAAATTTATCTATAAAAGATTATATTTGCTATTTTGCTATTATGATAATAAACGAATAAAAAACGGACGGAAAATATCCGGTATAATACCGAAAACTTTCCGTCCAATTTTCGTCTAAAACTTAATTCCTGTTTATGGAATTAAGTTAATAACTTTACTTATTTAAATTAATTATTTTTTGAACTAGCGTTAATATCTGTGGGATTTATATCGGACATAATTGAACTAGATGAACTAGATGAACTAGATGAACTAGATGAACTAGATGAACTAGATGAACTAGATGAACTAGATGAACTAGCATTATTTTCATTATTTAAAGAGTGTTGTGCAATAACATTAGCGGTTAGATCTTGTTCCGCCATATAGTAGTGTTGGATTCCATTCCCAAAGTCGACAAAGTATTCAAAATGAGAATTGCTATAATTCTTAGGTGTTACTTTTTTAACTGTTCCAACCATGCCACGGCGATTCACGATTGAAAAGCCATTTGTTTCATAACTAGCGGTGTTTAAAACTTGAACTCGTTGACCAACTTTAAATTTAGCTTGGTTTTGAACAATATTAGCGGTTAAATCTTGTTCCGCCATGTAGTAGTGTTGAATTCCATTCCCAAAGTCGACAAAGTATTCAAAGTGGGAATTACTATAATTCTTAGGTGTTACTTTTTTAACCGTTCCAACCATGCCACGACGATTTACGATTGAAAAGCCATTCGTTTCATAAATGGCAGTATTTAGAACTTGAACTCGTTGACCAACTTTAAATTTAGCTTGGTTTTGAACAATATTAGCGGTTAGATCTTGTTCCGCCATATAGTAGTGTTGAATTCCATTTCCAAAGTCCACAAAGTATTCAAAATGAGAATTACTATAATTCTTAGGTGTTACCTTTTTAACCGTTCCAACCATGCCACGACGATTCACGATTGAAAAGCCATTTGTTTCATAACTAGCAGTGTTTAGAACTTGAACTTGTTGACCAACTTTAAATTTAGCTTGGTTTTGAACAATATTAGCAGTTAAATCTTGTTCCGCCATATAGTAGTGTTGGATTCCATTCCCAAAGTCGACAAAGTATTCAAAATGAGAATTACTATAATTCTTAGGCGTCACCTTTTTAATCGTTCCAATCATGCTACGACGGTTCACGATTGAAAAACCATTTGTTTCATAACTAGCGGTGTTTAGAACTTGAACTCGTTGTCCAACTTTAAATTTAGCTTTATATTGGACAATATTAGCGGTTAAGTCTTGTTCAGCAACATGGTCATTATGGGTTCCATCGCTGTAACTAATATAATATTCATAGTGGGAGCTACTATAATTCTTAATTTTAACTGATTTAATGGTTCCAACTGCTCCACGTCGATTTTGAAGTTGATAACCGTTTGTTTCGTAACTGGCATTAGAGGTAACTTGGACTTTTTGTCCTGTTTTAAATTTAGCTGCGGGAGCTGACTTTAAATTTTGTTCCATAATTTTATCATCATGAGTTCCATCACCATAATCAACAGAATAGGTATAACCTGAATTTGAGGTGCTTGTAGATTTAACGGTTCCAACCCAGTTGAGATGCCTGCGTAAATTATAGTTATTAGCCTGATTTGCGGTATTGCTAATTTGAATTTGTTGCCCGACTTTGTATTTAGCAGGTGTAACATTATCAACAACTTTATCAAATTTATTATATTGAATAATGTTAATCAGTTTTGAACCATAGCCTGGATCAGTAGCGTATTTACCATTCAAAGCATTGGCTGCAGCCTGATATGACTTTGCGTTTTCTTTCCAAGATCCAGAATAGAAAGCATGGTTCCATGAAGTCCCATTTCGAATCAAACTTCCATTATCATTCATAGATTCGGTTGGTGATGGATATTTTCTAAATTGAGCATCTACATAATAAATGTTACCATTCCCATCATATTCAGCTGTCCGCATCGTGACAGATTGTCCATTATAGGTTCCTTTGATTCCAAAATAATTATTGGCTTGTGTAGCAAGGGTTGATTGCCCCCAGCCTGATTCCAAAGCCGCCTGAGCCATCATGACTGAACCCCAAGTGTTATAGCGAGTAGAAGCAGACTTAACGCCTGTTTTAACACGGCTAATAAAATCTTGAACGTTATCAGCTGAAGCAGTTTGTTGATGAGTAATAGTACCAAAAGTACCGATTGTAGTTAATGTGACACCAATTGATTGTAATATAATTTTTTTAGTTGAATCTTCCATCGGAGAACCTTTCTTAAAGAGAACTGAATAGTGTGTAAAAATAATAACTATTTTTGAGATGATACAATATAAGTTTATCAAATTATAGCGTGATTTATTTGTAACAATTAGATGACTAATTATTTTAGGTTGATTGTATTGATTTGAAGAATTAAAATAAGTATCAAATTTTTGTGATGATAATAAGCATCTAGATTGTTTTTTTAATTATAAATGATTTTATGATTCAGAATTGTGAAATTTATGTGAATAGATAAGCTTATAAGGATTAAAGCAAAGAAAAAGCCGTTCCTGAATTTCAGGAACGGCTTTTCATTAGTGGACAGCCAGGGGTTCGAACCCTGGACCTACGGATTAAGAGTCCGTTGCTCTACCAGCTGAGCTAGCTGTCCATATCTGTTCATTGAAGTAACTCAACAACAGATATAATCATACCAAAATATTTTATACAATGCAAGGATTAATTTCAAAAAAATTAAATCCAGTCACCATTTTCAAAAATAGGCGTGATTGTGCCATCATATTTAATACCAACAACGTTCATATCCGCCGATCCCATCATGAAATCAACGTGGATAATTGAAAGGTTTTCACCTTTATTTTGGCGTTGTTCATCAGACATTTGAGTTCCGTTATTAATATTAAATGGATAAGCTGCCCCTAAAGCGAGGTGATTTGATGCATTTTCATCAATCAAAGTATTATAAAAAATAATTCCTGATTGTGAGATGGGCGAGGGATTGGGTACTAGTGAAACCTCGCCCAGAGACTTGGCCCCATCGTCAGATTGGATTAGATGTTGTAAAACATCTGATCCTGAGCTAGCAGTTGCTTTAGTTACTTGGCCGTCCTCGAAAGTTAGTTCAATGTCATTGATTAAAACGCCTCCGTATGAAAGTGGCTTGGTAGCTTTAACAACTCCGTTAATATTACGATAATCAGGTGCCGTAAAGACTTCTTCAGTAGGGAGATTAGCTGTAAAGTAGTTACCTGATTTATCAAAAGAATCAGCCCCTTCCCAAACGTGATCTTGAGCTAATCCAACGGTTAGGTCAGTTTGATTTGAAGTAAAATGTATTTCTTTGAAATTTTCTTGGGTTAACCAAGCAGCTTTAGTTGATAATTTCTTAATATGTTGTTGCCAAGCGACAACCGGATCATTATCTAAAGTGATGCGATTGAATTCAAAAATTTTTCGCCATAATTGTTCTACCGCTTCAGAAATATCAATATCAGGAAAAACTTTATGGGCCCATTTGGGGCTAGAAGCAGCGACAACCACCCATGATAAATCATTATTCATAGTTGCATCCATTACAGGCTTTTTAGCATATGCTAAGGCTTTAGAATAGTTAGCAACATCATTTTGATTCAAATCACCTAGAGCATCTGGATCCTCCGAAATAATACTGATACGTGCAGTATGTTTATCAGCAATTTCCTTTGCGCGAATCGTGGTTGAGGTTGGCACAATTGATAATTTATCGGGATTACTATGCTTAATTAATTCATGGGTTAGATATTGATCATTCCATTCAATTTGAACTTGGGCGGCATTTTTTTGGTAAGCCGCGTCTAGAACAAAATGAGCTAATTTTTGTTGATCAATATCAGCATAGATAATAACATCTTGACCAGGCTGAACATTAACACCAATTGAAATGATTAAGTCAGCGTATTTTTTAAGATAACGATCTAAAGTTAGCGTGTCCATAGTTTCTCCAATTCAAAAATATATATTAATTTAAACAAAATAACGAAAGTTAATTTTTATAATTTGGCAAAAATTGTATTAGCAATATTTTCTGCATCTTGCAAAATTTTGTCATGAACGTTTGGCCGTGGTGAAAAAGTAGTAAACCATGACCAACCTTCAGTGGGAACGCCCCACATTCTTAATCCAGGTATTTCTTGGTTTTGTTGATTAACTAAGGTCATATTGGTTCGATTAATTACCGCACCGCCGACTTCAAACGGTGTACCATCAGCTTCCTGATAAGTTTTAGTGCTGATTAATTGGTCTTTAACTAAGTTTTGAACTAATGGATTAGTACTAGTGTTCATATTAATTCCGTGTAGACGAGCTTCTACCAGTTGAGTGGCAGGATACTGGTTACCAAAGACATCATTGGCAATAAATTGATTGTGTTGCGTTGTAACTTTAATTTGAGGACCCGTAATTGTTAAAATTCCAGCTTGCATTAAGGCGTGCATTTGCTCAACTCGTAAAACAGGCGGTCCAACTGAAATAATATTATTAAATGGATTAAATTCACGCAAGAATTTAGGGTATTCCTGATCATTTAGATAATTTGTGAGGACATAGTGCCGTATAACACTGCGAATATCACGTAAAATATCAAAAGCCCCAGCATAAGGTGCATCAACATTACCTTGTTTAGCATCATTAATATCCCACTTTAAATATGAAATGAAGGCGTCTTGATAATTTTCGGCAGTCGCATCAGTAAAGGGATGTAAAATTAAATCCCAATCCATGATTAACTCTTCTGGTAAGCCCCATTCATGTGCCGTAGTATCAATATCATTAGAATTTGCTAAAGCATCCAAAAATTCTTTGGCATTAAAAGGCCAAGTTACAGCTAAATCACTAATAATATTTAAATAGTGTTTATAACTAATTTCTTTTTTAATCAATTTCATAAAAAAGTCAAAAGTAACTTCACCATTATGCTTTTCCGCAAAATGATCTAAAGTTGCGGGAGTAAAGAAGCGAGGTTGATAACCGTTTCCACTGATTTTTTGATTGGTACCACGGGCGTGCAAAGGAATACCATGACGAGATCCAGCAATTATTTTAGGTTCTTGTCCGGATGGTTGATAAATCAGTTCCGCAGCTTGGTTGCGAATGAATTTACCACCTCGGCCAATTGTTAATTTGGCAATGTAATCAAAGAAACTGAGTCCTAAACCACGTAAAATAACAGGTTCATTAGATTTAATTTGTTGTAGATTAGCTTCTGAAGGATGACCTGCTGGTACATATGTTAATTGATTATCTTTGGCATAATCAGCTAAATTAATTTCATCAAGACTCTGTGATTGATCTACATGGCCTAAAGCCATGACTACTTCATCCGTGGTGAAACTTTGACCATCTTGGATTGTGATATTAAATTGATTTGAAGCTAACTGATGAACTTCGATCACTGATTGTTGAATGAATTGAATTTGAATGTGTTGTGGCAAATCAGTTAATAGTTGATCATAGAACCATTTAGTGTAGACACCAAAGAGGGCTCGTGAACTAAAACGATTAGGATTAATTTTAGCAATTTCGTCAAAAAAAGATTCGGCATTCATGAAATTGTTTTTTTGAATATATGCGATTCCATATTGCTTGGCCCATTGATAGAAATTGGGACCTAAAATTATGGGAGCGTAAGTTTGAATGGTGTCGTCAGTAAATAGTGTTAACTGAGAAGTGACAGTATTCATTAGAAAATTAGGGTCTTGTTCAACACGCCAAACGCGTCCACCAATACCAAAGGGATCAATGATTTTGATGTTAGTTGGTTGTGAAGATTGATTGGCATGGGCAATTAGACGAGGCAATAAAGCTAGGTTTCGAGGTCCTGCCCCGATTAAAGTAATATTCATTATTAATTCTCCTTAATTTCAGGATTAAATTGATGTAATTCAGCAGGTGAATAAATTCCAATATCTTTTACAAATATTGAGCCAGAACGTTTCACCCCTTCTCCTTGTAATAGTCCCGTTTTAGGGTAAGCAAAAGTCACCGTTGCAGTGGCTCGGATAGAAGATCCCATGATATCACCAGTAGTTGCGTTAATTCCTGATGGAACGTCAATGGCAACAACGGGAACATTAGCAGCGTTCACTCGTTTAATCATTTCACCTAGTTTGATTGGAACTGGCTTTGATAGGCCAATTCCAAATAGAGCATCAACGATAACGGTGTATTGACGAAAGTCTTTGACCTTATTAACAGGGGTTAATCCATATTTTTTAGCAATTTCTAATTGAATGGCATTATTATGTGCAGCTCGATTTTCGTCACCTACAAAAAGCAAATCGACATGGACCCCTTTTTGCATTAATAAACGAGCTAAGGCAACACCATCGCCACCGTTATTACCTAGTCCAGCGATAACTAAAACTTGTGATAAGTCAAATTGACCAGCTCCTAAGACTTCGATTCCAGCCAAAGCGGCGCGTTCCATTAAAACAAGGGACGGAACGCCAATTTCATTAATAGTATATTGATCATATTGTTGCATTTCATGCGCTGTAACTGCGTCTGTCATTTGTAATCTCCTTTTCAATTTAAGATAATAAGTACCATTATACATTAGAATTTTGTTAAAATTATTAATGACCTTAGTTTTATTAATGTATTGTAATAGAATAAATGTTATATTTGTCGACATTGAAAGAAGGGAAGAATATGGATAATATCAATAAGATTCCAGAAACGATGGAAGAAGTGCAAACTCAAGTTGTGATGATGCAACAAGCAGGTTTTGAAGTTGCTGAAGAAGATGTAATTAAAGAATCAATTAAAAACGGTTTCCAATCATTATTGGATGAACGGATGTCAGGACATTACTATACAGTTCATTGGAACCCAGCCTTCACGGGATTAGATGTGATTGGATTTGGCGAAGAACAAATTGGTTTAGTAGAGCCAGCGGAAAATCAGTTGAGTTGGGTGGAACAATTCCGTACCAATGCTGATGCTATGTGGTTTAATTTAGATGAAGCTGCTGGAAAATTAATCGGTCGGTAAAAATACATCAATTTCACTTATAATTTGATGATCCAAGTTAAATTTAAGGTGTATGGTATAATATATTTTTAAGAGCTATTATATTTTTAATATTAAAAGGGGGATTTTTAAATGCGTAAATATATTGCAGAGTTTATTGGAACCATGATTCTGGTTACTTTTGGTACTGGTAGTGTTGTCTTTGGAGGAACTTCATTTGGAGCAATGCCAATTGCCTTGGCCTTTGGTTTTGCCGTAATCGTTGGAGCCTACGCCTTTGGTAATATTTCAGGAGCACACTTCAATCCAGCTATTTCTTTGGGAATGGCAATCAACAAGCGGATTACTTGGCGCGACTTCCTTGGTTACATTGTGGCCCAAATCTTAGGTGCCTTTGTTGGTTCAGGTATTGTAGTTTCATTGATGTCATCATTGAGTGCTACGAAGAGCCAAATGGTTATGACTGGTTTGGGAGCTACTAATTTCCAATCACCAATTACTGTTTTGGGAGCTACTTGGATTGAATTCATTTTGACATTTATCTTTGTCTTGGCAATTATGGCAATCACTGCTCCCAAGAATGAATTGGGACAACAATTTGCCCCAATCGCAATTGGGTTGACTTTGACTGGATTAATCGTCTTAGGTGTTGGTTTGACTGGAGCTGGTTTGAACCCCGCTCGTTCATTGGCACCAGCTGTTATCTTGGCCTTCATGGGAAGTACTGGAGCCTTGACTAACATGGCTGCATACATTATCGGCCCATTGGCTGGTGGAGCACTTGCTGCTGTTGCTGCAAAGTACTTACTAAAGACAGAAGACTAATCATATTAAAATATATATGCTAAAAATTTCTAAGAGAATTAGGGTGTAAGCTTAAAATGTAGAACCTTTAAATTTTAGAATGAATTTATAGAAGTTGAGACAAAAATGTTTCAACTTCTTTTTTATTGAATTTATTAAAAAACATTCGTAGTTGGAAGCCTTAAATGTTGTGGAAACTATGTTCTATAGCCATAGTTAAATTGTAACGCTGGTTAATGCATTTATTTTGATCTAGTTAGCGGTTTAAAATGAACCCTTTAACATTAGTTATTGAATAGCGTTAAATGGTAAAATGAAGTTAATAAATATTTTCAACATGTAAGTTGAAGGTATCGAATAAATGTGAGAACGAGGAGTTAGTAGTATGGACTTAGTTGAGACTGATAATTATCAAGTAGTAGTGGATTTGTTTGAAAAACATGGTGTAAATTTAAAAGATATTGCGGTCTTAGTACAGGCTGGACAAGCCGACTATATACCAGAGCTAACGATCGATGTATCGCTAGATAGTGTAAAACATGTTTTACGTAAAACTGAAGTTCAAGATGCTGTAATGACGGGGATTGCCCTTGATGATTTAGCCGAGGCGGGAGCTTTACCAGAACCTTTAGCATCTCGTATTAAAACTGATCATAAGACCTATGGAACTGATGAAAATATGGTCATGGCTATTTTGGGTGTTTATGGAACGATTTCATGGACTAATTTTGGCTTTTTAGATCGAACTAAACCAGGAGTAATTGGTCAATTAAATGACATTCAAAAAAATGGCGGACGCGTTAATACTTTTATTGACGATTTGGTAGCGGCGGTAGCTGCAGCAGCGGAGGCACGGATAGCACATGAATAAAAAATATTTAGTAATTACGACCGGTGGAACGATTGCATCAGCCGCCACAGAAAAAGGATTGGCTCCTAATATGTCAGCCGATGAATTAATTGCTTTTTTTAAACCAGAACCTGAGGTTGAATTATCAGTTTTAGATTTAATGGCCAAAGATTCAACTAATATGCAGCCTGAAGACTGGATATTGATTGCGCAATCAATCCAGGAACATGCAGAAAATTATGATGGATTCATCATAACGCATGGTACTGATACAATGGCATATACTGCTTCAGCTTTATCATATCTTTTATATGGGTTTGACAAGCCAGTAGTATTAACGGGTTCACAAATTCCATTGGGAATGCAATATACTGATGCAGAATCAAATTTACAAGATGCATTATTATTTATTCATGATACCGAATTAAAGGGTGTCTTTATTGTCTTTAATAGCTTAGCAATGGTGGGGACTAGGGCGGTTAAGACTAAAACTCAAAGTTACGATGCTTTTGAATCAATTAATTATCCCTACGTTGCCCGGATGATGCACGGTAAGGTTAATCAATTATTCCAGCCAGAGCCTGAAACATTGCCACTTCAAACCAATAGTTTGTCCTTAGATACAAATATATTTATGTTAAAAGCCTTTCCTGGCATGACCGTAGATATTTTTGATTATCTGAAGACCCACGCGCATGGTGTGATTATTGAAAGCTTCGGAAATGGCGGATTACCATTTGAACGACGTAACTTATTGCCTGGAATTCAAAGTTTGACGGATGCAGGAATTCCAGTTGTGATTACAACCCAAATTTTGGAAGAGGGACAAGATATATCGTTATATGAAGTGGGTCAACGCGTAGTAGAGGCTGGTGGAATTACAGCTGGTGATATGAATACTGAAGCAATTGTTGCTAAATTAATGTGGGTTTTGGCTTACACGGATGATGTTGAAAAGATCACTAAATTATTGCAAACTTCAGTGGCGCATGACATGGGGTTTGTTTAGAACAGAAATAAACAATAAAGATCGGATAAAAACTTTTCTTGAGGAGAAGGAGGAAAATAAATGGCTGAACGTGGAAAGCTGAAATTTGAGATTATTGAGAAGTTTGGGATATTATCTACCAGTAAATCTGGATGGAACTTAGAATTAAATTTAGTTCAATGGGGAGATAATCAGCCCAAGTTTGATCTTCGCTCTTGGAGCCCTGACCATAATAAAATGGGTAAAGGTGTAGGATTAACACATGATGAATTAAAGCAATTACAGCAGGTTTTACAAAATGTTTTAGGATCTGAAAATAATAATTTGGTGACTAATTTTACACCACATTCTGAAGTAAGTAATTTTGAGGCAGATGATGATTTTGAAAATGATCGCCCGCAAGTAACTCGATTGAGTGATTAATAATGGATTTTATTAGTAAGATAATGAATGTTTTAAGGTTTGATTTGTAAGATAGAAGAAAAACAATTTAGGAGCACAACAATGGGAACTCAATCAGTAAAAATATTAATTATCGAAGACGACAAGGCTTTAAGTGATACGATCAAAATCACAGTGGATAGTTTGGGTGAAACAACTCAAATTTATGATGGTCAAGAAGGGCTCTTTGAAATTTTATCTGGAATATACGATTTAGTCATTTTGGATGTTATGTTACCGGAAATGGATGGCTTTACCGTCTTGAAGCGAGCCCGAGTTGAGTTACCTAAATTGCCAATTTTAATGTTAACAGCCAAAGATGATTTAGAAGATAAAATGCATGGTTTCAATCTTGGTGCAGATGAATATATTACTAAACCCTTCTATAAAGAAGAACTTTTAGTTCGTGCCAAAACTTTATTAAGACATGTTGGTTTAATCGGGGATGAAGGATCTTTGAAAGTTGGAAATGTTGAAATTAGTATTGATAAGCATCAAGTAATGGTGAATGAAGAACAAGTTAATGTTCAGGGGCGTGAATTTGGGCTATTAGTTTATTTAATTCAGCATCAAGATCAAATTGTTACAAAAGATCAAATTTTTGATCGTTTGTGGGGCTTTGATTCTGAGACATCTTTGACGGTGGTCGAGGTGTATATGTCGAATCTACGTAAAAACCTTCGGATTGCTGGCGCAAATTTGCAAATTAAAACCTTACGAAATGTAGGGTACACTTTGAATGTCATTGATGAGGACACTTTATGATCGATAAAGTTACAAACAACGGTTTTTTTAATCGAATGCATCGATTAAGGAAGGCCATGTCAACACAAATGAAGGTAACCATCTTGATCGCAGTCGGCTTTACGGTGGTTTTCGGGGCTGTTGGTTCCTTCATTGGCAGGCAATTTAGAGAAGTGGTTTACAGTAACCCAATTATGCGGGTGAAGCAACCATTTGATTCTAATCAGGCGAATCTATTAAATAGTGGAGAAAATGTAATTAGTAATAGCTACTTACATGGACAAAAAGTATTTTTACCTAAAGAAAATCGAGTATATATTAAATATTTCAACCAAAGTTGGTATATGTTTTATAAACGCGGGACCATGGTTTCATACCAAAATATTGGGGTTGAACATGATATGGTGGAACGCTTTTCAAGTCGTTTATTATTGATTATGGGAACGTCTGAAGTTTTATTATTGCTTATGGCCTTTATTTTAGCTCGTACGAATATGATTCCAATCACGCGCGCATTAAAACAGCAGCGCAGATTTGTGGCGGATGCGGCACATGAATTTAAAACGCCAATGACGGTAATTCAAAATAAATTGGAGACGATGCTTGAACATCCTAATGATTCAGTAATGGATCAAGTAGAAAATGTGGCTAATTCATTGACTGAGGTCAGACATTTAAACAAGTTAACAGCGGATATGTTGAAATTAGCACAGGCTGATGCAGAAGTGACGATGTTTGATTTTAAACCTACTGATTTAGTGGAAATTATTAAGGAAGTCAGTGAAATTTTAGAGATTCAATTTAAGGAAAAAAATCAAAATTTGAATTTTGAAATGCCCGAGGAATTAATTATTGATGGGGATGGTCAAAGGTTAAGGCAATTAATTCTTAATTTAGTTGATAATGCACATAAGTATACAGACGAGAATACAACGATTACTATTCAATTGAAAAAATTACGTAGTACGGCGCGAATTAAAATTATTGATAATGGGGAAGGAATTTCAGCTGAAGATAAAAAACATTTGTTTGATCGTTTTTATCGGGTCGATAAATCACGATCACGAGCAAGTGGCGGTCATGGGTTGGGACTATCTATTGTGCAATGGATTGTAGAAGGGCACGGAGGTAAAATTAATGTTGAAGATACTATTCCGCATGGAACAACCTTTGATATTGCTTTACCATTAAGACATAAAAAACAACCGGATAAGTAAAAATAATAGACAAATATTTGGGTGGTAGTTATACTAATAACACTTAAATGAAGTAATTTAAGTAAAATTAATTGTAAAAAGGTGATTTATATAAATAGTTCTAAGTTGAGAATTGTTGCAATATATAATCAGAAAAGGAAGGTAACATTAATGAGTCGATTTATGCAAGGGATGTTATGGCTGTTGTTGGCATGTGTATTACTTAGTGTGGGTATGCCAGTCTTTCACATCGCATTCGGCGTAATTGGTGTCATATTTAGAATCATAGGTTGGCTAATTTTAATTGGATTAGCAATAGTATTCTTAATTTATTGGTTTTTACGTCGAAAAATCAGGCAAACAATGGAAAATGGTAATCAAGCGAACTATAGCTATTATCAATTCCGTCAAAAAAGTGAAAGAAATAAGCAAAAAAATTCACAAGACATTTATAATAATGATTTTGGACATCCAGGGGTTAAAGATGTTACCCCCGATAATCAAAAATAATCATTTAGAGGCTGAGACAAAATGATCTCGGCCTCTTTGTTATGGAGTTAAAAAAACATTAATTACCGTATTCTAAATTTAATTTGTATAAGTTAAATTGAAAAAATACGCTAGTTTATAGTTTTAAAGGGATTTATCACACTCTTTTATTTTGTTGGAAATAATAAATTGGAGGTATTAGGAGTGTATTATATCGTAGCGTTACTAGTTATTGGGGTGGTAGGAACAAATATTGTTAAACAATTTATTCCTAAAATTCCTGAAGCGTTTATTTTAATTTTAGTTGGTATTTTATTATCATATACCAAAATATTTAACGGATTCGAATTAGAGCCGGAATTTTTTATGGTCGCTATTATTGCGCCTTTGATGTTCGTGGATGGACAAAGACAATCAATTAAAAAAATTCGAGAACGATTTAGTTTGATTTTCGTTTTATCAGTAGTATTGGCAGCTGCAACGGTATTGATCATCGGTCTTATGACTAATTTTATCGAGACGAAGTGGACATTGCCGATGGCGATCGCCTTAGCAGCCATTGTAACGCCAACTGATGCAGTCGCTGTTAAATCAATGACTAGTGGAAGTGAAATGCCTAGTGGGGTTGGTGAGGCCCTAGAGTTAGAATCATTATTTAACGATGCAACAGGACTGGTGATTTTAGATTTAGCCCTATCAGTCCTAGGTAATCAAAATTTGTCAATTATTGGTGGAATTAACCATTTCCTCTTTGTAGCAATTGGTGGAATTTTAATCGGATTGATTGGTGGTTGGCTAATTGTCATGCTACGAGTTAATTTGAATTTTTGGGTTGATCAACCAGAAATTTCAATCATTCCAATCAGTCTTTTGACGCCGTTCGTCATTTATTTAATTGCCGAACATTTTGGTACATCTGGAATCTTGGCGGTAGTAGCTACGGGAATTATTCACAATTGGGAAGCCAATCGATTGCGATTGTCATCAACTCGAGTTCAAGTCAGTCAAAGTATTATCTGGTCAACAATTTCAGAAATACTAAACAGCGTTGTCTTTTTGTTCTTGGGGATTGCATTACCAGATGTCGCACGCAAGTTTTTCAAAATGGATAATTCGACCATTTTACTATTATTAGGCTTAAGCGGTATTATTTATGTAATGATGTTCCTAATTCGTTATATTTGGGCCCAATGGGAGCATGAAGGCTCAGCGCAGATTTTATTTGGGGCAAACAATACAAAACAACATACTTTTTATTCAAAGGTCTTTGCAGTAAGTGGAATTCATGGAACTATGACCTTGGCCATGGCCTTTTCTTTACCTAAAAGAATTGGTGGCGTCGCTTTTCCATACCGTGAAGAATTAATCATTGTTGCTTCAATTGTAATTCTATTTAGTATGTTGGTTAGTGCGATTGTTTTGCCGATATTGTTACCGGTCAAAAAAGAAGATTATACAGCAGAGGAATTAAATCACTTCCGGGGTAAAATGGTCGATTTTGCGATTTTACAAATACGAGGGCAAATTGAAGATCGTTCAGTTCGTGAAGCATTAACTTCACAACTTCTATCGCAAAAAGGTTGGGGTACCGCTAAGCGTGAAGTGGTTACACAATTGTATCAAACTGAAATGATTGATATGAAAGATTTCGTGAGTGATTATATTCATAGTTCTGATGTACGAAGTCGTTATAGTAAACAAACCATCACAATTTATGAAAAGATGGTGGATCGAATTCGAACGAATGGGGATAAGCATTTACACAATAGATTAGGCAAAGTTCAAAGAAAACGGATGCGTCGAAATATTAAACATTTACTCCATGAAATTAAATGGCATGCTCAACAGGATGTGAATGATCAAAGATCTCACTATGATTTTAGTCCAAAACAAAAACGACAAATTAAGCAGAATCGTGCTAAATATGAACAATTCAAAAATTTATCACGTCAAGAAATGCTTGATAATTGGAAAAATATGCAAAATGAGTTACTTGATTTGAACGAAGAAGTTGCCAAACAAACAGATCAAAAAATTAATGGAATTATGGAAGAGCGGCTTCGAACTGGACATGGAGATAATCAATCTATTGATATGGTTCGGAAGAGCATGGAAACATTTTTTAACCGAATTCGTCGTGATTATAAACAAGCGGTAGAAGTGGATAATAATTTATTCTTGCGTGCCTTCCAATATGAATTTACCTTTGTTCAACAAGGCGTTGAAGCTAATAAAATTCCGCAGGCTTTGGCAGCCGAATTATATACTGAAATTAATGATGCGCAAACATTGCAAATTCAACGGGCAGGAGAAATGGAACAGCGATCTGAATTGGTCGGAATTAGCATTTAGCTAACCTTTAGTAAGAAAAGCTTGACGTTATAGCTTAATTCCGTCAAAATAGAGGAAACAAATAAATGAACGACTTTTTGATGGAATAACCCATAATGGAGGAGTTTTATTATGACAGTAGAAGTAGTTAACGATCGAGATTTTGCACAAAAAACCGGCCAAGGTGTTTCTTTGGTTGATATGTGGGCAACTTGGTGTGGACCATGTAAGATGCAAAGCCCAGTAATTGAAGCTGTTTCTGAGCAACATCCAGAAGTTTATTTTGCAAAGATGGATGTTGATGAAAATCCTGCCACTTCAGAAGAACTTGGAATTCAAGCAATCCCAACTTTGTTGATTAAAAAAGATGGTGAGATTGTTGAACGTTTAGTTGGATATCACCCTATTAAGCAAGTTAATGCTGTCTTGGCAAAATATATTGAGAATTAAGTTTTTATCAAATGATACGCTTTGAATTAATTTTCAAGGCGTTTTTATTTCCTTATCAAATTTAAGTGGTTGGAGGAAAATATGAAGTTCAACAAAGTCTTATTAAGTGGTGGAAAGCTTGTAACTTGTAGTCTCAAATAATGTTTGTTTAATTATCGTGTTAAGATAATATATATCATATTTAGGGGGTAATTGAATGGTTTCTTTTTGGCAAGCATTTAAAAATTATTGGCGTCGTGGGTTTGATTTCAAGGGACGATCAACTCGGGCTGAATTTTGGTGGATGGCTCTATGGGCCATGATTGGTCTGGTGATATTATTGGGCGGATTAGCTGGTTCGATGTATATATTAGTACATCATGCTGAGACTAATCAATTTGAACGATTAATCTATAATAATATTATAAGATTCTTTGTTTTAACGTTGGTGATTGGAATTATTTTGATCATTCCAAGTACTGCTTTAACAGTGCGTCGTTTACGAGACACCGGATTAGATACTTGGTTTATCTGGGTTCTAGTTATTTTTAATTTTATTCTTGGACGTCTTGGACATGATGATATGTTATGGAATAATTGGTGGGAAATTTTAATTAGTATTTTTACCCTGCTAGTGTCATTTATGATGTTCATAGGTTTAGTAATGGGATCAAATTCTTTGAATTTTCATAGTAAAAATTTGAAGCAATCAGCAGTTAAGGTTGAAATTTTATATCCAACACAAATGAAGGCAAAAGTTCTCCAACCCAAACAACGGGATTAGATATATAGAATTAAGTGTCAGGAGACTTTAAGCGGGGCTATGTCCGACTGTTTAAGGCTTTTATTTTTTAAATACTAATAAAAAAGGTCGGAATTTTATTCCGACCTTTTAAAATTTTTGTTACTTTAATGTTAACTATATTTTATATTATGATAAATCCAATATTTAAGTAGCTTAATTAATATTATTTTAAATTTTATTCTTAACTTAAATATGATTGTTTATTTAGGTCTTCAATTGATTCTAAGCGGAAACCTTTTCGTGATAATAGCTTGATAATTTTAGAAAGCACATCTTCATCAACTTGATTTGGTAGCGTAAAAATAATTCGATGAGTTAGGGCATTTTGATCTGGATCTATAGAAACAGCACTGGAAATGGTTGAATAGCGCGAAACATATTTGGCAGCTCGTTCTAAACTACCGCGTTCTCCATCGGTTAGTAAAGTTAGCGTATATCGCCCTTGATCAGTTTGCCAAGATGAAGCCAACATATTCATCATAGATGAATGAGTTAAAATTCCAATAAAATTATGATTTTCATCAATAATGGAGATGAATGGTAGGTCTTGGAGTGCAAAAAAAGTTTCAAAAAAAGTTGCATCAATTTGGATAAATTTAGTCATGTTACGCATCACAGAAGTTACCGGTTGGGTAAGGTCTCTTTGTTGCGCCTGGGCCTGGTAAATATGCATTTTATAAATGACACCACGAAATAATGTTCCGGTAGTATCTAAAATTGGAATAGCTCGAAATGAGGTAGTCTCAAAAATTCGGAGAGCATCTTCCAAGGATGCATCTTCGGAAACTGTAACTAATTCATCTTTAGATTTAATAAGTGATTCCAGCATATTATCCTCTTTCTCTAATCTTAATCTAATAATTTTAACATGGAATAGCATAAAGTAAAAGAAAGCATCATAAAAATAAATAATATTTTAAAATTTGTCAATGATTAATTTTAATGAGGCACAATTTAAGCTGATTTATATTTGAATCAAACAATGACGAATAACCTTAGAGCTAAGTTAGAAGGCACATCGCATAGGATAGAATGGTACAATATTAAGCATATAATCTTTTTAAGCTTATCCATTTAAAAAAACGACTAAATTTGAATGTACTTGATGATTTGTTTGGGATTTTTCAATGGAAGTTAAAATAAAATTAAGTAAAATAATTATTTATATCAGAAAATTTTAAATGGAAAAAAGTTTAATGAAAATAGAAGTTAAACAATAAAAATCAATGGATAGTGAGAATATAATAAAATGAAAATAATTGTTGGTTTAGGAAATATTGGAAAAGAATATGATCAAACGCGGCACAATGTCGGGTTTATGACCATTGATGCATTTGCTCAAGAATTAGGAATTAATTTTAAACAGGATGGACCACATCATGCTTTTGTGGCCGAGGGTTGGATTGGGACAGACAAGGTCCTTTTAGTTAAGCCAACAACGTATATGAATTTATCAGGTGAAGCGGTAGCTCCTTTAATGAAGTATTATAATTTAGTTATTGAAGATCTTTTAATTATTCAAGATGATATGGATATGGAATTAGGCCGTTTGAGGTTGCGCACTAAAGGATCTGCCGGAGGACATAATGGAATTAAATCAATTATTAGCCAACTGGGGACTCAAAATTTTAATCGATTAAAGTTTGGCATTGCCCATCCAAAGCATGAAAAGCAAGCAGTGATTAATTTTGTGCTGGGTAAATTTAATAAAGATGATGCCATTACAGTAGATCAAAGTATCGAAGTGGCTAAAAAAATGATGCAGGATTTTGTTCAAGGAAAACCCATGGATCAATTAATGAATCAGTATAATTAAAGTGACATGCTTTGAGAAAACAATGATTCTTATTAGATAGACGAATAAAAATGAATAAAGAGATTTTAAGATGAGACTATCAGAATTTTTAACAGATAATCAAAAATATAATGATTTACTACAAGGTCTTGAACAAGGTGGACATCATGTATTAACCGGATTAACCGGAAGTGCCCGTTCGGTTTATTTAAGTGGCTTGAATCAATCATTAAAGCAGCCCATGTTATTGGTAACCGATAGCCAATTTCATGCACAACAACTAACGGAAGATCTAGTAGGTCTACTCGACGAAGAGCAAGTTATTTATTTTCCAGCAGAAGAAACGCTGAGTGCACAGATTGCACTTTCTTCATTGGACACAATGTTAGCGCGCGTTACAGCTTTAGAAAAAATACGACATGGTAAACAGCCAATTATTGTGACAGGTTATGCAGGCTTGAATCAGGTTTTACCTAGTGTTAATCAATTTGAAAATGCGGCCATTACCATCGATTTTGAACAAATTTATCAACTAGATCAATTGCAATCTATGATTAATACCATGGGATATCGACGAGTTGACGCCGTTAATTCTCCTGGTGAGTATTCATTGAGAGGATCGATCATTGATATTTACCCATTAAATTACGAAAACCCAATTCGGATGGATTTTTTTGATACCGATCTAGATTCTTTACGTACTTTTGATGTAGAGACGCAAAAAAGTTTGGAACAATTAACGACGGTGCAATTATTGCCAGTGACGGATTTAATCGCTGACGAACATGATTTGAAACAGGCGCAAACTAAATTGAATTTAGCCTTGACCACTGCCAGAGATAAATTAGATGGCGCAGCTAAACGACATCTAACAGAGTCCATGCAGCCATTGTTAACAGCCTTAGAACAAGGAACAATTGTACCTGAAATGCGACAATATTTGGCTTACCTGTATCCAGATCAAACGACTTTACTGGATTATTTACCAAAACAAGGGATTGTTATCTATGATGATTATCCTCGAATGATGGAAAATTCTAGGCAAGCACAAATTGATGCAATGGATTGGTGGACAGATCGGCTTGAACAAAATAAAGTTCTACCTAATTTTGAGCAAGGACCTGATCTGGAAAAACTAGTGCAAAAAGATCAACATGCTAATTTGATATTATCCCCTATGGGACGTGGCGTGGGCAGTATTAAACAAGATTCATTAACAAATATGGTGATTCGTCCTACCCAGCAATTTTATAATCAAATGCCAATGGTGCAAGCTGAAGTTAGTCGATGGCAGAAACAAAATTATACGATAATATTTTTAACAAACACCTTAGAGCGACAAGATAAATTAGAACAAACTTTAAATGATTTTAAGGTACCAGTTAATACTGTTGATATTGATAAACTGATCCCTAATCGCACACAATTAACGACTTTACCCTTACACGAAGGGTTTGAAATACCGTTATTAAAGTTAGTTGTCTTAACGGAAAAAGAGTTATTTAAAACTATTACTAGAAAAGCTCCACGTCGACAAACTTTAAGTAATGCTGAACGCATCAAAAGTTACAATGAATTAAAAGTGGGCGATTATGTTGTTCATGTGAACCATGGAATTGGAATTTATGAAGGAATTACCACCTTAGAAACTAAAGGTATTAAACAAGATTACATTACAATTCAATATCGTGGATCAGGTAAAGTGTTTATTCCGGTTTCGCAACTAGATTTAGTGCAAAAATATGTTAGTGCTGGTGAAAAAGCGCCGAAACTAAATAAATTGGGTGGGACTGAATGGGTTAAAGCTAAACGTAAGGTTGCTGCACGTGTTGAAGATATGGCTGATGAACTCTTGCAACTATATGCTGAACGTGAGGCGAAACGTGGCTTTGCTTTTTCCAAAGATGATTCTGAAGTGGAACGGTTTGAAGCTGCTTTTCCGTATCCTGAAACGAATGATCAATTACAAGCAACCAACGAAATTAAAAAAGATATGGAAAAGATTCAACCCATGGATCGCTTATTAGTTGGAGATGTTGGTTTTGGAAAAACTGAGGTAGCTTTTCGAGCTGCCTTTAAGGCGATTCATGATCATAAGCAAGTTGCGATGTTAGTACCAACAACGATTTTAGCGGAACAACATTTTGAATCAATGCAAATTCGTTTTGATGATTTTGACGTTAAAATGGCGATCTTGTCACGTTTTCAGTCGGCTAAAGAAGTGAAAGATATTATTCAAAAACTTAAAAATCATGAAATCGATATGGTCGTTGGAACACATAAATTATTAGGTAAGAATGTTGAATTTGCGGATCTTGGATTATTGATTATTGATGAAGAACAACGTTTTGGTGTGAAGCATAAAGAGCGATTAAAACAACTTAAAACAGATGTGGATGTGTTGACTTTAACTGCAACCCCAATCCCTAGAACTTTGAATATGGCTATGGTGGGAGCTAGGGATTTATCAGTTCTAGAAACGCCTCCAGCAAATCGTTTTCCAATTCAAACATATGTTATGGAGCAAAATGGTCGCGAAATTGCTATGGCAATTGAGCGAGAAATGGCCCGTGGTGGACAAACCTTTTATCTACATAATCGTGTTGATGACATTGAAAAGACTCGATTATATATTGAAAGTTTAGTACCAGATGCTAGGGTAGCAATTATTCATGGACGTCTGACTGAGGTTCAACTGGAAGGGATTTTGTTTGATTTTATTCATGGTGATTATGATGTGCTAGTTACAACGACCATTATTGAAACTGGAGTTGATATTCCTAATGCTAATACTTTAGTGGTTGAATCAGCTGATCGAATGGGCTTGGCCCAACTCTATCAAATTCGTGGAAGAGTTGGTCGCTCAAATAATTTAGCTTATGCATATTTTATGTATCCAGCTAATCGAACGTTAACGGAAGTCAGTGAACATCGATTAGAAGCGATTCGTGATTTTACTGAACTAGGATCAGGCTTTAAAATCGCAATGCGAGACCTTTCAATTCGTGGAGCTGGTGATCTATTGGGGTCACAACAGCATGGATTTATTAATACGGTCGGTTATGATCTATATACGCAAATGCTTCAAGAAGCGGTTGCCGTTAAGCAAGGTAAACCCAAAGTTGAAGTGAAAGCTGATGCAGAAATTGATCTTGGAATTGAAGCTTTCTTACCTGAAAGTTATGTTCCAGGTGGAGCACCTAAGATCGAACTTTATCAAAGAATTAGTCGGGCACAGTTAGCTAATGATTTGACTGAAATTGAGGAAGACTTATTAGATCGGTATGGAGAATTACCTTTAGCAGCACAACGTTTGCTAACAATCGCTGAATTAAAACGTTTGGCTGATCAAGTTGGTATAACTAAAATTTCTCGCGATAAAATACGTTCAGAAATTATCAATGTGATTTTCAATCCGAAAACTAATTGGAATCAAGTTGATTGGTTAGTAGCTTTGAAACAAGGACATTTAAGAGGACAAGCTATATCAATTCAACCGGCACAAATTGATATTATTATTCAACCGAATATGACGGTGGATGATTGGTTAAGTGGATTGAAAATCTTTTTGGAGGCCTTTAATGCAACCTACGAAAAAGAAGGATCAAAATAATAATTTACTGGCAGGAGCAGGCCTCTTGACGTTGACTGGGTTGATTGCAAAAATTTTAAGTGCTCTATATCGAATTCCATTACAAAATTTAGTTGGTAACAGAGGCTTTTATGTTTATCAGCAAGTTTATCCGATTTATGGAATCGGTGTGGTTTTGGCCTTGAGCGGATGGCCCTTGGTGATTTCTAAACTAGTCAGTGAGCAACCTGACGAAGCCCATGCTCGTTTTATGGCCCAGCGGTTGCACCATTTATTAACATTAATCAGTTTAATTATTTTTGGTGGTTTAATTTTTGGTGCGCCTTTGATTGCCAAAGCAATGGGAGGGGATGTTGGTTTGACCCCGGTCATCAGGGCGGTCGCTTGGATGTTTTTATTAATGCCTTTGTTAGCGACGACACGGGGATATTCCCAGGGACAATTTGATATGGTCCCTACAGCTATTTCGCAAATTGTTGAACAAATTGTTCGAGTGAGCGTAATTGTATTCGTTGCTATTTGGGCTAACCAGCAGCAATGGTCGGTTTATAAAATGGGAACTTGGGCCATGGCTGGTGCACCAATCGCAACGATTTTTGCGGCTCTATTTATGTTTAAAAAATATCGAGAAATTTATATAATCAATCAAGTAGATCAAGCAAATTTTATGCAGGTTTCTCAATTTAAGTGGCGTATTTTAGCTCGTAGAATGTGGCAAGAAGGAGGCTTGTTAGTCTTAGTAGCTGCACTATTAGTTTTATTTCAATTAGTAGATGCCTTTACGGTTAAATCAAATTTAGTCCTTGGTGGAATGCATGAAGCTCAAGCGGAGAATTTAAAAGGTGTCTACGATCGAGGTCAACCATTAGTTCAATTGGGAATGGTCTTAGCCACAAGTATTGGTACCACATTGGTTCCAAATTTACGGCATTATTTTGTCACAGCTCAGACTGAAAAATTTGAAAAAGATTTTGCTAGTTCAATGAGACTTTCTATTCTTTTAATCATTGCAACGACGGGTGGAATGTTGGCGGTGTTGCCTCAATTAAATCAAAGCTTATTTGGTAGTCGAGAAGGTACGCTAGCACTAGGAATCTATCTATTGTCTATGTTACCTGCTACATTGCTTTTAGTCTTGGTTACAATTTTACAAAGTATGAATCGGACTCGGAATTTAATGACCTCTATTCTTATTGGAATCTTCATTAAATGGTTTATGAATGATCTGCTAATGTATTATATGGGATTAAATGGAGCAAGTTGGGCCACATTCATAGGTTTGCTAACGATTTTAGGCTATACAATTTGGTGTGTTCCAAAGAATTTATGGGCTAGTTTAAACTTGCGAAAACTCTTATTTAAAAGTTTAGGATTAAGTGGGATTATGATGTTTGTAGTTTGCTTGACTGAAAATATGTTAGAAGCATGGTTAGGTAATCAAAGAATGACAGTTATTTTGATTTTAATGCTGGGTGTACTATTTGGTATAATAGTATTTGTCGGTGGAGTTTTGAAATGGAAAATTTTAAAAATCGATGAAATAAATTTATTGCCCAAAGGTGCAAAAATTATTAAAAAAATTTATAGAAAATAAAAATGAGGTAAATTTAAAATGCGACTTGATAAATTTTTAAAAGTTTCACGTTTGATTAAACGGCGGTCGGTGGCGAAAGAAATCGCAGATCAAGGACGAATAACGATTAATGGTAAGGTAGCGAAATCTTCATCTGATGTTAAAAATGGTGATGAGCTGTCGATTAAATTCGGAAATCGTTTAATGGTTCTTGAAATTGAACGTATTATTGAAACGACCAAAAAAGAAGATGCTGAACATATGTATAAAATATTGCGTGAGGATGCTTTACAAGATCAAGGTGAATAGTTATAAAATTATTAAGATTTATTAATAATTATCGACTGCCCCGGTTGAACATGTAATGATAACGTTACCAATAGTTTAATTTTGACCGGAGGAACTCGATATGGTCCAACGTATTCAAAAAAAAATAACATTCAACCATTGGATCCGGCTGGAGCACGTTTTATTCAATATAATTCGGAGAAACAACGGATTCATACGCGACAAGTACATCGGCGACGCGCTAAATTGATTTACGGAGTTGCAGGTATTTTTTGTAGTGTGATTATGGTAACTGGGGTTGGGAATTACTTACAATTAAGGACAGCTGAAGCACGCAGTTTAAAAGTAGAACAACAAGTTGAAAAAGCTAAAAGTGAAAATAAACGTCTAGTTAAATTAAAAAACAATTTACAGAATGAAGATTATGTTGAACAATATGTGCGTCAACATTATATGTACACCAAAAAAGGTGAAGTTATCTTCAATTTACCGGATAAATAAATATTATAAAGGTCTGGATTATTTTCCAGCCTTTTTTATTAGAAAAGGTCAACTAAAGGAGAGTCTGGATGGTTCAGTCAAAAACAATGAAAATGCAACTGATTAAAAAATTACAAGCGGCTGAATTGTTTAATAGCAGTGAACATGTAGTGGTTGCTTTATCAGGCGGGTTTGATTCATTACATCTAGCAACTTGGCTAACAGATGGATCTCTACCGCTTACGATGCAACCAAAAGTCAGTGTAATTTATATTAATCATCAATTAAGAGCCGATGCTGCTGAGGAAGAAGCATTTGTTCGAGAGTGGCTTGATCAAAATAAGGAACGGTTTGTGCATACAGCCATACAACGGATTGATTGGGCAGAAATTCCACAACACGGAATTGAAGAACAAGCTCGTGAGCGTCGTTATGTGCTTTTAAAGCAACAAGCATTGAAGTGGGACACTAATATTATTGTGACGGCTCATCATCAAGATGATCAAGTCGAGACGATGTTATTTAAACTTTTGCGTGGCTCTCAGTTACAACAATTAATGGGGATGCCTATGCGTCAAATACGTGATGGATTAGATTTAAGACGACCATTCTTAGGCCTTTCAAAAGCAGAGCTACCTAAGTTGGTTGAGAAACCAATTTTAAAGGTAATCGAAGATAGTTCTAATTATGACCAAACCTATGCTCGTAATCGACTACGTCAGAGTATCATTCCAGAATTGAAACAAATTAACCATAAATTTGCGCCACATTTGTTAAAAACGATGGATCAATTAGGGACGCTCTTAAAGTTGGTTGAACCAATTCTAGATGCGCAGGTTCGTGAGATTGAAATGGGAACCTTTGATTGGCAAGTAATTGAAACAGATATACAAATATTAGTTTTACAAAAGTGGGTTAATCAGCAGCAAGAATATGAAATTAAAGATCAACAGTTATATCAAATTATTAAATTGATGCAAAATCCGAATGTAAACCGAGGATCTGTCCAAATTTCTCATGATTTACAAGCAGTTCGTGATAAACGTCAATTAACCTTACAAAAAGTCATAAATCAATCAGTTTTAATTGATAATTCATGATAAAATAAGAGGGTATATTTAAAAAAGATAGAATGCCTGACATGAGGGGACAATTCAATGAGCGTATTTAAGATGGATAATGATATCGAGCGAGTCCTATATAGTCAAGAAGCGATTGCTGAGGCGGCTAAACGGGTCGGACAGCAATTAGCACATGATTATGAAAATAAGACCCCGATTATTTTGGTTGTATTAAAGGGAGCTGCACTTTGGGCAGTAGATGTAATGCGGTACATGGAATATACTGAAGTTGAGTTTATTAATGTGTCAAGCTATAATGGTGGAATTACTAGTTCCGGCGAAGTATCTTTGGTAACTGATATCCAAAGCGATGTTAAAAATCGCGATGTTATTATTATGGAAGATATCGTTGATACTGGGCGCTCATTAAAGTTTATGAAAGAGTTACTAGTACAACGTGGTGCTAATAGTGTTAAGACAGCCAGCCTTCTTGATAAAAAGGAAGGTCGAGTTGTAGAAGAAGATGTAGAATATATTGGCTTTGACGTACCAAAAGCCTTTGTTGTTGGGTATGGTCTTGATTATAGTGTTAATGGAAAAGAACTTTATCGCAATTTACCATATGTTGGTATTTTGAAGAAGGAAGTTTATGCTTCTGAGCATGCTAATCTAGTAGATCATGAGATAACCCCCACGCATTAGGATATTGGCTGGAATGGCTAATTAAAAAATAATGTGGATTAAAGGAGAAACGAAGCATGAAAAATCGCCCGAGTGGTAATTTTGTTCGACAGAGTTTATTTTATGTGATTATGCTTCTAGCAGTATTAGGATTAGTTTATTGGGTTATTGGACCAAAAGATACTAATACCGTTAAGAAGATTGAAACTTCAACATTTATTAAACAGTTGAACGATAAGAAAATTAAATCAATTGAAATTAAGCCAGGAGCTGGTGTTTACGATATTAAAGGTGATTATCGCAAACCACAGACAGAAAAAGTATCTGCTGCGGCAGAAGGAACTTTAATGGCCAAAGTTATGGGCAATGCTAAGCCTAAGGTCACTTCATTTGAAGTTAACGCTTTGCCAAATGATTCAACTTTGAAGGCAATTAACCAAGCTGCAGATAAAACTAATACTGAAATTAGTACAAAGCCAGAAGATTCAAATGTTTGGGGATCATTGTTAGTAACGATTCTACCAATGATCTTTATGATTGGATTCCTATGGCTTATGATGAGCGGTATGGGTCAAGGTGGTCGTGGCGGATCTGGTGGAATGATGAACATCGGAAAGTCTAAGGCTAAACCAGCCGATCCTGAGGAAAATAAAGTTCGCTTTGGGGATGTTGCTGGAGCTGAAGAAGAAAAGCAAGAATTGGTTGAAGTTGTTGAATTCTTGCGTAGCCCAAGTAAGTTCACCAAGTTGGGAGCTAAAATTCCAAAGGGTGTCTTGTTAGAGGGACCTCCCGGAACTGGTAAGACCTTGCTAGCACGTGCCGTAGCTGGTGAAGCTGGCGTGCCGTTCTTCTCAATTTCTGGTTCAGACTTCGTGGAAATGTTCGTCGGAGTTGGAGCTAGTCGTGTTCGTGATTTGTTTGAAAATGCTAAAAAGTCAGCCCCATCAATCATCTTTATTGATGAAATTGATGCGGTTGGTCGTAAGCGTGGCTCAGGTATGGGCGGTGGAAACGATGAACGTGAACAGACTTTGAACCAAATGTTGATTGAAATGGATGGATTCTCGGGTAATGAAGGGGTGATTGTGATTGCAGCAACCAACCGTTCTGATGTTTTGGATCCTGCCTTGCTTCGTCCAGGTCGTTTTGACCGAAAGATCTTGGTTGGACAACCGGATGTTAAAGGACGTGAGGCAATTCTAAAGGTACATTCAAAGGATAAGCCATTAGGTCCAGATGTGGACTTGAAAGAAATTGCCAAGCAAACTCCTGGATTTGTGGGAGCGGACTTAGCTAATCTTTTGAACGAAGCAGCTTTGTTGGCAGCTCGTCAAAATAAAAATGTTATTGAAGCTAATGATGTGGATGAAGCTGAGGATCGTGTTATTGCTGGTCCAGCTAAAAAGGATCGAGTTGTTTCAGCAAAGGAACGCGAAACAGTTGCTTATCACGAAGCTGGTCACGCTATTGTTGGTTTGGTTTTGAATGAAGCCCGTGTGGTTCATAAGGTAACAATTGTGCCACGAGGACGCGCTGGTGGTTACGCAATTATGTTGCCACGTGAAGATCAAATGTTGATGTCAAAGGATAACGCTGAAGACCAAATTGCTGGTTTGATGGGTGGTCGTGCGGCTGAAATGGTGATGTTCAAGCAACAATCTTCAGGAGCATCAAACGACTTTGAACAGGCAACTGGAATTGCTCGCGCTATGGTAACTGAGTATGGAATGTCTGATAAACTTGGAATGGTTCAATTAGCAAAGAATGGTCAATCATTCAATAATCCTTATGGTGAAGGTGCACCTTATTCTGAGTCAACGGCTCAATTAATTGATGAAGAAGTTCGTCGATTGACAACCGAAGGGTATGCGCGTGCGCATGATATTATTGTTCAATATCAAGATAAGCATGAGGCCATTGCGAAGGCACTTCTTGAATTTGAAACATTGGATGAGAAGCAAATTCTTAGTCTTTATGAAACTGGTAAGATGCCAACTTCAGTAAAGGTTGAAAAAAATGATGATCAACCAATGTCATATGAAGAAGCTAAGCAAGTTGCTAGTCAAAAAGTGTCTGAAGCAGTTGAAGAGCACAAAGAAGAATCTAAGGGAGATGCAGAAACATTGTATCCTCGCGATTAAAATTTAATTGTTAATAAATTAAGCATACCTGGATCATGGATCCGGTGTGCTTTTTTATTTATTGAAATCTAAAACAATAAATTAAATAGTAATGATTGATGTAGACTTAATGTTGATTATGATAAATAAAAAGAGCCTGGGATAGATTTATCCCAGGCTTTTAATTGGTTATGTTGATTAAATTTAAATTAGTATATTTTATAAATTAATGTTTTAAAATATCTAACATGAAATCTTGAAAATCTCGAACAAAGCGTTCGTTATCGACGTTAACAGCTACTTTGGTTGTAGTTGAATCTAATAATTTTTGATTATCACCGATAGTTCGGCCATAGTCACCTGAATTTCGATCATAAGTAACACGCATGTTGAGATCAATGGTTGTAACGTAATTAGGATCAATTGCTACGGCTACAGCTAATGGATCATGTAAGGCAGCCCCACGGTGATCAATATCAAGTCGGTCGTAAGCATCAATATAGTAATCCATCATATCAGCGTATTGCGCTCCAGCATTAGTACCAAGTGCACGCCATTCTTTTGTATGTTTCTTAGTTAGCAATGTTCGTAATGTAACGTCTAACCCAATCATCGTTAAGTTCTTTTGATGCGTAAATACAAAATCAGCTGCTTCGGGATCCTGATGAATATTGGCTTCCGTAAATGGTGTCACATTTCCTGGTACTGTCAGGGCTCCACCCATTAAGGTGGTTTGCCCAATTAGTTCAGCTACAGCAGGATCTTTTTGAATGGCAGCGGCCAAATTTGTTAGTGGTCCAGTCGGTAAGTAGATTAAATTATCACCATATTGATGAGCAGCATCAATTAAGAATTGCACTCCTGATTGATCCTCAATTTTTCTAGTGGCAGGATCTAATTTAATATTTCCAATTCCATTATCACCATGAATTGCCATTGAAATTGGCATTGTTTCAAAAGTTTGAGTGGTCGATGAGTGAGAATCTCCCAAATATACGGGAACTTCATCTGCTTTTAAGAGATGGAGTAAATCTAGTGAATTTTGACCAGCAGTTTCAATTAAAGTGTTTCCATAAGAAGAAATAACTCCAATTAAGTCAATTCGTGGATCTTCGACTGCTAAGGCCATAGCTAATGCATCATCAATTCCAGTGTCTAAATCTAAAATCATTTTTTTAGTTGCCATGGTCAATTCCTTTCGATGTAAAACAAAATATGCTTATTTATTTGATTGGATGATCTTTCATTTGGTTCATATGTGGGATTTCAGCTAAGAACCAGTCTTCAAATGCTTTTGTGTTGATATCAACAGCGACGTGGGCATTTAATTTTCCGTTTGACCAACGATCTTGCGTGTCAGCAATTGTTCCACCGATAGCTGGTCCTTCAGTGATGACATAAACCATGTGGTCTTCTAAAGTGAAGAATTCTGGATGAAGCAAGAATAGGATTGTATTAACATCATGCATTGGCTTACCAGCTGCCTCAATATCGTTATAAGCAGTCATAACACCGGAGATCATTTTTCCAACTTCACCAATTTCAGCCACATTTTCGATCGATTGGTTTGATAGGAGGGCTTTTAATGTGACATCGAGACCGATCATCGTGATAGCGATTCCACTTTCGTAAACTATCTTGGCAGCATCGGGATCCGTGAAGATGTTGAATTCAGCTACTGATGACACGTTACCCCCAGATAATGAACCACCCATAAGGATAAATCGCTTAATTTTAGATTTAATATCCGGATATTTGATAAGCAATAAAGCAACATTGGTATATGAACCGGTTGCAACAATGGTGATTGGTTCTGCTGCATCTGATAAAACTTGGTGCATAGCTTCAACAGCTGGATCATCAATGGGTTGATGCTTTAATTCTGGAAAATCATAACCAGGCATACCAGATTCTCCATGGATATATGAAGCGTCTTTAAATTCACGTTTCAATGGGGCTTTGGCTCCCATAGCTACAGGAATATCTGTACGATTAAAAAATTCTTCTAACTTTAATAAATTAGCGGTCGTTTTTTCAACAGCAACATTTCCCGCTACTCCAGTTAATAATTTTAAATCAAATTCAGGGCGAGTTAAGGCAATTGAGAGGGCAATCGCGTCATCAATTCCAGGGTCCATATCTAAAATTAAAGCTTCTTTTTCCATTATCATGAGTAAAATTCCCTTCTAGAACAAAATCAAATAAATAAAATTTAAAATAAAAACGGGGTTGAGGCATTGTATTGCTCTCAGCCCCGTTTAATTCATGTTTAACGTGAGTTTAATTTATTTACCAGGCGAATAATCCAGCCATTCCTGCTGAAAGTAATGAAACCAAAATTCCTGATACTAACATCAAAGGCACATTTTTTGAGATCAAATCAACTTTTTCTTTTGAAACCAAACCTTTGAAGGCTCCGATGATCATTCCAACTGTTGAGAAGTTAGCAAATGATGTTACAAAGACAGTCAACACGGCTACGGCGTGTTTATTAGCAAATAAACCAGTTCCAGCCATTACACTCTTTGAAACTTCACCCATAACAACGAATTCATTGGTTACCAATTTAGTTCCCATATATTGTGCAATTTGGAAAGCATCGTGTGGATTGAATCCCAACAGCCATGCAAATGGGAACATGATAACACCGAAGATGTTTTCCAGTGAAAGCCAGTCAAGACCAGTTAATGAGAATAAATTATCAATTAAGTTAGCCAAGGCAACGAATGCTACAACAGATGCAAAGATAATTAAGATCAACTTACCAGCACCTAAGATTGAGTCACCTAAGAATGAGAAGAAAGGTTCTTTCTTTGGACGTTCCATTTTCATAGTTCCATCAGCTTGAGCTACTTCAACTGGTTCGTTGACTTCAACAACAACGTCTTCTTCCGGTGAAATGTTAATCGGATTCAAAATAGCAGAAATGACGATGGCTCCTAGAATATTCAAAGGAACAGCGGTCAAAACATATTGACCAGGCATCATTTGGGTATAAGCTCCGATTATTGAAGCAGTGACACAACTCATCGACATTAAGGCTAATGTTAAGTTTCGCGTTCCACTCATTTGATTTAATTGAGCTTTAGAAACGGCCAAAACTTCGGTGTTTCCTAAGAACATCATTTCAACTGAGAAGAAAGCTTCAAATTTTGGTTGGCCTGTGATGAATGATAAGGCACGACCAATCCACTTAACTACCCAAGGCAGGAAGCCGATGTAAGTTAGAATATCAAACAAAGGCACTACCAATAAGATTGGCATCAACGCAGAAGTCACGAAATTCATTGACCCATCTAAAGTCCCTCCGGCACCAGGGATGGTAGATGAAACCCATTCAGGAAGGGCAAAGGCAATTCCTTTATAGGCGGTGGCTACCAACCAGTTGAAGCCTTCAGCCGCGGCGACAACAGCTTGACGACCAATGCTAAAGTTCACAAAGAACCAGGCTAAGAATAATTGCAATACGGTTACGATTCCAACGGATTTCCATTGAATGTTCTTTTTGTCACGTGAGAATAGATAAGCTACGCCCAGAGTAACGAAAATACCGACAATATTGATGAGTAAGTACATGTCCAGATCCTTTCCAAAAAAAGAGAAATAAGAGAACGTTGAAACGTTTAACTGAAGACAAGAATACATGATCATTTTTAAAAATGCAAGCGCTTCCAAAGAATTTTTAAAAATAAAAAAACTTGAACCTTCAGTCAACATTAAAACTTATTATGTATTATACTATAAACGTAGCTTAAAAAAACGGTTACATTAAATAAAAGGCTAAAGGATAAAACCATGAAAAAAGCTTCGATTAAGGATGTTGCCAAGCTTGCGGGCGTTTCAATTGCAACGGTTTCGCAAATAATAAATAATAAAACAGAGCGTTTTTCTGATGAAACAATTCATAAAGTTATTAACGCACGAAATGAATTGGGTTATATCCCAAATATCGCGGCAAAACGTTTAAAAGGGGGGACTAGCCCGTTAATTGGCGTTTTAATTCCGTCATTTAGGATGCCGTTTTTTGCTGATTTAATTCAAAGTATGCAAGTTGATGGTCCAGAAAATGTGGATTTAGTATTTATGGGTGCAAATGAGGAAAACTTAGAAGCATCGATTTATTCATTAATTGAACGCGGAGCCGATGCTTTAATTTTTGGCCGGCCAATTCCCGAGCATCAAAAAATGATTGAATTTTTAACTAAACGGAATATTCCATTCCTTTCATTAGATCAGAGTGCTGATTTGGATGCTAAAGATCAAGTTATGGTAAGAGAGTGGCAAGGCGGTAAAATGGCGGCACGCCATTTAATGGAATTGGGGCATAAGAAAATAACTTTATTGATGGCTGAACAAATGACAGACAATATGCATCAACGTGAAGCTGGGTTCATTTCAGCACTTTATGATGAAGGAATTGAGCCGATTGATAATGTTAAAACGCAACTTTCAAAACATGGTGGTTTAGTTGCAGCAGAAAAAATTATGGCAACTGGAGCAACTGCGGTTTTTACTTTGAATGATGAAATAGCAGTGGGCTTAATAAGAGGGCTGTATGAACATGGTGTTAATGTTCCTAAAGATGTTTCAGTTGTTGGTTATGATGATACTGATTATGCTGAATTTTTTGTGCCGGCTTTAACTACGGTTCGTCAACCAGTTCAACAAATCGGTATAGATGCTTTAAATATGATTATTAAAAGATTAAGAGACCCTGATTTACCACAACAAAATGATACATTGGAACTTAAATTGATCGTGCGTGAATCGACAGGAGTACCGCGGTCTGATAATTGACAAACTAGTTAATTTTCACTAAAATTGAGGTTGTTTGATGGTAAAACGTTTAACTGGATTTATTTTTTGATTCAAATAATGAACTAAAGATAAAATAAAGAAAATAGAGGATTCAAAACCATGAATGCACAAGATTTAAATAAGAAAAAAGCTGCTGAGTTTGCGGCTCAATATATTGAAGAAGGAATGACTGTAGGATTAGGAACTGGATCAACAGTGGCTTTCTTCTTAGACGCTTTGGCCGAAAAGAAGATTAATTTTACAGGAGTTACGACTTCTAACCGAACAGCTGCTCGCGGAGCAGAACTAGGAATGAAAATTGTCGATGTCGACGAGGTTGACCATATTGACGTTACTGTTGATGGGGCTGATGAAGTAGATACTTATTTAAATGGAATTAAAGGTGGCGGAGCTGCTTTATTAATGGAAAAGATTGTTGCCAAGAATTCAACTAAAAATATTTGGATTGTTGACCAAAGTAAGGTTAAGCCGGTTTTGGGAACTTTCCCATTGCCAGTTGAAGTTGTACCTTATGGAAGCGGACAACTAGCACGTAAATTTGAAAAAGATGGTTTGAATCCTACACTACGTTTAGATCAAGAAGGTAAAACTTTGGTGACTGATGGTGGACACTATATTCTAGACCTACACTTGGATGGGATGGATAGTCCAGAACGCTTATCAGATTACTTATCAAAGGAAGTTGGAGTTGTCGATCACGGATTATTCCTTAATACTGCTGATATTGTAATTGTTGGTGGAGATGAAATTGAAGTTAAAGAACGCAAACATTAATTTTTAAAAAGAGCCTTAGTTTAGTTAAACTAAGGCTCTTTTACATTTATAAAGGATTATTCGGAATAATTAGGATAGGCATGGTAAAATTAATAAGACATTTTAAAATAGATGGGAGAAAATGAATGGCTGATACAATTGTACGAGCAATCACGAAAGATAATAATTTCCGTACTATTGCTATTGATGGAACGGAGATGCTTCAACAGGCAGCTTCATTTCACCAAGCGACCCCTATGGGAATTAATTTATTGGGTCGAGCTTTATTAAGCACATTATTAGTTTCAAATGCAATCTTAAAAGGTGATGAACGTTTAGCGGTTACTATTGAAGGAAATGGACCAGCTGGTAAAATTGTTACTGAATCTAGTGCCACTGGATTAGTGCGCGGGTATGTAACAAATCCACAAGTTCAAACTGCTGATATTGTTAGTGCAGTTGGAACAGAAGGCTTTTTGCGTGTCACTAAGGAAATGGATGGAGAATCTCAACCTTTTACTGGTTCAGTTGCTTTAGCTAGTGGCCGAATTGATGATGATTTTACTTATTACATGTTGACTTCTGAGCAAATTCCTTCATTAGTGATGGTTGATGTTGCCGTTGACGAAAATAAACAGGTCCATGCTGCAGGTGGCTTTATTGTTTCAGCATTACCCGATGCAAAACAAGAAGCTTTGGATCGTTTTTATCAGGCTGTTGAAAATATGCCAGAGATTAACCAAACACTACAAAAAGGACAAGGAACCTTTGGTATCTTGGAACGAATTTTTGGTAATGATAATTTAAAGCAATTATCAACTGAAGAAGTTAGTTTGTATCCTGACTTAACTAAACGAGAGTATGCAAGAATGTTAGCAACTTTAAATAACGATCAACTCCAAGAAATGGTCGAAGACGATCAAGGAGCTGAAATTGTAGATCGGTTTACAGGAAATAAAATTCAGTTTAACACTGAAGAATTGCAAAATATTATGGATCAAAAATAAAAGAAATGAGGAAGAATTAATGGCAGCACAAGAACTATCTTTAAATGATCAAATGGTTGTACGTCGTGAAAAGATGGCAGAATTAAAGGAACAAGGAATTGATCCTTTTGGTCAAAGATTTGAAGCTTCCCATCATGCAAGTGAATTACATCAAGCTTATGATGACGTTGATATTGATGAATTAGAAGAGAAACAAATTTCAGTGAAGATTGCTGGCCGGATGATGACAAAGCGTCGTTCAGGGAAAATAACTTTCGCTAACATCAAAGATCGGACAGGATCTGTTCAAATTTTCGTACAAAAGCCAATTGTAGGAGAAGATGCGTATGAGTTATTGAAAAAATCTGATCTTGGTGATATTTTAGGCTTTTCTGGAACAATGATGAAAACTAAAGCTGGCGAGTTATCAGTTAATGTACAAACGATTACACATCTTACGAAAGCTTTGCGTCCGTTACCAGATAAGTTTCATGGCCTAAATGACATTGAAACACGTTATCGGAAGCGTTATTTGGATTTGATTGCAAATGAAGATTCATTCAGCCGTTTTCAAAAGCGTTCAGAGATCATTTCAGCTATCCGACGTTACATGGATGGTGATGGATTTATTGAAGTTGAAACACCTATTCTACAAAATTCAGCCGGAGGAGCTTCAGCTCGTCCATTTATCACCCATCACAATGCTTTAGATATTGATATGTATCTACGGATTGCATTGGAATTACATCTTAAGCGGTTAATTGTCGGTGGAATGGAAAAGGTTTATGAAATTGGGCGTGTCTTCAGAAATGAGGGGATGGATCCTAAGCATAATCCTGAATTTACTACTATGGAAACTTATGCTGCATACTGGGATTTTGAAGATGTCATGGTTGAAGCAGAAAATATCATTAAGGCCGCTACTAAGGTAGTATCAGATGATTTAAAGATTACCTATCAAGGTACTCAATTAGATTTGGCAAAGCCTTTTGCGCGTAAACATATGGTAGATTTAATTAAGGAGCAAACAGGAATTGACTTCTGGCAACCAATGAGCTTGGATGAAGCTAAGAAGTTGGCGGTTGATAATGATATTAAGGTTGAGAGTTTTTGGGGCGTAGGCCATATTATTAATGAATTCTTTGAGAAATTTGTTGAAAAGACATTAATTCAACCTACTTTTGTATATGGACATCCAGTAGAAGTTTCACCATTGGCTAAAAAGAATGCTGATGATGAACGCTTTACTGATCGATTCGAAATTTTTATCATGGGGGCTGAATATGGAAATGCCTTTACTGAGTTAAATGATCCAATTGATCAACGCGAACGTTTTGAAGCCCAAGCAGCTGAAGCAGCCAAAGGAAATGATGAAGCAGAAGGTATTGATGAAGACTTCATTGAGGCGCTTGAATATGGAATGGCTCCAACGGGAGGTCTTGGTATTGGGATTGATCGTTTGGTAATGCTATTAACCGATACTGATACGATTCGAGATGTTTTATTGTTCCCAACAATGCGTTAATACGATAAAATAATGAGACTAACCTTTATAAGGTTAGCCTTTTTTATTATGTTTATTTCTTACTATGTGGATAAAAATATTGTTGATACTAAAATAAATATTTCATGTTTTTACGCTTAAAATACTTGATTTAACAGGATTTAAGAAGCCAGTTTGGGGCTGATCATTAAAAAAATAAAATTAGTTATTGACGCTTAATGTGAAATGGAGTATATTATTTAAGTCGGCTAAGGGCAAACGAGTATTTCGTTGTTAAGTTGATGAAATTAAATATAATAAGTTGTTGACATTTAATCAGCCACTTGATATACTAATTAAGTTGTCTCGTGAGAGGCAATGAGTAGAACATTGAAAACTAAATAACGTTTCGATGAAACAAATGTGCAGGTGTGTCTCATATTTATAATATGGAAGATACAAACATTTGCGAAGTCAATTTCGCTAGTAAATTCGTTTAACAACTGTTAAACAACAACAAAAAAAGATTGAGTTATACTCAAGCTTTTCAATTTTAAATTGAGAGTTTGATCCTGGCTCAGGATGAACGCTGGCGGCGTGCCTAATACATGCAAGTCGAACGCATTGTGGTTGAAATGATATGAAGAACTTGTTCAGATTTGATTTTCAACATTGCAATGAGTGGCGAACGGGTGAGTAACACGTGGGAAACCTACCTCTTAGCAGGGGATAACATTTGGAAACAAATGCTAATACCGTATAATAATTAAAACCGCATGGTTTTAGTTTAAAAGATGGTCTTGCTATCACTAAGAGATGGTCCCGCGGTGTATTAGTTAGTTGGTGAGGTAATGGCTCACCAAGACAATGATACATAGCCGAGTTGAGAGACTGACCGGCCACAATGGGACTGAGACACGGCCCATACTCCTACGGGAGGCAGCAGTAGGGAATCTTCCACAATGGACGAAAGTCTGATGGAGCAACGCCGCGTGTGTGATGAAGGGTTTCGGCTCGTAAAACACTGTTGTAAGAGAAGAATGACATTGAGAGTAACTGTTCAATGTGTGACGGTATCTTACCAGAAAGGAACGGCTAAATACGTGCCAGCAGCCGCGGTAATACGTATGTTCCAAGCGTTATCCGGATTTATTGGGCGTAAAGCGAGCGCAGACGGTTATTTAAGTCTGAAGTGAAAGCCCTCGGCTCAACCGAGGAATTGCTTTGGAAACTGGATAACTTGAGTGCAGTAGAGGAAAGTGGAACTCCATGTGTAGCGGTGAAATGCGTAGATATATGGAAGAACACCAGTGGCGAAGGCGGCTTTCTGGACTGTAACTGACGTTGAGGCTCGAAAGTGTGGGTAGCAAACAGGATTAGATACCCTGGTAGTCCACACTGTAAACGATGAGTGCTAGTTGTTCGAGGGTTTCCGCCCTTGAGTGACGAAGCTAACGCATTAAGCACTCCGCCTGGGGAGTACGACCGCAAGGTTGAAACTCAAAGGAATTGACGGGGACCCGCACAAGCGGTGGAGCATGTGGTTTAATTCGAAGCAACGCGAAGAACCTTACCAGGTCTTGACATCCTTTGACAACTCCAGAGATGGAACTTTCCCTTCGGGGACAAAGTGACAGGTGGTGCATGGTTGTCGTCAGCTCGTGTCGTGAGATGTTGGGTTAAGTCCCGCAACGAGCGCAACCCTTATTGTTAGTTGCCAGCATTTAGTTGGGCACTCTAGCAAGACTGCCGGTGACAAACCGGAGGAAGGCGGGGATGACGTCAAATCATCATGCCCCTTATGACCTGGGCTACACACGTGCTACAATGGCAAGTACAACGAGTCGCCAACCCGCGAGGGTGCGCAAATCTCTTAAAGCTTGTCTCAGTTCGGACTGTAGGCTGCAACTCGCCTACACGAAGTCGGAATCGCTAGTAATCGCGGATCAGCACGCCGCGGTGAATACGTTCCCGGGTCTTGTACACACCGCCCGTCACACCATGAGAGTTTGTAACACCCAAAGTCGGTGAGGTAACCTTTTATTAGGAGCCAGCCGCCTAAGGTGGGACAGATGATTAGGGTGAAGTCGTAACAAGGTAGCCGTAGGAGAACCTGCGGCTGGATCACCTCCTTTCTAAGGAAAATCGGAAACCTGCATATTCGTTGAAACGTTATTTAGTTTTGAGTGTTTTACACTCAATTTAATTTATTGGGCCTGTAGCTCAGCTGGTTAGAGCGCTGTGTTGATAACGCAGAGGTCACAGGTTCGAGTCCTGTCAGGCCCATAGTATCGAAAGATACTAAATTAGTTCTTTGAAAACTGAATCATATATATAAATTTTAAAAATTTCAATTTTATTGAATACAATATAAATTGAACCGAGTAAATCAATAGTTGATCATCGCAATGATGATTGACAGTGAATTACACCGCGTTATTTTTTGAGTTTTTTAATTAGTTCATCACAATATTTATATTGTGGTAATCGCAAGCGACCGTTAGGTCGCATACTCAAGCTTGAATCATCAACGAAAGTTGATCGGTTAAGTTATTAAGGGCGCATGGTGAATGCCTTGGCACTAGGAGCCGATGAAGGACGGTACTAACACCGATATGCTTCGGGGAGCTGTAAGTAAGCTTTGATCCGGAGATTTCCGAATGGGGGAACCCAACTTGTTATGCAAGTTATCACTAGTTGAATATATAGACTAGTTGAAGGTAGACGTTGTGAACTGAAACATCTCATTAGCAACAGGAGTAGAAAGAAATATCGATTCCGTCAGTAGCGGCGAGCGAACCCGGAAGAGCCCAAACCAAAGTGCTTGCACTTTGGGGTTGTAGGACTACCGTTGTGGAGTTACAAAATTGTATGTTAGTCGAAGTGGTTGGGAAACCACGCGAAACAAGGTGATAGCCCTGTAGACGAAAACGTACAATCTCCCGTGTAGGATCCTGAGTACGGCCGGACACGTGAAATCCGGTCGGAATCTGGGAGGACCATCTCCCAAGGCTAAATACTACCTAGTGACCGATAGTGAACCAGTACCGTGAGGGAAAGGTGAAAAGCACCCCGGAAGGGGAGTGAAAAAGTTCCTGAAACCATGTGCCTACAAGAAGTCAGAGCCCGTTAATGGGTGATGGCGTGCCTTTTGTAGAATGAACCGGCGAGTTATGATTACATGCAAGGTTAAGGTGGAAAGACCGGAGCCGTAGCGAAAGCGAGTCTGAAATGGGCGACATAGTATGTAGTTGTAAACCCGAAACCAGGTGACCTACCCATGTCCAGGGTGAAGGTGTGGTAAGACGCACTGGAGGCCCGAACCTGTGCATGTTGAAAAATGCTAGGATGAGGTGTGGGTAGAGGTGAAATTCCAATCGAACTTGGAGATAGCTGGTTCTCTCCGAAATAGCTTTAGGGCTAGCCTCGGAATGTAGCGTATTGGAGGTAGAGCACTGTTTTGGTGCGGGGCCCATCTCGGGTTACCAAATTAAGATAAACTCCGAATGCCAATTACGTATGTCCGGGAGTCAGACAGTGAGTGATAAGATCCATTGTCGAAAGGGGAACAGCCCAGATCGTCAGTTAAGGTCCCTAAGTGTGTGTTAAGTGGAAAAGGATGTGGAGTTGCATAGACAACTAGGATGTTGGCTCAGAAGCAGCCACCATTTAAAGAGTGCGTAATAGCTCACTAGTCGAGTGATTCTGCGCCGAAAATGTACCGGGGCTAAACACACCACCGAAACTACGGGTGCCACGTAAGTGGCGCGATAGGAGAGCGTTCTATGGGCAATGAAGTCAGACCGTGAGGACTGGTGGAGCGCATAGAAGTGAGAATGCCGGTATGAGTAGCGAAAGACAGGTGAGAATCCTGTCCACCGAATGACTAAGGTTTCCTGGGGAAGGCTCGTCCTCCCAGGGTTAGTCGGGACCTAAGGCGAGGCCGAAAGGCGTAGTCGATGGATAACTGGTTGAGATTCCAGTACCAGGTGAACATGTTTGAACGATGGAGGGACGCAGAAGGCTAATGGATCCCAGCGACTGGAAGTGCTGGGTTAAATCACAAGTTTTGGGAGTAGTTAAATGCTTATCCCTTTAAGAACAAGTGATGATGAGGATCGAAATAAAGTAGAGAAGTCCATGATGTCACGCTGCCGAGAAAAGCTTCTAGTTAGTGTTTACCTGCCCGTACCGCAAACCGACACAGGTAGTCGAGGAGAGAATCCTAAGGTGTGCGAGTGAACTCTCGTTAAGGAACTCGGCAAAATGACCCCGTAACTTCGGGAGAAGGGGTGCTCAGCGCAAGCTGAGCCGCAGTGAATAGGCCCAGGCGACTGTTTATCAAAAACACAGGTTTCTGCAAAATCGAAAGATGACGTATAGGGGCTGACGCCTGCCCGGTGCTGGAAGGTTAAAAGGAGTGCTTAGCTTCGGCGAAGGTGCGAATTGAAGCCCCAGTAAACGGCGGCCGTAACTATAACGGTCCTAAGGTAGCGAAATTCCTTGTCGGGTAAGTTCCGACCCGCACGAAAGGCGTAACGATCTGGGCACTGTCTCAACGAGAGACTCGGTGAAATTTAAATACCCGTGAAGATGCGGGTTACCCGCGACAGGACGGAAAGACCCCATGGAGCTTTACTGTAGCTTGATATTGAGTGCTTGTGCAGCTTGTACAGAATAGGTAGGAGCCGTAGAAATCGGAACGCTAGTTTCGATGGAGGCAATAGTGGGATACTACCCTCGTTGTATGATCACTCTAACTCACACCACTAATCGTGGTGGAAGACAGTGTCTGGCAGGCAGTTTGACTGGGGCGGTCGCCTCCTAAAAGGTAACGGAGGCGCTCAAAGGTTCGCTCAGAATGGTTGGAAATCATTCGTAGAGTGTAAAGGCATAAGCGAGCTTGACTGCGAGACTAACAGGTCGAGCAGGTACGAAAGTAGGACTTAGTGATCCGGTGGTTCCGCATGGAAGGGCCATCGCTCAACGGATAAAAGCTACCCTGGGGATAACAGGCTTATCTCCCCCAAGAGTCCACATCGACGGGGAGGTTTGGCACCTCGATGTCGGCTCATCGCATCCTGGGGCTGTAGTCGGTCCCAAGGGTTGGGCTGTTCGCCCATTAAAGCGGTACGCGAGCTGGGTTCAGAACGTCGTGAGACAGTTCGGTCCCTATCCGTCGCGGGCGTAGGAAATTTGAGAGGAGCTGCCCTTAGTACGAGAGGACCGGGGTGGACGTACCACTGGTGTATCAGTTGTTCCGCCAGGAGCATCGCTGAGTAGCTATGTACGGATGAGATAAACGCTGAAAGCATCTAAGTGTGAAACTCGCCTCGAGATGAGATTTCCCATTCGAAAGAAGTAAGACCCCTTATAGATGATGAGGTAGATAGGCTAGAAGTGGAAGTACCGTGAGGTATGGAGCGGACTAGTACTAATGGTTCGAGGACTTAACCAAGTTGAATACGACGTGGTGGTTCAAGGTGTATTGTTAAAATTTATAAATATATGATTCAGTTTTGAGGGAACTAACTCTCAACAATTTAATACGTGTCGTGACGATAGCACTGAGGTCACACCTGTTCCCATCCCGAACACAGAAGTTAAGCTCAGTCACGCCGAAAGTAGTTGGAGGATCGCCTCCTGCGAGGATAGGAAGTCGCGACGCATTATTCCGAATTAGCTCAGTTGGTAGAGCACACGACTGTTAATCGTGCTGTCGTCGGTTCGAGCCCGACATTCGGAGTTGTAATTCAGCTTTGCTGACGGACATGCCGACTTAGCTCAGTTGGTAGAGCGACGGTATCGTAAACCGTAGGTCGAGGGTTCGAATCCCCCAGTCGGCATAAATTCGAGACATTAGTTAACTAACTAATGTCTTTTTTTTATTGTTAAAAGATATCTTGTATTCATCCACGAACATGTTTTTAAGATTATTTTAATTTAAATTTCAGTAAAAGAGTATAATTGAAGTCAATATGATGGAGGTATATTTTTATGATTAAGAATTACGAACCAACAGCTTGTACGACGATTTTAATTGGTAAAGGGGCCAGTGCAGATGGCTCAACTATTATTGCTCGAACTGAAGATTCCCCGAATGGCGTGTTCAATGCTAAAAAGATGATTGTGGTCAATCCAAAGGATCAACCAAGACATTATCAAGCTAAGATATCAAAAGTAGAGATCGATTTACCTGATAATCCAATGCGGTACACAGCTACACCGGATGTGGATGAAAATCATGGTGTCTGGGGTGAAGCTGGAATAAATGCTGAAAATATTGCAATGTCAGCTACTGAAACAATTACGACAAATGCCCGTGTCTTGGGGGCTGATCCTCTTTTGGAGAACGGAATTGGTGAAGAGGATATGTTGACGTTAGTGCTGCCGTATATTCATTCTGCCCGCGATGGTGTTCAACGTTTAGGAGACTTACTGGAGCGATTTGGAACTTATGAAATGAACGGAATTGCTTTTTCTGATGTCAATGAAATATGGTTCTTGGAAACTGTCGGTGGACATCATTGGTTAGCCCAACGAGTTCCTGATAATATGTATGTAACAGTTCCAAATCAACGTGGAATTGAAGCATTTGATTTAGACGATACTGAAAATTTTATGGCGTCTGCAGATATGATTGGATTTATAAAAGAAAATAAACTTCAAATTGACGAAGAATTTAATTCTAGAATTATGTTTGGAACACATACTGAAATGGATCATGTGTATAATACGCCACGTGCTTGGTCTATTCAAAAAATGCTTACACCACAGGTGCAACATGAGCCTATGGATGATGATATTCCCTTTGCTCAAAAACCTGATCATAAAATAACTATTGAAGATGTTCATATGATAATGAGTAGTCATTATCAAGGAACAGAATATGATCCATATGGCCAATTAGGCGATGAAACAACACGAAATCTTTTCCGGCCAATTGGAATTAACCGAAATTGTGAGTTAAGTGTATTGCAACTGCGGCCAAATATGCCAGAAGATAAAATGGCTTTACAGTGGCTTGCTTATTCAAGCATGCCTTTTGCGACCTTGGTTCCTATCTATACACAAGTTCAAGATATTCCAGCATACTTCAGAGATACTACATTGCGTGTGACAAGTGAGTCTTATTATTGGGCTAATCGCTTGGTTGCAGCAATGGCTGATGCGAATTACAGTGAAATTATTCCATTCATTGAGCGTTATCAGTTAAATACTCTTGGGATGGCACGTCAACATGTTCACGTTGTGGATCGTGATCCACAAGCTGACTTAGAGTTGGCTAATCAAAAATTTGCGAATGAAATCAAAGAAGAGTTAGAAGCCTTAATGGATCAAGTTTTAATGGCCCGTTCAAATAATATGAAAAATGGTTATTCACGTTCAGATAATTAAAATGATTTTTATATAACTTTTATAGATATAAATAAAAATGATCTATTTTGAAATAAAATAAAATAAAATAAAAATAATCTAATACTAATAAGGTTATTGTATTCGCAATTAAGTAGTGATAATATGAAACTATTCAAGGAAGGTGGGAATTAATCATGCAACAAAATAAACTTGTTAAAATTAAAAATACCACCACCTCAACCACAATTTAAATGGTTGGGAGTTTTTGGATATCTGAAATTAGATAATTTAGAGCAACCCAATCAATGCCTTTAGCACTGATTGGGTTTTTTATATGGAAATGAGGAAGGTCAAATGGAAAAAGATAAAGGTGATTCAAACAAAATGGGCTTAAAAGGCTCATTAACATCTGGGCAAATGCAGATGATTGCTTTGGGTGGAACAATTGGAGTAGGATTGTTCATGGGTTCTGCCTCAACCATCGCCTGGACCGGACCATCTGTAGTATTAGCATATGCTGTGATGGGGTTTATTCTATATTTAGTTATGAGAGCATTGGGTGAGATGCTTTATATTAATCCTACTACTGGTTCCTTTGCGGATTATGCAACAAACTATATTCATCCGATAGCTGGTTGGATTACTTCTTGGAGTAATATATTTCAATATGTAGTGGTTGGTATTTCTGAAGTTATTGCTGTTGGAACTTATATTAATTATTGGTTTCCATCTGTTCCAGGTTGGACGTCTGGTTTGGTTGTTTTAATATTTTTAACGCTGGCTAATCTCGTTTCTGTTAAAGCATTTGGTCGGTTAGAATATTATTTTGCGATGATAAAAGTTGTTACGATTGTTTTAATGATTATTATGGGATTGTTGATGATTTTATTTGGATTTGGTAATCATGGTCAACCTATTGGATTTGGAAATTTGTGGCAACATGGTGGTTTCTTTACAGGCGGTTTGAATGGGTTTATGTTTTCACTAGCCATTATTGCGGGATCATATCAAGGGATTGAAGTTTTAGGAATTACAGCAGGTGAAGCCGAAGAACCTAAAACGGCTATCGCTAAAGCTATTCATTCTGTGGTTTACCGTATTTTGATTTTTTATGTAGGTGCCATCTTTGTGATCGTCACAATTTTTCCATGGAATCAACTTGGACAAATTGGTTCGCCTTTTGTAGAAACGTTTGCCAAGGTAGGAATTGCTGGGGCAGCTTCTATTATTAATTTTGTTGTTTTGACAGCTGCCATGTCAGGAGCAAATTCGGGTATCTATTCATCAAGCCGAATGCTTTTTAAATTAAGTAAAGATGGATTTGTTTCTAAGACAATTGCTAAATTATCGAAGCATCAAGTTCCATATGTTTCAATTATTTCAATTTCTTTTGGGATCTTAATTGGAATTATTATGAATGTTTTTTTACAAAATTTTAGTAATATGGGAACAAAGTTATTTGTGATTGTTTATAGTTCTTCTGTTTTGCCGGGAATGGTTCCGTGGTTTGTAATTGTGATTAGTGAATTGCGATTTAGGCATGCAAATCAGCATCAAATGATAGATCATCCATTAATGATGCCATGGTATCCATATTCTAATTACTTCACACTTATTGCATTAAGTATTATTTTAATTTTTATGGCTATTAACCCAGATACACGTTTGTCGATTATCGTTGGGGCAGGATATATTGTTGTCTTGGCTTTGTTTTATCTGGTTTGGCATAAAAAACACCCTGATTTTTATCAAGGGAAAAAATAAATAATAAAAAAGCTATTAAGGCCGTCTGAATGTTGATACATTTCGGTGCATTAATAGCTTTTTTTATTTGATTTAATCACGAGTTTGATCAATGGCCTGACGAATTTCTTTCAAAACAGCGGTTGTTTTATCACCCATTTGAACCCCGACGAGGGTGAATAGGGTATCAACGATTGTTAGTTGAGCGATCAACGATGACATTGATTCACTCCGAATATTAACTTCTTCAGCTGCGCTAGATAGTACTAAATCTGCATTTTTAGCTAATTCAGAATTTGGGAAAGCTGTAATAGCGATAATTTTTACTCCGTGAGCTTGTAAATGTTGCATGACAGACAAAGTATCATGATTACGACCAGAATGTGAAATCACCACTGCGACATCTTTGTTTGTCATCCGAACAGCCTCCATGACCTGGATATCGTAATCCGGATGCTGAAAACCGTCAATGGGGGTTCTTAAAAATTTATGGTAAGCATTGAAGGCAACTAATGAAGAACCACCTATCCCAAAGAAGCCAACTTTTCTTGCAGAAGAAATCCAACTAGCGGCCGTGGAGATATTATCTTCATTTAGAACCTCTAAGGTTGAACTAAGTGCATTTTGTGCTCCTGAAAATACTTTTTTAATAATATGATGGGTATCATCATCTTCGTTAATTTCACCAAAGAAAGTATTATCATTAGGCATTGAAATGGCTAAGCTCAATGAAAATTCACGGAAGGAATTGTAGCCAATACGTTTTACAAATCGTGAAATGGTCGCGGTCGAAAGAGAAGTTGCATTGGCCATTTCTTGAATTGTCATACTTTGTACTTGTTCTTCGTGCGTTAAGATAAAATCAGCAATTTTAGCATCCGAACCGTTTAATTGAGTTCTAAACGAACGAATTCTGGAAAATCCACTTTGTGCCATGATGTTTTTCCTCGATTCATAAGAATTATAGTATTTACCTTTTATTTTACACTATTTAGAGGCGAGAGTGAGAGTATAAAAGGAATATAAGCGTTTTGTAAATTTTTTACATATAAAACCCTTGCTTTAAGTAAAGATATTTCATATAATAGAGTCATAATAAAAGAAGAGGTAATTAATGATGAAATTAGGAATGATCGGTCTTGGTAAAATGGGTCTTGGTTTGTCAGAAAATGCAGTAGACAATGGTAATGAAATTGTCGCATTTGACTTAAACAAAGACTTTGTTAAAAAAGCAACTGACTACTCAGATAAGATCTCTAGTGCAGATTCAATCGAGGATATGTTGGCGCAATTGCCATCACCAAAGGTTGTATGGGTTATGGTTCCAGCCGGAGCACCAACTAACTCAACTATCGATGAATTAATTTCAAAGATGGATGCTGGAGATATCATCATTGATGGTGGAAACTCAAATTACAAGGATAACTTAGAACAAAATAAGCGTACAACAGCAGCAGGAATCAAGTTATTCGATGCTGGAACTTCAGGTGGAATGGACGGAGCCCGTAACGGTGGAAACTTCATGATCGGTGGAGATGACGCAGAAGCATGGAAGATTTTGGAACCATTGTTTGAAGGAATCGCACAAGAAGGCGGATACCTTTACACAGGACGTTTGGGATCAGGACATTACTTGAAGATGGTCCACAACGGAATTGAATATGGAATGATGCAAGCGATTGGAGAAGGATTCGAAATTTTGGAAGCTTCACCATTTGACTATGATTTGGAAAAGGTAGCACATTTGTGGAACCACGGATCAGTTGTTCGTTCATGGTTGATGGAATTGGCTGAAGAACAATTCAGCAAGGATCCTAAGTTGGATGACATTACAGGACGTGTGGTAGCAACTGGAGAAGGAAAGTGGACTGTTGAAGAAGCTTTGGATAACCAAGTACCAGCCCCAGTAATCGCAATTTCATTGATGATGCGTAACCGTTCATTACAAGCAGACACATTTACTGGAAAAGTAGTATCAGCTTTGCGTAATGGATTCGGTGGTCATGCCATGGAAAAGAAGAACTAATTTTTAAGATATAATTTGGGGAAATTATATTCTGTATTATAAAAATTAGCCTTCCACATAATGCTTTAAATTTTGGGAGTTAATGAAATACGTGTTATAAAACTCGTTCTTAGATGTCGTATATTAGTTGGATATTTATCTAACTTTTATACGACATTTTTGTTGTTTAAATTTTATTTGTTAATTTTATTAATTATAGAAGTATAATTAAAACTAATGTAAAAAACAGTGGATATGAACAAAGAATAATAAGTATTTGACAACAATAAGATAAACCATTAAAATATAAAGTTGTAGTCAGGTTACAATTATTCCGAATTAGCTCAGTTGGTAGAGCACACGACTGTTAATCGTGCTGTCGTCGGTTCGAGCCCGACATTCGGAGTTTAGAATGATTTTATAGAGGGAGGTTGGGATCTTTTTGTCCCGACCTCATTTTTATTTGAAAGGAAATTGGGAATGGTTAAGCAGGGTAAATTCGCACAAGTCAATCAAATGAAACAACAAAAAAATGTCGCCAGACGACAGTTGGATCATAATAGTAAAACTATTATGAATGATAAAATCGCTGACTTTTTAACAGTCCGATATCATTTGATGAATCAAAAACAACCAGTGTGGGTGATTCAAGAAACTATGCTGCGCTTTTTGAATATCCTAATTGACCAATTTGGAACACAAACAATATGGAATTTAGAGGATGGATTGGAACAAAGCTTTAAAACTATTGGTAATCAAGTTCCTTGGCAGTTTTATTATATTTTAAGTCTTCAAAAAACAAATTTTATGAAATTTTTAAAGCGTGAAGTTCCGGCTGTACCACTAAAAGATCGGCTTATTATGGTGAATGTAAGTTTGCAAACCTTTGATGAAATTGTTACTCAGCATTTAGCTTTGAACTGGTTTGCTGCACAATATCGAAACCAGCCTGAAAAATTGCAACAATTACAAGCCACTCAGATTAGTGATCTTCAAAAAAGTTTTTTAAATGAAGAAGGGGTTGCTTGGAAGTCTGTTGAGGTGTTATACTTAAATCAAGCTATTGCGAGTGACAAGAGTTCTTTAGATTCACAAACACGTAAATGGATTGCTGCTTTAAAACAAATTGAAATTAATTTATAAAATATCGTTGACACTTTGCAATATAGTTGTTATGATATATAAGTTGTTTCGGTTACTACAGTAAAACATCTATGCGGATGTGGCGGAACTGGCAGACGCGCAGGATTTAGGTTCCTGTGTCCTTGTGACGTGCAGGTTCGATTCCTGTCATCCGCATTTTATATCTATCAAGCCGACTTAGCTCAGTTGGCAGAGCGCTTCACTAGTAATGAAGAGGTCGCTGGTTCGATTCCAGTAGTCGGCATTGGCTTGATAAATATGATAGCCCACAATTATTTTGCACCTATAGCGCAATTGGATAGAGTGTCTGACTACGAATCAGAAGGTTGCAGGTTCGACTCCTGCTAGGTGCATTAATATCTTATTATAAAAGAGATTGGATTTCCAATCTCTTTTATTGTCGTTTTATCTTTTTTTAAGCTTTAAACGTTAGAGTAGGTTAAACTTTTTCAATATTTAGGGTTTTTAATAATTAAAATGTTTGTTTTTTAATTAATTTAAGTCTAAAAATGATAAAATTAAGCTAATTTAAATTAAAAATAAGGAATACGATATGTCTTCTAAGAATATGACGGATATTATTGAAGCGTATTTACTTCAATTGTTGCAAGTTCAATCGGTAATTGAAATTAGAAGAGCCGAATTGGCACAACGTTTTGAAGTGGTACCTTCACAGATTAACTATGTTTTACGAACTCGTTTTTCCACGCACCGCGGTTATTTAGTTGATTCAAAACGGGGTGGGAATGGTTATATTAAAATAACACGCATTGATGAAAACGATCGAGCGTATCAATTAGTGGCGGTTTTAAAGATGATACCATCCCAAATCACGGTACAAGCTAGTCAAGAATTATTACAAATTATTCAAGAGATGCAATTAATGTCCCAGTGTGAAGTTGAACTGATTTCAACATTATTCCGACCAGCAAGTCTGAATCGTGTTAGTGCAGAAGAAGGTGATCAACTGCGGGCGCATTTAATGCGAGAACTCATTGAACGGTTACGGTTTGAAATTATTCAGGAGGTTGAATAAACATGGCAGAAGATTACACACAAAGTGCACAAAATGTATTGAAGTTGGCGCAGGAACAAGCACGCTATTTTCGACACCAAGCGGTAGGCACTGAGCATTTATTATTAGCACTTGTCTTAGAATATGATGGTGTTGCCAGCAACGTTTTACGTTCATTTGATTTATCAATAGAATCTTTGCAAGAAACAGTTGAAGGGTTTATTGGTTATGGAAATGCAAAACGATCTGACTTAGCTTTTCGACCATATTCACCAAAAGCGGCTGAAATTTTAAACTTAGCAGCTCAAGAGGCTCAAAGACTTAATGCCAATCAAATTGGAACAGAACATATCTTGTTGGCCCTATTGGCTGATGAAAGTGTTTTGTCATCAAGAATCTTATTTGAGTTAGAAGTTAATCCAAATGATGTTCGCCGACAAGTGATTCAGATGTTGGGGATTGAAGAAAAGCCACAACGCGATCGACGCCGGAATAAAAATAATGAAGAACAAGGTGGAACTCCAACACTTGATGGGTTAGCACGTGATTTAACGGCACAAGCTAATGCAGGATCAATGGACCCTGTGATTGGTAGGACTGATGAAGTTAAAAGAGTGATCCAAATTTTGGCCCGCCGAACTAAAAATAATCCAGTTTTGATTGGTGAACCAGGTGTTGGTAAGACAGCAATTGCAGAAGGTTTGGCTCAAAAATTGGCCCAAGGTGATGTCCCAGCTGATTTACTTGGTAAGCGTCTGATGATGTTAGATATGGGTTCATTAGTAGCAGGAACAAAATTCCGTGGTGAATTTGAAGATCGTTTGAAAAAGATTATCGAAGAAATTCATCAAGATGGAAAAGTAATTCTGTTTATTGATGAATTACATACGTTAATTGGTGCTGGCGGTGCAGAGGGGGCAATTGATGCTTCTAATATTTTAAAGCCAGCTCTTGCACGTGGTGAACTGCAAACCATTGGGGCCACGACGTTAAATGAATATCAAAAGTATATTGAAACCGATGCCGCTTTGGAACGTCGTTTTGCACAAGTAATGGTCAATGAACCTAGTGAAGCTGATGCAGTGGAGATTTTACGTGGCCTAAAATCACGTTATGAAAGTCATCATCAGGTTGAGATTACAGATGATGCAATTAAAGCAGCAGTAAAGTTATCAAGTCGATACGTCCCAGATCGTTTCTTGCCAGATAAGGCAATTGATTTAATGGATGAAACGGCCGCAAAAGTACGAATTGATCAAATGGGGGTAAAAACTCCTTTGGTTAAGTTAGAAGCTAAGTTGCAAGCGTTACGTACTGAAAAAGATCAAGCTTTAGAAGAGCTTGATTTTGAATTAGCTGCCCAAATTCGTAAGAAAGAAATGACGCAAAAGAAACGACTTGATAACTATCGCCAAGAACAGGCTACGACGGGAAGTGATCGTTTAAAAGTTGAACCAGAGATGATTGCTGAAGTTTTGGCTGAGCAAACAGGAATTCCAGTTCAACAGATGACAAAGAGTGAACAACAAAGACTTTTGAATCTTGAAAAAGAATTGCATGAACGTGTGATTGGTCAAGATGAAGCTATTTCCGCTATCGCTCGTTCAATTCGACGTGCTCGTTCAGGTTTGAAAGATCCAAATCGTCCAATTGGAACGTTTATGTTTTTGGGACCAACAGGGGTTGGAAAAACTGAATTGGCAAAAGCATTGGCTGCAACAATGTTTGGCTCAGAAGATAATATGATTCGAGTTGATATGTCTGAATTTATGGAGTCATATTCAACAAGTCGTTTGATTGGATCAGCACCAGGATATGTGGGTTATGATGAAGGTGGACAGTTAACAGAAAAAGTTCGTCGAAATCCATATTCAGTTGTTTTATTAGATGAAGCGGAAAAAGCACATCCTGATATTTATAACTTAATGTTACAAGTCTTTGATGATGGTTATTTGACCGATTCAAAGGGACGTAAGGTTGATTTTAGAAATACAATCATTATTATGACTTCTAATTTGGGAGCGACACGACTCCGTGATGAAAAGTCGGTTGGATTTGGGGCTGATAATAGCTTTGGTAATTTTGAAAAGATGAACAACGTCATGCGGAAGACTTTAAAAGAGACCTTCCGCCCTGAGTTCATCAATCGAATTGATGAAGTGGTGGTCTTCCAATCTTTGGCTGAGTCAGAAGTTCAACAAATTGTTCGCTTGATGGCGGATCAAATGATTAAAAGAATTGCCAATCAAGGCTTCAAGGTTAAAATGACGCCCGCAGCAATTTCAGTTGTGGCTAAAGCTGGATTTGATCCAGAATATGGGGCACGACCAATTCGTCGGGCTTTGCAAAACTTAGTTGAAGATCGTTTGAGTGAAGAACTGTTAGCAGGAAAAATTACCGTCAATGATCAGGTAACTTTGGGTGCTAAGAAAGATGAAATTACCATCACTGTTAAACCGATGAAAAAAGAAATGGTTAAAAATTAATAAGATTAAGTTAAATTGCTATCTGGTTTATTGAATTGGATTTGGTATAAGGGTAACAGGTTGAAAAAAACAGTCAAAACTGTTATATTTAGATTAGTTTAACTGTGTATTTAAAAAGTTATTTAGGAAATATTGTCCCCAAATGGCTTTATAGCAAGGATAATAGCGCTTTTGATAAAATAAGCGTTATTATCTTTTTTGCGCTTAAAAATGGGTGAAATACACGATTTGTAACTAAACAGTAATATTTCATTTGGTGCACAGCAGACCAAAATTTAGAGTGAGGTGGAAAACTTGGCAGAACATCATTTAGTTAAGTATGGTAAGCACCGAGTACGTCGTTCGTACGCACGGATTAAAGAAGTCTTGGACTTGCCAAATTTGATTGCAATTCAAAAAGATTCCTATGACTGGTTTATGGATGAAGGATTGAGTGAGATATTTAACGATATTTTGCCAATTGAAGACTATCAAGGTAAGTTAACCCTTGAATTCGTTGACTACAGATTAAAGGATGAAAAATATAGTGTTGAAGAAGCTCGTATGCACGATGCTAATTATTCAGCACCCTTAGAAGTTACGCTTCGTTTAACAAATCATGAAACGGGAGAAATTCAAGAAGATGTTGTCTTCTTTGGTGATTTCCCAAAGATGACGCCAAGTGGAACCTTCATTATTAATGGAGCAGAGCGAGTAATCGTTTCACAACTTGTGCGTTCACCGGGTGTTTATTACAACGTTGAAAATGATAAAAACGGACGTCCTCGTTATGGAACTACTTATATTCCATCACGTGGTGCTTGGTTGGAATATGAAACCGATGCCAAGGGACTTAGCTATGTTCGAATTGACCGAACACGTAAGTTGCCAGTTACTGAATTAGTACGAGCATTGGGTTATGGATCAGACCATGAAGTTTTGCAAATCTTAGGAGATCAATATGATTCAATCAATTTGACTCTTGAAAAAGATGTGCACAAAGTTATGGAAGATTCACGAGTTGAAGAAGCTTTGAAGGACATCTTTGAAAAGTTGCGTCCAGGAGAGCCAACGACGGTTGATGCGTCACGAAATCTTTTGGTTGCTCGTTTCTTTGATCCAAAGCGTTATGATTTGGCTCCAGTTGGTCGTTATAAAATCAACAAAAAGTTGGCTATGGAGAACCGTTTGCTCGGTTTGACTTTGGCAGAAACTTTGGCAGATCCTGAAACTGGTGAAGTAATTGCGCCAAAGGGAACGGTTGTTGATAAGAAGGTCTTAGGACAATTGAAGCCTTATCTTCAAAATCCTGATTTCAAGACTACAACTTATACACCATCTGATGATGCTGTTGTAAACACACCAATGACTTTGCAAACAATTTTGGTAATGGATCCAAATGATCCTGAAAAGAACTTGCCAATTATTGGAAATGGTCAAATTGATCCAAAGGTTCGAACTATTCAACCAGCTGATATCATCGCTGGAATGAATTATTTCTTAAACCTTTCATATGGAATTGGAAACGTTGACGATATTGATCACTTGGGAAATCGTCGTATTCGTCGAGTTGGAGAATTGCTCCAAAACACTTTCCGAATCGGTTTGACCCGTATGGAACGTGTTGTTCGTGAACGAATGACTACTTTGGATCCTGAAACAGTGAAGCCACAACAATTGATTAATATTCGTCCAGTGGTTGCTTCAGTTAAGGAATTCTTCGGTTCATCACAACTTTCACAGTTCATGGACCAAACAAATCCTTTGGGTGAATTGACCAACAAGCGTCGTCTATCAGCCCTTGGACCTGGTGGTTTGACTCGTGATCGTGCTGGATATGAAGTTCGAGACGTGCATTATACGCACTATGGTCGAATGGATCCAATCGAAACGCCTGAAGGACCTAACATTGGGTTGATCAATTCTTTGGCAACCTATGGAAAAGTTAATAAATATGGATTTATTGAAACTCCATACCGTCGTGTTTCATGGTCTGATCACAAAGTTACAGACCGTATTGACTTCTTGACGGCCGATGAAGAAGATAATTTCACCGTAGCACAAGGAAACTCAGTTTTGAATGAAGATGGTTCATTCGCTACTGACACTGTTTTGGCTCGTCGTGGGGATGAAAACTTGGAAGTTTCAATTGACCAAGTCGATTACATGGACGTTTCACCTAAACAAATTGTAGCCGTAGCCACTGCTGCGATCCCATTCTTGGAAAACGATGACTCAAATCGTGCCTTGATGGGAGCCAACATGCAACGTCAAGCTGTGCCTTTGATCAAGCCCCATGCTCCATTAATTGGAACTGGAATTGAATATAAGGCCGCCCATGACGCGGGTGTTGCAATGATCGCAAGTAACGCCGGAACAGTTGAATATGTTGATGGTCGCGAAATTCGGATTCGTCGTGAAGATGGTTCACTAGATAACTATAAGTTGATGAAGTTCCGTCGTTCAAACGCCGGAAAGAATTATAACCAACGTCCAATCGTTAGTGTTGGAGATCATGTTGATGTTGATGAAGTTATTGCTGACGGTCCTTCAATGGAACAAGGTGAACTAGCTTTGGGACAAAATCCATTGATCGCCTTTATGACTTGGCAAGGATATAACTTTGAGGATGCCATCATTATTAACGAACGTTTGATTCGTGATGATGTCTATACTTCAATTCACATTGAGGAATATGAATCAGAGGCTCGTGATACAAAACTTGGCCCTGAAGAATTCACACGTGAAATTCCAAATACTGGTGAAGACCAATTGAAGAATTTGGATGAAGATGGAACTATCCGTATTGGAGCTGAAGTAGAAGATGGTGACATCTTGGTTGGAAAAGTTACACCAAAGGGTGTAACAGAACTTTCAGCTGAAGAACGTTTGTTGCATGCCATCTTCGGTGAGAAGGCTCGAGAAGTACGTGATACTTCATTGAAGGTTCCACACGGTGGGGGCGGAGTTGTTCAAGACGTCCGAGTCTTCACACGTGAAAACGGAGATGAATTGGCCCCTGGTGTTAACCGGATGGTTCGTGTTTATATCGCTCAACGTCGTAAGATTCAAGTTGGTGATAAGATGGCCGGTCGTCACGGAAACAAGGGAACAGTTTCAGTAATTGTTCCTTCAGAAGACATGCCATACATGCCAGATGGAACACCAATTGACATTATGTTGTCACCAATGGGTGTGCCTTCACGTATGAACATTGGACAAGTTTTGGAACTTCACTTAGGTATGGCTGCTCGTGAATTGGGTATCCATATTGCTTCACCTGTCTTTGACGGGGCGCGTGACTCAGATATTTGGGAAGCCGTAAAGGAAGCCGGATTACCAGCTGATGGAAAGTCAGTTTTGTATGATGGTCGTACTGGAGAAGCCTTTGATAAGCGTGTTTCTGTTGGAATCATGCATTATATGAAGTTAGCGCACATGTCAGAAGATAAGATCCACGCACGTTCAATCGGCCCTTACTCATTGGTTACACAACAACCTTTGGGTGGTAAGGCTCAATTTGGAGGACAGCGTTTCGGAGAAATGGAAGTTTGGGCCCTTGAAGCTTATGGGGCAGCACATACTTTGCAAGAAATTTTGACTTATAAGTCCGACGACGTTATTGGTCGTGTTAAGACTTATGAAGCTATTGTTAAGGGTGAACAAATTCCTAAGCCTGGAGTGCCAGAATCATTCCGTGTGTTGGTGAAAGAATTACAATCACTTGGTTTGGATATGAAGGTTCTTGATATAAATCATCAAGAAATCGAGTTGCGGGATATGGATGAGGATGACACAGTCGTCAACATTGAAGTTGCAACAGCACAAGCTCAACGTTTAGCAAAGGAATTTGCAGATGAGGGCGACAAAAAAGACGTCCCAGCAGCAGATTAATTTAATAAATAATGAGTTAAACCTCATATGAATATAAGGAATGATTGAAAGGGGTCAAAACATTGATTGATGTCAATAAATTTGAAAGCATGCAAATCGGTTTGGCAAGTCCAGATAAGATTCGTAGCTGGTCTTATGGTGAGGTAAAAAAGCCTGAGACGATCAATTATCGAACACTTAAGCCTGAAAAAGATGGGTTGTTTGATGAGAGAATTTTCGGACCAACTAAGGATTATGAATGTGCTTGTGGTAAATACAAGCGAATTCGTTATAAGGGAATTGTCTGTGATCGATGTGGTGTGGAAGTTACCTCATCAAAGGTTCGTCGCGAACGGATGGGTCACATTGAATTAGCCGCACCAGTTTCACATATCTGGTACTTCAAGGGTATTCCTTCACGTATGGGATTAGTTCTTGATATGTCACCCCGTCAATTGGAAGAAGTAATTTATTTTGCTTCTTACGTTGTAACAGATGGTGGAGATACACCATTAGTTGCTAAGCAATTGTTGTCAGAACGTGAATATCGTGACAATAAAGCTAGTTATGGAAACCGTTTCGAAGCCCAAATGGGAGCCGAAGCAATTCGTACATTGTTACAAAATGCTGATATGGAAGGCGAAGTTGAGCAGTTGAAGGCGGACTTGCGTGAAGCCACTGGTCAAAAGCGTATTCGTGCAGTTCGACGTTTGGATATCATTGAAGCCTTTGTAAAGTCAGGAAACAATCCTGATTGGATGGTTATGGATGTAATTCCAGTTATTCCACCTGATTTGCGTCCTATGGTTCAATTGGAAGGTGGCCGTTTTGCCACATCTGATTTGAATGATTTGTACCGACGGGTTATTAACCGAAATAATCGTTTGAAGCGTTTGTTAGAGTTGAACGCTCCTGGAATTATCGTACAAAACGAAAAGCGTATGTTACAAGAAGCGGTTGATGCCTTGATCGATAACGGTCGTCGTGGTCGTCCCGTAACTGGACCAGGAAATCGTCCATTAAAGTCTTTGTCACATATGCTTAAGGGTAAGCAAGGACGTTTCCGTCAAAACTTGTTGGGAAAGCGTGTTGATTATTCTGGACGTTCAGTTATCGACGTTGGGCCTTTCTTGAAGATGAACCAAATGGGATTGCCAGTTCAAATGGCAATGGAACTTTTCCGTCCATTCATCATGAAAGAATTAGTTTCACGTGAATTAGCTGGCAATATCCGAGCTGCTAAGCGTAAGATTGATCGCAAGGATGAAGACGTTATGGACGTTTTGGAGGACGTGATCAAAGAACATCCTGTTCTTTTGAACCGTGCCCCAACGTTGCACCGTTTGGGAATTCAAGCGTTCGAACCAGTTTTGGTTTCTGGTAAGGCAATGCGTTTGCATCCTTTGGTTACCGAAGCTTATAACGCCGATTTCGACGGGGACCAGATGGCCATTCACTTGCCATTGTCTGATGAAGCTCAAGCTGAAGCTCGTTTGTTGATGCTTGCTGCTGGCCACATCTTGGCACCTAAGGATGGAAAGCCAATCGTTGCCCCATCACAGGACATGGTTATCGGAAACTACTACTTAACGACTGAAGAAGCTGGTCGTGAGGGTGAAGGAATGATCTTTAGTGATCTTAACGAAGCCCAGACTGCTTTGCAAAACAAGTATGTTCACTTGCATACACGAGTGGGAGTTAAAACGTCTTCATTTGATGCTGCTAAGCCATTTACGGATGAACAACGTAGCAAGATTATGGTTACCACTGTTGGTAAGTTAATCTTTAATGATATCTTGCCAGTTGATTTTCCATATTTGAATGAACCGACTGAAGATAACTTGAAGAAAATTGATGATAAGTTCTTCTTGGAACCAGGACAAGATATTCATGAATATATGAATAATACTCCTATCTATGGTGCCTTTAAGAAGGGTTACTTGTCAGATATTATTGCGGAAGTTTACAAGATCTATAAGGTTACAGAAACTTCACTACTATTGGACCGAATGAAGGACTTAGGTTATGCTGAGTCAACTAAGTCTGGTTTGACAGTTGGGGTTGCCGACGTTACCGATTTGAAGGAAAAGCCTGAAATTATTGAAGCAGCCCATGCTAAGGTTGCAACAGTTTCAAAGCAATTCCGTCGTGGTTTGATCACCGATGATGAGCGTTATACGCGTGTTATTGATATTTGGAACAAGGCTAAAGATGATATCACTGAAAAGCTGATTGAACACTTCGAACCAGATAATAACATCTTTATGATGTCAGATTCTGGAGCTCGTGGTAACATTTCTAACTTTACTCAATTGGCTGGAATGCGTGGATTGATGGCTGCTCCTAATGGAAAAATCATGGAATTGCCAATCATTGCCAACTTCCGTGAAGGTCTATCCGTTTTGGAAATGTTCTTCTCAACCCACGGAGCTCGTAAGGGAATGACCGATACGGCTTTGAAGACGGCCGATTCTGGATATTTGACTCGTCGTTTGGTCGACGTGGCCCAAGACGTTATTATTCGTGAATTGGATTGTGATACTGATCGTGGACTTGACGTTTCAGCCATTATGAATGGAAATGAAACTATCGAACCATTGTATGATCGAGTACTTGGTCGTTATGCTCAAAAGACAGTTGTAAACCCTGAAACTGGGGATGTAATTGTTGCACATAACGGTTTGATCGATGAAAATATCGCCAAGGCAATTGATGCTGCAGGTGTTAAGACGGTTAATATTCGTTCAGCCTTTACTTGTAATACTGAACACGGTGTCTGTGTTCACTGTTATGGACGTAACATGGCTACTGGTGATGTGGTTGAAATTGGTGAAGCCGTTGGTACGGTTGCTGCCCAATCAATCGGAGAACCTGGTACTCAATTGACAATGCGTACTTTCCACACAGGTGGAGTTGCCGGTGATGATATCACTCAGGGACTTCCTCGTGTGCAAGAAATCTTTGAAGCTCGTAACCCTAAGGGACAAGCTCAAATTTCTGAAGTATCAGGAATTATCGAATCAATTGAAGAAAATCCAGCTGATCGGACTAAGGAAGTTACTATTAAGGGCGAGACTGATACTCGTACTTATACTCTTCCAATGTCTGCACGTATGAAGTTTGCTGAAGGTGATCACATTCACCGTGGAAACACAATTAGTGAAGGATCAGCTGATCCAAAGGAAATTATCAAAGTTCGTGATACGATGGCAACGGAAAACTATATTGTTGAACAAATTCAACAAGTTTACCGGATGCAGGGAGTTGAAATTGGTGATAAGCACATCGAAGTTATGGCACGTCAAATGTTGCGTAAGGTTCGTGTGATGGATCCAGGAGCAACTGAATTGTTGCCAGGAACTTTGCTTGATATCGCTCAATTCCGTGAGGCTAATGAGCCTGTTTTGAAGTCTGGTAAGTTACCAGCAACAGCTCGTCCAGTTTTGTTAGGAATTACGAAGGCCTCATTGGAGACCAATTCATTCCTTTCAGCGGCTTCCTTCCAAGAAACAACACGTGTCTTAACTGATGCTGCTATTCGTGGAAAGAATGATCCTTTGATCGGATTGAAAGAGAACGTTATTATTGGTAAGCTAATCCCAGCGGGAACTGGAATGCCAGAATATCGTTCAGTAAAACCAAAGCTTGATGCTGATCCAGTTGTTTCAACAACTGAAGAAGGGGCAAGTATTCCTTCAATTTCAGATATTGAAAATTCAATGAATTTGTAAGAATTAAATTTGGTTAATAAAAAAGCCGAGACATTTTGTCTCGGCTTTTTTTGTTTAAATAATTTTAATTCACATTGTATTTTTTTAGATATTTTTAAGTGCCTCAGTATAATTCGGTTCTTGTCCTTGATCATGTAAGATCTCTGAGTATTTAACCGTTCCATTGGGGTTAATAATCCAGACTGAACGTAAATCTAATTTTAATTCTGGAACATATAGCCCCATCGCGTCGCCAAAATGATGGGCAACATCAGATAGCATTTTCATATTTTCAACATTTTCGGCGGCACACCAATTTGACTGCTCTTCCACAGTATTAGTTGAAATAGTTACGAAGTTAACATTAGGATGTTGATCAACAGTTTCATTGAAATGCTTAGTTTGTAAGCTGCAGACGGAAGTATTGATATTAGGAACAACGCTAATTAATAAAGGTTTATCAATTAATAAATCTTGGGCTGAGATAGTTTGATTTTGGGCATCTACGACATTAAAAGTTGGAAGTTTCATACCCAGTTTAGGTTGATTGCCAGGGACTGTTACGGGTTCACTGTTAAAACTAAAAGTCATAAAATTTATCCTCCATTGATCCTGTGTTAAAAAGTAACGGAATGTATATGTCCATCATACGTTAAAATAATAGATTCAACAAATATCTAATGGGTTATAGTATAATCGATAAAAATATATTTTGATATAAATAAAATGTATTTTTGAACTTTTTAAAGATGAAATTGATTAATATTTAGGCATAATAAAGTAAAAATTAAAGTTGCTAAAGGTCTAATTAATGTCAAAAAATTATAATGGTACATATTATTAATTTAATAAAAAAGCGAAATAAAGAAAGAGGATTTCAAATGATAATTAAAAGTGGGATCGGTGCGAGTCAAGTCAATATGGACGCACTCTTAATTCGCGATATAGTTTTTATTGGTGAACAAGGAATTGATCCAGAGTTAGAACACGATCAAACTGACTATGAGCGAATTCATTATGTGGGTTATTTGGATCAACAGCCTGTCGTTACTGGTCGGGTTAATGCCACTGATCAAACTTGGCATTTGGAACGGGTTGCTACTTTAAAGGACTATCGAGGGCAAGGACTGGCTAAAAATTTATTAGAATTTATTCTTAAAGAAGCCATGAATCAAAAGATCAAACTGGTTGAATTAGATGCACAAATGCCTGCGAAACCATTTTATGTTAAATTAGGTTTTGAAGCATTTGGTGTGCCATTTTATGAAGCTGGATTAGAACATATCAAAATGCAAAAGAAATTAAAAATATCGTTATAAACGTTCAAGAACCAGGACAATTTTGTTCTGGTTTTTTAATATCTATTATTTTTAATATAAAAAAACACAATTGGTTGTAAAACCTATTAAGGCATGCTAAAATATCAAATGTAAGCGTTTACAATTAACAAAAAATAAACGTCTGCGGGTTGGTAGTGAAGTGGCGAGGAGACTACCAGTGCTAGGGATTTGGGCATTCCTAAAAATAAAAATATTTTTTTGAAAGGTCGATATTATCATGATGTCACTAACAAAGCACGAATTAGCAAAATATATGGATCACACTCTTTTGAAAGCTGACGCGACAAAAAAAGAGATCCAAGCCATTATTGATGAGGCAAAGGAGTACGATTTTGCCTCAATCTGCGTGAACCCATATTGGGTTGCCTACGGAGCAGAAAAATTGAAGGATACAACAGTTAACGTATGTACAGTAATTGGATTTCCTTTGGGAGCTAATACTACGGCCGTTAAGGTTGCCGAAACTATTGATGCCATTGAAAATGGTGCTACTGAAGTTGATATGGTGATCAATATTGGTGAACTTAAAGGCGGAAATGATGCCATGGTTACAGATGAAATTGCCCAATTGGCTAAGGCAGCTCATGATCGTGGTGCTATCTTAAAGGTTATCATCGAGACTGCTTTATTGACAGAAAAAGAGATTATTCGGGCATCCGAAGCAACTGTTAAAGGTGGAGCTGACTTTGTAAAGACTTCAACTGGCTTCTCAACAGCTGGTGCGAAATTAAAAGATGTTAAATTAATGCGTGAGACAGTGGGACCTAACTTTGGTGTGAAGGCTTCTGGTGGAATTCACTCGCGCCAGGAGGCGGATGACATGATCTTAGCTGGTGCTACGCGCTTAGGTGTTTCTGCATCAGTAGCTATTATGAATGATGAAATTTCAAAAAGTAACTATTAAAATTTAATTCGAAAATTGTGATGATAAGTTGCGATTATAAACGAAGGTAGTTATGCACCTGGATACTAATCGTGTCGAGGTGTTTTTTTGATCGTTATTTTAGAAATGGGGTAGAAACATGTATAAGCGTATCTTTGGAATTGTTTTAGATTCAATCGGAATTGGAAGTGCTGCTGATGCTCCTAAGTATGGAGATGATGGATCAGATACTTTGGGGCATATTGGTGAATATTTTAAAGGTGATTGGGCTTTACCCAACTTACAAAGAATTGGTTTGGGAAATATTAGAACCGAGAATCAGATTAAAGGGATTGAACCAATTGATTCCCCGATAGGATATTATGGAAAAATGACGGAAATGTCAGCCGGTAAGGATTCATTAGATGGTCATTGGGAAATGATGGGTCTTCCGATGATGTACGAATTAAGTACTTATCCAAATGGTTTCCCTAAGGATTTATTGGATAAAATTGGTGCGTTTGCTGGACGTAAAATTATTGCGAAAGGTCCGTATTCTGGAACTGAAGTTATCAAAGATTATGGGGAGGAAGCTGTAAAGGATGAGGCTTTGATTATTTATACTTCAGCAGACCCTGTGATGCAGATTGCTGCCCATGAAGATGTAATATCGGTGGAAGAACTTTATAAGATTTGTGAATACGCACGCTCATTGGTAAACAAAGCGCCAAATATTATTGGTCGAATTATTGCACGTCCGTTTATTGGACATAATGCTAATGACTTTAAGCGAACGTCCAATCGACATGATTTTGCATTGGCACCGACTGGGATGACCGATTTAGTGCGGCTCCAAGTTGCAGGACAAAAGGTAATTGGAATTGGGAAAATCAATGATATTTTCTCGGGTCAAGGAATTGATGAGGGATATCATAATGAGTCTAATCGTGATGGAATGGATCATGTGGATAAAGTTATTCAACAGGATTTCACAGGTTTCGCATTTACCAACTTAGTAGATTTTGATACTTTATATGGGCATCGTCGTGACCCTGAAGGTATGGGTAAAGAATTGATGCAGTTTGACCAACGTTTGGGACAAGTAATGTCAGCGCTGAAACCCGATGATCTTCTGTTAATTACTGCTGATCATGGAAATGATCCAGGTTTTAAAGGATCTGATCATACACGAGAACAAGTGCCAGTTTTGGCATATTCACCAAGTATGGAATCTCACGGATCATTAGGTGTCAGATCAACTTTTGCTGATTTTGGAGCAACTATTTTAGACAACTTCAAGCTTGATAATCAGGTAGGAACTAGCTTTTTAAATGAATTAAAATAAATTAAATTACGAATATAAGTTTAAGTTTATTTATTTTTGGGATTCAAAAAGCTTTATATAAACAGGTTGAGGTGATAGTGATGACAATGTTAGAAACTTTGATGAAAAAGCGAAATAATGAAGAATTAACATCAAATGAAATCGAGACAATGATTCAAGATTTTACAGCCGGTAAGATTCCAGACTATCAAATATCAGCCTTTCTTATGGCTACTTATTTTACGGGAATGACTATTCCAGAATTGACTAATTTAACGATGGCAATGATGCATTCAGGGGATGTTTTAGATTTGAGCACTATTGAAGGCATTAAAGTTGATAAGCATTCCACTGGAGGTGTGGGCGATAAGGTGAGTTTACCATTAGCACCGATGTTGGCTGCATTGGGAATTAAAGTTCCCATGATTTCTGGTCGTGGATTGGGTCATACTGGTGGGACTTTGGACAAGTTGGAAGCTATTCCTGGTTATCAGGTTGAAATTAGTGAAGATGAATTTAAAGCTCAAATTGATAAGGTAGGAACTGCAATTATTGGAGCAACGGGAAACATTGCACCAGCTGATAAGAAAATGTACGCCCTACGAGATGTGACCGCAACCGTTGACTCAATTCCTTTGATTGCTGCTTCAATTATGTCGAAGAAATTGGCTACCGGGAATAATGCTCTAGTTTTAGACGTTAAAACTGGATCTGGAGCATTTATGAAGGAACAGGATCAAGCAGAAGCTTTAGCCCAAATCATGGTTAAAATTGGCAAAGAAGCTGGAATGCAGATGCAAGCAGTGATTTCCGATATGAACCAACCTTTGGGGAATAAAATTGGTAATACTCTGGAAATTGAGGAAACTTTGGATACATTAAAAGGGCAAGGACCTAAGGATTTGTTGGAAGTGACCCTCACCTTAGCCGCACCCATGGTAGTAATGGCTCAAAAAGCGGATGATGAAGTAACGGCTCGTGAAATGTTGATGAGAACAATTGAAGATGGTTCAGCTCTAGTCAAGTTTGGTGAAATGATTACTGCGCAAGGTGGAGATAATCGAGTCCTAGGAAATTATAATTTGATGCCTCACGCTAAATTTGAAGTTGAATTGACTGCTCCAAGGACCGGATATCTTAGCCGTTTAGATGCTGATGCTGTTGGAATATCTTCGATGCGACTTGGCGGTGGCCGAACTAAAAAAGATGATGTTTTAGATTATGGGGTTGGCATTACACTTCATAAGAAATTGGGTGATGCAGTTACTGAGGGTGAAAGCTTGATGACCATTGCCACGGAAAAAGAAGATATAACTGAAATTATGGATTATTTAAAGGAACATCTGGTTGTAGGTGATGCAGTTAAGGTTCCGACGTTAATTCATAAAATTATTAAATAAAAAATAACTAAATTGATATCAAGTAAACCGAAAGTGAGAAACTAATTATGGCAACTCCACACAATGAAGCAAAGATGGGCGACTACGCCGAAACAGTCCTATTACCAGGTGACCCTTTACGGGCTAAGTATATTGCAGAAACTTTCTTAGATGACGTGGTACAGGTCAATGGAGTACGGGGAGCACTAGGCTTTACGGGTAAATATAAGGGTCACCGTATTTCAGTCCAAGGTTCTGGGATGGGAATTCCATCAATGTCAATTTATATCAATGAGTTGGTTAAAGAGTATGGTGTTAAAACTATCATGCGTGTTGGTTCTTTTGGCGGTATGGCTCCTGAATTAAATTTGGGTGATGTTGTTTTGGCCTCCGGTGGTTCAACTGATTCATCAGTAATTGCAAACACTTTTGGCCCAGGAATTTATTATTCAACGTTGCCGGATTTTGGATTACTAGGTACGGCTTACCATACCGCCAAAGATTTAGATATTCCAGTGACGGTTGGAAATATATTTGCAGCTGACCGTTTTTACAATGATGAAATTGATATGCAAAAGTTGACTGACTATGGAATCTTAGGGACAGAAATGGAAGTTGCGGGTTTATATCTATTGGGAGCCAAGCTAAATATTAAGACCTTAGATATTTTAACTTGTTCAGATCACGTTTTCCGCGGCGAAGCACTGTCATCGGAAGAACGACAAAATTCATTTGCTAATATGATGAAGGTGGCTTTGGAAACAGCCATTAAGAATGACGAAGCATAATTAAAATGTTGGAATACGTTATTTTGTTTAAACGGCTGGGTATCGATAAAATGCGGTACTTGGTCGTTTTTAATCAAAAAATCAATTTATGTAACTTAAAATAATTTGGGAATTGAACAAATTTAAGCATGGTATACTGAATTTAAGATGGCAATGTAGGGGAAATGCAATGACAGAAATGATGTTAAAGCTACCGGATGAAATTTATCAACAAATTAAGGCTGATGCAAAAAGTCAGCATTTGGCACCTGAAGATTATGTTGTAAATCTATTGAAAGAAACAATGGCCGCTAAATTTGAGGATACTTTTGAGGCCCGCCAGTTTCAAGCCAAACGGATACCTGGGCGCAAATTTAATCGAGAGCATGAGTTGGTTTTAGTTGATGGTATTAACTATCGTTATCGGTTGGCTGATGGAAATACAATTAATTCTACATCCGATTATATGGTAATCGGGGCTAAAGGGAATGTTTTAATAATTAAGCAAGTGGGAACTAGTCAAACTAGTTAGAATGGAGTCATTAATGCCTTTTGGAATTAAGATCGTACCGCAAAACAATGTAGGCTTACGAGAGAATTTAGGAAAATACAGCGTCACGGTTGATTCTGGGATTCAATTTTACGTACCGATTTTTCAAAAAATTCGGCGTGTTAGCATGGCAATGAGCCCTTTAAGATTGCCAAACTATTCTGTGATAACAAAAGATAATGCAGATGTTTCTGCCAGTGTTACCTTGAATTATCATGTGACTGATGCGGTTAAGTACATGTATGAGAATACAGATTCTGTAGAATCAATGGCTCAATTGGTTCGGGGACATCTGCGCGATATCATTGGAAGAATGGAATTGAATGAAGCATTGGGATCCACAGCGCTCATCAATCAAGAATTAAGTATTGCGATTGGTGACTTAACTAATACTTATGGCATTAATGTGGATCGAATTAATATTGATGAATTAACTCCATCACGAGCCATTCAAGAAGCGATGGATAAACAATTAACGGCTGATCGAGAACGGGTTGCTGCAATTGCTGCTGCCGAAGGGCAAGCTCGTTCGATTGATTTAACGACCAAGGCAAAAAATGATGCTTTGATGTCGACAGCTAAGGCAGAGGCTGACGCAACTAAAACACGGGCTGATGCTGAAAAATATAGAATTGATACTATTCAAGAAGCTTTGAAAAGCGCCGATCAAAAATATTTTCAAAATCAGTCCATTGAAGCTTTTAAGACTTTGGGCGAAAACCCTGCTAATACGGTAGTGGTTCCCAGTGATCAAGCTCACGAATATGGACAAATTCCGGTGATTGGAAAGTTGTTAAAAGATCAATTAAATTAGTAACTATAATAATTAAATCATTTAAAAATGACCGTTTTAAGGTGAAAGGAGCTTTATAATGAAAGCAATTCAGATTGAACAATTTGGTGATGTCGATGAAATGAAAATGCAAGATGTCGATATTCCTGTTCTGGGCAAGCAACAAATTTTAGTACAAAATAATGCAGTGGCAATTGATCCATATGATATTAAATACGTCATGGGAGAATATGGGCCTAATGATACTTGGCCAGTCATTCCTGGATCTAGTGTAGCGGGAACTGTGATGGAATTTGGTGCTGAGGTAACCGATTTTAACCTTGGGGATCGAGTAGTTGCAACTCGACATTTAAAAACTTATGCAGAAATGGTTCCAGTAGCACAATCAGCCTTAGCGAAAATACCTGATGAAATTTCAGATGAGATAGCCGTGGCGGCTGCTTTAGGGGCTGCAACAGGATATCAAATGATTATTGAAAAACTAGCGGTGCAAGCCGGTGAACGAGTTTTGATTCACGGTGGGGCAGGTCAAGTCGGTGCTATGGCGATTCAAGTAGCTTTACTACAAGGCGCACAAGTTGTTGCGACAGCTAGTCCTGATGATTTTGAGTTTGTGCGTAGTTTAGGGGTAGAGGAAGTTTTAGATTATCATAAACTGAGTTGGGAATCATTAGCACCGTTTGATGCCATCTTAGATCCCATTGGTGGTCAGATGACTGAAAAGTCCGTTAAAGTGTTAAAGATGCATGGACGTTTGAAAACTTTAGGTATGATCCCAGAAACATTACAAAGTGGAGCCGATGTTGAGTCCGTTTATGCAGATATTAAACGGCCTACGTTGGAACGAGTTTTAGCTTTATTGGCGAAGAAGCAGGTTGAAATTCGTTTGGGGGATGTTCTGCCCTTTACGGAAAAAAATATTAGGCAAGCTCACGTGGTCGGACGACAACATACTTTGCATGGAAAAACAGTTTTAAAGTTTACAGAGTAAATTAAGGTTGCTTAATTGTTGATTTTAATTTATATTGTATTAATCAGATTAATAAACTTAACCTAGTATAATCGTTGGAGAATGGCTAACGAGATCTACCTGCACCTAAGCTGCGGACTACTAGTTTTAAGGGATGAGTCCATTCAATTATGGGCTCATTTTTTTATTTTAAATTAAATCCGGATATTAACGCATATGAAATTAGAGGAGTTGGATTAATGAAGTTATTAGAAGAACGAATTAAGCAAGATGGTCGTGTCATTGGGACGGAAGTCCTCAAAGTAGATAATTTTTTGAACCATCAAGTTGATCCTGCCTTAATGGAAGCTATGGGACAAGAATTTGCTCGTTTATTTAAAGATGAAAAAATTGATCGCATTTTAACGGTTGAATCATCTGGGATTGCACCGGCAGTCTTTACCGCATTAGCCTTAAATGTTCCGATGGTTTTTGCTCGTAAGAAGCAGTCACTAACTTTAACGGATGATAATTATGTTGCTGATGTATATTCGTTTACGAAACAAGAAACTAATCATATTATCGTTGATAAGCGCTTTATTCAAGCGGGTGAACGGATTCTATTGATTGATGACTTTTTAGCAAATGGTCAGGCGGTCCAAGGAATGTTAGAAATTGCTAAGGCTGCCCAAGCCGAAGTAGTTGGGGCGGGAATTGTCATTGAAAAGACCTTCCAAAAAGGAAGAGCGCTCTTGAATGAGCAAGGGCTTAAAGTCGAGTCTCTTGCACGGATTCAAGCTTTTGAAGATGGTAAAGTTATCTTTGCTGAGGCATAGCTTAAATTAAAAACAATATACTAGATGATATAAAAAAACGACGTACTTGGAGCTTGTTTGTTAGCCGTAAAAGGGTCGTTTTTTATTTACTGTAAAGAGCGTATAATTTGACATACAGTTCGGATAGAAAAGGTGAAAAAATGCGAAAACAAGATGATTTTTATGCAGCAATTAATGGTACATGGGAAGAACAAGCTGAAATTCCAGCTGACAAGCCCCGAACAGGAGGGTTTAATGATCTTAGTGATGCAATTGAGGAGCTAATGTTAGCAACCTCTGATCAATGGCAAGCTGGTGAAAATTTACCAGATGATGTCGTTTTAAGAAATTTCATTAAATTACATCATTTAACTACTGATCAAGCTCGGCGTAATGAAGTGGGATTAGCTCCAGTTAAAGACATTCTTCAACAAATTTCGGCGCTGAATTCTTTTGATGAATATACCCAAAATATTGCACGTTTTGAAAAACTAGCTTGGCCAAATGCCATGCCATTTGGGATCGCACCTGATTTTAAAGATGCTCGGACCAATGTTTTATGGGCTGATGCACTGGGAACGATTTTACCTGACACAACTTATTATGAACCTGGGCATGAAAAAGGGGCGGAACTATTAGCTGCTTATCGTGAAACCACATTACCAATTTTAATGAAGTTTGGTTACACAGAAACCGAAGCCCAAACCTTATTGGATCAAAATATTGCTTTGGATGCTCGGATTGCCAAATATGTATTATCAAATGAAGAAAATGCTGAATATGCCAAGTTATATCATCCTTATCAATGGGATCAATTTAAGGCTTTGGTACCGAATTTGCCTTTAGCAGATTTTATGCAGGAAATGATTGGAAGCCAACCGGATCAGATTATTGTGCCAGAGGAACGTTTCTGGCAAAATGCTGATCAGTTCTATTCTGAAGAAGCTTGGCCATTATTGAAAGCACACTTATTGATTGATGCAATGCTGGACTATACTAGCGTCTTGACCGATGAAATGCGTATCATGGGTGGCGCCTATGGCCGTATTATTAGTGGGACACCTGAACCTAGTTCAACTAAAAAGGCAGCTTATTATTTGGCAGCAGGACCATACAGTCAAGCACTGGGATTATGGTATGCTCAAAATAAATTCTCGTCAGATGCTAAAAAAGACGTAGAATTGAAAGTTTCCACAATGATTGATGTATATAAGGAACGTTTGGAGAATAATAGTTGGTTAGCAGAACAGACGCGTCAAAAAGCCATCAAGAAGTTAGATACGATTGTGGCACATATTGGTTATCCAAATGAATTACCACAACGTTACTATGATAAGGTGATTGATGAAAACAAGAGTTTGTTTGATAATTTCCAAACTTTGAGTGAACAATCAATTCAATATGAATGGGCTAAATGGAATCAACCTGTCGACCGAACGGAATGGCATATGCCAGCCCATATGGTTAACGCTTATTATGATCCCCAACAAAATCAAATTGTCTTTCCAGCAGCTATTTTACAAGCGCCATTTTATGATCTAAAACAAAGTTCATCAGCCAATTATGGCGGAATTGGGGCAGTTATTGCCCATGAAATTTCGCATGCTTTTGACACTAATGGAGCGTCATTTGATGAAAATGGAAGTTTAAATAATTGGTGGTTGCCTGAAGATTATGCTGCCTTTGAAGAACGAACCCAAGCGGTAATTGATCAATTTGATGGTTTGGAATCATATGGGGTTAAAGTTAATGGTAAATTGACTGTTTCAGAAAATGTTGCTGACTTAGGTGGTTTATCTGCAGCATTAGCAGCTGCAAAACGAGATGCTGATTTTTCAGCTAAATCATTTTTCATAAATTGGGCTACTATTTGGCGGATGAAAGCACGTCCTGAATTTATGCAGATGATGGCTAGCGTCGATGTACACGGACCTGCCAAATTGCGGGTTAATGTACAAGTTGCTAATTTTGATGAGTTCTTTCAAACTTTCGATGTAGAGAAGGAAGATCAGATGTGGCGAGATCCAGCGCAACGAATTCAAATTTGGTAAAAATAAAAAGGCTAAGGCAATATGACCTTAGCTTTTTTTGTAGGGGTTAACCTCAAAGAAGGCCTACGATGGTCAATTAGGTTTGGGTAAAATATTTAAAAATTTGAACTAGATGTCCAAATTAATTTAAATATACGAATTTTATTTATCCACTTTATGAATTTTATTTCACAAAGTTTAAAAAATAACGAGTGGGTGAAAATGTTAATGAAAGCGCTATCAAATTAAAACGTTTCACAAATTCTACTTCTAATCCTTATTTAATCAGCACTTTGCGTTGATTATCATGCTGAATTGGTGTTGACAAAAAGATTATACTTGATATAATTAACATTGTTAATAAATACACAAATGAAAATAAATAAGCGAACATATATGGGAGAAGTTAACATGGCTGAAACAAAAGCACCGAAAAAAGCAAAAAAAGTCTTAACACCCGAAGAAAAAGCAGCGCGTATGGACGCCGCTGTTAAAATGACTGGGGAATTAGTTGAAAAGGCCCAGAAAGCTGCAGTAGAGTTTTCAACATATACGCAAGAACAAGTTGATAAAATTGTTGCTGCGATGGCCTTAGCTGGTTCAGAAAATTCATTGCTACTAGCTCACGAAGCTGTTGAAGAGACAGGCCGTGGAGTAGTGGAAGACAAGGATACTAAGAATCGCTTCGCCTCAGAGTCAGTTTATAATGCAATCAAGAATGACAAGACTGTTGGTGTCATCAATGAAGATCGTGTAACTGGTAAAGTTGAATTAGCTGCTCCACTTGGGGTTTTAGCTGGAATCGTTCCTACGACTAATCCAACTGCAACATCAATTTTCAAATCAATGTTGACAGCAAAGACTCGTAATACGATTGTTTTCGCTTTCCATCCACAAGCTCAAAAGTCTTCAGCACATGCAGCTAAAATCGTTTATGATGCTGCCGTTGCTGCTGGAGCGCCAGAAAACTTCATTCAATGGATTGAAAAGCCTTCACTTGAAGGAACTACTGCTTTGATTAAGAATCCAGGAATTGCCTCAATTTTGGCTACTGGTGGTCCTTCAATGGTTCACGCAGCCTTGACTTCAGGTAACCCATCAATGGGTGTTGGAGCCGGTAACGGAGCTGTTTATATTGATGCAACTGCTGATGTTAAGCGGGCTGTTGAAGACTTGTTGTTGTCAAAGCGTTTTGACAACGGAATGATCTGTGCTACTGAAAACTCAGTTGTTGTTGCTAAGGAAGTTTATCCTGCCTTCATGAAGCAAATGCAAGAGCAAGGTGCTTACTTGGTACCTGCTAAGGATCACGAAAAGCTAGCTGAAGGAGTCTTCGTCAAGAATGCTTCTGGTTACGGGGTTCAAGGTCCAGTTGCTGGAATGTCTGGTCAAAACATCGCTAAGCGCGCAGAGATCAAGGTTCCTGCTGACAAAGATGTTTTGATGTTTGAACTTGATAAGAAAAATATCGGTGAGGCCTTATCATCAGAAAAGCTTAGCCCATTATTGTCAGTTTACCAAGCTGGTTCACGTGAAGAAGGAATTGAAATTGTTCGCGCATTATTGAACTACCAAGGTGCTGGACATAACGCTGCTATCCAAATTGGGGCGCAAGATGACCCATTTGTAAAGCAGTATGCTGACGCTGTTGAAGCATCACGAATTTTGGTTAACCAACCAGATTCAATTGGTGGTGTTGGAGATATCTATACTGATGCTTTGCGTCCATCATTGACGCTTGGTACTGGATCATGGGGGAAGAATTCATTGTCACACAATCTTTCAACTTACGATTTGCTAAATATCAAGACGGTTGCCCGTCGTCGTAATCGTCCACAATGGGTTCGCTTGCCTAAGGATATTTACTACGAATCAAACTCAATTACTTACTTACAAGACTTAGAAAACGTTTCACGTGCCTTTATTGTTGCTGATCCTGGAATGGTTCAATTTGGCTTTGTAGATAAGATCTTAGACCAATTTAATTTAAGTGCTACACCAGTGAAGACGTCATTGTATGGAACAGTACGCCCTGACCCAACTATCAGCCAAGCCGTTGATATTGCTCGTCAAATGGCAGCCTTTAAGCCAGATACTGTGATTGCATTAGGTGGAGGATCAGCTTTGGATGCCGGTAAGATTGCTCGCTTCTTGTACGAGTATTCAGTTTCTCACCCAGGCATCTTGGAAGATGATCAAGCTTTGATGTCATTGTTTGGAAAGTTGCAACAAAAGTTTATGGATATCCGTAAGCGAATTGTTAAGTTTGAACAAGCTAGTTCAACCCAATTAGTTGCTATTCCAACAACATCAGGAACTGGATCAGAAGTGACACCATTCGCAGTCATTACGGATGATGAAACTCACGTTAAGTATCCTTTGGCTGACTATGAATTGACACCACAAGTTGCGATTGTTGATCCAGAATTTGTTATGACGGTGCCAAAGCGTACAGTTGCTTATTCAGGAATGGATGCATTGTCACACGCACTGGAATCATACGTTTCAGTAATGTCTTCAGAATTCACTCGCCCATGGGCTTTGCAAGCAATTAAGTTAGTCTTTGAAAACTTAGTTACATCATACAATTATGATCCAAGTCACCCAACACTTGAAGGGCGTGAAGCTCGTACTAAGATGCACTACGCCTCAACTTTGGCTGGTCAATCATTTGCGAATGCTTTCCTTGGAGTAAATCATTCACTTGCTCACAAGACTGGTGGAGAATTCGGTTTGCCACACGGATTGGCTATCACAATTGCAATGCCACATGTTATTAAGTTTAATGCGGTGACTGGTAACGTTAAGCGTACACCATTCCCACGTTATGAAACTTATACAGCCCAAAAGGACTATGCTGATATTGCTCGTTACCTTGGTTTGAAGGGACAAACTGATGCCGAATTGGTTGATGCTTTGTTAGCTGAAATCAAGAAATTGACTGATGCATTGGATATTGATGTTACTTTGTCAGGTAACGGAGTTTCTAAGAAAGACTTAGAAGGATCAGTTGATAAGTTAATGGATTTGGTTTACAACGACCAATGTACTCCAGGAAATCCTCGTCAACCACGTTTGGAAGAAATTCGTCAACTTTTGATGGATCAATTCTAATCAAATAAGAATCAAAAAATGCTAAAAAGCTCATATAAGGAACTGATTAAATAATCGCATTTTACCAATTTGGGTGAAGTTGAGATAAAACCTTGAGTTTTTGAACATATTAGAGAGAGGCTGGGGCTTTTGTTCCAGCCTCTTTTATCATAATAAAAGACTAAAATATGATGAAATATAGTGCTCATTATTAAATGTTAAAAGATGCTAAATTTAAGGTTGAAACGTTATGATTAAAATGATTAGGTCCTTTGTGAACCTAGATTATTGAAAATCAATACTGTCTCATATAATAATCCCCGTTTCGGTCTGAAATACGTTAAAATAAAAGAAAAAGGTTACGTTAGAATCAGGCTTAAACGAATTGATTGAAATGGGATAAAAGTTAAACGTTATTATCCGTAAATATAAAGTTAAAAATGATCTAAAATGCTTTATTAAATTTAAGCGACAGTATTTTAAAGTGAGAATGAGCGAGGGGAAACTGATGAAGAAGCGTATTGTAATTGTTGGAGCTGGTTATGCTGGAGTTATGACGGCTCGTAAATTAGCTAACCAATTTAATCAAAAATCAGAATATGAAATAGTTTTGATTGATGAGCATCCCTTTTTCACGTACCGTACGAGTTTACATGAAGTGGCGACTAAGCGGATTGAACCTAACGCCGTACAATTTGATTTACGACAGCTTTTTATGCATCAAAAAAACGTTAAGATTGTGACAGCACGGGTTGAAAATATTGATGCAAATCAACATATCATTCATACCTCGATAGGACAGGTGGATTATAATAAGTTGATTTGGGCTGGTGGTGTTGAGGCACGGTCTGATGTTCCTGGAGTGAATGAATATGGTTTTCCGTTTTGGAGCTTGGACCAAGCAACTTCTCTGCGAGTACATATAGAAGAAGTCATTCGGCAAGGCGCAATTGAATTAGATGAAGATATTCGACAGCAAAAATTACGGCTCGTTGTGGTTGGTGGCGGTTATCTGGGGGTTCAAATTCTTGGTGAACTACTGGATGAACGTAGAATTTTGGCTAAAGCGAACCAACTTCGTAATCGCGAAATTGAATTAACCTTAGTCGAATCTAAAGCCGAAATATTATCAGATTTAGATGATGCTCGGGTTAGTCATAAAGTTGAAAATTACTTAAGGCATCAAGGCGTCAAGGTTTACAAAAAGAAAGCTGTATCAGAAATTTTTGAAGATCATTTAGTATTGAATGACGGTGATAAGATTATGACTAATACCGTTATTTGGGCTGGTGGTACGCAGGGTCGAACGCAAATGACTGAATTGGATTTAAGTCAAGATGAAGAACGACATCTGCAAGTTACACCTGAAATGCGGATTCAGGATCAAGCTGATATTTATGCATTGGGTGACTCAGTGATTCAGCCTTTGCCAGCGCATTTAAAAGAACGGAAGGGTTCAGAAACCTTAATGCCTAAACGTGGTGAACATCGTTATTTCTGGCCTCAAAATGTGCATAATGCAGTCAATCAATCAGGTAAATTAGCCAATAATATTGCGGTTAAATTATTAAATCATGGAGATTTAAGTGCTTTTAAACCGAAAAGTCAACGGATTTTTATTTCTGTTGGATCACGGTATGGGGTCGCGATTTTTAAAAATCGTTTAGCGGTAACTGGATTTTGGGCACGTGAGTTTAAGCATTTAAGCAATTTACATTTTTTGGCCCAATTGGGATCAACTTATCAAATACATCAATACTTAAAGCGTGAAATTTTCTCAACGCCGCAACATATGATTTCTGGACAAGGAAATGTTTCCAATGTCGGAAATACCTTGTGGTCTTTGCCGTTACGTTTAGCGACGGGAATATTTTTGATTATTACTGGGGTTGCGATTGGAGGGGGAATTGGTTCTATCTTTGCGGGAGTAGGAATGGCCCTGTTCTTTGGATTTATGACCACAATTGCTGGCTTTATGACTTTTTTGTTGTCGCTTGTAATGCTGGGAACTTCTTTTTCAATTTCAGCGTTGCTACTCCCCTTTGTCGGAATTGCTTTGATGAATGGTGCCGGACGTTCATTTGGGGTTGACTACTGGTTAGTTCCATTTATTCAAAAGAATTTAGGAATATTTATTACTGGTGATAGTCAAGCTAGCTATAATGACTTGGAAGATGAAAAAAGATAAAATTAGTATTTATAATATAATTAAAAAGGGAGCTCGGATTTTTCCAGGCTCCCTTATGATATATTGCAAGAATCTTTAAATTAAAATTACTGCTTATTTATGTTATAGGTTGGGGTGTTGAGCAGCATAAAAAGCTAGGACAATTCCGTGAGCGACTGAAACGTTGAGTGAACGAACGCTTCCTGCTTGGGGAATATAGAGCATTGCATCAGAAGCTTTAATTAATTCATCAGCGAGGCCAATTTGTTCTTCACCAAAAATGAAGGCTGCCTTTTTAGCTAATTTGGTTTCAAAAAGGTTGGTTGGTTGGTAAGATTCAATGTTATCAATCGCGTAAATGGTATATCCTTCAGCATGTAGTTGATCAAAAATAACTTGATAATCGGTTACTCGATGATGTTCAATATGTTCGTAGTTATATGTTCCAACTGATCCACGACGATCCCATTTTTTTGAACCCTCTGGTCGATCGGGGAAAGATTGATTAACTGGATTAAGGAATATTAATTTGCGAGTCGCAAAAGCATTGCTATTACGTACGGCTGTAGCCTTGTTAAAATCATGCGTTAAATTTTGCATGATTGAAACGGCTTCATTACGTTTTTCATCCAAATCTGCTCGAATGGCTTCATCAGACATATTTTTATAATAATCAGTGACATTCCGATAATCATTGGAATGGTTTAAATCGATTTCAGACATAGTTAATTTTTACCTCGTTTAAATTAAATTCGAAGGCACTACCTTTTAAACTAGTGAAGATTGATTCATCAAAAATCAAATAAGCTAGAATAAACACAGTACGATACTCTTATTGTAACAAGAAGCTAATGATATTTGGTAGAATATCGTAGAGATTAAAATTAAAATTTTTAAGGATGTATGAATTATGATTGAGATTAAAAATTTAACATATACATATCCTAATCGCTCCGAACCGGCGTTAGAACAATTAAACTTTAACATTGAAAAGGGGGAATGGGTGGCAGTAATTGGTCATAATGGTTCTGGAAAGTCGACATTGGCCAAATTATTGACCGGTCTTTTGAATACACAATCTGGTCAGATTAAAGTTAATCAATTAGTAATTAATGAAGAAAATATTTATGAAATTAGAGATCTTGTTGGGATGGTTTTCCAAAATCCAGATAATCAATTTGTCGGTGCCACGGTTGAAGATGATGTCGCCTTTGGGTTGGAAAATAGACAAGTTAAACGCGAAGAGATGTATCAACGAGTTCAAAATGCATTAAAACGGGTTGGGATGCAAGATTTTGCTACAAGGGAACCGGCTCATTTATCTGGTGGGCAAAAGCAGCGGGTTGCTTTAGCGAGTGCTTTGGTAATTGAACCAAAAATTTTGATTTTAGATGAAGCTACCGCTATGTTAGATCCTAAAGGCCGCCGGGAAATGATTGAATTAGTACGTAATCTTAAGGCGGAACTAGGTGATGAATTGACAGTTATTTCAATTACACATGATATTGATGAAGCGGCGCACGCTGATAACGTGATTGTGATTAATGATGGAAAGTTAGTAGAGATGGGTCAACCAGATCAGGTTTTCAATAATGCTGAAAAACTAATTCAATTAGGATTAAATGTTCCATTTGCGGAACAACTCAAAGTTAAGCTGGCACAGCGTGGGATTAAAGTGCCGACAACTTATGAAACAATGGATGGGATGGTGGATTGGATATGGCAATCAATTTCCAAGAAGTAGGTTTTACCTACCAAGTTGAGTCACCTTTTGCTGTGCCAGGCGTACATGATGTTAACTTTACGATCCCAAAGCAGCAATTTACGGCTGTGATTGGGCATACTGGTTCGGGAAAATCGACAATGTTGCAATTGTTGGACGGATTGATTTTACCGCAGAGTGGTAAAATTGAAATCTTAGATCAAATGGTCACGCCAGAAACGAAATTAGCAGCTACGAATGAAATTCGCCGCCATGTGGGAATGGTTTTTCAGTTCCCTGAGGCACAATTATTTGAGGCGACCGTCTTAGAAGATGTGATGTTTGGCCCTAAAAATTTTGGTCATAGTTCTGAAGAAGCCAAAACTTTAGCATTAAAAGCATTACGTCTGGTTGGTATGCCTGAAAAATTTGATGATCAATCACCTTTTGATTTATCAGGTGGTCAGATGCGTCGGGTGGCTATTGCAGGAGTGCTAGCGTTAGAACCGGAAATTTTGGTTCTCGATGAACCAACAGCGGGTTTGGATCCACAAGGTCAACAAGAACTGATGGCGCTATTTGCACAATTGCAACACGAATATGGAATGACAATTATTTTGGTAACCCATCAAATGGAATTTGTAGCACAATATGCACAACATGTTTTAGTATTTGAACATGGAACAGTTATTAAAACGGGAACGCCTGAAGAAGTCTTTTCAAATCAGCAATGGTTACAAACAAAACAATTAGATGTTCCGATGGCTAAGGCTTTCGCAGATCGATTAGAGAACAAAGGTATTAAACTCGAACATGTGTTAAACCTTGACGCTCTAGCTGATCAATTGGCGCAAAAAATAAGGGAGGCCAACAAAAATGTTTAGTAAAATTTTGATTGGTCGTTATTTGCCGGGTGATTCAGTGATTCATCGTTTAAATGCACGAGTTAAGTTGGTTTTGAGTATTGCCTTTATTTTTATGATTTTCTTAGCAACTAATTGGCCAGGCTATCTTCTTGCGACGGCTATTACTTTATTAGTAGTGAGCTTAACTAAACTGGGCTTTGGTGTTTTCTTGCGGGGTGTGCGGCCTTTGATTTTTCTAATGCTGTTTACCACTGTTTTGCAAATTTTATTTGTGACAACTGGTCATGTTTTGTGGTCATGGGGTTGGTTGAAGATCACTAGCGATGGATTAGTTAACGGGGTAGCTATTTTTATCCGTTTTATGTTAATTATTATGTTTTCTACGGTCTTAACATTGACGACGACACCATTAGATATTGCAGATGCGCTTGAAACGTTATTGCGTCCCTTACAAAAAATCAAAGTTCCAGTCGCCGAGTTAGCTCTAATGGTTTCGATCGCATTGCGCTTTGTACCAACTCTATTGGATGAAGCAGAAATGATTATTAATGCTCAACGAGCGCGAGGTGTTTTGTTCAATGAGGGGAGTCTGGTGAAACGAGCGAAAGCTTTTATTCCAGTGTTGATCCCGTTGTTTATTAATGCAATTAAACGGGCTATTGAATTAGGGGATGCAATGGAGGTGCGCGGCTACCGAGTAGGGGTCGAACGTTCTAAATATCGGATGCAAAGTTGGCACAAAATTGATTCTTGGGCAGTAATAATTTTTATTGTTTTTGCGATCTTATTATTTGTTTTTTATCTAATTTTTTAAAATTTATCTGAAATGAAGGAGGGATATAAGATGCCAAGATATCGTGCTATTGTTGCCTATGATGGAACCGACTTTTCTGGTTGGCAAGTTCAACCAAGTAAACGAACGGTGCAAGGAGAATTAGAAAAAGCTGTGAATAGAATGGCTAAAAATCCGGAACAACCAATTCGAGTTCAGGGGTCTGGTCGAACGGATGCTGGGGTCCACGCTTTAGGTCAAGTAGCCCATTTTGATTTACCTTTTGATATTCCCGAAAGTGGGGTTCGTAAAGGACTTGCGACGATGCTACCCTTTGATATTGAAATAAAAAAAGTAGAGAAAGTTGATGCCGACTTTCATGCTCAATATAGTGCACATACCAAAACGTATCAGTATCGTTTATCAAATCGTGCTTTTCGGGACCCATTTAAACGCAATTATACTGGATATTGGCCGCGTCGGATTGATCCTAGTAAAATTGAAATGGCGATAAATGATTATTTAGGTGAACACGATTGGCAAAGTTTTGCGGCTTCTGGATTTCAGGCTAAAACCACAATCCGGACGGTCACGGCTGTTAAATTCATGAATGATGTTGAGCATGAGGAATTGATTTTTGAATTTACGGGAACCGGATTTTTGTATAATCAAATTCGAATTATGGTCGGCGTTTTATTAGAAATTGGTGGTGGGAGTCGCCCAGTTGATGATATCCCACGTCTATTAGCTCAAAAAGATCGACAACAAGCCCGATTAACAGCTCCAGCTAGTGGTTTGTATCTTAAATCAGTTGATTATTAAAACTAGAATGTGTTATAATATTTATGTCGAAAGACAAGGGCAAGTTTGCACTTCGAACCGTGTCAGGGTCGGAAGGCAGCAGCACTAAGGAGATCGTGGACTGTGCCTTATATATGAAATTTAACAAGAGGTTCGGAAATTTATGTTCCGAGCCTCTTTTTGTAAACATTTTTATAAAATAATTAGTTTTAAACTAGCAAAATTTTGGTAGAATAAAGGGTAAGATTATAAATTAAAAGGGGAGGGTCGCAAATGGCTTATCAAGCACTTTATCGGACCTGGCGTCCACAAAAATTTGCCGATATGGTTGGTCAAGAGGTGGTTACAAAGACCCTCCGGAATGCTTTAATAACTGAACAAATTTCGCATGCTTATCTATTTACTGGACCTCGAGGAACAGGAAAAACTTCTGCGGCCAAAATTTTTGCAAAAGCCGTTAATTGTTTACATCCAGTTGATGGTGAGGCTGATGGAACTTGTGAAATTTGCCAGGCAATTGATCAAGGAACATTAGGTGATATTATCGAATTAGATGCTGCATCTAATAATGGAGTGGATGAAATCCGAGAAATCCGAGAAGATGTTAATTATGCACCTACTTTGGCTAAATATAAGGTCTATATCATTGATGAGGTTCATATGTTGTCAACGGGGGCATTTAATGCTTTATTGAAAACTTTGGAAGAACCACCAGCAAATGTTATTTTTATTTTAGCCACTACGGAACCACAAAAAATTCCGGCAACGATTATTTCAAGAACACAACGATTTGATTTCAAAAGAATTGATGCCAATGCAGCCTATGAACGGATGGTATATATTCTAAATCAACGTGGTAATAACTATGATGATACAGCGGTTAAGGTCATAGCTAATGCCGCTGATGGTGGAATGCGTGATGCCTTGAGTATTCTGGACCAGGCCCTTTCTTTTGGGAATGGAAATGTAACACTGGACAACGCTCTCTTAGTGACTGGATCGGTAACACAAACTTTGTTGGGTGAATATGTCATGGCTTTGGTAGAACACGATTCTAAACGAGCTTTAGCTAAGTTAACAGAGGTGTTAACTGACGGTAAAGATGCTGGACGTTTTATTGAGGATCTAATCAGTTATGCCCGCGACTTATTGTTGAATACTGAGGCACCTGATTTAATTTCATTGGTACCTGATGATAATTTTAAACAATTGGCCCAAGAGCAAAAGGCTGATACTTGGTATCAAATGATTGATGTACTTAGTGAAACCCAACAACAACTACGATTTACTAATCGTCCTAGTATTTACTTGGAAGTATTAACCGTTAAATTGAGTCGTTTAAACCAGGCTGGAGTTGCTGAACCACAAGCAGTGGTAGCAGGAAATTCCGCCACAAATGTACACGCAAATACTGAAGCTACGCTGAAACCCTTAGATGATTCCAATGATGGTACTGTGATTGAGACCGATAACGTCGCACCTGTTGCTGAGCAGCCTATTAGAATTGCACATAAGGCAAGTACAGAGAAGAAGCATATTTTTGAAGTGCTAGATGCTGCCACACGTGGTGATTTGAATCGTTTACAAGCAGCTTGGGCAGATATTTTAGCTCAATTGAATGTTTCACAAAAAGCTATTCTTAGTACTGCTAAACCGGTGGCCGCTTCGTCAAACGGTGTACTTTTAGGTTTTGACTTTGAAATTTTCCGTGATAAAACCAAAAAAGATCAAGGGCTGGTTGATCTTTTGAATGAACAAATTAGAAAGTTAACTGAAAGTAAAGATGAGAGAAACTTGGTCTTAGTGACCAACGAAGAATGGCCAGATATACGAAATCAATGGATTCAACAACATCGCAAAAATAAACCAGCAACTGAAAGTGCAGCAGCACCGGAAGCTGAATTAGCGGCCACTGATATTCCAGAACAAAATGAGAGCACCCAAGATCAAACGATTGTGCAAGCCGCTAAAGATTTATTTGGGGATGAGTTAGTTGAAGTGAAAGCTGATTAATTCAGCTTACTTGGTAGAATGCAAGGGGGAGATTTGATGCAGTATCCAGAACCAATTGCAAAATTAATAGATAGTTATACGAAACTACCTGGAATAGGGATTAAAACAGCAACACGTTTAGCATTTTATACCATTGATATGCAAGAAGAAGATGTAACCCATTTTGCGCAATCATTAATTTCAGCTAAGCGTGATTTAAAGTTTTGTAGTATCTGTGGAAATCTAACAGAAGAAGATCCTTGCTCAATCTGTCAGGATGAAACTCGTGATCCTTCGGTTGTTTTAGTGGTTGAAGAAGTGAAAGATTTAATGGCATTGGAAAACACTAATGAATTCCGAGGACGATACCATGTTTTACATGGTGTTTTGTCACCACTAGCAGGAAAAGGTCCTGATGATATCAATATCGATACGTTGGTCCAACGTTTGCAGAAAAATGAAGAAATTCAAGAAGTTATTGTTGGAACAAATGCCAATGCTGAAGGTGAGGCGACAGCGATGTATTTGAGCCGTCTTTTGAAACCAGCGGGAATCAAAGTATCTCGACTAGCCACTGGCTTGGCGGTTGGTAGTGATATCGATTATGCGGATGAAATTACATTGATTAAGTCCGTTGAGGGAAGGACGCAGATGTGATGTTTGGATTAAAGAAGCTAAAATTAAAACCGGAAGTTTACGATGCAGAATTGTTGGATGCAATTGATGATGCAAAATATGATTATGAAAAAGCTAAGGCATCAGAAATAGCCCTATTTGAAAGCGAAATTGATCCACGTTGGATCAAAGCACAAACGGCTTTTGCTAAACAAAAATATTTCTTCTTGTTACGCGCGGCCCGCACTAGAAAGATGAAGGGCCAATGGCAACGTTCGATTATTCGTTCGGAGCAATTAGATTAAGGAGACAAATCCATGGTTGGAAAATTTATTAGTTTTGAAGGACCTGAAGGCGCAGGTAAAACCAGTGTCTTGAAAGTTTTGATACCTCGTTTACAAGCGCAATATGGCGCGCGGCTATTGGTAACGAGAGAGCCTGGCGGAACTGATAATCCAGTTGCTGAAGCTATTCGTGATTTGGTTTTAAGTCCAGACTATCCTGCAATGGATATTAGAACTGAGGCTTTATTATATGCAGCATCACGTCGGGAACATGTACAAAAAACGATTAAACCAGCTTTGGCAGCTAATAAAATTATTTTGTCGGATCGATTTGTCGATAGTTCAATTGCTTACCAAGGGGCGGGGCGTGGAATTGGATTTGAAGCTGTCCGTAAATTAAATGATTTTGTTTTAGAAGGGTTCTTACCAGATTGCACGATCTATTTTGATATCCGCCCGGAAGTAGGTTTGGCTCGTATTAAAGCTCATCGTCAAAACGAGATCAATCGATTAGACCTTGATCCGATTGAATTTCATCAGCGAGTGAGTGCTGGATATCATCAGTTAGCTGAACAAGACCCAAAAAGAATTATTATAATTGATGCCGAACAACCGATGGAACAAGTCATTGAAGATGCTTGGCAAGTCGTTAACCGTATTTTGAAAATGGAGGAATAAACCATGAAAATGATTATTGCTGTGATACAAGATAAAGATGCGAACAAATTAGGAACTGCGTTTATTAAAAATAATATTCGGGCAACGCGAACAGCTACCTCTGGTGGATTTTTGCGTTCAGGAAATACTACTTTTATGATTGGAATTGAGGATGAACGAGTTGATGACGTGCTTGAGGTGATTAAAACTAATGCGAAAGCTCGGAAACAATTTATGGCACCCTCAGCCAGCTTGGACTTATCATTTGAAGCCACTACGGCAATGCCAATGGAGGTTCAGGTTGGTGGAGCAACAGTATTCGTTCAAGATATTGAACAATTCCATCATTTTTAAAGATCGATTGGTCAAATTCGTTTGAAATTATGATTTAACCTTGTTTTTTATTCTTTTTAATAGAAAATGAGGTTAAAAAATTAATTTTTGATTTTAATAAGAAAAGTATAATAACACTCATCCTATCTTTTAAAGGTTTAATAAAATTAAGGAGTAAAGCATGGAAGCTCAAGAAATTGTGAAACGCGCTTATTTGCAACAGTCAGCGCTCGTGGAGCGGTTAAAGCTGGCAATTGAGAGTCATCAGTTGGCCCATGCTTTTTTATTTACTGGTCCAAAAGGTCAGGGACAGTTGGATGTGGCAACTTGGTTGGCTATGCGATTAATGTGTGAACATCCACAAGCCAACGGGGATACGGATTTAACATGTTCTCATTGTCAAAGAATTGCTAATCATGAACACCCTGATGTAATTGAAGTAAAACCAGAAGGGCGTTCAATTAAAATTGACCAAATTCGGTACCTTAAAGATGAATTCAATAAAACTGCTGTCGAAGGAAAACAGAAAATTTTTATTATTAGTGCAGCTGATACTATGACGGATAATGCAGCAAATGGTTTGTTGAAATTTATTGAGGAACCAGTGGGGCAACAAACGGCTATTCTAATGGTTGAAAATCGCCAACAAGTTTTACCAACGATTGTTTCACGAACCCAAGTTATTGATTTTCATGCAATTGAACCGGTAGCTTATCAAGAGGCTTTGATGCAACTAGGTTATCCCAAAGAGCAGCTTGAATTAGTAGCTGCTTTGACGAATAGTTTGGAAGTAGCTGGAGAATGGCTAGTTGATGATTGGTTTAAAAAAAGTTATCAGGTTGTGATAGATTTGGTTGAAAGTATTTTAAGGCTAGATCCAAAAGCTTTTAATCAAGTTCAAATTAATTTGATGCCTTTAGCCCAAGATAAGAGTAAACAATTAGTATTATTAAATTTGTTAGCGTCTGCATGGCGTGATTTGCTTCTGTTATTGGATGGAGCGATTAGTGAGCCACGGATGATTGAAGCTAAACAATGGCTCAGTTTGGCACAATCATTTGGAATTGATCCGATTTTAAAGGTACAAGAAATCGTTCTGGAAGCTCCTAAATGGTTAAAGAGTAACATTAGTTTTCAAACGGTGGTTGAGACAATGATTTTAAAAAGCCAGTTCGGATTAGCAGCTAATTAAAATGATTAGATAAAATACTTTGATCAGTTAATCTCAGTAGGAATGGAGTAGGGATGCAAGTACAAAAAAGTTTTAGTAAGCAAACAACCGGGACTTTATTTTTAGTGCCAACACCAATTGGTAATTTGGGTGATATGACTCAAAGATCAATTGAAACCTTGAAAGCAGTGGATTTAATTGCTGCAGAAGATACACGGCATACAGCACAACTGTTGAATCAATTTTCGATATCCACTAAACAGATTTCATTTCATGAACATAATAAAGAAACTCGGATTCCAGAATTAGTGGAACGCTTGTTAGAAGGTATAGATTTAGCACAAGTTTCAGATGCTGGAATGCCATCTATTTCTGATCCTGGGCATGAGTTGGTTCAGGCGGCTTTAGATGCTGATATTCCAGTGGTACCAATTCCAGGTGCTTCAGCAGGAATTACTGCATTGATTGCTTCCGGCTTAGCTCCACAGCCATTTTTGTTTTATGGCTTCTTGCAGCGAAAACCCAAAGACCAACAAGCAGAATTAACTCAATTAGCACAACATTCAGAAACAATGATTTTTTATGAGGCACCACATCGATTAGCCAAAACTTTAGCAAATATTAGCCAAGTTTTAGGCCCTAATCGACGAGTTGTCCTAGCGCGTGAGTTAACTAAACGGTATGAAGAATTTTTGCGAGGAACTGCAGATGAATTGCTGGTTTGGGCGCAAGAAAACCAAGTTCGAGGTGAATTTGTAATCGTAATCGAAGGTGGATCCGGAGTAACATTAATTGAAGAAGAGAATGATCCTTTAGCGGAATTATCAAACTTGGAAGCAGTTGAGGCTTTGGTAAAACAAGGTAAGAAAACAACGGCGGCGGTTAAAGAAATTGCCAAAAAACGTGAATTAGATCGACAAGCTCTATATTTGGCTTATCAAGAACAAAATGAGTGATAAGAAAAAACGAAATGCGAATTTACGAAACGAAACATGAAATTTTAGATTTTGAAGGTGATATGTCAGGAAAATTGATGTTACCAAATATTTTAAGTTTGGCGATTATGGGATCGACAAAACAATCTCTAGCATATGAAGTGGGACCGGATTACACACATGCCATGGGCTTAGGTTGGATTGTTTTGCAACATGAGATTACGATCATTCGCCGGCCAATGGTTGGTGAAACGGTAACGATACAAACGCATGGAAAAGAGTTTAATAAGTATTTTGCTAAACGAGACTACACATTTTTAGATGAAAATAATAATAAAATTATTCAAATCGATTCAATGTATGCCATGCTCGACATGAAAAAACGAAAAATGGCACAAATTCCGGATGCTGTGGTACAGGCTTATCAACCTGAATCTGTTAAGCGCGTGCCTCATCTAGCTAAACCACTTCAGTTTACAGATGATGAAGTCGCCGAAATTACTTGTAAGTATCATGTCCGTTTTTCAGACATTGATTCAAATCAACATGTGAACAATGCCAAGTATTTGGATTGGGCTCAAGATCCACTTGGTCGTGATTTTTTGCTAGCGTATGAACCACAATTAGTTAATATTAAATTTGAACATGAAGTTTTGTTGGGTGAAACAGTTGAAGCAAAAATTGTTCAAAATGGTGATGAAACAAAACATCAAATTTGGATGGGGTCTGAACTAGCTGCTGAAGTAGGGATCAAATGGACTACAAACTAAAGTAGTAGTATGATATAAACGATACGGAAGCGGATTCACAACGTTAGAAATTATGAATTTAATAAGGAGAACAGACATGAGTACTTTGGTATTAGGTGGAGCAGGATATATCGGATCACATATGGTTGATTCATTACGTGCCCAAAATAAAGCGGTGGTAGTTGTTGATAATTTGGCAACTGGGCACCGATTGGCTGTACCTGAAGATGTTCCTTTTTATCAGGTCGATATTCGAGATAAGGCTGCTTTGTCAGCCGTCTTTGATCAAGAAGAAATTGATCAAGTAGTACATTTTGCAGCTTCTTCAATTGTGCCAGAATCAATGACAGATCCATTGAAGTATTTTGATAATAATACAGCTGGAATGATTTCATTACTAGAAGTGATGTTGGAACATAATGTGAAGCAAATTGTCTTCTCATCAACGGCTGCTACATATGGCGACGCTAAAGAGAGCCCAATTAAAGAAACAACACCACAGTTACCAATCAATCCATATGGTTTGTCAAAGCTACAAATGGAACAAATAATGGGATGGGCTGATAAAGCACATGATTTGAAGTGGGTTGCTTTGCGTTACTTTAATGTGGCTGGTGCTAAGCCTGATGGTTCAATTGGTGAGGATCATCCTACAGAAACACATTTGGTGCCGATCATTTTACAAACAGCCTTAGGTGAGCGTGATGCCATCACGATGTTTGGGGATGACTACAATACACCTGATGGATTCAATGTTCGAGATTATGTACATGTTATGGATTTGGTTGATGCACACGTTTTGGCTCTTGATTACTTGGCCAAAGGTAATGCTTCAAATCAATTTAACTTAGGGACGGCCAATGGTTATTCTGTAAAGCAAATGGTTGAAGCAGCACGTGAAGCAACTGGTATGGAAATCCCGGCAAAAGTTGGGCCCCGCCGAGCTGGAGATCCTGACTCTTTGATCGCTGATTCAACGAAAGCTCGTAATGTTTTAGGCTGGAATCCGCAATATGAATCAGTTAAAGAAATTATTAAAACAGCTTGGACTTGGCATCAAACTCATCCAGAGGGATACCAAGATCGTTCTGAAAAATAAATTTAAGATAAAAAAGAGGTTAGTAATATTTAAGATGAACCTCAAAAACTATAAGTTAATATCTAGTTATTTTTTCTAGACGGTACGTTTTCGGTATTTTATCGAGGATGTACCGTCTAGTTTTATTTAGATGAAACTTGTAGTGATTTAATGGCATATTATTATATTTTTCACTTAATTTTTATTAAATATTGCACTCTGTTTTTTGATCGGTAACATGTGGTACTACTTGTGTTTTGTCGTTTGATATAATTCTGAAGTCACATAGATTTCTAAACCACAGGAGAAATATTAATGAAAAAGAATAATATTATATTACTCACAATTGCATCAATGACAATTGTTAGTTTAGCTACACCTATTACCTCAACAATGTTTTCAAATCCAACGACTGTATCCGCATCGCAAGGTGCTTCAGTTACTATGGATAAATATAAAGCGGGCCATTCTATTTTTGGTGATTTTAATGGTAACGTTAAAGATATTTATCTTGCTAAAAACGGTACAGTTATCAAATCAACTATTGCTACTATAAGAGATGACAATTCTTATAGTATTTCTGTTGATGCTAAGTTAGATAAAGACTTGGTTGAAAATGGTGGTAGTTATACTTTAGTAGCTTATGGACCTAATAATTCAGTTATTGCCCAAGGCGCCTTTAATAATGATGCGCCTTCTACAACGAGTGAAATTAAAAATGTTAATTATGACAAAAAATCTGGTTTATTAACGGGTAATGTTGATTCTGCGGTTAATAATATTAAAATTTCAGCAGATGGTTATTCATATAATGAAGAAGCAACCATTACTAATGGTACCTTTTCGATTAATGTCTCTGATGATTTTTATCACGATATGAAATTTGGTAATCATGTTGTATTGATTGAAGGATTGGATAGCTCTCTTAATACCATTGCTCAAACAACTTATAGTTTATAAAAAATTGAAGTTTATTTTAATTAATTGGTCGTAAAGTTTTCGGTATTCAACCGTGAATTTTTCGGCCAATTTTGTTTTTATTTGGTAAATTTATGCCGAATCGTCTCATGGAATGCCTGCATTTTTATTTTTTTTGAAACATAAAAAAGCCCTGTGAGTTAGATTGAATCCAACTTATAGGGCTTATTTCGTATAGGTTTTATTTTATACTATTTCAACGGAAGCATTTTTAATTTTCATAATATCGTGGCCGATCCAATTATAAGGACCGAGAATTGATTCAGCCCATTCAAAATCAGAATCAACAAAAATATCAGTTGGTAATTCCGTATCAGTCAATAAAAATTCATGTAAATTATTCATGGCGTCATTGCTGGTCTGAATCATTGTTGATTTAACTTGGTAATTGGCAGCTAGTTCATTTGGTAATTTTTCTAAATCTAATTTTGAAGTAGTTGGATCAGTTTGAATAGCAATTTTTAATTGAATCTCAACATTTTTACTTTGCGCTATTACGATTGGTCCAATTTTATCAATATGAGCTTGTTTAAAAACTAAAATTAAATTATTCATCAGAAACCTGACTTTCTAAGCACAATTAACGATAGTTATACGATTTATAAGTTATTCTTTTTATGGTAGATCATTTCCTGCTGCGAAATATATGTCATACCATTCTTGATTGGTAAGATGGACTTGATCAGCATCGGTCATTTCATTAATGCGGTTAATGTTCATTGAACCTAAAATTACTTGCATATTAGCGGGATGATAAGTGATCCAAGCAACTGCGACGGCGTTTTTACTGGTGTTATTTTTATCCGCGATTTCTTGTAACTTAGCATTGATTTCAGGGAACTTAGGATTATCGATAAATGGGCCTTCAAAGAAGCCATATTGGAATGGAGACCAAGCTTGAATGGTCATTTGATTTAAACGTGAATAGGCAAGGATTCCACCGTCATGATCGACAGAGCGTGGATCTTGCATATTGACATGCAATTCAGCATCAATCATACCAGTGTGCATAATTCCAAATTGAAGTTGGTTGGCAATTAGTTTTTGATTTAAAGCACTTTGTAGGAATTCAACTTGCCACGGATTCATATTTGAAACCCCAAAATGACGAACTTTACCAGCTTTTTCAAGCTGATCAAAAGCTTTGGCGATCTCAGCTGGGTCCTGTAAAGTGTCAGGTCGATGGAGCAAGAAAGAATCCAAGTAATCAGTGTGAAGACGTTGAAGTTCAATATCAACGGCCGCAATTAAATGTTTGGCGTCGAAATCATAACGAGGACCTTTCAGACCGTCACCGTTAATTTGGCCGTTTTCTAAAATAATTCCTCCTTTAGATTGGAGAAAATATTGATCACGATTTAAGGAACTGGCAGCTAGAGCATTACCTAGCACTGTTGAAGACTTTCCATCACCATAAATATCAGCAGTATCAAAAAAATCAATACCTTTCATAAAGGCTTTTTCAATAATTTCAGTAGCTTCAGGGACTGATTTTTGATCCATTCGCATGACACCTAGGGCAGTGTCAGAGACTTGAAGGTCGGTTGGACCGAGATTAATTTTACGCATAAATAAATCCTTTCTAATTATAACGGGTTAGAATTAATTAAATTTTAATTACCTCTATTATAACAGTAATTTTAATAATGGAAGCGATTGCAAATATTCTGTGTGCAGGATAAAAATAAAAGTTATAAACGTAAATAGGGGGTTCCTTATAAATCCTGTATAATGTGTCTTTGAACGTACAATGTTAATTTAAAGTTAGTTGAAAATAAAATATAAAGATACATGGAGGAATAATGCATGTTATTAATTGCATTATTGGCGGTTTTATTACCGTTAATTTTACTAGCAGGTTTGAACTTTCCAGCAGCCAAAGGAATGGCGATTAGTGCAGGGGTAGTTTTGGTCACCGCGGCTATTTTTTGGAAAATGTCGGGTTTGGTTTTGCTGGCGTCAATGTTGCCAGGACTACATAAAACTTTACCAATTTTATGGATTTTATTTGGGGCTCTTTTGATGTTAGAGGTATTAAAGAAAACTGGAGCCATTCAAAGAATTAATCAAGGATTTATGCAAGTTACAACTGACCGACGCGTGTTAACCATTTTAATTGTTTATTTATTTGGTGGTCTAATTGAGGGGGTATCAGGGTTTGGAACACCGGCGATGGTAACAGCCCCGTTGATGTTAGCTTTGGGATTTAATCCTTTAGCAGCGGTAACCTTAGCTTTGGTGGGAGATTCTACATCGGCATCGTTTGGAGCAGTTGGAACCCCCTTGACTGTGGGATTGAGTAATTTGCCAGGGGGTGCAAGTTACATTCAATTGATCGGGCAAATGATTACTCGAGTGGAGTTAACGGCAGGAACTTTTGTACCAACTTTAATCATTTGGATCTTGATCAAATTTTTTGGATCTAAAACAAATGAGACTGGCAAATTTAAGGAAATGTTGCCTTGGAGTTTGGCTTTGGGATTTAGTTATTCTTTGGTAGCCTTTATCACAGTACATTTGATTGGATATGAATTTGCTTCGATTGTGACACCGTTAGTAGTGTTAGGATTAACTTTATTATCAATTCGAATGCATTGGCTTTTGCCCGCATCGGTGTACAAAAATGCTTGGGGTACAAGCGTAGATTCAGTGCATAATAATGATAAATCAGCAAGTTCTATGCCGCTATGGTTGGCATGGTTACCATATTTATTAGTAGTGATCTTACTGTTAGTCACAAGAACGGTGGAACCGATTCGATATCTATTAGACCAATATTTAGACTTATCATGGGTTCAAATTTTAGGATTTAATGACATTAATTCAAGTTGGCAATTCTTATCATCACCAGGGACAATTTTAACGGTTGCAGCAGTGATTGGTCTGGCTTTTCAACAAAGAACTCTTAAGCCTTTAATTGGTAGTGCTAAAAGTGTTCTACAAGGTATGAAGTTGACAGGCTTTACGTTGGCGGTGACATTAATGATGGTCCAAATTTTCAGTAATTCTGGATTAAATCAAGGCGACTTAGCAAGTATGCCGACGTATATTGCCAATTCGATTGCTGAAATTTTGGCTCCAGTTTGGCCGTTTGTTGCTCCGTTATTGGGAGAATTAGGCTCATTTATTACTGGGAGTGCGACAGTCTCAACGTTGACTTTTGCACCCATTCAAGCAAACGTGGCTCAACAAGCAGGTTTAAATGGTCAGTTGATCATGGCATTACAAGTAATTGGTGCCGCAGCTGGTAATATGATTTGTGTGCATAATATTGTTGCTGCCAGTGCCGTTGTTGGCTTATCTGGAAAAGAAGGTCAAATTTTACGTAGAACGGCGATACCAGCTTTAGTTTATTGGTTGTTGTTGGGATTGACTGGCGCGATCTGGTTAATTTTTATTTAATTTAAATTAGATAAAATAAATTTAAAGGGGCTAGGATGCTTTGCGTCCTGGTCTCTTTTTAAAATCAACGATGATTCACCGTGATATAATTAAATTTGGAAAATAACGTAATAAAATGAACGACCATTGGCGATTTTGATCCAGTGATGACGTTGATATTTGTTATAAGATGGGAAATAAAAAATAGTAATAAACGGGGAGAAACCGATGATTTTTCATATCAATGCAACTTTGCCCGCTAAAAAATCAGGAATTGAGCATGCCGAATTAAAACGAATTCGTTTGTTTGAAAAAAACAAAATCAAACAAAAATTAGTGTTACGGGAATGGGACCCGAATTTACATGCACAAGCTAGGAAAGAACATTTAAGTGATGATCAATTATTAAATTTATTTGATTATTTTCAGGGAACATTGGTGGTTGATCCAAAACATATAACTTTGCATGATGTGGATTTTGGATTGCCGAATTTGAAATTTGCCCATGAAGAAAAAAAACATCGGTATTTAGTCTTTCATCAAGAACGTCTTTTAGCACGGGTAAATTATGATCAGACGGATAATGAACGCGTTAAATCGGTGGAATGGTTTGATGGGTGGAATAATTTATATCAAGTGAAACATTATGATGAGCGTGGTTTTGTTTCTTTAGTCCAGTGGTATACCCCTGATAATAAAATTCATCAAGAGGTTTGGTTGGATTTACAAGGGCGTCCGGTGCTAGAAAATAGTTATAAACATACCATGCAAAATGGGGATCGATTAGTAAAAACAGCTTGGTTGCTAAGGCATGCAGGTGAGATCCGTCAATTTGATACGCTGGATGAATTGATGACGCACTTTTTAAATTTAATCAATCGTGAATATTATCAAATTGCGCGACCCAATATTTTTATTTTAGATCGATCCCATTTAGGAGATGCTGGATTGTTGAAATTAGATTTGCCAGCTTATCGTGTGCTACACATGCATAATGCCCATACTAGTAACGCGCAAAAGCCGATGGAAGCTAGTTTAAATAACCACTATGAATATGCATTGTATAATTTATCAGCCTACGATGCCGTTGTTTCAGCAACACCACAACAGACCAATGATCTCATGGCTCGTTTTCAACCACAAAGTAATTTATTTACTATTCCAGTTGGAATTGTGGATCAGAATTTGTTAGATCAACCCAAGGTTCCGGTACAAGCCCGAACTTTTGGGAAAATGGTAGTTTTTGCACGGATTGCAAATGAAAAGCGATTAGATGATTTGGTAAGGGCTGTGTCCTTGGCGCATCAAAGTATACCGGAATTAACGTTAGATATTTATGGGTACGCTGACCCGACTGATAACTATGCTGCTCGGCGCGCAATTGAACAGATCATTACTTCTGATAAATTAGAGCGGGTGGTCACTTTCCACGGTTATACAGAAGAAATTGATCAAGTTGAAAATCATGCGATGTTGTATGGCTTAACTTCACGGATGGAAGGCTTCAACTTAGCACTGATGGAAGCAATTTCACATGGCTTGATTGGGATAACTTACGATGTTAATTATGGCCCTAATGAGATTATTCAAGATCAAGTGAATGGACGCATCGTAGAGTATGGTAACTATGAGGCTTTGGCCGAAGCTATCGTTAAAATACTTCAATCATCAGCATTAATAGAGAAATATTCAGTAGGAGCATATGCTTCTGCACAACGGTATTCGGAAAAAAATGTGATGCAAGCCTGGCAAAAATTATTTGATGCTGCTCAAGTACAGTGGGATCAAATGCAAAAGGTTAATAGATAAGGGGCTGCAACTAATGAATTATTTTATTAATGAAAATATTTTTGCCTTTAACTCGGGAACGGAGCATTCACAAGCACGACGGGTAAAGATGCTAAATCAAAAAGGTGTGAAAAGTAAGTTTGTTACGCGCCAGTATAATCGTTACTTAGATCGTGATCGCCATAATTTGGATTTAGATTTAAGTCAAATTATTAATATGTATGATTTTTTTCAAGGAACATTATTACGAAAACGGCAGCCTCAAAGTTTACGAACCTTACCCAGTTTGCCTATGAAAAGCTATCATGTAGAGAGCCCATCACCAAATTATTCCTTAGTAAAGAAAAGTGGTCGGCAAATAGCTAGGATTAATGTTTTACCAGCCACGGTAGGATTAGTCGGTGAAATTTTATATAATGATCGGGCAGATAATATTACATTACGGGAAAATTGGGATTGGCGAGGTTTTTGTTCATCGGTTGATCGATTTATGCCAAATGGACAATTAAGTAGTCGACAGTTTTTGAATTTGGATGGAGAACCGGTCTTAGAAGTTACATATATGTTGGTAGAAAATCAAGTTAAACTAACTTTATGGCATTTGATTAAATATCAGGGCCGTGATTATCGGTTCAAGACAGAAAATGAATTATTTGTTTTCTTCTTAAATGAATTAGGACGGTTAGATGCAACGGCTGACTTCATTTCAGAACGAAGATCAATGGATATTTCGGTAGCACAAACGATAACTGCTAATCATAAGATAGCCATTGTACATGAAATGCATACGCCAGATGTTAATCATCCATTACAAGGTGATTTATATCAAAGTCATCATTCATTGTTTGAGGTAGTAGGGCCACGGTTTGATTTGATTTTAACAGCTACTAAAGCACAAAAAGATGATTTAAAACGACGTTATCCTAAATTGAAGTTTGATGTCATTAATGACACGACCCTTTTTGAAGCGGACCTGGTATTAGACCAATCAAATTCTCGTATCAGTAATCATTTATTGTGGCTGGGTCGAATTAGTCCTGAAAAGAATCCTGCTGGTGCTTTAGAATTGTTGAAACAATTGAGAACACGAGTTCCGGATGCAACGCTGGAATTTATGGGTTATGCGCAAAATGCTGAATATTTAGAAAAATTCAAAAACCTAATTGTCCAACTGGGATTAGGGCAGGTTGTCTTTATTACGCCATATGGATCACAGGAGCAAGTTCGAGCGGCCTTGCAACGTGCTAGCTTATTAATTAGTACATCGTCAAGTGAGGGGCAAGGAATGCAACTGATCGAAGGGTTAGCTCATGGATTGCCATTAGTAGTGGTAGAAAATCATTACACGACCCAAGATGATACTATAATCACCGATGGAGAAAATGGATTGGTGATTGATTTGCATCAACCGCAGCGATGGTTGCCAGCCATCAGTCAAATTTTAGGGGATGAAGATACGTGGTCACGGATGCATCAACAGAGTTACCGAAAAGCTCACACTTTTACTGTGATGGCTAGTTATCAGAACTGGGAAATGATTCAAGCAAAATTACATTAGTAATAGAAAATAAAAAAGGCCTCGAGAATGATTAATTTAACTTTATCGTTAAGTTAGATCAATTTCTGAGACCTTTTTATATATTGAAGGTAGTGACCGGAATCGAACCGGCGATCACGGTTTTGCAGACCGATGCCTTACCGCTTGGCTACACTACCAAAATTACTAGCAACAATCTAACATTATACTTTAGATTTAAAATAAATTCAATATTTATGATAGTTAAGTGGTATGCTTTATAGCAGTGATATTTATGGCGAAAAAAGAAAATATAAAAACTTTGTCAAAAAGGGTTGCCAATATCGAAAATATCTTGTATACTTATTTTTGTTGTTGCGGTTGTAACAATTTAAAAAATGGACGTTTAGCTCAGCTGGGAGAGCACCTGCCTTACAAGCAGGGGGTCACAGGTTCGATCCCTGTAACGTCCATTGGTCGCATGGTCTAGTTGGCTAGGACGCCTGCCTGTCACGCAGGAGATCACGGGTTCGAACCCCGTTGTGACCGTTTTTAATGGCTCGGTAGCTCAGTTGGTAGAGCATACGATTGAAGCTCGTAGTGTCGGGGGTTCGATTCCCTCCCGCGCCATTTGGGATGTTAAGTTCCATTAAGAAATAAATAGGGATATAGTATAACGGTAGTACGACGGTCTCCAAAACCGCTGGTGTGGGTTCGATTCCCTCTATCCCTGCTTGATATAATGGCGGATGTGGTGAAGTGGTTAACACATCGGTTTGTGGTACCGACATGCGTGGGTTCGATTCCCATCATCCGCCCTCGAGATTTATTTCTCAGTATATATCTCGATTACGTTTTAACGTAGTCATTGCCGTTGTGGCGGAATAGGTAGACGCGCGGGACTCAAAATCCCGTTCTCGCAAGAGAGTGTGGGTTCGATTCCCACCGACGGCATAATTAATAAAAGCTGTATGTTCAAAGATGTTTAACATCTTAAGGCATGCGGCTTTTTTTATAAATTAAAATCTGGTTTTAATACAAAACAAAGTAAGATAGTGTTGTTTTTTTAGATGATTTTTAACGAACCAGAATGCGGAAAATTAACATATATTCATTGACGATTAGCTAAAAAAAGGGTAAGATAGTCGTTGGTATTGTTTACCATGCCACATTTGGGAATGTCCTGGTACGACTTTTTATTATTGGTAATGTTAAACAAACAGAATTATTGGAGGAAATTTCCATGCGCACAACTTATATGGCAAAGCCAGGTGAGATCGATCGTAAGTGGTATATCGTTGATGCTACTGACGTACCTTTGGGTCGTTTATCAACGGTCGTTGCATCAATCTTACGTGGTAAGAACAAGCCTACTTTCACACCACACATCGATACCGGAGATAACGTTATCGTTATCAACGCGTCAAAAATTGCTTTGACTGGTAAGAAAGCTACTGACAAGATTTACTATCACCACTCAAACCACCCTGGTGGATTGAAAGAACGTCAAGCTGGTGACTTACGTGAAAAGAACCCACAACACTTAATTGAACTTTCAGTTCAAGGAATGTTGCCAAAGGGAACTCTTGGTCACCAACAAGCTTTGAAGCTTCACGTCTTTGCTGATGCAAATCACAAGCACGAAGCACAAAAGCCTGAATTGTTGGATATCAACAGCTTAATCTAAACTAGCAGAGAGGAGAAATAAGTTATGTCTACTGTACAATATTACGGAACTGGTCGTCGTAAGAACTCTGTTGCCCGTGTACGTTTAGTACCTGGAACTGGAGCAATTACTATCAACGGTAAGTCAGCCGAAGAGTACATTCCTTTCGCTAATTTGCGTGAGGTTATGATCCAACCATTTAACACTACTGAAACTTTGGGAAACTATGATGTTTTGGTTAACGTTAACGGTGGTGGATTCTCAGGTCAATCAGGTGCCATTCGTCATGGTATCTCACGTGCATTGTTAGAAGTTGATCCCGAATTCCGTGGAGCATTGAAGGCAGCAGGATTGTTGACTCGTGACTCACGTATGAAGGAACGTAAGAAGCCAGGACTTAAGAAAGCCCGTAAAGCTTCACAATTCTCAAAGCGTTAATATTTATTATCGTTTTAGAATTATTAAAGCACTCACTTTGGTGGGTGCTTTTTTTGTTTAAAAAATTTAAAAATATAAGATAATGTGTAATATTAGGACGATAAAAGCTGAAAAGTTATACATAAAAGGACTATAATAACGTAGCAAATTAAAATCTCTATCGAAATTTTTTTTAAATTATTATTGATGTTAATAAAAAGAGGTAAAAATATGATTGATTTAAAGCAAGATGCGATTGAGATGTATCGCAAACATAATAAATATATGGTGGACGCTGATATTGAGCAATTGGGTTCCTTGCTAGATGATGATTTTCATTTAGTTCATATGACAGGAATGGTACAAAGTAAGCAAAAATGGCTAAGTGAAATTCAAAGTGGTCAAATGCATTATTATTCGTCAACGGAAGAACATGTGACGATAACTGAGCTAACCGCTAATCAAGCCATTTTAGTTGGTCAAAGCCAGGTTGATGCTAGTATCCATGGCTCACGTAATACGTGGCCATTGCAATTAATATTACATCTTAGTATGATTGACGGTCATTGGATGATCATGCATATCGATGCCAGTATGTACTAAGTAAGAAGACCAGTAATCGAAGTATAGCGATTATTGGCTTTTTTATTTTAATTAAAAAGCTTGCCTTGGAGTTACTCCAAGGTTGTATACTAAAATTATGTTAAAGATTTAAAGGTATAGTTACTATAAATTCAACATAAATTTATTAGGTTTATTGATATTTTAATACCACCATGATTACTTTTTGATGATATTTATATATTTTTTATTAATGTAATCACGTTGCAGACATCAAAATAACTAATTACAGATAAGAATAATAATCAATAAAGGTTAAATTTAGATTGATGGTGGCGTATGGTATGGGTAATATAATTTTAGGAGATTTTTGATAATGACAAACATATTAATTATTGGGGCTAGTGGTACGGTTGGTAGCACAACACGGCGTTATTTGTTAGACAATACTGACGATCAGTTGACCTTAATGGCTCGAAATACAAAGCGTTTAGGAAATTTGAATGTTGAGCGGGAGCGTGCGATTTCTGGCAGTGTAAATGATTTAGAAGCATTAAAGTCAGCATTAGAGGGACAGGATGTCGTTTTCGCTGCTTTAAGCGGTGATTTGAAAAGCATGGCCCAAGCATTAGTGGCTGCAATGGATAAAGCCGATGTGAAAAGACTATTGTTTATTACTTCTATGGGAATCTATAATGAAATTCCCGCATCAGTTGAACCTTCTGGTAATTTAGCGTCTAATCCAGTTCTACAAAATTATCGGAATGCTGCTGATGTAATTGAAGCATCTGACTTAAATTATACGATTATTCGTCCTGGTTGGTTTGATAATGGAAACGATACTGATTATCAATTAACACATAAGGGTGAACCCTTTGGTGGACATGATGTTTCGGTTATTAGTATTGCTGATCTAGTGCTGCAACTTGCACATGATCAAAACCTAGGTTTTCGTGATAGTTTAGGTATCAATAGAAAATAAGTAACTTAGATATAAGGATAATTTTTATATTAAATATCATTTTTAAATTACTTTTTAATTTAATTTTTTTGGTATAATTTGGATAAATGAAAAAATGCACATAAAATTTGAAAGGAATTGAACGTCGTATAATTTATTTGTTCGGTCGTTCTAGGTGTAATATTTATGAAAGCAGCAATTTTTGAAAAGGCGGGGTTAGTTACCGTTCAAGATATTGATAAGCCAACTATCCAAGCAAATGATGATGTCATCATTAGAGTCGTGCGTGCTTGTGTTTGTGGATCTGATCTATGGGCTTACGCAAATGGCGACAATAAACAAACTCATTCTGTTAATGATGGTCATGAGGCTATTGGGATCGTTGAAGAAGTTGGTTCAGCCATCACAACGGTACAACCGGGTGATTTTGTAATTGCACCATTCACACATGGTTGTGGTGAATGTGATGCTTGTCTTGCTGGTTTTGATGGAACTTGTGATCGTCATCAAGGTGCAACGAACTGGTCTAATGGTTTCCAATCAGAATACATTCGCTTCCAATATGCCAATTGGGCATTGATTAAGATTCCTGGACAACCATCAGATTATTCTGAAGGAATGATCAAATCACTAACTACCCTAGCTGATGTTATGCCAACTGGATACCATGCAGCGCGCTGTGCTGATGTCCAAAAAGGTGATAAAGTGGTGGTCATCGGTGATGGTGCAGTTGGTCAATGTGCAGTGATTGCCGCGAAAATGCGAGGGGCTTCACAAATTGTACTTATGAGTCGACATGAAGACCGTCAAAAGATGGCTTTACAATCAGGCGCAACTGCTGTTGTTGCTGAACGTGGAGCAGAAGGAATTGCTAAAGTACGTGAGATTCTTGGGGGCGGCGCTGACGCTGCGCTTGAATGTGTAGGAACTGAAGCTGCCATTGATCAAGCACTTGGTGTACTTCATAATGGTGGCCGAATTGGTTATGTTGGTGTTCCACACTACAATAACCATGCTTTAGGTTCAACTTTTGCTCAGAATATTTCAGTGGCTGGAGGTTCTGCCTCTGTGACAACTTATGATAAGCAATTATTGCTTAAAGCTGTTCTGGATGGAAATATTAATCCTGGTCGCGTCTTTACTGAAACATACCGTTTGGATGATATCAATCAAGCTTACCAAGACATGCAAAATCGTAAAACAATCAAATCAATGGTTTTTGTAGCTGATTAACTTTAGTGATTTTAAATTGATAAATCAAGCAAGGAGTAGTTTGTTTTGGAACTTTTGATTTCATCTTTTGTCATTATTGTAGCGGTCGCTTTGAGTAATATTGCTGCGCGTTATGTGCCTAAAATTTCTAGCACATATATTAATCTTGTTGTGGGAATTATTGTTGGGTTAATACCAATGACCAATCATTTAGTTTTAGCTTTTAATAACGATATTTTCATGATTTTTGTTTTAGCGCCGTTATTATTTTTAGAAGGTCAGGCGACGCCGTTATTAATTATTCGAAAAAAAGTTAAAAATATTGTGGGAACAGCTGTTATCTTGGCAGTGATTTCAGCAGCGATTGTGACGGTAGCAATTAATCAATGGTTTGGCTTACTAATTTCGATTGCATTGATTATTGTAGCCATTAGTACACCCACTGATGCCACTGCGTTTGATTCAGTAGTATCGGGTCGAAAAATTTCACAATCATTGCGAAAAACGTTGAAAATGGAGTCATTGTTTAACGATGCAACAGGTATTATTTTATTACAGGCGGCTATTTTGTGGTTGAGTACTGGTTATTTATCGTTTTGGACTAATATGCGTGAGTTTTTAATTGAGCTAGTTGGTGGTTTGATTATTGGTGCTGTCCTAGCAATTCTATTAATCACATTTCGCCAATATTTTCTTCGATCTACAAATAACGTAATTTCATCGCAAACGTTGATCTACATTTTGACACCATTTTGTATTTATTTTGTTGCTGAGGAGCTAGGTGTTTCAGGAATTATTGCGGTGGTAACCGCTGGATTAGTGCATAATAGTGAAGCAAATCGTAGTCGTTTTTCATCACCAAGGCAAATGCATCTTGGTATCCAGGTTAATAATTTTGCCGGTGAGGTTTTGAATAGCTTTGTTTTTGTTGTCCTGGGAATTAGTTTGGAAAGAATTTTCTTTAGTCATTATAGTGCAATGACTAATTCGTTGCAGTGGTTGGCAGTGGGGGTACTTGTTTATCTCCTCTTATTGTTATGTCGCTACGTTTATGCAAGATTCTTTGTGACCGATAAAAAGCGTCGTACGGCCATCCTATTTGCTTTGGGTGGCGTTCATGGCACGGTGACCCTAGCGATGACCTTTTCTATTGCTAATGAAATTTCATCAGCGAATTTTAATTTTATTTTGATTGTGGAAACGGTTGTGATTATCTTAAGTATGTTGGTGCCAACCATCGCATTTAAGCTGATTCTTCCCCGTGATCTGGAAGCAGAAAATAAACCAACTGAATTGCTACGATTAAGGCGTGAAATGGTTAAGGTGGGGATTGAAAGGGTAAAAGAAATGGAATTGAGCCCTGAAGTTCAAGCCAGTGTGATCTATGATCTGCGTGATCAAGTTCAGAAGAATACGATGAATTCTTTTTTCCAGCAGTGGAAATCCATGGGATCTAATAAAGATGTCTTGACTGGGTTGCAAAGCGTCGAGCAGCGGCGAGCTTTGATGCAGGTCTTTAATGTTGAACGTCAGTATTTGTATGATTTGGCTAAACAGCATTTAGTAAGTTCTGAATATGTTTATGAAATCTACAGTGAAATTTTATTGTCAGAATCATTAGTTTTAGATCCGCGTAATCAAATGATTTAAAATTAATCTGAATGATAGATAGCATTTACATTATTAAAGCACTCACTTTGGTGGGTGTTTTTTTAATAAATAAAAAATAAGGTGACACGTAATTTTTCATTAAAAATATCGAATGGTACTAAAAAAGGAGTCCAATTTAATGGACTCCTTTTTTGATGTTTTAATTTGTTAACATGGGTAAAATCCAATTCATCCAAGCCCAGCTAAATGGCATTGCTAATATCATGGACGGGATCATATCAGCAGTTGGAAAAATTTTAATCTTCGTTATTCTAAATCCAGTTGCCATCATCAGCGCTCCGCCAACTGCTTTGAAGTCAGCAATCATGGCGGGGTTGGTCAATGGGTATATCACCCCGGCTAGTAAAAATAGGATGTAAAGAATAATAAATTGCGGTACCACAATAAAGGATACAACGTAACCTAAGTTGGCGGCAAAAATAATAGCAGTGAAGAAATCTAAGATCGACTTTGAAATTAAAATCGTGGAATCACCAGTCATTCCATTAACTAATGATCCGTAAATTCCCGTTCCAGAAGCAGTGAATAGAACAATGACGGTGATTAAAGTTGACATGAATTCTTCTTCAGGCATTCCCGATTTAACAGGAGCAATTTTAGCAATTCCACGTTGCATCAACCCTGCACCACGATTAATCCAAACTCCGAAGTGAAGAACTAAACCAAGTGCGGTTCCAATAATGATAGCAAAAATAACGGCGGCCATGTTTTTGGCCGGAGCAATGGCTATAATTCCCATCACCATAGATGAAATTCCAAAAATCAAATTAATTTCTTCTTTAAATTTTTCTGAAAGTAGGTGACCAGCTAGTCCCCCAATTAAACCGCCAATAAAAATAGCAGCTCCATTTACAATAATTCCTGTTGGCATAAGACACCTCCTCAATATTTATATTCTAGAGGCTATAGAGATCACCAGCAATTCACAAACAATGGTATAATATTCCAAATGGGAATATATTAAGAGGAGCTTTTATGGATATTAAAAAATTAGAGATTTTTTTGAATCTCTCAAAAACAATGAATTATTCAGAAACGGCAGCACAACTTTTTACAACACAAGGGAATATTTCAAAGCAGATTATAACTTTGGAAAAGGAATTGGGAACTAGTTTAGTCGACCGAAGTCATCGACAAATTAAGTTAACTTCAGCTGGAAAAATTGTGACGCAAATGGCCCCTAAAATTGTATCTGAATTTCAAAATATGCAACAAAAAATTCAACAAAATAAACAATATGTAGACCAACTATTAAGAATCGTGACGGTTCCGTCTGTCGCAAATTATCGAGGATTGGAATTAATTATTAATTTTCATATGCAGTATCCGGAAATAAAGTTAGATTTAACCGAGGTTGAAGGAGATCACGTTTTAGATACCTTAAAAAATGGTGGGACTGGTGTTGTTTTTGCGCGCGACTTTGGAATTTTACAAAATCAATATGATAGTGTCATAACTGAGGAGGATTGCTTTGTCTGTTTATTACCCAAGGATCATCCTTTAGCACATCAAAAAACGGTTGCGTTAGCTGATTTATCACAAGAAAACTTTTTATTATTGGGTCGGGAGACCATGCTTTATGATCATGTAATTAATTTGACAAAAAAAGCAGGATTTGAACCACGAGTTAGTTACGACGGCCGACAACTTAAAATCATTTTGAATATGATTGAAAAAGGAATTGGTATCGCGATTGTTATGGATAAAAGTGTTGACCTACCTAGTGATGGGTCGATTATAAAACGCCCAATTGATCTCAGTGAAAATAGTCAAATGTTATTTATGCGAAATTATAATGTAAAGTATCCAAAAGCAGTTGAGCTTTTTTGGAATTTTTTACAAACCAACTAAGCAGAGATAATTAATCAAAAATGATGATAATACGGGGATAAAAAATGCAAATAAAAGATATTACGATAATTTTAAATGAATTATCTAATGAAGAAAATGCAGCAAAACAAAAAAGGTATTTACGCAATCAATTTGAATTTTTGGGTATTTCATCACCAAAACGAAAGCTTGCCTTGCGAGATTTATTAAAAGCGGAGAAAAAACTAAATATAGTTGATTGGACACTTCTCAAACAGCTTTGGGATCAACCTCAGCGCGAATATCAATATGTCGTAATTGATTATTTAACAGCTATGCAAAAATTAATTACATTTGATGATTTGATAAAAATCGAATATTTTCTTAGAACTAAGCAATGGTGGGATTCAATCGATGGATTTAATCGCATCATGAGTGATTTGGGATTATTAGATTCGCGGTTAAATCAGGTCATGTTACAGTGGTCTCAAGATAATGATTTTTGGATTAGACGGGTGGCCATTGATCACCAATTATTACGTAAAAATGAAACTAATGTTGAATTATTAGAGACTATTTTATTAAATAATTTGGGTAGTAGTGAGTTCTTTATTAATAAATCAATCGGTTGGGCGTTGAGAAATTATTCTAAAAGTAATCCTGACTGGGTTCGCCATTTCATAGAAAAATATCATGCAAAACTGGCACCACTAAGTATCAGAGAGGCTAGTAAATATCTTTAATAGATGAGTTGAGTTTTAAATGATTCAATATCATTTAACTTTAAAAATTAGCTGATAAAGTTAATTCCAAAAAATTAAAAAATATATTAAATAACTTGATTAAAATTAAGCTCCAATGATAAGATTATCATAATAATTCAAGTATTATAGGATACTACTAAAGTATCCAGTCAATAAGATTGAGAGAATATATTTTATGAAAGCAACTGTATTTATTAAACCTGGAAAAGTTGAAGTACAAAACTTAGACAAGCCGGTTATAGAAAAAGAAACTGATGCAATTATTCGTGTAGTTCGTGCGTGCGTGTGTGGATCTGATTTATGGTGGTATCGTGGGATTTCAGAACACGAATCAGGTTCAGCGGTTGGTCATGAAGCAATTGGAGTTGTTGAAACAGTTGGGTCAGCAGTTGATACAATTAAGCCAGGGGATTTTGTTGTAGTTCCGTTTACACATGGATGTGGGCACTGCGCAGCTTGTTTGGCTGGATTTGATGGTGATTGTTTGAATCGTGATAGCCACTCAGTTGGTTATCAAGCTGAATATTTACGTTATGATAATGCAAATTGGGGTCTGGTTAAGATTCCAGGACAACCTAGTGACTATTCTGAGGAAATGTTAAATTCATTGCTAACTTTATCTGATGTGATGGCAACTGGTTATCATGCGGCAGCAACGGCTGAGGTTAAGCCAGGTGATACCGTAGTAGTCATGGGTGATGGTGCGGTTGGTTTGTGTGGAGTTATCGCGGCTAAGTTACGTGGAGCAACACGAATTATTGCTATGAGCCGGCATGAAGATCGTCAAAAATTAGCTCTTGAATTTGGAGCGACTGATATCGTAGCTGAACGTGGTGATGAAGCAGTTGCTAAGGTGCTTGAATTAACTGATGGTGGAGTTGATGCAGTACTTGAATGCGTTGGAAATGAACAATCAGTGGAAACCGCCTTACAAGTTGGCCGCCCAGGAGCTATTGTCGGTCGTGTTGGAATTCCACAAAAGGCTGAAATGAATACAAATCGATTATTCAGACGTAATATTGGCCTCCGTGGTGGAATTGCCGCAGTTACAACATATGATAAAGCTACTTTGTTAGATGCTGTTTTGAATGGTGAAATTAATCCAGGTAAGGTATTTACGCAAAGCTTTGCCTTGGATGATATTCAAGCTGCCTACGCTGCAATGGATGAACGAAAAGCTATTAAATCATTGGTTGTCGTGGCTGATAAGTAAATTTTAAAAGGTCATTGTATTTATAAAGCAATGGCTTTTTTACTTGCTTTACAAATGTATAATATGAAAAAAGTTTTAATTGCCATCTAAAATTATATATATAAGAATTAAAATAGGTGTAAAATTAAATAGTATTCATATATAACAATTTAAATAATTAAGTATATTTTGGGGGCAAATATGTTTTATTTAATACTTATAATAGCGGGAATATTTTCGGGAATATTTGCATCAGTTGCCGGTATGGCATCGATAGTATCATATCCGGTATTAATGGCACTTGGATATTCACCAGTAATGGCGAATGTTTTGAGTACTGGATCGTTAGTTTTATCAGGATTAGGATCGGTGACTTCATCATATAACTTAATTAAAAAAAATATTAAAATTACTATTGGAATTGTTATATCAGCTTTATTGGGTGGCGCGTTGGGAAGTTATTTACTTATATCGTTACCTAAAGATAATTTTGAACATTTAGTACCATATTTTGTTTTATTATCAGCTATTTTATTGTTTTTTTCAGGTAGATTATCAAATATAACTAATAACATTAAAAAAATAAATGGGAAAAGATATCTAGTAATATTGATAGCTAGTCTATTAGTTGGTATTTATATCGGATATTTTGGATCAGGTGCAGGATTAATGCTTGTTTCAGTTTTATTGTTATTAATTCCAGCCAGTTTTGTCGAAATTAATGCGATTAAAAATTTTACAACAATGATGACTAATCTTTTATCTTTGATTATCTATCAAGCTAACGTTTCTGTTGAATGGAGTACGATAATAGTCATGGGAATTGGTATGTTTATTGGTGGATACGTTGGGCCTAAAATTATGTTGTATTTTCCAGATCGACTCTTAAAACTCTTTGTGGGGATTTGCGCAGTGTTACTAGCTATTTATTTATTCTTTAATAATTAAGATTAATTGATCAAGCTTTAAAAATATATGAAGGACATTATTTTATAAAAATGATGTCCTTTTTTAATTTCTTTTACTATATCGAAGTTGGTTGTTAGGAAATACCAATAAATGTACATATCTTACCTATAACTATGCGGTTCCTTACTGTTTAGGCCAATTGAATTGATTATTTTTAAAAGCTGCATAATAATAAAATTTGTAAGCGTTTACACGAAACAAAAATGTTTTTATTATTTTATAAATAAGCTAACTCTAAGGAGAAATGTTATGAATAATGGTAATCAAGTTAAATGGCCGGAACGGCTAGCTTATGCCATGTCAGATTTTGGCTGTAATACAATTTTTCAAATTGTAGGAACATATTTTATGGTGTTTAGTACCGATACAATGGGGATTAAAGCCTCAGTTGTTGCTGGACTGTTTGCGTTAACTGCAATTATTGATTCAATTGACGGTGTGGTTTGGGGCCAATTTATTGACCGGACACACACAAAATGGGGAAAGTCTCGTCCTTACTGGCTCTGGTTCTCAGTGCCATTTGCACTATTCTGTATTATGTCATTCTCAGCACCAAATTTGCCAATGACTTGGAAGATTGTTTGGATTTACGTTGCATATATTGGAGCGAAGGTTTTATATTCAGGAATTAATATTCCTGTCACTTCAATTTTGCCAGCCATGACTAGCAATCCACAAGAACGAGTAACCCTTTCAACGGTTCGTCAATTCTTTGGAAACTTGGGTGCAGCGGTTTTCCTACCATTAACTTTGCCAGCTGTTGCATTCTTCGCTGGAATTTTCGATAAGCAAAACTCAAATCCTTCAACCTCAGCAACTGGTTGGTTTATCTGGGCAGTGATTCTTGGAATCGTAACTATAATTTGCTTGATGACAGCTTTCAAGGGAACACGTGAACGTGTGGTAACTAAAGATTCAAATCGTTCAGTACCAATGCGTGAATCAATTAAAGCTTTAAAAGGAAATTATCCTTGGGCAATTATCATTTTCATCAATTTTGTGTATTGGGGAAGCTTTGCCATTCGTCAAAGCTCACTACCATATTACTTCAAATATGTTCTACATAATGAAGCATTGGGAAGTGCGGTACTAGCCGGAACGATCATCACTTTGATTTCGACAGCAATGGTACCATTCTTCTCAAAGCGCATTGGTAAGCGTAATACTATGTTTATCGGGATGGTAGGAACTGCCATTTCACAAGTGATATTACATTTTGCGGATCAAATGAATGGTAATGTTCCGATGATCTTGTTTGGAATGTTAGTTTACTACATCAGTTATGGATTAGTGGGAGCTTTAATTGCCGTAATGCTTTCTGACGCTGTTGATTTTGGAGAGTGGAAGAACGGAATTCGAGCAGAAGGATTCGTAACTTCATTTAGTTCATTTAGTGCCAAGCTAGGAATGGGATTAGGAAGTATGTTACTTTCAGCTGTTTTGGCTGGTGGTGGGTACGTTGCCGCAAATGCCGGATCATCTGCTGGGCAAACTGCATCAGCGCTTGATGCAATCCGGTTAGGATTTATCTGGATTCCATTGATTGGATATGTGGCTTCTGGTTTGGTCTTATTATTCAATAATGTGGATAAGCTAGAACCACAAATGGTTAGTGATTTGGAGAATAAGCATCAGCGTGAAGCTGCAGAATTATCATAAAAAATATAAAAGAGGGTATAAATTATGAAATTTTCAAATGGATATTGGTTAGGAAAAGATGAATACATTATTAATTCACCGATTGAAGCATTCGATACTTCGATTTTAACAGCGAAAGAAGCTGAAAAAAGCAGTGAAACTTTAATAGTAAATGCAAGTTACCAACGATTGGCCTCGCGGAGTGATATGTTGGATGTTGGTAATACTACCATGTCAGTATTCAGCCCTGCGCCTGATGTGATTGGGGTTGAGTTGAAGCATTTTGATCAAAACGATCATAATCCTTTATATGAATTAACGACCCAAAACGTAAATCCTGAAATCAATGTTGACGATCAAAAAGCTCATTATAAGAGTGGAGACTTGGAATTAACGGTTGATATGCATAATAAATTTAACCTTGATTTCAATTATAAAGATAAGCGTATTACAGGCTCGGAATTTAAGGCCCAAGGTTCTATTGATGATCTGTCAGGTCAACAACTAGGTCAAGTAATGCATCCTAATACTGTTGTTGGCGCACAGGCTATGGTAAGTGATCGTCAAGTTACTCGTGCTGACCACTATATGCGTGAGCAATTAAGCTTGCTACCTGGGACCAAGGTTTATGGTTTCGGTGAAACATTTGGCCCATTTGTTAAAAATGGTCAAACAATTGATATCATTAATCGTGATGGTGGAACTGGTTCAGACCAAAGTTATAAGGCAATTCCATTTTACATTGCAGCTAAAGCAGGAATTTCAAAGGATGCCAAAGGGACCTATTATGGAGTCTTTGTAAATGAAAGCCAACCTACTAGCTTTGAAGTAGCAACAGAAGTCGTTGATCGTGTTAGCTTCTCAACGCGAGGTGAGAACTTAGAATATTATGTAATCGCTGGAGAAACGCCTAAGGATGTTTTGGGTAAGTACAATAAGTTGACGGGTGGTTCTACTTTGCCACCAGAATGGACTTTTGGTTTGTGGCTTTCAACATCATTTACAACAGATTATTCCGAAGAAACGGTTATGAAGTTTATTGATGGAATGTTTGAACGTGATATTCCTTTGTCAGTTTTCCACTTTGATTGTTTCTGGATGAAAGGCTTTGAGTGGAGTAATTTTGAATGGGATAAAGAACAATTCCCAGATCCAGAAGGTTTGATCAAGCGATTGCATGATCGAGGTTTGAAAGTTTGTGTTTGGATTAATCCATATATCTCACAAAAGTCACGTTTATTCAAGATTGGTAAGGAAAAGGGTTACTTTATTAAGCGGACTGATGGTAACGTTTGGCAATGGGATTTGTGGCAACCCGGAAACGCCATTGTTGATTTCACTAATCCAGAAGCCGTACAATGGTATCAAGGATTATTGAAAAATCTACTAGATATGGGTGTGGACTGCTTTAAAACTGACTTTGGTGAGCGAATTCCAATGCATGATGCGGTTTATTATAATGGTAATAATCCAGAAGGTGAACATAACTATTACACACATCGTTACAATAAGGCCGTCTTTGAGCTTTTGAAGCAAGAGAAGGGTGATGATGAAGCTGTGGTCTTCGCCCGCTCAGCAACTGTCGGTGGACAACAATATCCGGTTCACTGGGGTGGAGATAACTTGAGCCAATTCCATTCAATGGCTGATACCTTGCGAGGTGGCTTAAGTTTGATGTCATCAGGATTTACTTTCTGGAGTCATGATATAGGCGGATTTGAAGAAAATGCTAGTGCCGCCATTTATAAGCGTTGGACTCAATTTGGATTACTATCAAGTCATTCTCGTTACCATGGTAATATTCAATATCGGGTGCCATGGCTCTTTGATGAAGAAGCAGTTGATGTTACACGTAACTTTGCGAAGCTAAAGCAAGATATGATGCCTTATATCTACAGTGAAGCTAAGGCATCAGTTGCTGCGGGAATTCCATTGATGCGACCAATGTATCTTGAATTCCCAGATGATGCCAATTGTGCTGATCTTGATCGCCAATATATGTTTGGTTCTGACCTTTTGGTGGCACCAGTGATGAGTGAAGATGGGGATGTTGATTACTATCTTCCAGCTGGACATTGGCAACATGTGATTGATGGTCGTGAGATTAAAATCGACACTCATGGACAATGGATGGCTGAAAATTATGATTATTTGAGCTTGCCAGTATGGAAAAAAATTGATTAAAAAGATGAAATCAGAGGATTAATTATGTCGGCCGAAAAGGGTGGTGAATATGAGGTAGTCGTTAATAATAACGATGTAGATGTGCGGATTTTTGTCTCACGTGAAGAACCAGGTTTTAAGCCACCTCATTGGCATCGGCATGTTGAAATTGTCTCAGTTTTATCTGGAACGGTAACTTTTAGTTATGAAGGACATGATGTTGTCTTACAACCAGGTGAGTTCATTGCGATCGGATCTGGGGTACTACATTCGTCGAGTCATGAAAAAAATTGTTCCATAGTGTTACAAATTCCAGTTTCTTATTTGGAAAAATACTGGGATAATCCTGAAAATATGTTATTTACTATTCATAAAAAGGACCGGTTTGATTCTGAGTATCAAGAAATTGTTGTAGCATTACAAGAGATGGCTCACGTTTATCAACACAAGATTAGTGGTTATCGGTTCAAGTTCAATGAATTGATGTTACATTGTCTGTATTTGATTTTTACTAAATATGGTCAGGATAGTGTGGTCGTTAACGTTGGGCAAAATAATCGTTTAAAAGAAGTTTTATCCGATATCAATGAACGTTATTCAATGGTACTTACCGTAAATAATCTCGCTCAGAAATTCAATTATAATCCTGACTATTTAAGTCGCTTTTTTAAACAAAAGACGGGGATTTCTTTGAATCGGTACATTTACTTAGTCCGTCTCTCACATGTCCACTTTGAGGTGGTTAATAGTGATAAACCGATTCATAATATTTTTTCAGACAATGGTGTCAAAAATATTCGCTTAGGTACTAAATTATTTGAACAGTATTATGGATCATTACCACGTGAGATTAGAAAACAACGGAAATAAAAGTTATCATATGTTAAACTATTGGACACCCCAGAGTTATTTTAACTTTTGGGGTGTTTTATATTAAGTTTAAAAATGTTAAATTAAAAGCATGAAAATTAGGTCAGATACATGTTGTAATTTGGAGAGACTAATCGGATTGTTAGGATATTAATAAAAGATTATTGACCTGATTAGGAGTAAAGAAAGAGATGAGGGAGTAGTAGGAAGATGCAAGATTTAACAAAGGGAAATCCGGTTAAATTAATCATGATGTTTACATTGCCAATTATCGTGGGATATTTATTTCAAAATTTATATAACATTATTGATACGTTAATTGTGGGGCAAACTTTAGGGGTTAAGGCTTTAGCTGCAGTTGGGTCAACAGGTTCAGTGATGTTTTTGGCACTAGGGTTTGTCGGTGGCGTGACCTCAGGAATGTCCATTATAACGGCGCAACGCTATGGTGCTCAAGATTGGGCAGGAGTGAGACGCTCATTTGGACAAAGTATTCTAGCCTCAGGAGTGATTACTGTTTTCTTAACGTTAATCGGGGTGGTAGGTCTCCGCGGTTTGCTGATTTTAATGCAGACACCGAATAATATTTTTGAAATGGCTTATGCCTTCATCGTAATTATCTGGGGTGGAGTTGTGACTCAAGTTGGGTATAACATTTTAGCTAATGAAATGCGAGCCGTCGGTAATTCGCGGGCTCCCCTTTATCATTTGATTTTAGGAATGATTATTAATATTTTATTGGAACTATTATTCATATTAGTCTTTCACTGGGGGACTGCAGGGGCAGCTTTGGCAACTGTAGTGGCTTATGCGATTTCAACGCTCACTAGTTGGTGGCATATTACCAAATTTATGCCAGTTTTGCATATAACAAAAGAAGATTTAAAGTGGGACTCTACCGAAATTAAAATTCATCTTGCAGCGGCATTGCCTATGGGGTTCCAACAATCTGTTATTGCAATTGGATCGATGACTTTACAAGCAGCAATCAACTCTTTGGGAACAGACTCTGTGGCCGGATATACGGCGGCTTCCAAGGTTGATCAAATTTTAGTCCTAGTCTTAATGTCATTTGGAGTTACAATGGCAACTTATGTGGCACAAAATTATGGAGCAGGAGAGTATCGCCGAATTTTGGTAGGAATGCGCCAAGCTTTGAAAATTAATATTGGCTTTGGAGTTTTACTAGGCATTTTTGAAATCCTTTTTGGTCGTTATTTAGTTAAATTGTTTTTGGAATCAAATAGCGGAGATGCTGTTGCTGTTCAGCATTTGGCTCAGACATTCTTTTGGGCTAACGGACCGTTTTATGCAATTTTGGGGGTTCTATTTATATTAAGATATGCCTTACAAGGATTGGGGAATACTAAAGCACCGACTATGGCTGGATTTGCGGAGATGATTTCTCGTTCCATTGGAGCTTTCGTATTTGTCATCTGGTTTGGATTCTTTGGCGCTAGTCTCTCTAATCCATTGGCATGGTTAGCATCAGTTTTGTGCCTATTACCAGCATGGAATAAGTATCGTCGAGAAATTATGGACAAATTAGAAAAAGATTAATTATAAAAACATCTAAGTGGATTTCCAAATAATTTTGGAGACCACTTTTTTTAAATTTTAAAAAGTTGGTTGCGAGAACCAACTAACTAGAGTAAGATAAATGTTGTAAATAAGTAAGCGTTTACATTTACTTTATTGTTAATTTTTATTTTTTGTTTTTAGGAGGCAAAATAGTCATGGCTAGTAAAAAACACATGTCAACTAGTTGGATTTATTTTTTCGGAGCCCTAGGTGGGTTATTGTTTGGATATGACACAGGGGTTATCTCTGGTGCCATGCTTTTTATTGGAAAAGAGCTCGGAATCCGAGCTGGTTCATTTGAAGATGGATTTATTACTGCTTCGGTCCTTTTGGGGGCGATCTTAGGAGCAGCCATCATTGGTCCAATGTCGGATAAGCTTGGACGAAAGAAATTACTTTTAACTTCTGCTATTATTTTCTTTGTTGGAGCGATGGGATCAGGAATTGGTCTCAATTATGCCATGTTAGTTACTTCTCGAGTCTTGTTGGGAGTGGCAGTTGGGGCGGCGTCAGCTTTGATTCCAACATATTTAGCTGAATTATCTCCTGCTGATAAGCGTGGAGGAATCGGGACTTTGTTCCAGTTAATGATCATGACTGGAATTTTCTTAGCTTATGTCTCGAATGAATGGCTTTCACCACACGGGCTATTCGGACTATCATCACATGTTGGTTGGCATTGGATGCTTGGGTTAGCAACTATTCCAGCTGCATTGTTATTCTTTGGTGGATTAACTTTGCCTGAATCACCACGATATTTAGTGAAGCAAGGAAAAGATCGAGAAGCCCAAAGCGTTTTGGAAACGTTTAATTCTAATCCAAAAGTGGTTCAAGAGGAGTTACATGATATTAAATTACAGGCTCAAATGCCCTCTGGTGGATATAAAGAATTATTTGGACCAATGGCCCGTCCAGTTTTGATTATGGCATTAGGACTTGCTATTTTCCAACAGGTTATGGGATGTAATACGGTTTTGTACTATGCACCAAAGATTTTCGTTTCAGCTGGATTCAGCGAACATTTCGCTCTCCAATCACATATTGTAATTGGAATATTTAATGTGATTGTGACGGCTATTGCGGTTAAGATTATGGATAAAATTGATCGTAAAAAAATGTTGACGTATGGTGCCTTAGGAATGGGAGCTTCACTATTAGTTATGTCAACTGCCATGCTAGTTTTGAAGGCCGGAGGAGGAAACTTCGGATCATGGATTTGTGTGATTGCTTTAACCTTGTACATTGCGTTCTTCTCTGCAACTTGGGGACCTGTTATGTGGGTAATGATTGGTGAAGCTTTCCCATTGAATATTCGTGGATTGGGTAACTCATTTGGGGCTGTTATTAATTGGACAGCAAACTTTGCTGTTTCACAATCATTCCCAATGCTATTAATTGCCTTTACCCCTGCCCATTCAGTTAACGCTGAGGGACAAGGAATTGCTAAGCTTTTCATTATTTATGGACTTCTATGTTTCGTAGCAATTTGGTTCATTAAAAAATATACCTTTGAAACTAGAAATCGTTCATTGGAATCAATCGAAGCAACTTTGCGGTCAAAAGCTCATGCTGATGGATATAGCGATGGAGCTGAAGTAAGATAATATTTAAATTAAATTTATAGAATCCATGGTAGTCGTAAAATTAGGCTTCATGGGTTCTTTTATATTGATCAGATTGGCTTAATAACTATTGTATAATCAGATTAATTTGAAAAATATAATAAAAAGATCGAAACAAAATGTCTCGATCTTTTTATTATATTTTTACTAATTTAAAAAGGCTTACTTATACTTCAAAAAAACTAGCTAATATAAAAATGAAATTTAAAAAAATAGGTGATTTGATAAATTTAATGGAAGGTTAATTTGAAATTATCAAAATTAAGTAACTTCCGAGTGACTAAAGCAACTCCGCCTAATAAGATTGCCTTATCAACGGTTTGATGGGCAAATAAAATTTTTGTGTCAGATGCAGGAACAATCGCTTGGTAGTATTTTTGTAATTGATCAAAGTACTCTGGACGCAGGGTAATGATTCGGGAATAAAGAAAAATCGCATCTGGGGCAGATTGTTGTGCCATGTTATAACAAATCATAGCTAAGGATTGAAGCCAATGCTTTAACATATCAGTGGCAATTGGATCTTTTTGATCCACCAGCGAACAAAATTCTTGGCGAGTGAGTTGTTGCGTTTTTAATTTAATAGCGGTGCGATGTAGGAGTGATTCTTCTGAAAATAAATCTTCTAAGTGTACAGGTTGTTCAGTGGGTCCGAAATCAGTTTTAAAAGTGATTGAACGACCGACTTCTCCAGCTTCACCTCGTTTACCAATAAAGAGTTGGCCATTTTGGATCATGCCTGAACCAATCCCGTCATGAATATTTAGGGTACTAAAATTTAACATATTGGGTTCAAGAAGATGGCCTTGAAAATCACGAGTGTAAATTGCAGCTAAGTTGGCTTCATTTTCTAGATAAACAGGAACTTGGAATTGATCTTCCAAGTTCTCAACCAAACTTAAGTTCAATAAGTCTTCATGATAAGGAACATAACGAATGGTGTTATTGAAGACAACTCCGTGGATGCCAATACCAATACCAATGAGACCATGATTAGTGCCTAAATCATCCAGACTTTTGATGAAATCGATAGCTAATTGTTGAATATTATCGATGGGAAGGTTACGAGTTTGAAATTCTCCATTTTGAAGCACTTCACCAGTAATCTTAGCCACTAAATAACGCAAGTGACCTCTACTAAGATCAAAAGTTACGATATATCCATAGTTGTGATTGAAGCGAATTAATTTGGGGCGGCGACCACCGGAGTTGGATGCAACTCCATCCCCCAGTTCTTCAATAAAATCTTCTTCTTCTAAATTACGATAAATTGATGAAATCGTTGATTTATGTAGATTAACTTTATCGGCAATTTCAACGCGTGATGTTTTCTCAGCATTAAAAAGAACTTGAAGCATTAGTTGACGGTTTGTCTCACGCATCGAATCTTGATCGATTTTAGAAACCATAAATATTAAAATCTCCTAGTATAGAAATTTGAGTTAATTAGGCATTTTATGTATAAGTGATATCGTAAAAAAACCTAATATATATCATATATGTTAAGTATATCTTTTTTCTGGAATTACGGAAAGTCTCAGATGAGATGGTTGCACCAATCGTTCTATCTATCATTGCGGTTGGTGTGATGACTATGTATCCATTGACAGATGCTAAAGTGAAAGAAATGAATGAAAAGTTAGCTGGGTAAAAATAAATCTAGTGAAAACGCTTGCATAATTATTAACAGGTGCTTATAATGGAAATTGTAAGTTAGTTGGGCGAAAAAACCAACCAAACAAAAATTATAAATTAAAGTATTTTGGAGGGTAAGATTTTGGCAGAATTATTTGATTTTCCTAAGGTAGAATTTATTGGTGGTAAGAAGGGCTTGGATTTTGAACAATCTAAGGGATATAACTTCTATAATGCAGATGAAGAATTCACTATTAATGGTGAAACTAAGGCTATGAAAGACTGGTTAAAGTTCTCAGTTGCTTATTGGCACACAATGGACCAACGATTGGTTGATCCATTTGGTGAAGGAACTGCAGTACGTCCTTGGGATGAAAATGGTCAAGATGACATGTCAGATATGGAACATGCCAAGTCAAAGGTTAAATATATGTTTGAGTTTATGGATAAGTTGGGGGTAGAATACTTCGCTTTCCATGACCGTGATTTAGCTCCTGAAGGAAAGACTTTAGCTGAAACTAATGCTAATTTGGACATTATCGTTGATATGATCGAAGCTGAGATGAAGCGGACTGGTAAAAAGTTGCTTTGGAATACTTCATCATTATTCACCAATAAGCGCTTCGTTTCTGGTGGAGCAACTGCACCTTTCGCTGATGTCTTTGCTTATGCTGGAGCACAAATCAAGCATTCACTTGAAATTGCTAAGCGTTTGAACTCTGAGTCATATGTCTTCTGGGGTGGTCGTGAAGGTTACGATTCACTTTTGAATACTGATACTAAGCGTGAGTTAGATCATATTGCTGACTTTTATAAGTTAGCAATTGATTACGCAAAAGAAATTGGCTACACTGGTCAATTCTTGTTGGAACCAAAGCCAAAAGAACCAACGACTCATCAGTATGATACTGATGTTCAAACAACAATTTCATTCCTATACACATATGGTCTTCAAGATAACTTTAAGTTGAACTTGGAAGGAAACCACGCATTCTTAGCTGGTCATACCTATGAACACGAAGCACGCTTTGCTCGAGAGGCTGGATTGCTAGGTTCACTAGATGCTAATATGGGTGATAAGCAAACTGGATGGGATATTGACGAATTCCCTAATGATATCTACGAAGCAACTTTGGTAATGTATGAGTTCATCAAGAATGGTGGCTTGCCAACTGGAGGATTAAACTTCGATGCTAAGGCTCGTCGTTCATCATTTACAATGGAAGATTTGTTCTACGGTCATATGGCAGGAATGGATGTATACGCTGCTGGATTCCGTGTTGCCTACAAGCTGGTTCAAGACAACTTCTTTGAAAATATTTTGAAGAATCGTTATGCATCATTTGATTCCGGAATTGGTGCTGACTTTGAAGCTGGTAAGGTAACCTTTGCTGATATGGAAAAGTATATTTTGAATAAGGAAGATAGTGAAATTCTCGATACTGTTAAGTCAGGTCGAATCGAAGCGATCAAGGCCTCATTAAATAATTACATTTATTCAGTATTAGGTGAAACATTTAAAAAGTAAGCTGGTTAAAATTTTAATAAATTAGTAAAGGGGACTGGACTATAAAATAGTCCGGCCCTTTTTAAATCAATTGACTTGAATTCAGACATATATTATAGGAGAAAAATAATGGAAGAATTAGTATTAGGTGTTGACCTGGGAACTTCAGCGGTTAAAGTTTCAGCGGTTAGTCGTAAAGGTAAAATTGTGGCGCAACGTTCATTTGATTATCCATTATCACAACCTAAACCAGGTTTTTCAGAACAGAATCCGGAAGATTGGGTAAATGGAACTACTGTTGCTATTGTGGAATTGATTTTAAAAGACGGAATTGATGTCGAAGCTATTAAAGGAATTTCATATTCAGGTCAAATGCATGGCTTAGTCTTACTAGATCAAAACAAACAAGTTTTACGTCCTGCTATTTTGTGGAATGACACTCGTACGAGTCAACAGACACAAGAAATTGCGGATAAAATGGGTGATGAGTTTATTAATATTACTCGAAATAAAGCTTTAGAGGGCTTTACTTTGCCAAAAATTTTGTGGGTTAAAGAAAACGAGCCAAATATTTTTGCAGCTGCTCAAACTTTTGTTACACCCAAAGACTATTTGCGTTACCGAATGACCGGCAAATTAGCAATGGAAATTTCTGATGCAGCTGGAACTGTGATGTTGGATGTCGCAAAAGGAGACTGGTCTACTGAAATTCAAGCTTCCTTTGATTTACCAGCATCATTCTTTCCACCAATTATTCAAGGTGTTGAATCAGCTGGATATATTTCAGAATCATATTCACTATTTTCAGGCCTCAATACTAATACTCAAGTTTTTGGTGGTGCAGCAGATAATGCAGCTGGAGCAATTGGATCAGCCATTTTAAAGCCAAATATGGTTTGGTCATCGATTGGAACCTCAGGTGTTGTATTGAAATATGAAGATAATGCTGAGGTAGATTACCATGGTAAAATTCATTTTTTCAATCATGCAATTCCCAATAAATATTATTCAATGGGTGTAACTTTAGCAGCGGGACATTCGTTGAACTGGTTTAAGAATCGTTTTGCTCCAGAAGAAGACTTCAATGATTTAGTTGCCAGTGCTAAAAAATCAACAGTTGGAGCGAATGGACTCCTTTTCACTCCATATATTGTGGGGGAAAGAACGCCTTATGCCGATGGTGATATTCGTGGATCATGGCTAGGAATTGATTCGATGCATCAACGTTATGATTTCGTTCGTTCAGTGTTAGAGGGGATTATCTTCTCATTCAAGGATATTTTCGAAATTTATGAAGCAGCTGGAACCCATTTTGATACGGTTATTGCCTCTGGTGGTGGTGCTAAATCTGCCCTATGGCTCCAAATTCAAGCTGATATTTTCAATAAGAAGGTGATTGTACTTGAAAATGAGCAAGGTCCAGGAATGGGAGCAGCTATTTTGGCTGCTGTTGGTCTTGGTTGGTTTGAAAGCGTTGAACAAGCAGCGGAACAATTTGCTAGCTTTGGTCAAGTCTATGAACCTAATGCAGAAAATGTAGCCAAATATGCGCAAATTTATCCAATTTATAAGCAGATCTATCAACAAACATCTGATATTAGCCATCAGTTATTAGCTTATCGTCGTGAAAATTAAAAATTTGTTTAAGTGATGATTTAACAGAATTTCAATTGAATCTTTCAAGGTATGGAACAGGATATGCTCCATACCTCTTTTTTGTCTAACTAAAAGTTTTAATTAAATGCCTGATGCTAGTTTGCATGATGGTTGTAGTGATTTAAATATTCAGGTAATAAAATTAATTGAACTTAATTGGCATATTCAAAAAAAAATTGGTTAAAATAACAGTTAAATAACGTTAATCCAATTAGCACAGTATGATTGGAGGAAATAAATTAGACGGTAGGCGTAGAAGATTTTGAACAAATTATTGGCGGTGTTTTACAACATCAACATATTTATCGGAGTAATCCAGATTTCGAAGATTGTCAACAGGTCTGTCGGGAAAAAATTTGGTCTTTACTACAAAGCCAACCTGACTTAAAGGCCCAACAAAATCCATATTTGTTTATGGTATTAATTAATTTAATGCGAGATTTTGGACGAAAACAGGCTCGGAATCAGGCATTGCAGACTCGAGTGCAGAATACTTTTCAACCTGAATTAGCTGATCGTGTTTCAGCTAAACAATTTGATTTTTCTTTAGACCTAATTAACTTCTTTCAAATTTTACCAACGACTGAACTTAAAGTTATTTTTAACGATATGGTTAAATTTCCTGAGGCGAAAATTAATGAACGTTGTCAGCGATTAGATTTACCAAGGACAACTTTTAAGCGTCGGCAAAGGCAATTGGGACAAATGTATTTAAGATGGCACCGGTAATAAATTCTTTAATCCGCCGAAGAATTTATAAATTCATGCTAAAATAGAAAATGAATGAAAAATGAATATCGGGTACAAGTTTAAATAAAGTCGATAACAATATAATATAATTAGAGGATTAAAAATGGCAAAAAAAGCAAATAAGGTAGAAGCAGAACGATTTTTAGCAATGCTTTTACAATACAGTCGAGATGGACACTTTAATCACATTATCTTCAGCGTGCGCTTAAATCGAAATCCAGCATATACGCGGCAAGTGATGAATGTTGAATTAAAGCGAATTTCAAAAAAATATGGGAATGATGAACGTGCCTATGTTTCAATGACCGCCGAAGATGGAAGTCAAATTTTGGCGTTGATCAATCGCCTGAAAGAAGAAATGTTTTCCGATAATGCTGAAAAAATTATTTGGGAAACTGATCTATTAGCTCGTCATTCACAAGAATTTGGGTATCACCAAATTCGCGAGCGCGATCAATACAATAATTTAGAATTTGAACTATTGCTGTAATTTGGAAGGAGTTTGGTATGTTGCAACATCAAAATAAAAGTTGGTGGCAACAAATGATCGAACATATCATTTCGGTGATTTTAATGGTGATCATGGTTCTCTGCGCAGCACTAGCTTTGACAATTTTAATTGTCTTGGTTGAAGAAATAGTTGTTTTTATTGAAAAAGGACGATTAATTAATACTTACACTAATGTTTATGGAAATGCTGTGGGTGTGATTGGTTGGCATTTTTTGATTATCTTTTTCATTGTGGCATACTGGTCATTATTGGACGTCTTTTATCCGCGTGTGCCTAAAGGTAAATATGATGTTAAGCAATATCTAGATCTGAATGAAGATTAGTAAAATCAAACGAATGTAAATTAATTAACCCTTAAAAAAGCATGATTAATCAAAATGTTTCAACGATTTGCTAAACTGGTAGGCTAGAAATGAAAATAAGATTAATTAAGATGATTTGAGCTTTAAAAATTTTAAATATAGGGACTAGGACAAAATTATGTCCTAGTCTTTTTTCAGCGATAAATAAATTATTTAAGAACTTAGCTTAATACTAGGATCAATGTTGTAAAACCTAATCTTCGATGGAGATTTGGTATAAAATTAGGTTTTATTTAATTTTTTGGTATAATATTAGTAATAAAAACAAATGGAAAGAGGAAAGGTAATGGCAAATGATTGGATTACAATTCACGGGGCGCGTACACATAATCTGAAAAATGTTGATGTGAAGATGCCTCGAGATAAGTTTGTGGTTGTAACTGGTTTATCCGGTTCAGGAAAAAGCTCGTTGGCTTTTGATACCTTGTATGCAGAAGGACAACGCCGTTACGTAGAAAGCTTATCTGCGTATGCTCGTCAATTTTTAGGGCAGTCTGATAAGCCAGATGTTGATTCCATTGATGGACTAAGTCCAGCTATTTCTATTGATCAAAAGACAACTTCTAAAAATCCGCGCTCAACAGTTGGTACGGTTACTGAAATTAATGATTATTATCGGCTTTTGTATGCACGAGTTGGAAAACCTGATCAACCAGCTGATGGAACAATTATTAAACCATCGATTGATCAAATGTTGAATTATTTAACAGAAAACTTACCTGAAGGTAGTAAGTTGCAAATCTTGTCACCGATTGTGCGGCATAAAAGAGGTTCACATGCTACTGCTTTTGAACGGATTAAAAAAGAAGGTTATATCCGTGTCATGGTGGATGGTGAACTTTATGATATTTCCGAAGATATAAAATTAGATAAAAATAAATACCATGATGTATCAATTGTGGTTGATCGAATTGTTTTACGTGACTCTTCGCGAACCCGCCTTTTTGAATCATTTGAAGCAGCAATGCACATGGCTGAAGGAGTAGTTTCAGTTGCTGTAGTTGATGGCTCAATACTACAATTTTCGGATCACTATACGGGGGCACTGAAGGACTTTGGAGTTGGAAAACTTTCGCCTGCTTTGTTTTCATTTAATGCTCCCATGGGAGCTTGTGAAGTTTGTGGAGGACTAGGGGTGAAGGTAGAAGTTGACCTTGAACTAGTAGTGCCCGATCAAACCCTGACCCTTGAAGAGGGAGCAATTGCGGCTTGGAATCCAATTTCATCTAAGTATTATCCAGAAATGTTGCGTCAATTTGCTGATCAATTTGATATCCCAATGAACATTGCCTTTCAAGATTTAACAGATGAACAAAAAAACTTTATTTTGTATGGAGCAGGAGAAAAGACTTTCCACTTCCACTATAAAAATGATTTTGGTGGTGTTCGTGATGTTGACTCTGAATTTGAAGGAGTTATTAATAATATCAATCGACGTTATCAAGAATCTAATTCTGATTTTACTCGAGAAGTGATGCGTGGCTATATGACTGCTTTGCCATGTAGTACTTGTCATGGTTATCGTTTAAATGCAGGTGCCCTATCTGTTAAAATTGGCGAAAAGCATATTGGACAAGTTTCAGCAATGCCAATTGAAGATGAACTGGCTTTCTTTGACAATCTTCAATTTAGCGAACAAGATGCAGAAATTGCTCGGCCAATTACCAAAGAAATTCGAGATCGTTTAAACTTTTTGAAAAATGTTGGTCTAGAATATCTCACGTTATCTCGTTCAGCTCGGACTCTTTCTGGAGGTGAAGCCCAACGAATTCGTTTGGCTACGCAAATTGGTTCTAATTTGTCAGGGGTCATGTATGTTTTGGATGAGCCTTCAATTGGTTTGCATCAACGCGATAATAATCGATTAATTGCCTCGCTACAAAAAATGCGAGATCTGGGAAATACTTTGATTGTGGTTGAACATGATGAAGATACCATGTTAGCCGCTGATTATTTAATTGATGTAGGACCAGGAGCTGGTGAACATGGTGGTGAAATCATGGCTTACGGAACACCTGAAGAGGTTCGAAATAATCCACGGTCGCTTACTGGTCAATATCTCCGAGGTGAGAAATTTATTCCAGTGCCTAAAAAGCGCCGTACTGGAAATGGTAATTTTTTGACGATTAAAGGCGCCAGTGAAAATAATTTAAAGAATGTTGATGTTGATATTCCGTTGGGTGAATTTGTTGTTGTGACCGGTGTATCTGGGTCAGGAAAATCATCATTAGTTAATTCAGTGATCAAAAAAGCTTTGAAGCGCGAAATTAATCGAAACACTGAAAAGCCTGGGGCATATAAAGAAATGACTGGTTGGGAGCAATTGGATAAAATTGTCGATATTGATCAAAGTCCAATTGGTCGGACTCCACGTTCTAACCCAGCTACTTATACAGGCGTCTTTGATGATATTCGTGATTTGTTCGCACAAACGAATGAAGCTAAAATGCGAGGTTACAAAAAAGGGCGCTTCTCATTCAATACTAAGGGAGGACGCTGTGAAGCTTGTAAAGGCGATGGCGTCTTGAAGATTGAGATGAACTTCTTGCCAGATGTCTATGTTAAATGTGAAGTGTGTGGTGGTACGCGTTTTAATTCTGAAACATTAGAAGTAACTTATCGTGGCCTAAATATCGCACAAGTATTAGACTTAACGGCAGAACAAGCCTTAGATTTCTTTAATGCCATTCCAAAAATTCGACGTAAACTTCAAACGATTGTGGATGTGGGCTTGGGCTACGTGCAATTAGGGCAAGCAGCTACGACCTTATCTGGTGGTGAAGCCCAACGAATGAAGTTGGCCTCAGAGTTACAACGCCGATCAACAGGTAAAACAATTTATATTTTGGATGAACCAACAACGGGACTACATGTAGATGATATTTCACGGTTACTTGAAGTTCTACAACGTTTAGTTGATAGTGGAAATACCGTCTTAGTGATTGAACATAATCTTGATGTCATTAAGACAGCTGATTGGGTGATCGATTTGGGTCCCGAAGGTGGTGAAGGTGGCGGTAAAATTTTGGTGGCAGGAACGCCAGAAAAAATTGCCCGAACTAAAAAATCATACACTGGAAATTATTTAGGCCCTTTGATGGAACGTGATATTGAACGAGAAAAAAAGCAAATTAAAGCTTAAAAATAAATCTAGATGAATTTTTTCATTATTTATAAAATGACGCTACTTGTAAAAAAACAGTTTATCAGTTACACTTATTTATAGTAAGTAATGGATTGCTAGGATCATTTTTGATCCCGTCCCTTTTACCGAGCACATTAAAAAGGAGATCATACCTATGACTGAAAGATTAGATTTAGCTTCAGCACGTCGAAAGATGAAGAGTCCTAACATTAAAACACGTAAACGTGCTTTAAAAGCTTTACATGATGCTCGCAAGCAAACCGTAAAGAAGTAGGATAAATCAACCTCAGCGTGAAAGATTAAAAGAACAAATTACACTTAATGTTTTTTACAAAATAAGAAGACCCTGCATGGAATTGATGAAATTAAACTAACGTTATGAGACGAAGAGTTGAGTTAAATCAGAAATGTAAGGGCCTTTTTATATATTTTTTAATAAATTATGATAGTTTCTATTATGAAAAATTATACTAATCTAATTGGTAACTAAGCCATAGACAAAGCGAAACAAATGGATTAGAATAGCAGTTTGTAGGAATAATAATAATAGGAGATAATTAGTATGTGGCGCTATTTGAAGCGGTTTTTAATTGGGAAGCCATTAAAAACGTTGGAAGAAGGATCACAACATTTAAGCAGAGGGAAAGCCTTAGCTTTATTGTCATCTGATGCCTTGTCATCAGTGGCATACGGAACAGAACAAATTACGACCGCTTTAATTGCGGCCGGTGCAATGGCGCTATGGCTTCAAATTCCGATTGCCATCTTGGTTTTGGTGTTATTAGGAGCGATTACTTTATCATATCAACAAATTATTCATGAGTATCCATCAGGTGGTGGCGCTTATTTGGTCACTTCTAGAAATTGGGGTCAAAAACCAGGCTTGGTGGCCGGAGGATCACTTTTAGTTGATTACATGTTAACGGTGGCGGTTTCTGTAACTGCTGGAACAGCGGCGATTACGTCAGCCATTCCATGGCTGGGACATTACTCAATCGCGATTGCCATTCTCTTGGTATTGTTATTGATGGCTGTAAACCTAAGAGGGGTTCGTGAGTCAGCTGGATTTTTGACTTTACCAGTTTATGCTTTCATCGTGATGATGGTGATCATGATTATTGTGGGATTGTACAATATTATGACTGGCCAGGTAGAATATCAAGCTCCAGCAGCGGTTGGAACTAGCTTTAGCGGACTGTCATTGGTCTTAATTTTACGTGCCTTCTCAAGTGGATCATCTTCATTAACAGGAGTTGAAGCCATTTCTAATGCAGTGCCAAACTTTAAGGAACCAAAAGCACATAATGCGGCATCAACGTTAGTGATTATGTCAATTATTTTGGCTTTCTTCTTTGGTGGTGTTACCTTTCTATCGTATTGGTATGGAATTAGGCCTGATTCTGATTTGACTGTTTTGGCTCAAATTGGGCAAAAAGTTTTCGGACACGGCGCCTTTTTCTATATTTTTCAAATTTCCACAGCTTTGATTTTGGCAGTTGCAGCTAATACTGGTTTTTCAGCATTTCCACAGTTGGCTTACAATTTGGCTAAAGATAAATTTATGCCCCATATTTATATGGATAAGGGCGATCGTTTGGGCTACTCGAATGGAATTGTGTCCCTCGCTTTGGGCTCAATTGTCTTGATCTTGATTTTCGGTGGATCAACGGAAGCTTTGATTCCGCTGTATGCGGTCGGGGTCTTTGTTCCCTTTACTTTGTCTCAGTCTGGAATGATTATTCATTGGTGGCGTGAACGTGATGGATTCTGGGTGGGTAAGGCAATTATTAACTTTATTGGGGCTGCGATTTCAGCTTCATTAGTAGTTATTCTATTTTCTTTGCATTTCTCAAACGTTTGGCCATATTTGATTATTATGCCGATCTTATTGTACATGTTTATGAGTATCCGAGGACATTATCGTAAAATTGGAAAACAATTACGTGTCTTGTCAAAGGAACCAATTAAGCGTCAACATTATGAGGGATCCGAAGTAGTGATTTTAGTTTCTAATCTCACACGAGTGACGGCTGAAGCAGTCGACTATGCTAAGTCGATTGGGGATAACGTGATGGCTTTGCATGTTTCATTTGATTCAAATCCAGAACGTGAATATCGTTTAGGGGTTGAATTCAAACGTGAATTCCCGGATGTACGTTATGTGGATGTGCATACTTCATATCGTTCAATTACGGTTCCGGCGTTAAGATTCGTGGATGAAATATCTAAAGGGGCTAAAGAACGAAATCGTTCTCTAACTGTTTTGATTCCACAGTTTATTCCGCATTCATCTTGGCAAAATGCTTTGCATAACCAAAATAGTTTACGGTTACGAACGGCATTGGCAAAGCGAGATGTTACCATTTCGACTTATTATTTCCATTTGTCAGAGTAAAAATCATTTATAATATTAGTCAATTTAGGAGCTCTTTTTCAAAGGGAAAACTTAAATTGGCTTTTTAATTTCTATTAATAAAGTTTAAGCTTATATTTATATCTTAATTATTTGGATCGGGTTAATGAAAATGATTGAAAATTGAAGAGTTCACTAAATTTGGTTTTTGCATTAAACTAGAGATAAGTAATTTAAAGTGAAAGGGGGTCGCTATGATGGTTAATCAAATTGATGAAATTAAAGCGCAAGTGATCGACTTGCGTGAACGAATTCATACTGGAGAATTATTTGATTCATTAGGACCAGTATCCGGTAAAATGCTTGATGATCTTGAATTTAATGTATCCACACCGGTGACTCAAATTTCTGGGAAAGATGAGTTGTTATTGTTGGCTCGAGTTGATCAATTTAATCAACATTTGGCTGAACAAACGGTCAACGAATTAACTGAAAATGATATCAAGGTTCTATTAGCTGGTTTAAAGCAAACAAATCCACAAATTAGAGATCAAGGTGTCTTTATGGCTTTGATGCAAGGGATTCAACAAGATGCTTTTAGCCTGGTACAAGAACAAATGATGGTGCGTGAATTACTAAAAGATGAAGTTTTATTTAGCCATATTAATGAACCTGAAAATGACGGTATTTTTCAACGATCTTTTGCGATTTTCCTACTGGCTTTGTTAATTTATTCAGGCCGACGGAAACATATTAAGTTAATGAATCATGATCAATGGAATGAGTTAATTGAAAAAATCGGAATCTATATTGTATTAGAGCGAGATACACGTGGGTATGTAGCTGATAAAGGTTGGGCCCATGCTTTTACTCATTTAGGGAATTTATTAGATGAGATTAATGTGAATGCTCAAGTTGATCGAGCAGACAAAATATTTTTGGAAACTTTATTAGTAGAACGAGTTAAACGAGTGAAAACCCCATTAGTGATGGGTGAAGTTGAGCGAATAGCCCGTTATATAGTTAATTTAGCTAAGATCAACGATTTATACTTACAATATATTTTACGACAGTTAAAGCAATGGCGTCCTGAATTGATGCGACAAATGCAAGCTGAAAATTATGACAGTTGGACGCAACATTATAATCAAACGCATTTATTGGCCGCTATTTTGTTACAAAAAGATTTACCGCCTTTGTTATATGAATATTTGGATGAAGGGCGTGCATTTTTGATTTAAAAAACTATTAAATTTGTTCAGACTAAGGTAAGATAAAAGGAAAAATAGGAGCATAAAAACCATGAGCGAAAAATTAAATGTGGCGATGTTATTTGGTGGTAATTCATCAGAACATGATGTTTCAAAACGTTCTGCACATAATATCTATGATGCAATGGATAAAGAAAAATATAATGTAACGATCTTTTTGATCTCAAAAGCTGGTTATGTTATGAACCCAGAAGTTTCATGGCGGGTGTTTGAGGGTGAAGATGAAGACCCAATTGTGGCTGAAGCTATGAAGGATTTAGATACGACAAGTCCATTGGCTCCAATTATTAATTTAGGTAAAGTTGATCAAATTGATCTTTTCTACCCAGTAGTTCATGGAAACTTAGGGGAAGATGGAACTTTGCAAGCCCTTTTCCGTTTGTTACAAAAGCCTTATATTGGGGCTGGAACAGCTGCCTCTGCGATGTCCTTTGATAAGGATTTGACGAAGCGAATCTTAGATCATGCTGGAGTTCGCAATACTAAGTATGTTTTGTTGACGGACTTAAATAGTCAAGAATATTCATATGAAAAATTGGTAGCGGAACTGGGAACGGATGTTTTATTCGTTAAGGCGGCTAAACAAGGGTCATCAGTTGGAATTGCACGGGTAACGAATGAGGCTGAATATCAACAAGGCCTAAAAGAAGCCTTCCAATATGACTATAAGGTTTTGGTGGAAGCTGGGTTAAAGCGTCCACGTGAAGTCTTTATCTCTGTTTTGGGAAATGAACATCCTCGTGTTTCAAAAATCGGAGGAATTGTTCTACCCGAAAATGACGAATGGTATGATTATAATAATAAATTCGTGGATGCTTCAGGGATGGTTTTTGAGTTACCAGCTGAGTTACCAGAAGCAACTGTCAAAGAAATTGAAACGATGGCCTTAAAAGCATACCGTGCATTGGGCTTGGTTGGATTGACGCGAATGGATTTCATGTTAGATGAAGATGGAACCCCATACTTGGGTGAACCAAATACCTTACCAGGCTTCACTAATATTTCACTTTACCCTCAAATGTGGCAAGTTTCAGGAATTAGCTATTCAGAATTAATTGACGAAATTATTAATTATGGTTTGGCTGAATTTAAACGAAATGCTGCTCTATCATATGATTTCGTTTCATTGGGTGAAGAACATGTTGGTGAGAAAAAATATAACGCCGATGTGAAAGAATAAAATATATAAAAATATTAAATTAAAAGAGACCGCGATAAAATTATCACGGCCTTTTTTGATATTAAAAATTACAATTAATACTCTATTAAAAAAATAAACCAATGTTTTTTAAATTAGATTTATTAGTTATATATATACATAGTTTAGGCGATATAATTTCTCTATATTAGGCTCTATCTTAAAAGTATGAAAACTCGTTAAATTTGACATCATAAAAAATAACGCTTACATTAAACCTATCTTAAAATATGATTGACAATTTGTGAAATTAGATAGACAATAAGACCAGCCAAAAGAGATAGGGCGCGAGTTAGGTATCATTCATAAGCTTTCAACTAATGGTTGAATGAAAACCTTTATGAATTATATTTAGCCAAGTTTTCAATAAAGACCGTAAAATGACCTAGGTTAGAATTACGGACAGGTTAGTTGCGAGACCGGTAGAACTCGCTCCTAGATCAAATGGTCAAACAATTTAATAGACGTACAGATATGCAAATATCTCAATAGTCGAAAAGGAGATTTGAAATGGTCGAAGCTAGTAAGAAGCATCACATGATTGAAGATGCTGGGGATGATTTGAGCTTAGAGGAAGTCAACGGTTCCGTTGAAGCCTCAATGTCTGGATCCTTTTGGCATAAGTTAGCTGCTTTCTCTGGACCTGGTGCACTGGTTGCAGTGGGCTATATGGATCCTGGAAACTGGGTAACCTCTGTAGGTGGTGGGGCGCAATATCACTACCTACTGTTATCAATTATTCTAATTTCGTCGCTAATTGCGATGCTATTGCAACATATGGCTGGAAAGCTAGGAATGGTTAAGCAGGAAGACTTAGCACAAGCCACACGAGCTCGAACTGGTAAAAAAACCGGAATCGCACTTTGGATTATGACAGAGTTGGCCTTAATGGCGACTGATATTGCTGAAGTTATTGGGGGAGCGATCGCCTTACACTTGTTGTTTGGTTGGTCAATGATTGCCTCAGTTTTGACAACTGCACTAGATGTATTCTTATTGCTATTATTAATGAAGTTCGGTTTCCGTAAAATCGAAGCAATTGTCATGACTTTGATTCTAACAATTTTAGCCATCTTTGCTTACCTTGTTATTTTGTCACAACCCGATATTGCGGCCATGTTTAAGGGTTACTTACCATCATTACAAACGATGAATAATTCGCATGCTATGGGTGGTGGTGAAACACGTTTGATGTTGAGCTTGGGAATTATTGGAGCAACAGTTATGCCCCATAATTTGTATCTTCATTCTTCAATTTCACAAACTCGTAAGATTGATCGAGAAAACAAGGGTGAATTAAAAGAAGCAGTACGCTTCATGACTTGGGATTCAAATATTCAATTGTCATTAGCCTTTGTAATTAATTCATTACTTTTGATTCTAGGGGCTGCACTTTTCTTTGGCCATGCTGATCAAGTTGGAACCTTTGGCGCTATGTATAACGCCTTACAAGATAATACGATTGCTGGGGCGGTTGCCTCACCAGTCTTGTCAACTTTGTTTGCCGTTGCTTTGTTAGCTTCAGGTCAAAATTCAACAATTACGGGAACTCTAACTGGAGAAGTTATCATGCAAGGATTCTTGCATTTGAAGGTTCCAATGTGGCTCCGACGTTTGGTAACGCGTGGATTGGCTTTGTTGCCAGTTATTATCTTCACACTTATGTATGGCGGAAATGAAGCTAAGCTAGATCAACTTCTGATTTATTCACAAGTATTCTTGTCGGTTGCATTACCATTTGCGATGGCACCGTTGATTTACTTTACTTCATCAAAGAAGATCATGGGTGAAGAGTTCGTTAATCCAAAGTGGATGATCATCTTAGCATGGTTAATATTCATTGTTTTGACAGGATTAAATATTCAACTTGTAATTGATATTTTTGGAAAAATCATTGCACTGTTTTAATTTCTAGAGAATGAGGAGAACTAATATGAGTGGATTAAATTTTGATGTTGAACCAAACCAATTTAAAACAATTTTAGTAGGTGTGGATGAGTCAGAACAAGGATATTTCGCCCTTATCAATGCGGTGCATCAAGCTCGCGAAGATGATTCAAAGTTAGTTATCGCAACAGTTCTAGAGATGGGAGACCTTTCAACTCTTGAAGCTATGTCATTATCATTAGTGAAAGAAAAACGTGACGAATATCAAGCCAATCTGGAACGTTACCGTGATTATGCCCATTCCAAAGGTGTTAAAGATGTTGAAGTGGTCTTTGAAGATGGAGCCAAAGCTGGTGATATTTTAGTCCATGAAATTGCGCCTAAGGTTCAGGCTGACTTAATTGTGGTGGGAGCTCATTCGCATGAAGGATTCTGGGACTCACTAGGATCGCAAGCAGCTTATGTCTCTAGGCATGCACGAGTTTCAACTTTGGTTGCACGTCAACTATATCGGCACTAAATCAGTTAAATAATTTATAAATTTCAAATGTAAAAAAGCCAGGATATTTGTCCTGGTTTTTTTGTTACATTCTTTTATTAATTAACTTGGTCTAGGCATGGTATAATTTGGGATATAAAGGAACAATTGAGGGAGGATTTGCAATGCATAAACCAGAATTAGTCGTTATAACTGGTGTTTCCGGAGCTGGTAAAACGGTCGCAATGCGGGCGTTTGAAGACTTAAATTATTTTACAACGGATAACCTCCCAGCTGAGATGTTGCCTAATTATTGGGCGCTCATGCAAAAACAAGATCCAACAGTGAATGCTGCAGTGGTTATTGATTTACGTTCAGAACAAATATTTGCTAATTTAAGTCAAATTGTTCAAAACATGTTGAATCAAAATCAGGATCAGGCATATCGATTGAAAATTTTATTTTTAGATGCCTCCGATGGAGAATTGGTTGCACGTTATAAAGAAACACGCCGTCACCATCCGCTGAGTGATGGGTCTGGGACTTTAGATGATATTAAAAAGGAACGGAATTTATTAGATGATATTAAAGGACTAGCAACCGAAGTTATAGATACGTCTAATTTTGGGCCACGTGAGTTACGCAAAACAATTTTACGTAACTACGGAGATCAAGTTGCTCATTCTAATTTATTTAAAGTTCAGGTAATGAGCTTTGGATTTAAGTATGGAGCTCCCTTAGATGCTGATTTGGTGATTGATGTTCGCTTCTTAGATAATCCCTATTACATTCCTAAATTACGAAATCAAACAGGAATTGATGATGAAGTTTATAAGTATGTTTGGAAATCAGATGGAGCTGATGAATTTTATCAAAAAGAATTAGGCGTCTTGGAATGGTCGTTACCACGTTATAAAGCTGAAGGACGTTCAATTTTAACGATTGCTTTTGGATGTACTGGGGGGCAACATCGATCAGTTGCTTTTGCACATCGAACTGCGAAAATGTTACAAGATGCAGGTTGGCCGGTTACTGAATACCATCGTGATATGCAGCGGCGGAAAGATAATGGCCAACAAGTATGAGTACAAAAATAGAGCAATCCATTGCTAATAATAATGGGAAAGTAGTAGTTATTGGTGGAGGAACCGGACAATCAGTTCTACTTAATGGTTTACGGGCTTATCCTCTAGATTTAACAGCGATTATTACGGTTGCTGATGACGGCGGTTCTTCAGGGACACTACGGGATTATTTAAGGATGGTACCACCTGGAGATATTCGTAATGTCATGGCAACTTTATCGAATGCTTCTAATGATTTTTTACATCTTTTTCAATATCGCTTTAAGAGTGACGCCGGATTTTTAGCTAATCACACCATTGGTAATCTTATGATTGCTGCCTTGGCCCAAGAAAACCAAGATATTAGCGCCGCGATCAAGATATTGTCTCAGATGATGGACGTGCAAGGACATGTTTATCCGGTTGTGAATGATCCATTGACCTTATGCGCTACATTTACCGATGGAACCACAATCAGTGGTGAAGCTGAGATTACACACGCTCATAAAAAAATTGAAAGAATTTGGGTTGAAGACGTTGATGGCTCAGAACCAAAATCAGAGCCAGAAGTCATCAATGCTATTTTGGGCGCAGATGTGATTGTTTTAGGACCAGGTTCTTTATATACTAGTATTTTACCGAATATTAGTATTCCAAATGTAGCCTCAGCTTTAAGAATTACTCCTGCTAGAATCATCTATATTTCTAATATTATGACTCAAAAAGGTGAAACTGATGATTTTTCAGATAGTGATCATTTACGTGTCTTAAATAAACATATTGGAGCTAATGTGATTGATACCGTAATTATGAATTCCGGATTAGTTCCTGAAGATTATATTGACTGGCAAAGATGGGACGAAATTTCGCATCAGGTAAAATCTGATCCTGAAGAAGTGCGTAAGCAAGGTGCAGTTCCAATTATGGGTAACTTGATTGAACTGCGTGATGAAGGGGTCTTTCATGACGCCCAAAAGATTGCTGAATTATTATATACAATCATCAAAGATCCGGGGACGGGAAAAGATTCCTTGTAATATGATAGATGTAGTGGTGATTTAAAAATAAATTAAAATTAGAACGGGGCTGCGACGAAATATGTTTCAGCCCGTTCCTTTTGTCAAAAAGAATGAAAGGGGGTAATTATGTCGTTTGCTAGTGATGTCAAAAAAGAGTTAACTATGTTAGAAATAACTAAGGCTCCAAATGCTAAGGCGGAGTTATCTGCTCTGTTGCGAATGAATGGAGCTTTGGGCTTGAACAATATGCAATGGACTTTAAATGTACAGACAGAGAATGCCGCCACGGCGCGTCGCATTTTAACCCTCTTGCAACAGTTTTATGATGTTGAATCTGAGATATCAGTTCGTCGACAAATGAAATTGAAAAAAAATAATGTTTATATTGTTCGTATTAATCAAGATGTGAGTGAGCTTTTAAATGATCTTCATATTTTTGAATCTGGTGAAATTACAGCCACGGTCTCAGAAGATTGGCTGGCTGATGAGGGAATGATTAGATCGTATTTACGTGGCGCATTTTTGGCTGCTGGATCAGTCAATAATCCAGAAACTTCACGCTATCACTTAGAAATATATTCTCTATATATTGAACAAGCTGAACAGTTGGCGCGCTTGATTGATAAATTTGGAATGAAACCAAAAGTTGTGGAACGTCGCTCAGGATACATTGTTTATTTAAAAGAATCTGAAAAAATTGTTGATCTTTTAAATTTAATGGGAGCTACGGTTGCTATGTTGAAATTTGAAGATATTAGAATTATGCGGGATATGCGAAATTCCGTGAATCGGTTAGTTAACGCTGAGAATGCTAATATCGACAAAACGGTCAGCGCTAGTCAAAAACAAGTTCAGGATATCGAGTTTTTAGATGAAGAAATTGGGTTAGATCGATTACCAATTAAATTAAGAGAAATTGCTGAAATTAGACTGGCACATCGCGATGATCCTTTATCAGAATTAGGACAGTATGTTCATTCTGGTCAAATTACCAAATCTGGGGTCAATCATCGTTTACGTAAAATTTCAGAACTTGCTGAAAGTTTCAGGAATGGTGGACAATTACCAAAAACGATTAAGTGATTGACCTCAAAACAAATAAAATATAAAATGAAACATACACATTCATAGGAGGTTTGTACTTAATGAATCCAATTCCATACGTCATTGAACAATCTGCACGTGGAGAGCGTTCATATGACATTTATTCACGTTTACTAATTGATCGTATTATTATGTTGACGGGTGAAATCAACTCAGCAATGGCTGCGACAATTAAAGCACAATTATTATTCTTAGATGCACAAGATCCTGATAAGGACATTTATATGTATATTGACTCACCAGGTGGTGAAGTGATCGCCGGTATGTCAATTTATGATACGATGAACTTTGTGCATGCTGATGTACAAACAATTGTTGTAGGTTTAGCTGCTTCAATGGCTTCTATCTTAGCTTCATCAGGAACAAAAGGGAAGCGCTTCATGCTACCTAATTCTGAATTCCTAATTCATCAACCAATGGGCGGAACGCAAGGACAAGAAACTGAAATGAAAATTGCTTATGAGCAAATTTTCAAGACACGAAAGCGTTTAGCACAAGTTTTGGCTGAAAACTCTGATCAACCTTTAGAGCGTGTTAATAAAGACATTGAACGAGATCACTGGCTTGATGCTGATGAATCTTTGGAATATGGCTTGATTGATAAAATTTTGAAAAACGTTAGCGATAAATAAAATCATTAAAAAGATCAGGGATTGAGGCGTTTTTGCTTTGACCCCTGATTTATTTAGGGCTTAAAGTAAAAGCTTGATATAATGGATATAATAATTGGTATTATGATTCATATTTTGAACACGACTTTTTAGTGAAAAAAACGAATTAATTGAGGTTATATTATGCAAGAATATATCGCAGTTTCAGAACCAAATGATGGGGGACATATTTTAATTGCCCCTGTTAAACAACCTGATCAACCGATTACGTGGGGACGATTGGCTATGTTATTGAAAGATGATGTAACTTATCAATTGTTATTTGATCAAAATCGAGCCTATTTTGAAAATTCAAATTTTAAAAATGTTTTAGTTGGTTTTCGAAAAGAAGCCGATGCTGCGGTTTTGCTAGAAATTTTAAATCAATTGAATTAAGGACGGTTATAATTATGGAAAAGTTTTGTCAAAGTTGTGCAATGCCATTAAATAAAAATATTTTAGGAACTGAAACGGATGGTTCACGTAGTCAAATATATTGTACTCAATGTTATTTAAATGGCCAATTTGTTCAACCGAGTCTAAATTATAACGATATGTTGGAAATTGGTTTGAGGGGAATAAATCAGGCACGTGGAAGCAAAATGGCGAAATGGTTAATGAAAAAATCTTATCCAATGTTGTTGAAGAACACGAAAAGGTTTAAAAATTAACATTATATTTAGTAAAGGAAGTTGATAATATGCAATTTTCAGTAATTCATCATATTGCTATTAACGCATCAGATTATGTAGAAACCAAGAAATTTTATGTTGATCAATTAGGCTTTGAAGTTATTCGTGAAACTCCGCGTCCAGCTAAAAATGATCTTAAACTTGATTTGCGTTTGGGTGATCAAGAATTAGAAATTTTTATTGCAGACCATTTTCCTAAGCGCCTTACCTATCCTGAAGCTTTGGGATTGCGGCATTTAGCTTTTAAAGTTGAAAATATGGACGAAGCTTTAGCTGAATTGAATGCTCAAGGAATTGAATTTGAGCCGGTACGGATGGATGAACTAACAAATAAAAAGATGACCTTCTTCTTTGATCCTGATGGGCTCCCTTTGGAACTTCATGAATAGAATCATTAAATCCGAAATTTAGTTCTTGAAATTGCCAATATGCTTGTTATATAATAGGGTGTATTATGATTGGGTATTAGCCAAGCGGTAAGGCACTAGTTTCTGGTACTAGCATGCGCTGGTTCGAATCCAGCATACCCAGTAGTTTAACTAAATTGATCAGCACATTGGTAAGCATTAGTTGTAATTTGATTTAAGTTAAATGATGATCGAAAAATTAAACGCCTTAAAGGCCTATACTCGCTTTAACTTTATTGTTGAAGCGGTTTTTTATATACTAAATAATAGTAAAGGAAAAATGATATGATATTTAGTTATTCATTTTTAAATTTTATTGCAAATGTATGTGTATTTTTGCCTTATTTTATAACTTTAATGGCTTATGCAAATAATCATAATCCTTTGTTGTTAGTTACCTTAGCTTTTATATATGCAACCAGATCAGTCAGTATTATGCTATTTAATATTTTTTCCAATAAATGGAATAACATCTTAATTAGCATTGCTGCTGGAATATTGGGAGCTTTGAGCATGGCGATGATTCCTTTGAATATCTATAGTAGCCTATTAGCGGGGATCTTGTTGGGTTACCATTCAGCGACTTTATGGCCGACTTTTTTTGCTGGTAAGGTTGATTTGGACTATACAAGTAAAATTAATCAGAAATACATCTGGTCAATATTTATGTTGTTAATAGTTATGTTAGTAGCAATATTATTAGCGCATCCATATTCTGAAAGTTATTATCAAATTAATTTTTTAGGTTATGGTATCCTATCAATGTTGTGTCTACCTTCGGCATATAAAATGACCAAAGATCTTGCAAAACAAGATGTACAAAAAATAAGTGATAACAATCCAATATTGTTTCTGGCCCTAGTGTTTATAATCTTTACCATTAGAGGAGTGCTTTTTTTACTTTCAAAAGGTTTGTCTAAGAATTATGGATTAGATCTATTAATTAGTATCATTTTAATTATATTAATCGTGTATGTTATATCAGTAAGTAAAAAATTCAGTCGGAACATTGTTTTTAATTTAACCATATTAAGAGGAATGTTGATGGTATACGTATTATTTTTTGCAACTTTTTATTCAATGAATTGGTTTGGGTCTAAAGCACCAATCATTATGTATATTCTGTACTTAATTGGTTTCGAATCGGGATCTATCGTAGTCAAAAAAGTTAATGTAAAACCTGATTTATTACTTTATTTCGGAGCTTTGATGATTAGCATTCCTAATCAATATAGTTATCTTTTGGGTATATTGTTATGGACGCTATATTTAGGATATTTAAACGTTTATTTGAATAAAAATCATGTGAAGGGTGAATTTTTTAATGGTGGTAGCGGAATTATTAGAAAATACCAAATTTCATCTTATGGAAGTCAAATAGGATATTCTATAATTTTTATAACATTGCTTTCATTTGCGATGTTAAAAATGATCGATCTGCATAATTTTTTTATATCAAATAATGACACAATAAAGTTTAATTTATATTTATTAAACCAAATAATAGTTTTGATTTATTTAGTAATCAAAGCAATGCTGGATATATTTAATAATGATAAAAAGGCATAGATTATTTCATACTTAAAAAAACGCGTTAACTTAAATGTTAAGGCGTTTTTTAAATCTTAGATATTTATAAAATTATTTTATGAATTGAAGGTAGGCGATTTTATCTAGGCGTTATTATCGCAGTCTTGATTATTTAAAACGTGTTCAGCGTGGCCCATTGTTGAATTGATAACATTTAGGATATGTAAATCATTTAATTTATAAATGTTTTCAACACCTTTTTTATCATAAGAAATAATTTTATATTCTTTTAAAATAGCTAATTGTTTAGATATCGCTGGCTGCGATACTTCGAGTTCATTGAAAAGATCAGTTACGGTCATATCTTTTTTTTCTAATAGTAATAAAATATTGAGTCTGGTTTCGCTACCTAATATTTTAAATATTTTGATAGCTTCTTCTAAAAGAGGTTTTTCTTTTTTCATATTAATTTCTCCATTGATAATCAGGAAGGTTCATTATATAATCTAATAGTTATATAACCAATTGGTTATAAAAGGAGATAACTATGTATTTTACATTAATGACTAGTTTATTTGTAGGGGCTAACTTAGATTTTTTCATATTATTAATACCGTTAATTAAGAGGCATGGTTTTAGAGATACCGTTATTGGATATATTGTTGGTGTTGCTGGTATGTATTTAATTAGCGCTACGATTGGACAAATGTTTCAAGCGATATTTCCTTCTTGGACAATTGGTATTTTAGGATTAATTCCGGTCTATTTTGGAATAAAGGGTGCTGAGGAAGAGAACCGAGATAATTATTTGAATTTGTCGATTTTGACAGTTGCTTTTCTCTACCTGACATCATGTAGTGCGGATAATATAGCTTTGTATGTACCAGTATTATCTATGTTGACTATTAATCAGTCTATTTTTTATGGATTTTATTTTATGTTATTGGCTTTCATAACTAGTATCTTAGCTTACTATACAGGTAATATCAAAATTGTAAAATGGGCATTTGATAAATTTGGAGATATGATCACTAGGCTCATTTATATTTTAATAGGTTTATTTATAGTATTGGAAAGTGGATTGCTAGAAAAAATATTTAACTTGTTATTTTAAATTGTAATTGAATCATATACGAAAAATAGTAGTACAATTAGAGGGTTATTCAGGCAGTTTATTGACTCTAACATAATGATAACATGACATTGGTATGTGTTTTTAGGGTAAAAATACAAAAGTAAAACGGATGTTTTTAAGAGCTGGCTGGTTCCATCACCGATTTAAATTAAGAAAGTAAGGGACATGTATATGAGATTGCTAAACTCTATTGTATTATCAGTCCTCATTGTTTATCTATGTAGAGTATATTCAGGACAAAGTGGAATGAATTTAATCGGTAATACTGTAGTGGCAATATTGGTAATACTATTTTTCCTTGGAATATATTACATGAATATAAGATTCAAAAAATAGCGAAGAGGTATATTTGATGAAAAACATTGTTAAAGAAGGAATCTTAAATTCTATTGAGTTAGCCATCTGGGGAACTTTAATCTTAAGATTGTTGAAATATTTCTTTCTAAAGAATGAAGATGGAAATTTTTTAATATTAGTGGTGGTTCCCATTGTATTGTTAACTATTATTATTCATGGAGCTAAATCAATATATTTTAAACATAAAAAATAATTTATGAATATACCTATAAAAACCTAATTCAGTCTGAGTTAAGCGCATACATTTCTAGATAATGTGATATAATTTGTTCGTATAAATAAATTAGGAGATAATTTATCCAGATGAATAAACAAAGACAAGATCCTGATATCAAAGCGCTTGCTCGAAAAGATGTTTTTAAAAAAGTTGCTGATGGAGATTGGTATCAATATGCTAAAGAACCAAAATTACAAAAAATTGTAAAAACCAGTGCTCAACGGATTCAAAAAATTAATCAACTCGCGATTGAAGATGATGAGCAGGCTATGCGAGAATTAAAACAATTGTTACCACATGCTGCCGCTGATGTTGATATATATTTTCCAATCACTTCAATTGAATATCCAAATAATCTAACAGTAGGTGCTCGGACTTTTATAAATGCAAATTTGCAAATTTTAAGTGCTGGGCAGGTTACAATTGGAAAAGATTGTTTTATTGGACCTAATTGCCAGCTTTATACACCTAATCACCATCCTTCAAATCCTGTTTTAAGAAGGGAAGGATGGCAATATGATTTACCAATTACGATTGGGGATGATTGTTGGTTTGGCGGATCAGTAATTGTTTTGCCAGGTGTGAAGATTGGGGATAATGTGGTTATAGGAGCAGGAAGTGTTGTGACTAAAGATATTCCTAGCAATACTATGGCTGCTGGTAATCCCGCACGGGTTATTAAACAAATGCCTGAAATTCATGAATAAGGGTTGAATCTTATATAAACCGTGTTAAACTGAACTAAGTGTTGTTCTCTTACAGCTTTTTTTGGGTATGTGATCTTGACAAAACGCAAAAAAACATGTAAATTAGAACAGTTGAAAAATAATCGATTATTAATTAATGCTGCCTCCTCAGTTTAGGCTTGGTAGCGTAAAAAAGGAGGATACAACTATGGCAGTTCCAACACATAAGACTTCAAAAGCTAAGAAGCGTTCACGTCGTGGAGGACGCGGTGGGATCCAAACCCCTGCAATCCACATGAACGAAAATGGTGTTTACGTACGTAACCACCACGTAGCCGCTGATGGTTCATACAATGGTAAGCAAGTTATCGAAGCTAAGTAAGCTTAGTCGATAATTTAAAATAAAACTTAGAAAGTCTGACGAATTTTTATTCGTTGGGCTTTTTTTGTTAAATAAAATTTCATACTGGAAAAAGCTGACACTGATAGTAAATTATATTAAAATATAGTTATAAAAAGATTATATTTTACGTATAAAAAGTTAAAAATAAAGGTTCAAAAACTTGCACTCTCGATGGTGGAGTGCTAAAATATTCATGTAAGGTTAAGGAAGGTCAAAGTTGAAGATGTAAATGGGACCTTTTAACTCGTTAGAATGATTTAATAAATAGGAGGATACAAAATATGGCAAATTATGATCCATTTAGTTTCTCGAATTTTGATGATATTTTTAATGCAATGAATGGAACCAGTGATTCAGCAGCAAGACAGCGTGCACAAATGCAACGAGCGCAGATGCAACAACGAGCTGCGCAAGAACAAGCTAGCCGTCAGCGACAAGCTGAAGTTGCAGACAGTCAAAAAAATGAAGGTTTACTCGAACAGTTTGGAATTAATATGACCGAAATGGCCCGGAAAGGTAAATTTGATCCGGTAATTGGACGTGATGATGAAATAAAACGAGTTGTCGAAATATTAAATCGAAGAACTAAGAATAATCCGGTTTTGATTGGAGAGGCTGGGGTCGGTAAGACGGCCGTTGTAGAAGGTTTAGCTCAAGCAATTGTTGATGGTCAGGTGCCAGTTAAGTTGCAAGGTAAAGAAGTGATTCGTCTGGATGTCGTCTCAATGGTTCAAGGAACTGGCGTTCGCGGGCAATTCGAAGAGCGGATGCAAAAGCTGATGGAAGAAGTCACTAAGCGCGAAGACGTAATTTTGTTTATTGATGAAATTCATGAAATTATGGGCGCTGGAGCTGCGGGCGAAGGTGGCATGGATGCTGGAAATATTTTGAAGCCAGCCCTTGCTCGTGGTGAGTTCCAACTTATTGGAGCAACAACTTTAAATGAATATCGCCAAATTGAGAAAGATGCAGCTATTGCTCGACGGTTCCAAACGGTTCAAGTTGATGAACCTAGTGCAGAAGAAGCGTTACAGATTTTGGAAGGAATTCGTGGACGTTACGAAGATTATCATAAAGTTAAGTACAGTGACGAAGCGCTTAAGGCGGCTGTTGAATTATCGAGTCGTTATATTCCAGAACGCTTCTTGCCTGATAAGGCAATTGATTTAATAGATGAAGCCGGCTCACGAAAGAATTTGGAAGTGAAAGTGGATGATCCCAAGAAGCTAGAGAATCAGATTAAGTATGCTGAGAATATGAAGCAGCAATCAATTGACGCTGAGGATTATGAGAAGGCTGGTTATTGGAAGTCGCAAGTTGAGCAATTGAATCGACAAAAGCAAGCAGCCAAAGATTCACAACCAATTGATGGTAAAACTCAAGTTATTGACGTAGAAGACATTCAAAAAATCGTGGAAGAAAAGACAAAAATTCCAGTTGGTGATTTGCAGAATGCGGAGCAAAAACAATTGCAAAATTTGGCTAATAATTTAGCAGATCATGTGATTGGACAAGAAGAGGCGACGACCAAAGTTGCTCGCGCTATTCGTCGAAATCGAGTTGGATTTAATAAGGCCAATCGACCAATTGGAAGTTTCTTATTTGTCGGTCCAACTGGGGTTGGTAAAACAGAAACAGCTAAGCAATTAGCAAAAGAATTATTTGGAACTACTGATAGTTTGATTCGATTTGATATGTCAGAATATATGGAAAAACATAGTGTTTCTAAGTTGATTGGAGCACCAGCCGGTTATATAGGTTATGATGAAGCAGGTCAATTAACTGAGGCAGTACGCCGTAATCCGTATTCATTGATTTTGCTGGATGAGGTGGAAAAAGCTCATCCGGATGTGATGAATATGTTCTTGCAAATTTTGGACGATGGTCGTTTGACTGATGCTCAAGGGCACACCGTTTCGTTTAAAGATACGATTATTATTATGACATCGAACGCTGGAACACAAAATCATTTGGATGATGATAAAAATGAAACCAAATTGATGGAACGTTTGGCTCCGTACTTTAAGCCAGAATTTTTGAATCGATTTGATGGGATTGTAGAATTTAATGCTTTAACAAAGCTTGATTTGATGAAGATTGTACAATTAATGTTAGGTGACATGAATAAGATGATTGAACCAACTGGATTGACGATCAAGGTCGATGATGATGTTAAAGCTAAGTTAGTTGATTTGGGCTTTGATCCAGCGATGGGTGCACGTCCATTACGACGAGTAATTCAAGAACAATTAGAGGATCAAATTGCTGACTTTTATCTTGATAATCCATCTGAACATGAATTGGAAGCAAAATTGGAAGATGATAAAATTGTAATTAAAGGTGTGTAAAAGATGTTAATGAGTCTGATTAAATGATAAAATTCAACCAATGCTGAATTTGAATTAATATTTTTACGTTTTGTTTTTTGAAGCATGCTAGTAATATGGATTAAGAAAAGATATTTAAATTTTCAGGAATTTTATTGATTGATATGAAAGGTGGAGATGTTATGGAGTTTATAGTTGAGCCAGATAGAATCATTCACCGGGATGCACAAAACGAAATTGATGCTGAATTAGTATATAGCACGATTGAAGATGGAAAAGTATGGTCAATTGATTCAACGAATGTGTCGCCGGAATTACGAGGGCAAGGAATTGCAGGGATGATGTTATCCCAAGTGGTACAAATGGCTAAACGAGAGCATAAATTAATTCGACCAGTTTGTTCATATGCAAAAAAGAAATTTTTTATGAACCCTGAATATCAAAAAATAGAATGGCATGATGGTATGCCATTTAGTTGAAATTTAAACACGAATTTTAAGCGTCCTTTTAGGAGGGCGCTTTATTACTTTAAAAGGGGGACTGATTTAGTAATTTAAATCTTAAAATGTGATTGGCAACGCATTATTTATTTGTAAATTAGGTATAATAGAAAACAGACAATTCATTTTAGGAGGCTTTAAGATGGGACGTAGCTTTGCGATCGTTAAAAAATATCAAAATGCTGATTTGAAACTACCACAAAGAAGTACAAAATATGCAGCAGGGTATGATTTTGAAGCAGCAGAAGAGTTTGTGGTACCTTCAATTTGGCGACATAATGTTTTAAAAGTGCTTTGGTCAATCTGGCGTCAAAATCGAGTTACAGATACAGAGTACCAACGAGCTCATCAGGATTTCAAACCTGTTTTAGTTCCAACAGGGATAAAGGTTTATCTAGAAGAAGATGAATATTTAATGGTGGCGAATCGATCGTCCAATCCATTAAAACGCGGTTTAATTCTACCGAATGGGGTGGGGATCATTGATGCTGACTATGTTGATAATCCAAGTAACGAAGGTGAGTTGTTTATTCAAATGACCAATTTTGGACTACGTGATCTCATAATTAAAAAAGGTGAACGGATTGGTCAAGGAATTTTCATGAAGTATTTGGTGACAGATCAAGATGATCAAGATAATAAAAAAGTACGTCAAAACGGATTTGGTTCAACGGGGGTATAAAATATGGCAAAAGTAAAGACCCATTTTGTTTGTTCTAACTGTGGTGATATTTCACAACGTTACTTGGGTCGTTGCAGTAACTGTGGTGCTTGGGGAACTTTAGTAGAAGAAGAAATTCCAAGCGATAAAGTTGATCGTAAAAATCGAGTTAACTTAGCTGGACAAGTGGCGAAAGTAGAACGATTAAATCAGGTTGAATTAGAAGAGGTTCCTCGCGTTAAAACTAAAATTGAAGAATTTAATCGAGTTTTAGGTGGAGGGGTTGTTCCCGGCTCGATGGTCTTAATTGGTGGTGACCCAGGAATCGGTAAATCAACGTTATTGTTGCAAGTTTCAGGCCAATTAGCTGGCGAAGGGGTTGTATTATACGTTTCTGGCGAAGAGAGTGCGGCTCAAATTAAGTTACGGGCGGAACGTTTGGGCGTAGAAGATGATCATAATTTTTTGATTTATCCAGAAACTGATATGACACATATTCGGAAGGCTATTGATGATTACGGACCTGAATATGTCATTATCGATTCTATTCAGACGATGCAACAACCAGATGTCAATTCGGCAGTTGGATCAGTTGCACAAATTCGTGAGACGACAGCTGAATTATTGCAGATCGCTAAAACCAATGGGATTACGATTTTCGTCGTTGGTCATGTTACCAAAGATGGTGCTATTGCTGGACCGAAAATATTAGAACACATGGTTGATACAGTGCTTTATTTTGAAGGTGACAATCAACGTAGCTATCGATTATTACGGGCTGTCAAAAATCGATTTGGTTCAACTAATGAACTCGGAGTTTTTGAAATGCAGCAGGAAGGCTTGACGGAGGTTTTGAACCCTTCTGAAATGTTTTTGGAAGAGCGGATGGAAGCTACCACTGGTTCAGCAGTAGTTGTGGCCTTAGAGGGTTCACGACCTATTTTGGTAGAAGTGCAGGCTTTAGTGACGCCAACTGTGTTTGGAAACGCTCAACGAACCAGTTCGGGAATTGATCGTAATCGGGTGTCACTGATTATGGCGGTATTGGAAAAAAGAACCAACATATTATTACAAAATCAGGATGCCTATGTTCGAGCTGCCGGTGGGGTTAAACTCAATGAACCTGCAGTTGATTTAGCTTTGGCAGTAGCAATTGCATCCAGTTATCGTGAGGCAGAGACTCGGCTAACTGACGCCTTTGTGGGCGAAATTGGTTTAACTGGTGAGATTAGGCGAGTACCACATATTGAAGAACGGATCACGGAAGCACAAAAATTAGGGTTTAAGCGGATTTTCATTCCGAAAAATAGTTTAAAGAAAATGCTGAAAATTGAAGGGATTAAAGTGATCACAGTTCAAACGCTCCGTGAGGCTTTAGATCTCGCGTTGAGTTAACGTTGATGTAAGAGAATAGGAGGGAGTTAGAATGCGCAAAAGAATTATTCAATTAGCGTATGTCTTAGGTGGTGGGGCTCTTGGAATAGCATACCTACCGGCCCTGTGGAATTTAATAGGTTATTCACATATTTTATGGATTAATAATCCGATTTTGGGATTTATCCTTGGTGCAATTATTTTTTATCTATTGAGTTTATTCACATGGTCGTTTTTTGATCGGTTATTGAAGAGGGTTGAACAAGCTCTGACTGAAGAGCCACCACTTAAGTTGTTGCTAGGTAGTTTGGGAACTATTGTTGGATTGGCTTTAGCTTTCTTAGCCACAGCTCCATTAAGAAATATTCCCAACTTCTTTATTAATACCGGAATACCTTTGTTAGCTATGATTGTTTTGGGGTATCTAGGCTATCGAATTGGTACTGGTCGTATGGATGAAGTTTATCGTTTCATGACAAGTTTGATGTCGCGGTTACGAATACGATCACCTCGTGGTGATTCAACAGAAACGACGGATGAGGAACCTTTGGATGAAGCTAATTTTCATCATTACAAGATTTTAGACACTAATATTTTAATTGATGGGCGAATTTTGGAACTTGTGAAGACTGGTTGGATTGAAGGAACTCTATTGGTTCCAAACTTTGTTTTATATGAATTACAGTATATTGCTGATTCAGGAGAGCCGTTGAAACGAGTGCGTGGACGTCGTGGATTAGATATTCTAAATGAATTACGCGAAAATCAAACTATTCCTCTTGAAATGTGGGATGGTGATTATGAAGATATTAAGGAAGTTGATGAAAAATTAATTCGGTTAGCCCAAGAATTAGACGGGGTTTTAGTTACTAATGATTTTAATTTAAATAAGGTGACTACTTTCCAAAATGTTGAAGTTTTGAACTTAAATGCCTTAGCTAGTGCATTACGAGCACAAGTAGCGGTAGGTGATCAATTACAAGTAGTTTTGGTTAAAAACGGTCGTGAACGTCAACAAGCAATTGGTTATTTGGATGATGGAACGATGGTGGTTGTTGAGGACGGAAAGAAGCATCTTCAACAACAAGTTAAAGTTGAAGTTACGTCAAGCTTACAGACAGATGCTGGTCGAATGATCTTTGGAGATTATTTAGCAACGGTATAACTTGAAAAGTAGGACTTAATAGCGTAAATTTAGTATTGTTTTGGGAATTATTGAATATAATAAATTAATAAAGAAGGTAGAATTAAATGACTGAAGTCACAGATAAAAAAGTTCGAGTACGTTATGCACCCTCACCAACTGGATATTTACACATTGGAAATACACGGACGGCCTTATTTAACTGGTTGTTTGCCCGACATTTTGGTGGTGAATTTATTGTTCGAATTGAAGATACTGACACATCAAGAAATATTGAGGATGGAGAAGAATCACAATTTGATAATTTGAACTGGTTAGGTCTTGATTGGGATGAATCACCTCGTAATCCTGGTAAATATGGACCTTACCGCCAATCAGAGCGTCTTGATATCTACAAGCGTTATATTCAAGAATTGTTAGATCGTGATCTGGCCTATTATTCATATAAGACTTCAGAAGAATTAGATGCTGAACGTGAAGCGCAAGTGGCTGCTAAGCAAGCACCTCATTATGTCTATGAGTATGAAGGTATGAGTGGTGAAGAAATTAAAGCGGCTCAAGAAGCAGCTCAAGCCAAAGGATTACCAGCGGTTGTACGTTTCCGTGTACCAAAAGATAAGCTTTATGCATGGCAAGACCTTGTTAAGGGCCATGTTGAAATTGGATCTGAACAAATTGGTGGTGATTGGGTTATTCAAAAGGCTGATGGAATGCCTACTTATAACTTTGCGGTTGTAGTAGATGACCATTTGATGGAAATATCACACGTTTTGCGTGGGGATGAGCACGTTTCAAATACGCCTAAGCAATTAATGATTTATGATGCCTTTGACTGGGAAGCACCTGTTTATGGACATATGACTTTGATCTTGAATGCTGAAACTGGTAAAAAATTATCAAAGCGTGATAACAATGTCATTGCGTTTATCTCACAATATCGTTCATTGGGGTACTTACCTGAAGCTATGTTAAACTTTATTTCATTGCTTGGGTGGTCACCAGTAGGCGAAAAAGAAATTTTCACCAAGAAACAATTAATTAAGATGTTTGATCCGGAGCGATTGTCAAAGTCACCTGCTAAATTTGATAACAAAAAGTTAGAATGGGTTAACAATCAATGGGTGAAGAAGATTGATGAAGGCGTATTATTTGATAAATTAATTACAGAATTAATTGATGCTAAATTAATCACACCTGATGAGTTAACTACGGAAAAGCTACAATGGGTTCGACGTGTTATGGCGCTTCATCAAGACGGTATTTCATATACTTCACAAATTGTTCCATTGGTTAAGCCGGTTTTCTTTGACTTAACGGCTAAAGATGATTTGGGTTCTGATTCAATGGACTGGATGGAAAAAGATTACGTTCCATCATTGTTGAAGCGATGGATTGAAATGTTAGAAGCAATGCCTGTCTTTGATGCTGGATCAATTGTCGCTTCAATCCGAAGCTTACAAAATGAAATGGATGTTAAGGGTCGTGATTTGTGGATGCCATTACGTATTTCAGCTTCACGGGTCAACGAAGGACCTAACTTAGGTGATGTAATGGAATTGTTAGGTCGCGAAGCTTCAATCAAAAATATTAAAGAATTCATTTAAAGATAAAATTAATTCCTGTTAGATCTCTTGTTTTTTAATAGGAACCTTGTATACTTTTAAATATAAACTTTGAACGGCCTAGTAAATTTTAAATCGGGTTTTAGAGAGCGGTGATTGGTGAGAAATCGCCCCGATTAATTTTGAATTTCAGCCGGGAGTTGATTAATTGATAAGATTAATCCGGTTCATTCTCGTTATTGAATGCCGTAAGTGTTAGGTTTTTGGCCTGACAAAACTTGGGTGGTACCACGTTAATTAGACGTCCCTTTGGCTTTTTAAGCCGAAGGGACTTTTTTATTTATTATGATTAATTTCAAAAAGAGGAGTGTGAGCATGAGTTTAATTCAAGATTTAGAAAAACTACGGCAACAAGCTTTACAAGATATTGATGAAAAAAGTAAAAATGCACAAGACTTACAAAATGCACGTGTTAATTGGTTAGGTAAGAAGGGTTCATTGACGAATATTTTGCGGGGGATGAAAGACTTAACACCTGAAGAACGCCCAACAGTGGGATCAATGGCTAATGAAATTCGTGATGCCATCACAGAAGCAATTGCAGAACGACAAGTTGAATTTGAAGCAGCTGCTTTGGAACGTCAATTACAAAAAGAAACATTGGATGTTACACTGCCTGGTCGTAAAGTTCAACAAGGACAGCCTCATGTGTTACAACAAATTATTGATGAACTAGAAGATCAATTTATGGGAATGGGTTATCAAGTCATTGCTGGTCCTGAAGTCGAGCAAGACAAATATAACTTTGAAATGATGAACTTACCAAAAGACCACCCAGCTCGTGATATGCAAGATACATTTTATATTACGTCTGATCTCTTGATGCGGACACAAACTTCACCAGTACAGGCCCGAACATTAGAGCAACACGATTTTACTAAGGGTCCATTAAAGATGATATCACCCGGGCGAGTTTACCGACGTGATACTGATGATGCAACACATTCACATCAATTCCATCAAGTTGAAGGTTTAGTGATTGATAAAAATATTACGATGGGAGACTTAAAGGGAACCCTTTTGGCAGTCGCTCATCAATTATTTGGTTCTGATCATGATATTCGTTTACGACCATCTTATTTCCCCTTCACAGAGCCTTCTGTTGAAGTTGACATATCTTGGGGACCAGTAACTGCTAAAACAAAGCCAGAAGATATTGAATGGATTGAAGTTTTGGGAGCTGGGATGGTTCATCCTAATGTTTTGGAAGCAGCGGGTGTCGATTCAAGTGTTTATGGGGGCTTTGCCTTTGGAATGGGTCCAGATCGATTTGCCATGCTAAAGTATGGGGTTGAAGATATTCGTAATTTCTACCTCAATGATATGCGCTTCTTAACGCAATTTGACCAGAAAGGATAATTAATATGAGAGTATCAACAAATTGGCTAAAAGATTATATGAAGATTGATTTACCAATCAATGAATTAGCCGAAAAAATTTCACGGACTTCTGTTGAGATTGAAGGACAATCCCAAATGCAAGGGAACATGAAAAAAGTCGTTATTGCAAAGGTTTTAACAGTTGAACCACATCCTGATTCAGATCATATGGTAATTACGCAAGTTGACGCCGGAGAAGAAGAACCAGTTCAAATTGTCACAGGGGCACCTAATATTGCAGAAGGACAAACTGTTATTTTAGCCAAGCATGGTTCAGTCATTGGAAATGGCGTTAAGATTAAAAAAGGAAAACTTCGTGGAGTTCGCTCAAATGGAATGCTTTGTGCTTTGCAAGAAGTTGGGCTTGATGATAAGTTAGCGCCTAAGGAGTTGGAAGCTGGAATTTGGGTCTTTAACGAAGATGATGTTAAAGATTTAAAGCCTGGTGATGATGCTTTTCATGCGCTTGGAATGGATGATGATATCTTAGAGACTGGGATCACACCTAATCGTGCAGATATGCTATCGATGAATGGAACGGCATTTGAAGTTGCTGCGATGTTAGGTGTACCTATGACGTTGCCAAAGTTTGAGTTACATGAAGCAACGCAAAAAACTAATGAGACTTTACAAGTTGAAGTGCCAAAGGAACTGGCAACTACTTACGGCGTTCGCGTTGTTAAGAATGTAGCAGTTAAGGATTCGCCTCTTTGGATGCAAAAGCGTCTTTGGAATATGGGAATTCGACCAATTAATAATATTGTAGATATTACTAATTATTTAATGTTAATGTATGGTCAACCCCTACATGCATTTGATTATGGTAAATTACCAAGTACTAATTTGAAAGTTCGGACAGCTCAAGCTGGTGAAAAATTAGTGACATTAGATGATGTTGAGCGAGAAACAAGTGCGGGCGATATCTTAATCACAGCTGATAATGAACCGTTAATGTTTGCTGGAGTGATGGGTGGAGCTTCAACCAGAGTTACTGATCAAACCCAAACTGTGGTCTTAGAAGCGGCTATTTTTGAACCAACATCCATTCGGCATACTGCACGTGATCAAAATCTTCATTCTGAAGCTTCACAACGCTTTGAACGAGGAGTTGATGAAAGTATGACGCTCGTAGCATTAGATCATGCAGCAGCCCTTATGGCTGAATTAGCAGGTGGTGATGTTTTGGCGGAACCGGTTATTGCTCAAAGTAAAACAATTAGTTTACCTGTTGTGTCAGTAACTTTGGAATACATTAGACATGTCTTAGGAATGGAAATTACGGTCACAGAGGTTGGGGATATATTTGATCGCTTGCAATTTGCTTATCAAGAAGATCAAGGCGAATTCAAGGTTGAAATTCCAACCCGCCGTTGGGATATTTCAATTTCAGCGGATCTAGTGGAAGAAGTAGCACGGATGTATGGTTATGATAATTTACCAACAACCTTACCAGTAGGGGAAATGACACCTGGTCAATTAACCCCAGCGCAGACTTTGATTAGAGCTAGTCGTCATACATTAGAGGGCTTGGGCCTAAATCAAGCTATGTCATATGTATTGACGACACCGAAAAAGGCAAAACATTTCCAATTAGAAGCTGGGATACCCGTACAATTAAATTATCCAATGTCACAAGATCGTCAACAAACACGTAGTTCATTGTTGACGGGGTTGCTAGATGATACAGCTTATAATATTGCTCATAATCAAAATGATGTGGCTTTGTATGAACAAGGACGTATTTTTATTGCTGATTCTGATCAAACTCAACAACCACGAGAAATTGAGCATTTAGCAGGAGTTATTTCAGGAAACTGGCACCAACGTTCTTGGGCTGATGCAGCAGAAGCAGTCGATTTTTATGCATTGAAAGGAATTGTTGAACGGTTATTAGAAAATTATAAATTTAAGCAAGAAATTAAATTTGTACCAACTGATCGACACGTCGAAATGCATCCTGGACGAACAGCAGATATTTTTGTTGGTGAAGTTTATGTGGGGATGGTTGGTCAAATCCATCCTTTGATTGCTAAAGAGTACAAAATAAATGAAACCTTTGGATTTGAATTGAATTTGGATACAATTATTGATTTGAAAAAGTTAAAGACTCAATATAACGAGGTTTCACGTTATCCTGAGATTTCAAGAGATATCGCTGTATTGGTTAATAAAGAATTAGATGCTGCTACTTTGCAAAAGACTATTGTACAAGCTAGTGGTCGCTATCTAGAAAAAGTTGAACTATTTGATGTTTATACCGGAATGAATGTTGGTAGCGATCAAAAATCATTGGCTTATACTTTAACTTTTGTTGATCGAGAAAATACGCTAACTGATGATGTCGTGACTGGAGCAGTAGAAGCAATTACTAATACGCTTGAAGAAACATATAATGCTGAAATTCGTTAATATTACTTCGTTTTTTTAAACAAATTAGGCGTTTTATGAATGAAATGGTAAAATAAATGGGATTGGGATAATTGTTTCCAATCCCATTTTTAGTACCTGTTTTTCAGGTTATTTAAAATAATATTAATTTGTATTAACGAGATAGATCCATTTAAGGAAAAACCGGAGTACTTAGCATAGCTTATAATTTTCGTTGATCGAATTTATATGAAATTATCACGAATGAACAGAAATGGTTTTTGATCATAGAAACTTCTGATTGAAACTATGGACTGAATTTATATAAAAGTAATAGGGGAATTTAATATGCCATTTGAACCGCGAAATTCGCGTTACGAAAAATCTAAAAAAGGATTTTTAAAACGTGATAAACCTAAAGATCAGCCCCAAGAGGCACCTGATGAAAAATCAACGTTACTAGACGATAATCAATTAGAATCCAAACGTTTGACACCTCAATTAAAGGAAGAAACATTGACTAAACCAAAGCCAAACGATCAGCCAAAACAAAACGACGCTAAACCAAGCCAAAACGTTCAGATTGAGAATAATTCAGCTAAAGAAGAGCTTCCTGCGAAACTGGAGGCATCCGTAGAAATAGATCATCTGACTAAAGATCAGCGTCTCACAGATGAAACTGTAGAATCACTATCTAGACGTTCACGTTTAAATTCAAATAAAGCTAAAAAACAGACGAAGAAGGTAGCGCCAAAAGTTGTCTCTGAGCGTCCGATTAAAACTAAGAAAGCTAAAGTGACTCGTGGTAAACAACAACGACGTCCTAAGGCTAAAAAGGTAAGTGGGAAACGTCGCGTAATGTGGATAATATTGGCCTTAATTATTGTAATTATTGGAGTGATAGGTTGGCGTGGAATTAGCGCTTATCAACAATCAAACAATTACAGTGCTATGCAACCCAAAAATAAAAAGAAACAAGAAATTTATATTCCGCAAGGATCCACAGTGCAACAAATTGGACAAATTTTGGTTAACAAACATTTAGTTCATTCGAATAAAGCTTTTTTGCATTATGTTAACACCCATGATGCTAACAATATGTTGGCGGGTTATTATCAATTGAGCCCCTCAATGCCGATGAATGTTTTAGTTAATCGGCTCTTAAAGGGTGGTTCAGATACGCCCATGAATCATGATATGGTTTTAACGATGACTGAAGGTGAGGGGATCGATAGCTTTGCAAAAAAAGTCGGTAGTTCTAAGAAATTTACGGAAAAGGATTTTTTAGATAAAGTTAATGATCAAACCTTCTTGGAGTCGCTAGCTAAAAAGTATCCTGAATTATTAACTTCAGCTATGTCGGCTAAAGACACTCGCTATCGTTTAGAAGGATATCTTTATCCAGCGACTTATGACTATACTCGGTATAAAACAGTAGAAGATCTCATTACTGCTATGGTGGATAAAACTGATACAGAAATGCGACCTTATTATAGTAAGATTAAGAAAAGTAATATGAACATGCAAGAACTTATGACCGTTGCTTCATTAGTTCAAGGCGAAGGCGTCGGCGATAAGGATATGCGAATTATTGCGGGGGTATTCTTGAATCGATTGGATATTGATATGCCCATTCAATCTGATGTCGCTGTTAAATATGCATTGAAAACTGATAGAGTTAATTTATCAATTGATGATACGATGGTAGATTCACCATATAACTTATATCGGAATCCTGGTTATGGACCAGGTCCAATGAATAATCCAAGTATTCAAGCGGTTAAAGCTGTTTTGAATCCCAAGGATCGTCAGAAAAAGTACTTGTACTTTGTGGCTAATTTGAAGACAGGAGCTATTACTTATACTAAGAACCAAGATGATCATGATGCGGCGGTAGCTAAGGTTGATGATGTTAATCAAGGGATGGAAAATAAGTAAAAGGACTAGACATGCACAAAAAAACGATTAATTTAAATCCGTTACAGTGGCGTGCCAACACTCAGGCCTTATGGCTCAGCTTTTTAGGACCGGTTATTTTTATAGCCGGTTATTTTGCGTTTCGAGGTGTTGCGCCATTTGGTGATAATACAATTTTGACGGTTGATTTGGGACAACAATATATTGATTTTATTGCGTATTTGAAAGATAGTTTGCTGCAGGATCCTAGTCGCTTATTATATAGTTTTAGTAAAGGCCTGGGTGGTAATTTCTATAGTGATGGAGCGTATTATCTGTTTAGTCCATTTAACTTACTATTGCTACCATTTTCTAAAACAGGGCTATCATTAGGAATTTTTTTAGTTACTATTCTGCGTTATGGCTTGGCAAGTTTAAGTATGGCTTGGGCTCTACGCTTGATGCGTTGGCAAAATGGTTTTGCGTTATCCGCTTTTGGCTCGATTTATGCTTTAAGTGGCTGGATGTTAGTGAATCAATTAAATGTAATTTGGATCGATGTTGTGATCTTGCTGCCATTGATTGTAGCTTTTCTAGAACGTTATTTAGCTGGATATAGCTATTGGCCTTATATATTGCTATTATCATTAGCTTTTATCTGTAATTATTACATGACCTATATGGCTGGACTATTTTTGATTTTCTATTTTTTATGGCGTCTAACTTGGGAACCATATTCATTTTATGAACGTTTAAAATTGGCAGGTAAATTTATATTTTCATCATTGATGGGGATTGGTTTGTCAACGTTTGTGTGGTTACCAACGGCAATGACTTTGCATAACTCGAAGGGGCAGCATTTTTGGGAAAATGTAAAAAATGTTTTTGATAATACCCCTGTCGATTTAATAACTAAATTTTTCCCAGGTGCGTTTAATTTTAAACAAATAGAAACAGGTTTACCGAATATTTTCGTAGGAAGTTTGATTCTTATTCTATGTTGGTATTTTTTCACGACCAAAAATGTTCGTTGGCCCACACGTATTATGGGGGTCGTTGTGACCGCGTTTTTCGTAGTGTCAATGTTATATCAACCCCTCAATGTTGTCTGGCATGGATTCTCATTTCCTGTGTGGTATCCGTATCGGTTTAGTTTTGTATTTATTTTTTGGTTAATTTGGTTATCAGCTAGTGTTTGGTCGCCAAAAATTGAGTTTAGTAAATTTCAGGTTATTAGTTTAGCTGGGTTAGCAATAGCAGCAATTGGTTGGATTATTTATCGAATTGATCAATATGAGTATTTAAATCTGTATCAGATTGGTTTAGGTGCTACTATATTTACTTTGATTTTAATCGGATTGACACAAATACATAAGCATCCCTGGTGGATAGCTGTGATCGGTTTGCTGGTTGGAATTGATATGATAATTAACTCTGTGTTAACCCTTAATCATCTCAGTTATTTATCAAATAGTGAATATCAAACGGTTGTTAAGACTATTCAAAAGAATATCGATACTTTACCTCATAAAAGCAATGATTTTTATCGTGTAACGAAAAATTTTCAGCGAACTAAGGATGATCCAATGCAATTTGGTTATGCCGGAGGAAGTGTTTTTACATCGATGTTAGAAAATCAGCAAAGTGATTTGATGGCAACTTTTGGACAACCAGAAGGAGATAATTATATTGCTTACGGAGGAGGAACTTTAATTAGTGATAGCTTGTTAGGAATGCGTTACCTGTTACGTTTAGATCAAACGACTAATAAACAAATTCCGTCAGCAATGTTTAATGATAATCGATATGATGCACAAGAAAATTATAAGATGATCAGCCAGCAACAAGGGATTCAGGTGACGAAAAATAAAAACGCCTTACCTTTGATCTTTGCCTCTGATCCAACAGTACTTAATTTTAAAACGCATAATGATGATCCGATCAAAAATCAAAGTGATCTTTGGCAATCATTACTAGGTAGTGAGGATAAAGCTTTTCAAAATATTAATTTTAGTGGCGCTCAGGCGGAAAATCTAATGACACCTGAAACCGTGACTGGTGCTTTTTTGTCAAAAAATAATCAAAAAAAGAATGCAAGTTTGACTTTGTATTATCAAAAACAAGCATCAGGACCGACTTATTTAACTCTAGGGACTGCTTTGAATTCTGACAATTTAGAGCTACAGGTTGATGGTCAAATAATTTATTCGATTCCAGCACATCGACATACGATGATTTATACATTACCGGATAATGGTCAAGTGGGAGATCAACATCAAATTAAATTAATTTTGAAGACGAATACAGTATGGTTACAGAATGTCTCGTTATATGCTATGCGGCAGGATATTTGGGACAAACAAGCTAAGCAATTGCAAAAACAAGGTATTAAATATCAGACGGTCAAATCCAATGATATTAAAGGAACCATCAATGTTCCTAAAGGAGAAAATGTTTTGATGTCGACCATTCCTTATTCTAAAAATTGGTCAGTATCGATTGATGGACGTGAGGTCAATACAGTTAAAGTTGCTGGTAATTTCTTGGGGGCGGTTGTATCATCAGGAGATCATAGAATTGAATATGAATATAAGGTGCCACTATTACATGAAGGCCTATTTATTTCCATTGGATTTATGATCTTTTTATTGGGGATGAGTTGGTCAGAAAGTTCTAAGCGTCGACATTCCTTACATGAATAATCTTTACAACTAATTAAGATCGTGGTATCTTGATTTTTAGTTTAGATGGTAAAAACCATTAATTAAAATTATATAAATTATTATAGGGGGCCAATTATGGCAGATGAAAAAACATACCCAATGACACTTGAGGGAAAGCAAAAATTAGAAGCGGAGTTAAATGAATTGATCACGGTGCGCCGTGGTGAAGTTACTGCCGCAATTCAAGAGGCGCGTTCCCATGGTGATCTATCTGAAAATTCAGAATATCAATCAGCTAAGGATGAACAAGCTTTCATGGAAGGCCAAATTAAGTCTTTGCAGAATATGTTAGATAATTCTGAAGTCATTGATTCGAGCTCCATTGCTGCCGATGAAGTTTCAGTTGGTAAAACGGTTACCTTTCAAGAAGATGGGGATGAACCAGAATCTTATACTATCGTAGGTTCAATTGAAGCTGATCCCGATGACGGTAAAATTTCTAATGAATCACCGATTGGAAAAGCCTTGATAGGACATAAGGTGGGCGACATGGTCAAAATTACTACTGAAAATGGTTTCTCGTTTGAAGTTAAAATTATTTCAGTAACCTTAGCATAAATAATACCGTTTAACGGGGTGATAAGTTTTTTGAAATGAGCATTGGCTGATTTTGAAAAACTTATTTTTTTCCAGGATATTCTTGAATAATGAAACGAGTATATTTTGTTAATTGTCTATGTAGAATGTGATAGAATAAAACTAACTAAATTATAAGAAATTAAGGTGTGATGAATGCAACAGCCAAGACGTAAAAAGAAAAATAGGCGGGCACCCAATTCATTAACTCGTATTCCCGTACGGTTAAATGTTTTGCTAGGAATTGTAATTTTGCTGTTGGTTTTACTAGGCTTGCAGTTGGCAAACTTGCAAATTCGTCGCCAAGCTAGTTTTAAAGAAGAAGTTAACTCAAGCGCTACCAATTTAGAAAAAGAGCGTGTACAGCGGGGTCGAATTTACGATGATACTGGAAAAGTAATCGTTGATAATAAGGGGACTCAAGCGATTACATATCGTAAGCCCAAAAGCACTAGTGAGGCAGAGATGTATCGAGTCGCTAATGAGACTGGTAAATATCTTAAGGTGGATACCGATCAATTGGCACCAACTAATTACGCAACTTATTATGTATTAGATAAAAAACGAGCTGAAAAAGTTGGCCGTTCAATTAAGAATTTAGCTACTTATGGAACTGATGAGTGGATGCGTCAAGTGACTAAATATGTCATGACGCATGAGGATGATTTTCCTATGACTGGTCAACAAAAGAATAATGCCATGTTGTATCAAAAGATGTCAGGAGCATATGCATTATCGACGGTTTATTTGAAGACCAACGATGTGACAGATAAAGAAATTGCTAATATTGGGGAACGTCAATCTAAAATGCCAGGGGTGAAGGTTGGAATTTTCTATACTCGTGAGTATCCGAATGGGGATGGAATGAGTTCAATTATTGGTTCTGTTTCAAATTCAAAGTCAGGATTACCTGAATCAGAAGTTAATACTTTGTTGACGCAAGGATATAGTCGTGATGACAGTGTAGGAACTTCATATCTTGAAAAATACTATGAATCGGCTTTGAGTGGGAGTAAGAAAATTATTTCTGTGGGAAGTAATAATTCAAAACAAACAGTAGTACAAAGTGGTCAAGCTGGATCAAATTTGAACTTAACAATTAATTCTAAGTTTCAAGAAGATTTGCAAAAAATTCTGGAAGAAAATATTCCAGGTGGTTTAACAGAAGGTGCTTATGCTGTAGCCATTAACCCTAAGACTGGTGGGTTGTATGGAATGGCTGGAGTACACCGTGATAATGAAACTGGGAAGTTAACATCAGATGCTTTGGGTAATATTAATCGAGCACAGGTTGTCGGATCGGTTGTTAAGCCAGCCATGATTACTACTAGTATGATGAATAATGTAATTAGTCCTCAAAATAATGCAGTTAATGATGTGCCAATTCAAATTGCGGGAACGGCGAAGAAGTCATCTTGGTTTAATCAAGATGGTAGTGTTCCATTAACAGCTGAAACAGCCCTACAAAATTCTTCAAATTCGTACGTGATGCAAATGATGCTAAAGATGGGTGGCTTAAATTACTATCCAAATATGACACTAGGTAATTTGGATCATGATGTATGGCAGAAGATGCGCAATGGGTTTGCTCGCTTTGGCTTGGGAGTTAAAACGGGAATTGATTTGCCTGGAGAAACAACGGGAATTAAAGGTGATACTGGTGCTGATCATAGCGGTAATGCTTTGGACGAGGCTTTTGGTCAATATGATACCTTTACTCCTATTCAATTAGCACAGTATGCTGCGACCATTGCAAATGGTGGCTATCGAGTACAGCCACATGTAGTTGGTTCGATTTCACAACGACAAAAAAATTCTTCGATTGATCAACTCCAGACTACGATTCCAACTAAGGTTTTGGGCACTGTAGGATGGACTTCTGCTGAACGTGAAGTGATTTGGAAGGGAATGAACTTAGTGGTAAATGGAACAGGTCCTTACGTGACTGGTTCAAATTTGAAGTCAATTAAGCCTGGTATTTATGCCAAAACTGGAACGGCTGAAACGTTTACCAAGGGTCAACAGACTTATAGTTCAACCGGAATTTCGTTTGTGCCAAACAGTGATGTAGCTATTGCAGTAGCTATTCCAGGAATTTCAAATCAAGCACAAGATGGAATTTCATCAGAGTTTACTAAGAAGATTTGGGAAGCTTATTGGAAAGATGTTGAAAATTCTGATAACAAGTAGATATTAAAAAATAAAAGTAAAATCCTTGATTTGTGTTATAACAAATTGAGGATTTTACTTTGTTACACAATAATTATTCAAGATAAAGTATGAGAGTGGATTATGATGATATCTAAAAAAATATTAAGGCAGCAAGCTCTGGAAAATTTAAAAAGGGTCACAACATCACAGAGGGTTGAACTGTTAACGCAGTTACCTAAAATGGTTACTCAACTAGTACAATGGAAAACGAGCCAAGTAGTGGCCGTTTCAATGGCGACTACATTTGAAATTCCGACTAGTTTGCTAATTCAGATTGCTTTTCAGCAACAAAAAACAGTTGTGGTACCTAAAGTTAAAACTAAAACTGTAATGGAATTTGTTGTAGTGACACCAGAGACTATTTATGAAAAAAGTACATTTGGAATTTTGGAACCAATTACTGGGCAAATAGTTCCGCCTAATATAATCGATTTATTCGTAGTTCCAGGTTTGTTTTTTAGTGCTGATGGTCATCGTATTGGATTTGGAGGAGGATACTATGATCGATATTTAAGACAAAGTAAGGGTTATCGAGTAGGAATGACGATAGCTAATAATTGGCAACCAATACCAACGTGGAATGTTGAAGAAATGGATCAGCCCATGGATAAAGTAATAAAACTAACGATCGAATAAGGACAAGATATGGTAAGATATTTCTGTATCATAACTGATATGGTGATTTCAAAAAATATTTAAAAAGTATGTAAAAAACGAGGTGTTAAATGGAACAACGACCAATGCAAACTTTTAAAGATGTGCTAAATTTACTAAAAGTTTATGATATTTATATTCACGTGGGTGAGCGTTTGTGGGATATAGAGTTAGCAGCTATTGAAGTTGATAATTTGGCTAAAGCAAGTTTAATTGATAACGATTTATATTTGCGAACTAAATTGGTATTAGAACGAGAACATCGCTTAGAATTAAAAAAATAAATTAAATCGCTTTCATTGACTTTTATAGGATTTGTTTTGTACAATATAAAAGGTTATTGAAAACGCATACATTGAAATCTTGCGGGGGAGTATTTTAAGATGCAAAAAGATAAATTAATTGGTGTTGATTTAGGTGGTACAACGATCAAGTTTGCGATTATGACTGCGGATGGTGAAATTCAGCAAAAATGGTCGATTCGTACCAACGTTTTAGATGATGGAGAACATATCGTACCTGATATTGTTGAATCAATTAATCATCATCTTGATCTATATGAATTACCAAAAGAACGTATTATTGGAATTGGAATGGGAACTCCAGGTACGGTTGATTATCAAAAGGGAACAGTCCGATCAGCTTATAATCTAAATTGGCAAGAGACGCCAGTTCAAGTTAAAGCTGAAATTGAACAAGGAACTGGCTTACCTTTGACAATTGATAATGATGCTAATGCAGCTGCTTTGGGAGAACAATGGCGTGGTGCCGGTGAAAATGCACAAGAAGTGGTCTTCATTACATTAGGAACTGGTGTTGGCGGTGGAATTATCAATGATGGTCACTTGATGCATGGAGCTTATGGAACAGCTGGTGAAGTAGGTCATATTGTTGTTAAACCTGATGGATACCTATGTACATGTGGAAACCATGGTTGTTTGGAACAATATGCTTCAGCAACGGGGGTTGTTCACCTTGCTCAAGACTTGGCAGAAGCATATGCTGGAAAATCAGAACTAAAAGCGATGATTGATGATGGAGCTGAGGTGACATCTAAAATTGTTTTTGATTTAGCTAAAAATGATGATTATTTGGCAAATGAGGTGGTTGATCAAGTTGCATTCTATCTTGGATATGCCTCAGCTAATTTGGCTAATACTTTAAATCCATCAGCTATCGTTATTGGTGGCGGAGTTTCAGCAGCTGGACCTTTCTTATTAGAACGGGTGAAAACTAACTTTATGAAATTTGCATTCCAACCAGTACGTGAAAATACTGACATTAAATTGGCAGTTTTAGGAAATGATGCTGGAGTTTATGGAGCTGGTTTGTTATCTAAACAAGCATAATCAAGCTGAAATAAATAAAGATTTACTCAACTTTTTTGGGGAAATCTTTTTTTGGTAATGTAGCGTTATACTTTTGTTATAAAAATGTAAATATTAAATTTCTTTTAAAATGGTAAAGAAAGCTAAAAGATGTTAAAATTTACTTAATGTAAGAATATGAAATTTTTAACAGTTGAATGAATCCCTATTTAAAGGGAATTAAACCAATAGCTAGATAATTAAAGCGTTTCTGTAATTGAAAATAAATGAGAATATGCGATAATATTTGTTATAGTTATCAATACTGTCAAAATTATTTTTTACATTAGTTGCTAACTGTCAGAATTTATTTACAAAACAATATTAGTAAGTAATCCTATAGTAATTAAGGATTACCTCAACAAATATACTCGAAGGGGTACAAAAATGTCGAATTTAGAAAATATAAAACTGTCAAATACTGGTAAAATGATCGTTGCTGCAGCAGCAGTAACGGCTGGGGCATTGGTACAAATTAATCAAAATGATCAAATGGTTAACGCTGATGATACGAAAGCAGCGGTTCAAAATCTTGGACAATCAACTAATACATATAAAATTCAATCAGGTGATACTTTAACTAAAATCGCTAAAGCTAATGATGTATCTTTAGATGATTTGGTAAAGTTTAATGGTATATCTGATAAGAATATGATTATTGTTGGTGAAACTCTACAATTATCAGCCAACAATACTGATGCTAAAACATCAGAAGCTAATACTACCAGTGATGCTTACACCGCTGTTGATGGGACTAAGATCACTGACTTACAATACAATGTCAATGCTGATTCTGATAATGATAACTTCATGACTGTTTCAGAATATAATGCATGGGTTAATGGTGGACGTCACGAAGCTGAAGCAGCTTCAGAAGCTACAACTGAAGATGCTGTATCATCAGAAGCTACAACTGACACAGCTGCAACAAGCGATGCTGATGCAGCTGTTGACGGAACTAAAGTTGCTGACTTACAATACAACGTCAATGCTGATTCTGATAACGATGGCTTCATGACTGTTTCAGAATATAACGCATGGGTTAATGGCGGACGTCACGAAGCTGAAGCAGCTTCAGAAGCTACAACTGAAGATGCTAAGTCAACAGAAACTACTGCATCATCAGAAGCTACAACTGACACAGCTGCAACAAGCGATGCCAATGCAGCTGTTGACGGAACTAAAGTTGCTGACTTACAATACAACGTCAATGCTGATTCTGATAACGATGGCTTCATGACTGTTTCAGAATATAACGCATGGGTTAATGGCGGACGTCACGAAGCTGAAGCAGCTTCAGAAGCTACAACTGACAATGCTAAGTCAACAGAGACAGCTGCATCATCAGCTACAGCTGACACAGCTGCAACAAGCGATGCTAACACAGCCGTTGATGGAACTAAAGTTGCTGATTTACAATATAATGCCAATGCTGATTCTGACAATGACGGCTTCATGAATGTCTCAGAATATAATGCATGGGTTAATGGTGGACGTCACGAAGCTGAAGCTGCACCTAAGGCTGCTACAACAACTGACAGTACTAAGTCAACAGAAGCTGCTGCTCCAGCAGCTACAGAGACTGCAACTACTAACAACAGCCAAAATCAAGGTTCTTGGTATGATGTAGCAATGTCATTGACAGGAATTCCTTATGTTTGGGGCGGACACACACCAGCAACTGGATTAGATTGTTCAGGATTTACTGCTTGGGTTTATAACCACTCAGGAATGACTTCTAACTTCCCAGCCTATACTGTGGCACAAGAAAGTGCAACAACTAGCATTTCTGTTTCTGCAGCTCAACCAGGAGACCTTTTGTTCTGGGGAACACCAGGAGCAACTTACCACGTAGGAATTTATCTTGGAAATAACCAATTTATTGCTGCACCACAACCAGGAGATGTTGTGCGTGTACAAACTCTTACAGCTTCATGGATGCCAAGCTTTGCTGGAACTTTACGTTAATATAAAATAAAAAAACTCGTGACTTTTTAATGGTCATGGGTTTTTATTTTAAGTAAAAATAGAGTAAGGAGAGTAAAATGCCATATAGAGATTCATATGTTGCGCAAATACGAAAATATATTGGTCATGATTTTAAATTGGTAATGCCAACAATTGATGTTGTTATTGAGAAGTCCGGCAAATTGATGTTAATTTATAATCGTGATTTTAATGGCTGGTCATTTCCTGGTGGTTATGTAGAACCTGAGATGTCCTGGGCTGAGAATGCCAGCCGTGAAGCTCAAGAAGAATCGGGGTTGATGGTTGATCCGGATGATCTTAAGCTGATTGGATCAGTTTCTGGTGAAAATTATCGAGCTAAATATGCAAATGGGGATGAAACTCAACTTTTTACTAACGTTTTTTTTACTTCCGTTGTACAGCATGAATTAATGGAGATCGATCAAACAGAAATTGATGCTAAAAAATGGATGACCCTTGCTGAAATTGAAGAAGTCAATTTAACATTTGCTGGCCAGGCTGTTTACGATGTTTACAAAAAGCACCTAGCGACAGGTCAAACACAGATAATTACCAAAAATGACTAGTTTAATTAGATTATGTTAACTTTTTTATGCTAAAATTAATAGTATAAATTTATCAGAAATCTAGAGGGAATTTTTTATGTGGTATACCATAATTGCAATTATCGTCATTTACTTAGTTTTGACTTTTGGGCTGCGTTACTGGACGGCCTTTTCTTTGAAGCGAAAAGCAACCGTATTGGAAAGTGAAGAATTTGAGCAACAAAGTCGAAATGGTCAAATCATTGATTTGAGAGATGCAGCTGACTTTAAAAGTAAGCATGTTTTGGGTGCACGAAATATTCCAATGCAATATTTGATGCAAAACACTTCAGCAATTCGTCGGGATAAGCCAGTGTATTTTGTTGATGCCGACAACCAAGCTGCTGGAAGAGTTGCAGGAAAGTTAAAAAAAGAAGGTTATACTGATATTGTGGTCCTTAAAGGGGGCATGTCAAAGTATACTGGTAAAACTAAATAAAAAAATGAGAGGCTAGGACAAATCTGTCCTGGCCTCTCTATGTGTATTAGGAATAATTGTTCTATCCCCTATTTATTAACGGGCAGTATGTGAATTTCCGGCCTTGCGAGCTCCGCGAATTTCAGTAGCTTCGAATTGAGCTTCTTCTTTTTCGATGGGTTCGATTGCAATTTTATGATAAACCTTAGCGACTCCGGCTAGACTGGCAATGGTTCCAACAACTCCTGTTAACATTCCTAAACCAAATTTTTTCATAATAAACACCTCATATTCTTTTAATACTTATATTTTATCACGAAACTACTTAAGATATGTCTAAAAGCTGTGAAAGGAAATAAAATGCAAAAAATAATTGTGATTGCTGGACCCACGGCAGTCGGAAAAACAGATTTATCACTTCAACTGGCTAAAAAATTTGATGGGGAGATTATTTCTGGTGATTCGATGCAAATTTATCGATACCTTGATATAGGGACGGCTAAGGCTACAAAAGCTGAACAGGATCAAGTCCCCCATCACTTGATTGATCTATTAGAACCAACTGAAAATTTTTCAGTGGCTCAGTTTGTAAGGAAGGCGCAAGAGAATATTCATGAAATAGCAAGCCGAGGTAAAATTCCTATTATTGTAGGTGGGACTGGTTTTTATCTCCAAGCATTATTAGGGGATCGTCCTTTGGCACCAGTCGATGATGTTCAAATCGAACCGGATTTTATTACAGCTTGGGAGCAACAAGTTTCAAAATTTGGTGAAAATCCATTACGTGAAGCTTTGGCCAAGGTTGATTTAGTGAGTGCAGAGCGTATTTTACCAGGTCAAATTCGGCGTATGATTCGAGCCTTAGCGATTAGTCAAACTAAGGGCCAACCATTTTCTAGCTTACAGCCGCAACCTAAAAGGCAATATGATGCTTATATCATTGGCTTAGATACTGATCGTCAAGTTTTGTATGATCGAATTAATCAGCGCGTTGATCACATGTTAACTTTAGGCTTAATGGATGAAGTTGCTATGGTTTCTGAATTACCAGATGCAGCGACGGCTAAAAAAGCAATTGGGTATAAGGAATTATTTCCTGTTTTGGATCAGTCTGAAACATTAGAACAAGGTGTGGCGGAGTTAAAACAAGCCTCAAGGCGTTATGCAAAAAGGCAATTAACGTGGTTTAGGAATCAATTTAATGATATTAATTGGTATGATTTGGTAAAAAATCCAGCCCAACTTGATGAAATTGAAACTGATATTCAGAATTTCATGGCATAAAAGCTAACATCAAATTCCTTAAATTTGACTAAAATGACTATAATATAGCTTATTGAAGGAGTAAAGGAGAATAAAAATGACACGAACACGGCAGTTAAGGCAAGATTTAGCAATTCTACCGATGGGGGTAGTTTCGCAATTAACTGGATTAAGTGCGCGACAAATCCGTTACTATGATCAGCAAAATTTAATTAATCCGGAGCGTGGATCTGGTAAACAACGTCGTTATTCGTTGAATCAGATTGAACGATTAATGGAAATTGCGGATTATTTAGATGCTGGTTATTCAATTGCTGATATTCACGCTGTTGATCAAAAGAAGCAAAAAAAAGCTGCTACTCTCGATCAAGATGCAGTTCGTCGGTCATTACAAGCCGAATTTATTCAAATTGGTCGTTTTGGAACAAGCCAAAGAAGGGATATATCATGACAAAACATAAGTATTCAAAGAATGAAATTAAAGAGATTATTGCAAAAGAAAATGTACAATTTTTGCGGCTTCAATTTACGGACGTTTTTGGAACCATTAAAAATGTCGAGGTACCAGTATCACAGGTGGATAAAGTACTGAATAATAAGATGATGTTTGATGGTTCATCTATTGATGGTTTTGTTCGAATTGAAGAGTCTGATATGTATTTGTATCCTGACCTAGATACCTTCATGATTTTTCCTTGGGCAACCGATGAAAACGGGGGTAAAGTTGCTCGTTTAATCGCAGATATTTATACAGTTGATCATCAACTTTTCGCGGGAGATCCACGTAGTAATTTGAAGCGTGTCTTGAAAGATATGCAAAAACGAGGATTTAAAGAATTCAATTTGGGTACTGAGCCAGAATTTTTCTTATTTAAAATGGATGAAAATGGTGAGCCAACCATGAAATTAAATGATCATGGGGGGTATTTTGATTTGGCTCCATTGGATTTGGGTGAAAATACTCGACGTGAGATTGTTTTGGAAATGGAAAAGATGGGCTTTGAAGTTGAAGCAGCGCATCATGAAGTCGCTCCTGGACAACATGAAGTTGACTTTAAATATTCAGATGCTTTAGATGCGGCTGACAACATTCAAACTTTTAAGATTATTGTTAAAACGATTGCACGTAAACATGGTTTATATGCAACTTTCTTGCCTAAACCGGTAACAGGCATTAACGGGAATGGAATGCATGTTAATATGTCGCTTTTCAATGAAAATGGTAACATTTTTTATAATGAAAGTGATGAATTACAATTATCAGAAGAAGCTTATCAATTCATGGGCGGAATTTTGGAACATGCAGCCTCATTTACGGCTATTACAAATCCAACAGTAAACTCATATAAGCGTTTGACACCTGGTTTTGAGGCTCCTGTTTATGTAGCTTGGTCGGCTTCTAATCGTTCGCCAATGGTTCGAATTCCAGCAGCGCGTGGAAATTCAACCCGTTTAGAGTTGCGTTCAGTTGATCCGACTGCCAATCCGTACACTGCGTTTGCAGCTATTTTAACTGCTGGTTTAGATGGACTTGATCGCGAATTAACACCAAATCATGCGGTGGATCAAAATATTTATCTAATGGATGAAAACGAGCGGAAAAGGGCAGGAATTACTAATTTGCCAGATACACTATTGGCAGCATTAGATCAATTCGAAGAAGACGAAACCATGGTAGATGCTTTGGGAAAAAATATGGCTAATACTTTTGTTGCTGCTAAACGAGTTGAATATGCTTCATATCGGCAACATGTGTCACAGTGGGAAATTGATACGTATATTCAACAATATTAATGTTAGATTAAATAAAAATTTATCAAAAGTATGATTTTAACGTGACTTTTCACGCTAGGCCTTGAAAGTCCAAATAACTTTCGGGCTTTTTTAATAGTTAAAGGCAATGGATTACTGGTTAATAGAATTTTTAAGAAAGATTATAGAGTGATAAATTGGCATATCAATTCTAAAGGAACAGTGTAAAATTAAGATTATAAATCGTTAATAAAATTTTCAGGAGGTTGGTTATGGAGCAGACACCATATTTGAAAACTGAGATACTCGATGAGCGTGCTCAGTTTTCAAACGCGTTAGAAGCAAAATTGCAATATATTAGTGATGTACAGCAGGCGATCAATGAAGATAATGATCGCAAACTGTTTCAACTATTAGATAGCAAGAAATATTCAACTATTATTAAAGAACAAATTGATGTCACTGATAATCAACGTGATTTTAGAATGATTGATGATTTGATGGAAGCATTATCACATCATTTATCGCAACGATTAATTCAATACTTATCAGAAAGATTCCCTTTTTTCTATTATGAAGAAGATACACGAGGAGTATATCAACTTTATTTTGGAAATTGGTGGGATCGTCGTCATTTTGGATTGTTAGATCCGATTACGGTGACTTTTATTTTTGATGAAGACGAGTACGAAATGTTACAAAAATCAGTTGAATTAGCAACTGAAGGGCGCCGTTATCATACTGATATTATTGAGAAAACAACTAAAGCAAACGAAAAATTACAAAAGATTGTAGATAAACAAGATGAACGCGACCAGGAACGTGATCAATTTCAAAAAGAATTGGAAAAGATCGGCGAAAAGCCTGGTATGTTTGAATCACAAGAGAATAAAGCGCGCCGTGAATTTTTAAAACAACGGTTGAGTGAAATTCGCAGTATGGATGAAAAAGCTTGGGAAGTTCCCAAATTAATTGCTGAGAACAATGATTTAATCCTAAATTATTCTAAAGAAGATACCATTTTGATTTATGAGCAACGGGCAATTAATGACCAATTTGGTAACTTTGAAAACTTTAAAGTCGCTGTTAAGGATCTCTATCGTGATTACGTAAAACAATTAGATGATCGACCATTATCAGCGAATGGAGGACGAATCCATGACTGATCATATTCAAGGACATTTAACAGCCTATACAGACTTACTTCAAAATGACGTTGAAAAAATTTCAAAACAATTAAAGGAAATTAATTTACTAAATACTGTGAATGATCCACATGCTATTCACAAAGGTTTGGCACAACTGGTCGGGTATCAATTAGATACTAATTGGGTTGTGGCACCACGTCAATATAAAACAACTGATTGGTATTTATTGGCTATGCATCGTTTCTTATCGTTAGCTGGAGCTACAGGATATGATCTTCTGACACCAGAGGATCGTGAAGAATTAGCAATGGTCTTTCAGCAACTTCAAGTGCCGGGAGTTTTTCAATTTGTAGAAAATCCAGGTCAAGCTGGTGGTGTCTACTTTATGGAGATGGGAACGAAACAAAAACTATTTTATTGGTCATTGGAACGTCAAGAGCTACTGTTCAATTCGCATGCATTGACAAGCTTGTTAGTTGATAATTATCTATCCAAAGATATTGCTGATAATATTATAATTATTGCTGATCTATTAAGAACTTTCGGCCATTATTTAGAGTCAACCTTTGGGTATCATGTCGATTATAATATTTTGGAAACAGCAGATGAGTATCTATATTCCATAACTCAAAATGGAATTTATGAAGGAATGTTGGATCGTTTGTTTGTACTTTCAGCAGAATCAAACTATTTCATGCAGGCTATCACGAATGGGGCAGCAATGATACTAGATCGAGATGTTGAAATGCGTATCTTTTATGATCAAAATCCAAAAGCTTTGGGAGACAAAGAATGGCATTTCCAAGTTTTGGATGGACAAGATAGTATCTCATGGTTAGATATTCTTCTAGATTACAACTTTATAGGTTCTTGGTATTTGAATGAACGGCATAATATTGAAATAGCCTCGAATCAAATTATTTTTGATGAAGGCACATTGACAGTAAAATCAGCAGTAGTTAGTGTTGAAATTTTACAACCACGGAGTGTTTAAGAATGGAATTAGATTTTGCGACATATTTACGCTTGGCGCGGGCCATGTTTTTGACAGTCCCTGATGAATGGGAACGGCCTTTAAAGCGAGATGATTTATTATTAAATGATTATCTTAATTTGATGCAAACACTAACCAGTTTGTCATCTCAAACAGAGGCGATTAATTTTAATTTAAAAGGGACAAAGATGATTATATCTGACCCAAGCAAAACTTTATTTGCACAAGGCCTTATCCAATTTCTATTGATCAGTTTAAAGCAACAATGGACCCATTTAATGGTATTAGAAGCTGAGGATTTAGAAAAATTAAGAAAATTCCCACAACGTAACTTAAACCATCAATATATGGGATTGATGACAATGTTACTTAATAGCTATCATCAAAAAAGGCAAAGTGATTTTGAGCATGCTTGGCATTCATATTTAAAACTAGGCTTGTTTGAATTAAACTTAGAACCAGTTGAATTAAATGAATTAGTTATGCAACAACTCAATCAGATTGACGAATAAATAAAAAAGAGGTTGGGATTAAATAATCCTAGCCTCTTTTTGTTTTAAATATATATTATTTTATTTGTTTAGTGTCAAATTTAGAACGTTTTTCTTTTGGTTGAAAAGCTTGTAAGAACACAGTACTAATAATTAAAATTGCTCCAATAAAGTCAATCCAACCAAAGTTAATATGGAAGAGGGTCACACTTAAAATGGTAGCAATTAGTGGTTCAACGGCTCCCAAGGTACTAGCAGTTGTTGGTGTAATAAGGGTCAAACTTTGTATGAAGATGAGATAAGCAAAGGCTGTTCCTAAAATAATTGAGAAAGCTAATAAACTAATTATTTTAGGTGTAAATTGAGGCACATTTTGCCAAACTGGATGTAGAAAATTAGAAAAGATTCCGGCAATTAACATGGCCCAACCAGAAATCGAAACAGCCCCAAAGTTATCAATTAACTCTTGTGGTAATAAAGTATAAAAGACGGTCGCAACAGCAGCAATCAAGCCCCAAAGAAGGGCAAGCTTTGACATAGCTAAATTCCCGATTTGACCGTGGGTAGCTAGTAAAAAGGTTCCAATTACGGCTAAGATAATTGAAATGACATCTTGTTGCCGAGGAAAACGGCGTTTCATTAATGCTAAGAAAATAACAATCATGATGGGGTTAGTGAACTGTAAGACGGTTGCCGTAGCAGCATTTCCAAAATGGATAGCCATAACATAAGCATACTGAATTGAAAACATACCCACAATTGAAAAAATTAATAACTGAATCAAACTACGGGGTGTTTTAAAAGGTGCTAAAATTTGCTTTGGTCTTCTTAAGCCAGCAAAAATAAGAATTAGGGCGCCTGCGGTTAATAATCTAAAAGTAGCAAACCATTGGGAATTAATCCCTAGTTCTAATAATACTTTGACAGCAATACTGTTTAAGCCCCAAAAGACAGGGCCGGCAATGGCAAAAATTAATCCTTTTGTTTGGTTCGACATAGTGCCTCCTAAAAAAATATGATGGTTTCATTGTAGCAGAAGTTTGAAGTTATGGTGTTTCTGCGTCAATTAATTTGTGCTATGATGGTTTTTAGTGGTTCGTAACCATCCCACGCATAAAAGCCTTACTTTGATTGTAAAGGATTTATAATAAAAAACTAGGAGTAATAAGATGAAGTTAAGAAATAAGTGGTCTGCTCGAGAAATAGCTTTGATGAGTATTGTGGCTGGACTGTATGTAGCGGTGACCTGGTTGGTAGCTCCTTTTGCTTATGGGCAAATTCAGTTACGTTTATCAGAGGGATTTAATCATTTGGCAATATTCAATAAACGCTATATTATTGCTGTTACCATTGGTGTCTTTATTGCTAATTTGACTTCACCATTAGGAATTGTGGATGTTATTTTTGGGACATTGGGAACCTTAGTGATGACCAGTTTATCATATTGGGCAACCAAAAAAGTTGACCAAATATGGATGAAGTTGACCATAAGTATTGTCATTGACACGATTATGATGTGGTCGGTTGCTGTAGAACAATATTGGATTTTTAAACTACCTTTTTGGTTAAGCTATGGTTGGTTAGCGGCAGGTGAGCTTTGCTCATTAGTTATTGGTGCTATCTTAATTTATTTTTTACAAAAAAGAATCGATTTGTCAATTTAGAAGTAGGTGAAACAGATGATTTCTCAAGATTATCAAAACCAAATTGTGTTTATTACTGGTGGCGCTTCTGGAATTGGGCTAGCTCAAGTACAAACCTATCTGGATTTAGGAGCACGCGTATGGGTGTTGGATCGACACTTAGTTCCCATTCAGCATGATAATTTAATTACATTCCAAGTTGATTTGGGGGATGTACGGGCGGTAACGGCTTGGCTGAAAGAAACCGATTTAAGTCAAATTGATATTTTTTTAAGTACAGCAGGGGTACTAGATGCTTTCACACCAGCATTAGATACTAATTATGAAGCGATTCAACAATTGATGGCAATTAATGTGAATGCAGCAGTGCAAATTACTCTACCGATTTTAGCCGGAATGGTTAAACGGCAGCGAGGTACTATTGTTTATATGACTTCAATTGCGGGTCAAGTGGCTGGTGGTGGTGGCGCAGCTTATACCATGTCCAAACATGCATTGGTTGGCTGGATGAAACAGTTGGCTTTGGATTATGCAGATAAAAACATTCATATTAATGGAATTGCTCCTGGGGCAGTGAATACGCCTATGAATGCGGCTGATTTCGCTGGTGATGGTGCCATGGCCAAAGAAGTTGCAGCTCAAACGCCGATACATCGATGGTCTCAGGCTCAGGAAGTCGCTGATTTAACACTCTATTTGACTAGCCCTGAAGCACGGTATGTTCAGGGACAAGTTTTTACGATTGATGGCGGATGGACGATTAAATAAAGTAAACCGGATAATCTTTGATTGGCAACGGCTGATTGAAGGTTATTTTTGATTATTACGTCTGATATTCAACTTATTTTGTTTACATAATGGTAGATGCAACTAGGAGAAGTTGGCTTTGTGTTGACTAATTACAATAGGCATGATTATTAAAAAATAAAAACGACTAACTATCATTACAGATAATTAGTCGTTAATATTGTTAATTCATTAAAATGTATTAAATTATGCCCCTGGAGGGAATTGAACCCCCATCCCAGGGTTAGAACTCCTTTGCACTATCCATTATGCTACAGGGGCAAAGAACTAACTACTCTATTTTACAAAGAATTTAGCAAAAATACAATATAATTATTTGACATTTTAAAAAATGGTCGTTATGATAATACAAATTAATCAAATACGAGGTATTCAGCCAATGCGCAACTAATCAGTAATTACAAATGAAGTTATTTTTCCTTAGGGGAATATTATCTTTTTTGAGACTGATTATGGAATGTGGCTGAAAGAAGCTTTTTCAGTGTTTTTTAAACCATCAGTCTCAGTTCTACTAAGATTGGTGGTTTTTTATATGATAAAAATAAATAAAATACAAAAATTAAATGAGCAAGGAATTCTGTTCAGGTCTGAAAAATTATTAGCTCAAATGGGTGATAAAATCGGTATTGTTGGGCCGAATGGGGCTGGTAAAAGTACTTTATTAAAAATGATTTTAGGAATTGATGAGGAATATAGTGGTCAAGTTAGTGTTCAAGGCTTAATTGGTTATGTGCCACAAATGATGACTGAATTAGACGATGAAAGTGGTGGTGAGGCTGTTTGGCGCCGAATTAGAGAAGCGCTGGTTCAACGCCCTGATATTTTGATTCTGGATGAGCCAACTGCTAATTTAGACGAAGCACATCAAAATAAATTAATACAACAATTACGACGTTTCCGTGGATTGCTCTTAGTTGTATCACATGATGCTTATTTTTTACAAGAAATAACCAATCAGATTTGGTCATTTGACCAACAGATGATCACTCCGTACCATTTGAATTATGTAGATTACCAAGTACAAAAAGAACAACAATTTAATCAGGCAACCCAGGATTATAATCGAGAAAGTCGTAAGAAGAAGAAACTATTATTTGAAGCCCAAAAACAAGTTCAAGCCGGTGATCGAGTTAAGCGAAATAATAATACTTTGAAGGGAGATACCGTTCAAGCACAATTAACGGGAAACGCTAAATATTTACGGCAAAAGGCGGGTCAATTAGGCCAAGGTGAGCGACCTAAAACGGCTAAAAAATTAAAATTAAATAATGCTTTGATAGCAAGGCCTACCCAAATTTTAGCACGGTTGACTGACACTGATGTTTTTGATCCCGCAGGACAAATTTTACTGGAAAGCATTTCATTAGTGATTAAGGGGACAGATAAAATTAATTTACAGGGTCCTAATGGATCAGGTAAAACCACGTTAATTCAATCGATTCTACGTGATGCTGGCCGTCATCAAAAAACTCAGGTGGGCTATTTCGATCAAAAGATTGATCAATTGGATCCACATAAAGATATTCTGTGGAATGTAATGAAGAATTCGGTTGAACCGGTTCAAGTTGCCCGTGATTTTTTAGGTGCATTTGGAATTCGTCGAGAAATGGTGGAGCGTGATGTTGCGACATTGAGTGGGGGAGAACGGGTCCGAGTTAGTTTGGTTGCTACTTTATTGACACAGGCTAATTTGTTAGTTTTAGATGAACCGACTAACTTCTTGGATTTGCCAGCTTTAGCAGCCTTGAAACAATTTTTATACGACTTTGATGGGGCGGTCTTACTAGTGTCTCATGATCAAAAATTTATGACAGATTTAGCTTGGCCAAGTTGGCAAATTGAAGGGCGTAAGTTAAATTTGATTGTAGAAAACATTTAGCATAGAATAGAATTACTAAAAACGATAGATGGGTGATAGTGATGAATAATTTAAGAACAGTACGCGAATTTTTTGATTTAAGTTTAAGCCAAGCAAGTACTGGCTTAAATTGGGATAAGGTAAAGTTAGAAGCCTTTGAATTAGCTGAAAAAATACCAAATGTTTTAGAGTGGCAACATTTAGCCGAATATTACGCTAATCTTTTTCACGTACCTGCAGTGGGTGATAATGTCGAACCAATTCATTTTCGTCTGAGCGTGGATTACTTAATGAATGTTGGAATTACTATGAATGATTTATTAGCATTTAAATGGTACTTTGAAAATACTCGACCTGAGTTAGGAACTTTCAATGTAGCCTTGTACCAGCCAAAAACGGCAAAAATGGAGCAAAAATTCACTAAGTTAAATGACATCTTGGAACAATTTGCAGGCTATTTATTGCTTAACTATGATGGGACAATGAATCAATTTATTAATGAACGAAATGACAACCAAATTTCTGATTGGCGTTTAATTCTTTATAAACGAGATGACTTGATTATTGATGTGACAGATCAATTAGTTTATTTTGATTATCTTGTTAATTATACGGTGATGTAATTGGTTTAAAGTGGGTTTATTTTAATGCTTAATTAAACTAATAATTACAAAAGGTTAGGACAAATGTCCTAGCCTTTTTATTATTATTTTTGGGAAAATGGTTAAATAGGTTTGGTCATTTAAATTTGAATGCGACTAAAAAATAAAATAAAGGTTAATTATAATTTGATATAAAGGGGACTCGCTTTTTCATTGCAAGACAGTTTTGAGCTTTTTTTGCTATAATAAGACAAAAGTTATTAATGAAAGGATACAAGGCGATGGAAGTCTTAGAGCGTGCGTATGCAAAACTAAATATTTGTTTGGATACGCCCTTTGTACATGCTGATGGCTTGCAAGAGTGGGACATGTTAATGGTTTCAATTGATTTAGCCGATACGGTAACAATTAAGACAACTGATTGTCATCATGATATTTTAGTTGAGTCAACATCGGGATTATTACCAGTAAATGAGAGAAATTTAGCATACCAAGCAGCTGAGTTAATGCAGAGCTTGGCAAATGTTGATGAAGGTGTGGAAATCCATATTCAGAAGCGGATCCCAATCGCAGCAGGATTAGGCGGCGGTTCTTCAGATGCTGCAGCAGTTATGCGGGCTTTAAATCGTTTGTGGAATTTAAATTTATCGGAAGCGGAATTAGCTAAGCTGGGCTTAAAAATTGACGCTGATGTGCCTTATTGTATTTATTCACGGCCTTCTCGAGTGACGGGACGGGGTGAAATTGTGGAGCCATTGAAAAAAAGAATGCCACCAATTTATTTTGTGATTGCTAAACCAGCAGTGAGTGTCTCAACGCCTAAATTATTAAGGACTGTAAAATATGATAAATTAGAGCATGGTGATATGCAGGAATTAATGAATGCAGTAGCTCAATCATCATACCCACAATTGGTGAAACGAATGTTTAATGTTTTAGAACCGGTCTCTGCACGACAGTTTCCAGAAATTATCCGAATCCGGGAGAAAATGCTCCAATTTGGTGCAGATGTGGCTCAAATGTCTGGAACGGGACCAACTGTTTTTGGAATGACTCAAAAAGCAAGTCGGGCGAAACACATTTATAATGGGCTAAAGGGATTTGTCGGTGAAACGTATATTACCGGTTTAGCAAAATAACGTAAAAACACGCTAAAAAAAGCGTGTTTTTTAGTATAGAAGGATTATAATAAATGTAATGGTATATACCACTGTGAAGAATGAAAGGGGTTTTCTATGAGTCAAGTCATAATTAATGCAAAAATTTATTCTGGAACGGGTGCTAATCCGATAGTTCCAAATGGTTTTATTCGCTTTGATGAAAAAATTAAGATGGTTGCTGCAATGAAACAATATCAAGCTGAGCCCGGTGATCAGGTGGTTGATGCCCAGGGAGCAGTAATAGTCCCCGGTTTTATTGATGTTCATACGCATGGAGCATATGGTTTTGATACGATGGATGGAGACGCCACAGAAATTGTCCAGATGGTGCGCGATGAAATTACTGAAGGAATTACTTCTGTCTTCCCAACGACAATGACGCAGAGTGTTGAAAATATTGATAATTCAATGCGAGCAATCAAAATTGCTGCGGAAGAAGAACCAGCTATTCAAGGGGTTCATCTTGAAGGACCTTTTGTTAATCCTCATTATAAAGGAGCCCAACCAGAACAATATATTATTGCACCTAGTGTCGAATTAGTTCAAAAATGGAATGAATTATCAGGAAATCGAGTGCGTTTAATTACTTATGCACCCGAGAAGGCCGATGATTTAACGGTCTTTGAAAATTATCTGCATACTAATAATATTATTGGTTCTGTTGGTCATTCTGATGCTACTCGTGAATTCTTACAAAATAATTCTAAAGTGAAGCATGTAACGCATCTTTATAATGCGCAACGACCACTTAAGCACCGTGATCCAGGTGTCACAGGTCATGCATTATTGGATGAAGATATGTATGCTGAAATGATTGTTGATGGTTTCCATATTGCTCCTGATATGGTTAACTTGGCTTTTAAATTGAAGGGGTCACATCGAATTGACTTAATTACCGATTCAATGCGAGCTAAAGGATTGCAAGAAGGTATATCTGAATTAGGTGGTCAAAAAGTCTGGGTCAAAGATGGGCAAGCTCGATTAGAAGACGGCACATTAGCAGGATCAGTGTTACAATTTAAACATGCCTTTTTGAATATGATTAAATTCACCGGTGCAACGGTTGAAGAAGCTGTACGAATGGCTTCTGTTAATCAAGCAACGGAGTTTGGATTGTTAGATCGAAAAGGAACATTAGAGGTCGGGAAGGACGCCGACTTCAATTTATTTGATGGCAAATTAACTCAATTAGAGACAACTTATAGTCTCGGCCGCAAATTTACACCACAGGATGCAGTCATTAAGAAATAGGGGATTTTAAATGACAGAACCAATTTATGTTCAAATTCATGATGAGATTAAAGAAGCAATCGATGCTGGTCGCTGGTCGGCTGGTGAACGGATTCCGTCTGAAAGAGAATTATCAATACAATTTAATGTATCGCGAATGACGCTACGTCAATCAATTATGTTATTAGTTGATGAAGGTTATTTGGAGCGACGGATTGGTTCGGGAACATTTGTGGCAACTAAGCGCGTACAAGAAAATCTTGATAGTGCTTCTTCATTTACAGAAATGATGGATGCTGCTGGTAAAAAAGCATCATCGCAAGTGATTAATTATAAAGTTGGGTTACCAACAGCCCTAGAAGCTGAAAAATTAGAAATAAGCACAGATACTAGTGTTATTAGAATGGAACGAGTTCGATATGGGGATGATGAGCCGATTGCGTTTGAAGTGGCCATTGTGCCACAAAAATTATTAGTTGGGATTGATGAAGATGAGATCACAAAATCTTTATATCAAGCTTTAATTAGTAATGGTCTAATTGTAAATAAGGCGAAAAGAATTTTAACGGCAGCGGCCGTAAATGAACGAGTGGCCCGGCTCTTGGCCATGAATAGCGGCGATCCTGTTTTAGTACTAACGCAGGTTACTACTGATGACCAAGGGTCACCATTTGAATTTGTACGAACACAATACGCGGGAAATCGCTATGAAATTCAGTTATAAACGATTATTTTTCTTTACTATGAATATTTAATTTGTTACACTTGATGAAGCGTTGAAAACTGCAGCGGATTATCCATAAGCTCGTCAACAATTTATCACCCTCGTTTCAAATTGATGGCGGGGCCTCACCAGTACCTGCGCTGCAGCAGTGAAAGTTAGGATAAATTGCACGAATATGAGGTAATTCTCTAGAATTCAACCAAATAAAAAATTCTGGAGGACATTAATATGTCACGTTATACTGGTCCTAAGTACCGTATCTCACGTCGTTTGGGTGTTTCTTTATCAGGAACTGGTAAAGAAATTGCTCGCCGTAACTATGCACCTGGAGACCACGGTCAAGGGCGTCGCTCAAAGCTTTCTGATTACGGAACACAATTGCGTGAAAAGCAAAAGGTTCGTTTCACTTATGGTTTGACAGAACGTCAATTCCACAACTTGTTCAACAAGGCTGGTCAAATCCGTAACGGAGTTCACGGAACTAACTTCTTGATCTTGTTGGAGACTCGTTTGGACAATATCGTTTACCGTATGGGCTTGGCAACTACACGTCAACAAGCACGTCAATTGGTTAACCACGGTCACATCTTAGTTGATGGAAAGCGTGTTGATATTCCTTCATACGAAGTTAAGGTTGGACAAGAAATCTCAATTCGCGAAAAGTCACAAAAGAATGTCTACATTTTGGCAGCGGTTGAATCACAATTCGGTCACCTACCATTCGTAGAATTCAATAAAGAAACTTTGAAGGGTTCTTTGACACGTTTGCCAGAACGTGAAGAACTTGATGGTGACTTTAACGAAGCTCTTATCGTTGAATACTACAACAAGTTGGGATAAAAATTTGGATTTCTTTTTAAAAGAAATTTTGATTTTAATTTAACATATTTGTTGATTCGGTATTTGATGGGTTTTGGTAGTTTGTCACTAGGTGAATTGCCGTAGAGTTTAATCAATATTGATATAAAGTTAAGGAGTTATTGGATAGATTTGTCCAATAACTCCTTTTTACATGCTATCTGAGTTGGAGCTTTTAGATCTAAATTGATAGAATGGTGAAAATAAATAGTCTGAATATAAAAAAGATGGATAAGGAGAGCTTAATGAAAAAAACAATTGTTGAGTTACCGGATGAATTTGTCCAGAAGCTTCAACTTGATAATGAACAATTAGTTGAGATGCAAATTATTGATGATCAAATTATTATTGATAAAAATATTGAAAATATTCGTCAAGATAATAAAGTTGCCTTTCGATGGGTTATGGCCACTGGGGTTATTAGTGCATTGATTGCTGTGATTAATTTTATTATGCAACAAACTACTACAGTTGGTATGACAGGTGCTAATTCATTGACTCAAATTACTATTTATTTAGGTGGTGGATTTGGGACGTTTAGTTTTCTTATTATGGCCATTAAAACGCGAAATCGAGAAGGCCATTTAATTCGTTGGTATAATATTTTAATGATTACTTTAGCGTATGGTATTATAGGGATCGTCGCCTTGGCTTTGGTAATGTGGGTTATTTCATCAGCCTTTGCGGGTGCACGGTTAGATATTTATACAATGAGTTTAATTATTGGTGCCCTAGTGGGAACTATGAATTATATCATGGTTATTACGGCACAAGGGTTACGTTTTCAGCAGGCTGTTTCAGTTTTGATTGCAACTTTATTTGGCGGAATTATTATGTCGATGGCGACCAATGGTTCTGTAGGATGGTGGCAATATAATTTCAGTTACTTAGGAACGAACAGGGTTGGAAATGGTTGGATCTTTAATTTTACTTTGATCTTCTCATCGTTAATTTTATTAACCATTGTTGATTATTTGTTTAGTTCATTGGGAGCAACCTTCCGCCAAAATCGGCGATTATTTATTCTGCGCTTGCTCTTTTCGATTACGGCGATTGCGGTAGGCTTAATCGGGGTTTTTCCGAATAATCCGGGATGGATGCATCACGTGCATGATGGAATTGCACAATGGTTAGTGATGATGGTTTTGGTTATGATTATTGCAATTCGTTGGTTAATTCCGAATCCAAGTTGGGAATTTTTGGTGATTTCGTATGTTATGGCGGGGGGATTAGCCATTTCAGATATTGTATTTAAAAAATCTGGTTATCTATCACTAACTGCTTTTGAAATGGTAGCGTTTGGTTTTGCATTTGCATGGTTAATTTTACTTTTGCAAAATTTGCGTAATTTGAGCTATGACGATAATCCCAAGTATGTTGTGAAATTAGAAATTGCTGATTTAAAATAAAAATATTAAGTTTATATATAAATAAAAAAGAGCTCTAAACGTTGTATGTTTAGAGTTCTTTTTTATTTAATATTAAATTTAACGAGCAATGATGAATAGGAAGATTAAGAAAACTACGCCTAAGCCATACATAATTGCTGGAACTTGCTTACCACGGTGAGTTGCCCACATTGTAATAGGGTAAAGAATAAATCCAAGGGCAATTCCATCAGCGATTGAATATGTCAGGGGCATTCCAATCACGATTAGGAATGCAGGTGCCGCAATTGCAAAATCATCCCAATTAACGTCTTTAAGATTCTTAGCCATTAAGACTCCAACAACCACCAAAGCGGCTGAAGTAACTTGAGGTGTTACCACTGCCAAAAGAGGAGAGAATAACAAAGCGACAAAGAAAAACAATCCAGTATAAACTGAAGTTAGACCAGAACGACCTCCAATAGCGATTCCGGCAGACGATTCAACGAAAGCTGAAGCTGGAGAAGTACCAGTAATCGCACCTAAAGTCATTCCTAAGGCGTCAGCACCTAAAGCTTTTCCGATCCGAGGCATCTTACCGTCTTTCATGAAGCCAGCTTGAGTTGCTAGACCGATCATTGTTCCTGCAGTATCAAAGAAAGTAACTAATAAGAATGTTAAGACTACGATTCCTAATTGAACAGTATTAATATCGCCTAAATGTTGAATTGATACACCAAGGGTTGGTGCTAATGATGGGGCAGGTGAGATTAAATGCGTTGGTAATTCAATTAATCCAAAGATCATTCCAACAATTGAAGTTAAAATCATTCCGATGAAAATTGCAGCTGAAACATTTTTAGCCATCAAAACGAAAGTTACGATAATTCCAAAAATTGCGAGTAAAGAAGTACCAGAAGTTAGATGACCTAGCGAAACCATGGTATCAGGATCAGCAACAATTAATCCAGCTTCATTCAAACCAATGAAAGCAATGAATAATCCAATTCCTGCCGCAATTGCGACTTTTAGATCTTGCGGGATTGAGTTGATGATTTTTTCTCGTACTTTAAAGAAAGTTAGTAGTAAGAAAATCAAGGCCGCTACTAAGACCCCAGCGAGGGCTGTTTCCCAAGGAATTCCCATCCCAACTACGACTGAGTATGAGAAGAAAGCATTAATTCCTAATTCAGGAGCAATCGCAATAGGGTAGTTAGCGAAAATGCCCATAAAGATAGTTGAAATTGCAGCAGTGATTCCTGTGGCAGTGAAGACAGCTCCTTTGTCCATTCCCGAAGCACTGAGTACTGTCGGATTAACAAACAAGATATATGCCATCGCCATAAATGTAGTTAGGCCGGCTATGAATTCGCGCCGATGAGTTGTTTTTAGTTCAGATAAGTGAAAATAACGCGCAATGAAGTTCATGAATGACTCTCCTAAAAATATAATAAATAAAATAAATAACAACAAAGATATATTATGCAGTTAATGTAAATAATAGTCAATAGCAAAATCCGAACTATTTGATTTTTATTTATAAAAAACAAGTCATTTTATTATTTATATTTAAAAATAAAGGAAAAAATTGCTGAAATTAGAAACATCTGCTATTATTAATCTGTAAAAGCCGAACAAAAACCGAAAATGCGACGTAGATGTATTTTCTTATTAATAGGAGGAAGCAAAGATGGCAGGAGTTGTGGTTGTTGGTGGTCAATGGGGTGATGAAGGAAAAGGTAAGATTACTAATTTTATCGCTCAAGAAGCTGATATGGTTGTTCGTTATCAAGGCGGGAATAATGCTGGACATACAATCTATGTTGATGGTCAAAAATTTGAATTATCTTCGATTCCATCAGGTATTTTTGACTCGAATAAATTAGCGGTGATTGCCAACGGATGCGTCGTGAATCCGAAAGCATTATTAGAAGAATTGACCCAGATTCAGAATCAAGGAGTTCAAACTAATAATTTACGTATTTCGGATCGAGCTCATGTTATTTTTCCTTACCACTTAGCTTTGGATAAACTGGCGGATCAAAAAAAAGGCGAAAAAAAGATTGGAACAACTGGCCGCGGAATTGGACCAGCATATATGGATAAAGCTGCTCGAATTGGAATTCGGATGATTGATCTATTAGATGAGGATGTTTTACGTGAACGTCTTCAAGCTGTCTTGACTGAAAAAAATGAAATTCTAGAAAAAATTTATCAACATGTTGGATTTGAGGTAGAAGAGTTAGTTCAAGAATTTTTGGATTATGGTGAAAAATTGCGTCCTTATATTACTGATACAGCTGGTTTGATAAATGATTATTTACAAGCCGGACGTCGGGTTTTGTTTGAAGGCGCTCAAGGGGCAATGCTTGATTTGGATCATGGGACTTATCCTTATGTTACTTCTTCTTCGCCAATTGGTGGTGGGGCTACGATTGGAGCAGGCGTTGGACCAACTCAGCTTAAAGCTGTTATAGGTGTGATGAAGGCCTATACTTCCCGCGTTGGGGATGGTCCGTTTCCAACTGAACTTTTTGATGAAACGGGAGACCAAATTCGCGAAGTAGCGCATGAATATGGGGTTGTCACGGGACGTCCACGACGCATTGGTTGGCTTGATACAGTAGTTATGCGACATGCGGCTCGGGTTGGTGGATTTACGAATCTAGCTTTGAATTCCCTTGATGTTTTATCAGGGCTCAAGGTCTTGAAATTGGCAGTGGCTTATGAAATTGATGGTGAACGAATTACGCACTATCCTGCATCATTTAAAGACTTAGAACGAGTGATACCGGTATATGAAGAGTTTCCTGGATGGGATGAAGATATTACTGGCATTAAGAATCGGAATGATCTTCCTCAAAATGCGCAACGTTACTTATCTCGAATTGAGGAATTAATTGGTACCCCTTTATATACGTTTGCTGTGGGTCCATCTAATGAACAAACAAATATTTTATTTGACTTATGGTCAGAGGCAGAGGGAAAAGCGTAATGGGTAAAATTGGAAGAACAATTGTAACAACGCAAGAAATTAAACGAATGGTTCAAAAGGTGGCGGACGAAATTAATCAAGCTTATGGGACCGAATATGACCAAGTACTCTTTGTAGGTGTGATGAAAGGCGCCTATTTGTGGATGGCAGATTTGCTGCGGGCCTTGAATGCCGATGTCCAAATGGATTATGTGCGGGTGGCTAGTTATGAGGACGATCATTCAACTGGTGAAGTCCAAATTATTCATGATCTAAAGACCAACGTCTTAGGCAAAAAAATCATTTTACTGGATGAAGTTATTGATAGTGGGCTCACACTTCAATATTTGCAAAATGTCTTTTTGCAACGTGGAGCAAGTGAAGTTACGCGGGCAATTGCCGTGGATAAGCGTCCCAAGGCAATTCAAGAGGCTGATCCGGTAGAGTTCGTGGGTACCGTGGCTCCTGATGAATTCTTGATTGGATATGGAATGGATTATAATAATCATTATCGAAATTTACCATATATTGCAGTTTTAGAGCTAACAACTCAGACGGTATAAAATATAATTAAGTGAATGCGTCAATTGGTTTAATTGAATAGATAAAAAAAGCGGCTAAGACTTTGTTTAAGCTGTTTTTATTTTGAATAATTTAAGTTGATAAACAATAAAAAAGAGACCATGTCTGGCCTCTTTTTTATTAATAACGATATTTTGTTTAATGTGATTGTTGGAGGAAAATTAATAGGACGGTTATTGCTTGTAAAATGGTGAAAAACGGCATACGATACTGCTGCTTTAAGTCTAAATTAATAAGGACGGTCCAAGTGAAAATCAAGATAACGATCGCTAGGAAGGTCCATACGTTCCATGATAAGGAAAGAATATTTAATAATAATATGGTTCCAAAGACCAGAGAGGTAATTCTTTTTTGCTGACCGTCGGGGATGAAGATGATACACATATAGAAGAGATAACACAAGAAGAGGGGGAAAAGACTAAACAAGAATGGTTTGGTTAAAAATGTATTTTGCTGGTAGAAAATAACTACTGGAAGAGATAGGGTAGATAGTCCAGAAAAAAGGATTAAGCCAAAAATATTTTGTAGATTAAGCCATTTGACATGAATTAAGACTAAAGCAATTGGCATTAATATTAATATAATGACTTGTTGGATAGTCATTTCACGGTATAAAAAGAATAATAAAATAAATGGGACAATTAAGAGTAAATAATTTAGAACACTTTTAAACTGACGATTAAAGGTAATGTAGATGGTTAAAGCTAAAAAAACAGAATAAGTCATTAAAAGGGGGTTGTTTTGCCATTGACCAGCAGTAAGTTGTTTAGAATAAATGAGGGGGTAGGTCCACCACATTAAAAGCTGGGCAATTGAACCGAGAGTAGGCATAATCCAGAATGTTTTGTAATTTATTCGTTGCTTTATTTTTTGAGCACGTGGTTGTTGAATGTTTTCTTGTTGGTAATCTGATGCAGGTGGCATAGCTTAATAATCCTTTTTAATAGTTTAATATAAGAAAATAGTAGGTATGAAAAATGATAATTAGTTTTTCATACTTCTTATTATAACGTTAATACATTTGGCTTGAAGTCATTTTTTCGTTAAATATGGGTTAACTTTAAAAAAAATCTTATAATCAATAAGGTTTATTTCGCAGATAATTAATTCAATGTTACAATTAAAAAATGTTTAAAACATTTAATGGACGCCATTTAGTACGAGAAGTACTGATAAATAAAGATTTAACAAATTTTATTGGGTCTGAGGATTGAGGATAAATTGATGAAATTAATTTGGAAGATATTTAATAAGTATCAAACGCAAATTTTATACTTATTTTTTGGTGTATTAACTACTATTATTAATATTTTGATATATGGGGGATTACATCTTATACATACTCCTTATCAAATTGCATACTGGACTGCTTGGTTTGTAACGGTTCTTTTTGCATATTTAACCAATCGACGTTGGGTTTTTAGTTCCCAAGCACATGGATTTAAACAACTTAGTGTTGAAGTGTTTAATTTTTATTTAGCCCGTTTTATAACTGGGATTTTAGGATCAGGAATTATGTTTATTGGTGTGAGCTGGTTACAACAAAATGATTTTGTTTGGAATATCATTCAAAATATTTTTGTAATTATTTCTAATTATATTTTAAGTAAGTGGTTTATCTTCAAGCATAAGGAGGAAATGGAATATGACGATTAAATTAATAGCAACTGATTTAGATGGTACTTTTTTAAGGAATGATCGGACTTTTGATGTGGCACGGTTCAACCGGCTCTTGGATCAAATGGAAGACCAAGATGTAAAAATGGTTGTAGCTACTGGAAATAAAGTTGAACAGACTTTGCATTACTTTAAAGAGACTCCAACGAATCGTTTAACTTACATTTCAAGTAATGGAGCAATGGTCTCAGATACCACAGGAATTTTGTATAAGCGACCAGTTTCTAAAGAACAAATTAAGAAAGTCTTGGACTGGAATACGCAGACGCGGGCTAAAATGGAAAATTTAATTGTTTTGTCTGGAATTAAAGCTGCTTATGTTTCTAATCATGCTACACCTGAGATGATTCAAGCAGTGGAACAATTCTATCCTAAGGTGATACAAGTTGAAAAATTTCTTGAAATCGAAGATGATATTTTAGTAATGGAACTTCTTTGGCCGGAAAATGCGGATATTAAATATTTTGTACAAGTGTTGCGTAAAAAGTTTGGTGAAGAACTTCATACCACTGGATCTGGGTTTGGTTCAGTTTCCATTTTAGCAGCTAACACCAATAAAGAAACGGGCCTAGAAGCATTGAGTCGAATTTGGGGGATTAAGCCAGAAGAGATGGTAGCGTTTGGAGATAATAGTAATGATCTTGAAATGCTACGTTATGTGGGCCATCCATTCGTGATGCCAAATGCTGCTGAATTTATGAAAGAGCGAATTTCACAGCAAGCTAAGGCAGATAATGAAAATGATGGGGTCTTAGAAACGATTGAAATGTTATTAGCTGATCAATCTCAAGACTAGGATGATAAGGAGATAATCAGGATGTTTTTTAATAAAAAATCACCGGTTGTATCAACGGAACTTGATTTAGAACGGATTCCAAAGCACGTCGCAATTATTATGGATGGAAATGGTCGTTGGGCAAAAGCTAAGGGCTTACCACGGGTAGCTGGACATCAACAAGGCATGGAAGTGGTTAAAAAAATTACAGTTGCTGCTAGCGATCTTGGAGTTAAAGTTTTAACTTTATACGCCTTTTCTACAGAAAATTGGAAGCGTCCTGCTAGTGAGGTTGGCTTTTTGATGAAATTGCCAACCCGTTTTTTTGATACTTTTGTCCCTGAATTGATACAAAACAATGTTAAAGTGCAAGTAATGGGATATATAGATCAATTACCCGCAGAAACACAAAAGGCAGTCCAACAGGCAATCGAACAAACTAAAAATAATACGGGAATGGTATTAAATTTTGCGTTGAACTATGGTGGCCGTGCTGAGATTATTACGGGAGTTCAGAATCTGGCTCGACAAGTTCAAGCTGGAACCCTGTCGCCAGAGCAAATTGATGAAAAACAAATTTCGAATGCTTTGATGACGGCTCCTTTATCCCCTTACCAAGATCCTGAGTTATTAATTCGTACAAGTGGTGAAAATAGAATTTCAAATTTCTTATTATGGCAATTAGCATATAGTGAAATGGTTTTTTTGGATCAACACTGGCCAGACTTAGACGCGGATGGTTTTAAGCAGGCAATTTTAATTTATCAAGGTCGCGATCGTCGTTTTGGTGGTATTAAAGAAGATAAAAAGTAGAAAAGGATAATAAAACATGAAAACTCGAGTTATTACTGCGGTAATTGCATTAATAGTTTTTATTCCAACGATTTTGTTGGGAGGAACACTTTTAGAATTAGTCGCAGCTGTATTAGCAGTGATCGCCATGAGCGAAGTTGTCTTAATGCGTAAAAAATTATTTGTTTCATTTGAAGCAATTGTTTCAATGATAGGGGTTTTCTTAATGACCCTACCATCTGGAATTTGGAAGCAATGGAATGCATGGCTACCAGTAGGATTACAATTTTCTTCATTATTATATATTTTCGTCTTATTAATGCTTTTCCATACCGTAGTAAGTCGAAATCATTTTAGCTTTGAAGACGCGGGAGTCTTTACCCTGGCAATGATGTACATTGGAATGGGCTTCCATTTCTTGGTACAAGCCCGAGAAGCTGGAATTAGTGTTATTTTCTTTGGAATGTTAATCGTGTGGATTACTGATTCAGGGGCCTATATGATTGGTCGGAAGATTGGAAAGACACCTTTAGCACCGCGCTTGAGTCCTAATAAAACTTGGGAAGGTTCAATTGGCGGAACTGTAGTAGCCGTAGTCTTTATGACTATCTATACTTACTTTTTCCCACAGGTTTATAGTTTGCCAGTTATGGTCTTGATTATTTTGGTCTTATCGATTGCAGGACAATTTGGTGATTTAATTGAATCAGGATTGAAACGTTACTACAAGGTGAAAGATTCAGGAAATATTTTGCCAGGACATGGTGGAATTTTGGATCGCTTTGATTCAATGATTATTGTTATGCCAATTCTATATCTCTTGGGTGGGATGTTATAATGGTTTAATGATAAAAGAGAGTGAGAAAGAACTCATTGAAGATTACTACATTTAATATATTTTTAGGATTACCTGCAAGGGTACAGAATAAAATGGGTTTAAATAAGGAATCTTTAGTTTTATCTCACCCTCTTTTTTATTTGGTTTAATTGATTTTATCCGTTAACTTAGCGGATTATGGTAAAATAAGGAACAATCTTATTATTTAAATTAGGAAGGTAATTATGAAACAATCTAAAGTGTTTATCCCAACTTTACGTCAGGCGCCTGCCGATGCTGAAGTAATTTCCCACCAAATGATGTTGCGGGCTGGATATATTCGTCCAGTCTCAGCCGGTGTGTATGCATACTTACCACTAGCCCAACGGGTGTTAAATAAAATTGAAACTATCGTTCGGGAAGAAATGGAACGCGTAGATGCTATTGAAATGTTGGCACCAACGTTGTTGCCTGCTGAACTATGGCAAGAGTCTGGTCGTTATGAAAGTTATGGACCAGATTTGTTTAAATTGCGAAATCGTCATGATCGTGACATGATCTTAGCGCCTACGCATGAAGAAGTTATGACTGAATTAATTCGTGATGATATTAAGTCATATAAGCGGTTGCCACTCACGATCTACCAAATTCAAAACAAATTACGTGATGAACGTCGTCCTCGTTCAGGACTATTAAGAGGTCGTGAATTCTTGATGAAGGATGCTTATTCATTCTCTGTTGATCAAGAAGGATTAGATGTAGCTTATAAAAATATGGAACAAGCTTATATTAAAATTTTTGATCGTGTGGGGTTGAAATACCGTGTCATCGTTGGGGATGCTGGAGCTATGGGTGGTTCTGATTCAAAGGAATTTTCTGCACCAGCCGCAGCCGGCGAAGATATCATTGCTTACTCTGAAGAATCTGATTACGCAGCTAATTTAGAAATGGCCAAGGATCTGTATACGCCTAATAAGTCGCATGCTGCTTTTGCTGAGTTAGAAAAGATTGCAACACCAGAGGTTAAGACAATTGAAGAACTAGCTAATTATCTTAAAAAGCAACCAGATCAATTGGTTAAAACACTTTTGATGATTGCTGATGAAAAGCCTTTGATGTTGTTAATTCGAGGTGACTATGAAGTCAATGAGGTTAAAGTTGCACATTTGACAGGAGCCGCTGAATTACGGATGGCAACTGAAGATGAAGCACAAACTTTGCTTGGCTCATCATTTGGTTCATTAGGTCCTGTTAATGTGGACCCTGAAATTAAAATTATTGCTGATGAATGGGTTCAAGATATGGTTAATGTTCCAGTTGGAGCTAATGAAGCAGGTTTCCATTACTTAAATGCTAATCTTGAACGTGATTTCCGCATTGATGAAGTTGCTGATATTCGAACTGCCATCGAGGGAAATCAGACAATCGACGGTAAAGGTAAATTGATCTTTACTAAGGGAATCGAAGTTGGACACATCTTTAAATTGGGAACACGTTATTCTAAGGCTTTAGGGGCCCAAGTTTTGGATAATAATGGACGTCAACAAGATGTTATTATGGGTAGTTATGGAATTGGTGTTTCACGTTTGTTAGCTGCAATTGTAGAGCAAAATGCTGATGATAAGGGACTAGTATGGCCTAAAGCGGTTGCGCCTTGGGATGTTCATTTGGTACCAATCAAATATACAGATGCTGAGCAAGGGGCTTTAACTGATCAAATTCAAACACAATTAGTTGAAGCTGGTTATGAGGTGCTGGTAGACGATCGTAATGAACGACCAGGCGTTAAGTTTGCTGATTCTGACTTAATTGGATTACCAGTTCGTATTACGATTGGTAAAAAGGCTAATGAAGGAATTGTGGAAGTCAAAGTTCGTACGGCAGACGAAGCAATTGAAGTTCGAGTTGATGAATTAGTTAATACATTGACAATTTTGCTCCAAACAACGGATGAAATTAGTGAATAGTTAAAATGTTAAAATTAAGAGGCGTTACTAGTGGATTTATTTTTCCGGTAGTATGCCTCTTTCATTAGATATAGAATAAATTAAGTTTCAATCTATATGATATAAATAGATTAATTATATTAATGCAAGTAAAAAGTAATTGGTTGGGAGATCTAAATGAAAAAAAGTGAAATTAAAATATTTATCTTAATCCACCTGATTGTTTTAGGATTTTATGTCATGGTTTATGCAATACCATCTCGTTTTGGATTTTTAATTTGGAATGTCTTTTTAGCGTTAGTTCCTTTGGATGTTGCGCTGATGCATAAAGCCCTACAAACTAAAAAACAATGGCCTCTGCGAATAATAGCTTTTATTGTTTGGCTGGCCTTTTTCCCAAATGCAATGTATTTGATGACTGATTTTAGTCATTTATCGGCTATTGGCACAGGATTAGCTAATCCTGCCCAATATTTAAATTATGGAGTCCTTTTCACCGGTGTTTTCATTGGAATGCTAATTGGATTATCCAGTTTAGAGATAATAGTTGAAACTTTACCATTTCAAAAGTGGTATTTTAAAGTTCCTTTTTATATGTTCATTGCGATTGTATCAAGTTCGGCAATTTATCTAGGTCGTTTTCAACGAGCTAATTCTTGGGATTTGGTAACAAATTTCAAGACATTGATTGACCAGGTTTCTTTTGTGATGAATCCTGATTTGTATTATTTTGTGATTGTATTTGGTTTAGTACAGTTATTTATTTTTAGTGTTTACCATTTAATTTGGGTAAGGCGTTAAGGATGGGGGAGAAGATGAGTTTATCAGCATCAGAACAATTTCAGGTTTTAGCGAAACAATTACAATTTGAAAAAATTCCTCAGGGATTTAAAAACGCTGAATTACAGAAATTAACGGTTCATGAAAATTCAAAAGTATGGCAGTTTAAATTGGATCTACCAGCATTACCAGCAGTTCAAGAAACGGCTGATTTTGTTCACCGATTAACGATGAGTTTTCAACATTTAGCTGAGCCTGATTTTAAATTTAATTTGAGTCAGCAACCAGATGTTTCAACTATTGCCCAATATTGGAATTGGGTGATGCAATTACATCAAAATGAAAGTGGAGCCTTTAATCCGGCGTTTAGTAATGTTGTACTAGAGGTAACTGAAAATCAGATTAATTTAAAATTCAATTCTAAGGCGTGGCTTCAATACGCAGAAAAAACTGGAATGACAATTGTTGCGGATACTTTTTATAAGTTAGGTCTAGCTGATCCTTTGCCTTTTAAATTACAAGTAGATGATCAATTAGTACAACGTTCATTGAACCAAAACCAACAACATAGAATGCAAGAACAAGCTGAGATAGCTAAAAAAACGCAAGCTAATTTGGAAGCTCAACATGCAGCAATGCTTCAGCATAAAAAAGAAAGTGAAAAAATTGAAGATCAACAAAAGTCACGAGTTCGATCTAAGGTTACAGATCGTTCGATTGGGAAAGGAATTCCTAATGGAGTTATTGTGACTAAAATGACCGATGTTCAAATGGAAGCTGATTTAGTGACCTTTGAAGGATATGTTTTTGATAGTGAAATTCGAGAATTACGGAATGGACGAAAATTAGCAATCTTGAAAATGTCAGATTACACTGATTCATTTATATTGAAGAAGTTTTTGAACCAAGAGGCTGAGGAACCATGGTTGAAGGATTTGAAAAATGGTGGCTGGTATCGAGTACGTGGAAATATTCGTGAAGATGCCTTTAGTCATGATTTAACTATGATGTTTCGAGATATTGAAGTAATACCAGGGAAAAAAGCTCGAAAAGACCCATACCAAGGGGATGAAAAGCGAGTTGATTTGCAGGTTCATTCACTTATGTCTACGATGGATGCTACTAATGGAATTGGTGATTATATTAAAACCGCTGCTGATTGGGGCATGAGATCCATAGCTGTTACTGATACAGCTGGTGCACAAGCTTTTCCAGAAGCGTCAAATACAGCTAAACAAATCAATAGTAAGTTAAATGATAAGGCAACTCAACAGTTTCTTGCTGAATCTGGAATTGACCCTAATGATCAAGATATAGTTAAAGATTTTTTAAAAACTCATACGAATGAATTATCCGAGTTTATAAAAACCAAGCAAGCTCATTTTAAAATGATTTATGGGGTTGAAGTTAATTTAGTTGAAGATAGTAGTGCTTTTGCACTAAATGAAGATACAACCAATTTAGATGATGCCATTTACGTGTCTTTTGACGTGGAAACGACAGGTCTTGCTCCTCGATATGATAAGGTTATTCAATTATCAGCAGTTAAAATGCAAAGGGGAAATGTAATTGCGGAATTTGATGAATATATCAATCCACATGAACCATTGAGCCCAATTATTATGGATATTACGCATATTACTGATCAAGATTTGAAAAATGCACGGGAAGAAAGTGAAGTTTTTGCTGAATTTAAAGCTTTCTGTGCAGATCATATTTTAGTTGGTCATAACGTTATCGATTTTGATGTACCGATGGTTAATACTACCTATGAACGATTAGGGATGGAGACCATTAGTAATGTAGTAGTTGATACCTTGCCATTAGCACGGTTTGTACATCCTGAAATGCGCCGCTTTACACTAAGCACTTTGGCTAAAAAACTAGGGGTGCCATTAGATCACGCCCATAACGCCATTTTTGATGCAACGGCAACTGGACAAGTAGCTCGGAAACTCTTGCAGGACATGGAAGAACAATATGGTGTCAAAAATGCGAAACAACTAAATGAATATGCCGGTAAAGCAGAATCTTGGCGTCATGAGCGTCCTAAGCGAGCAACTGTATTGGTTAAAAATCAAACCGGGGTTAAAAATTTATATAAGTTAATTTCAGAGGCCAATGTTAACTATCTCGAACGTGTTCCGCGAACACCACGATCTATATTAAATAAGTATCGTGATGGCCTTTTGATTGGGACAGGAGATGCCAGCGGAGAATTTTTTGAGGCCCTTGAGAGAAAAGGCGTTTTGGCAGCTAAAGAGATCGCTAAATATTATGATTATATTGAAATTCAACCTTTAAGTAATTACACCCAAGAATTAGCACGGGAAATGATTAAAGGAGAAGATCGATTGAAAGAAATCATTCAGGATGCTATTGATATTGGAAAACAATTGGATAAACCAGTTGTAGTTAGTGGAGATGCTCATTATTTGGATCCTGAAGATGCAATTTATCGTAAAATTTTGATTAATTCACAAGGTGGAGCGAATCCTTTGAACCGTTATCCTTTGCCCAAGGTACATTTTAAAACAACTCAAGAACTATTGGATGAGTTTGATTTTTTGGGTGAGGACTTGGCAAAACAAATAGTTGTGCATAATACTAATATCGTGGCTGATCAGATTGATGATGTGGAAGCCATTAAAACGGGAAATTATCCTCCAAATATGCCTAATGCGGAACAAGAGATTCGAGAAAAGACCTATCAGACAGCATATAGAATGTATGGTAAGCCATTACCGTTGCAAATAGAGGCACGAATTGAGCGAGAATTAGCTTCAATTATTGGAAACGGATTCTCAGTTATTTATTTGGTGGCTCAACGTCTGGTTGCAAAATCTAATAAAGATGGTTACTTAGTTGGTTCACGTGGATCTGTTGGGTCATCATTAGTTGCCTTGTTAGTTGGAATTACTGAAGTCAATGCACTAGCCCCTCATTATTATAGCCGTAAGGGTGACTATGTGGAGTTTGTCGATCCGCGTATCTATGGTTCAGGTTATTCAATTCCGATTAAAACATCACCCATAGATCAAAGCGATTTATTTGGGGATGGGCATAATATTCCATTTGAAACTTTTTTAGGTTTTAAGGGAAATAAGGTTCCTGATATTGATTTGAATTTTTCAGGTGATTATCAATCCTTTGCACATAATTATATGAAATCATTGTTTGGAGAAAATAATGTTTTTCGGGCGGGAACTATCGCCACTGTGGCTGATAAGACGGCTTTTGGTTATGTAAAAGCATATGAACGAGATCTAAATGAAAATGTTCGGAAGCAAAAGCAAAAGGATCTAGGGATTAGTAATTTAGATGATGTTCATCTCTCAGAAGAAGAAGTAATATCATTTAAAACAGCTGAGATTGAACGGCTATCTGCTGGTTCAACAGGAGTTAAGCGAACAACTGGTCAGCATCCGGCTGGAATTTTGATCGTTCCTGATGATATGGAAATTTATGATTTCACTCCAATACAATTCCCAGCGGATGATATCAAGGCTAAATGGAAGACAACTCATTTTGATTTTCATTCTATTCACGACAATATTTTGAAAATGGATATTTTGGGACATGATGATCCAACGATGATTCGTGCATTACAAGATATGTCAGGGATTGATCCAACAACTATTCCAATGAATGATGAAGGGGTCATGAGCCTTTTTAAATCGCCAGATGTTTTGGGTGTTAAGGCGGAAAATATTTTTTCAAAGACTGGAACATTAGGTGTACCAGAATTTGGGACAGCTTTTGTTAGAGGGATGTTACAAGAAACGAAACCGACTAGTTATGCTGACTTACTTCAAATTTCAGGACTATCTCACGGAACAGATGTGTGGCGAGGTAACGCAGATGAATTGATTGAAAATGGGTTAGCTGACATTTCTACCGTAATTGGAACACGAGACAAAATTATGACGGACTTAATCAATTGGGGAGTTAACCCTGAATCAGCCTTTCAAATTATGGAAAAAGTGCGTAAGGGAAAAGGTGTTTCTGAAGCCTATCAAGCCGAATTGCGTGATGCAGGAATACAAGAATGGTATATTGAATCTCTTCAAAAGATCCAATATATGTTCCCATTGGCTCACGCTGCTGCATATGTTTTGATGGCTTTGCGGATTGCTTACTTTAAAGTCTATTTTCCAACTTTGTATTATGCAGCGTACTTCTCGATTCGAGCTAGTAATTTTGATATTGTTACGATGTCTCGCGGATCGCAAGCACTCAAAGGGCGAATTATAGAGATTAACGGCCAAGGATTAGATGCATCAGCCAAAGATCGCGATCTTGTAACCGTATTGGAAGTTGCTAATGAGGCGACCGAGCGTGGAATTGATTTTGGAATGGTAGATCTATATAAATCAGATTCGGAACAATGGATTATTGATGGTAACGTTTTGTTAGCACCTTTCAATGCAGTTCCTAGTTTAGGTGATAACGTTGCAAAGAAAATTATTGCAGCTAGAGCGGAAGGCGAATTCTTATCTAAGGAAGATTTGGCTAAACGTGGAGGTGTTTCTCAAACGTTGATGCAATTTTTCGAAGATAATGGTGTTGTTGATGGAATGTCTGAAGAAAATCAGATGGCACTTTTTTAAAAATGATGTATAAAAAAAGGTGTAATGATTGGTTTAGTTAAATTTTATACTTATGTGAGAGGTTGGATGTTTTTATCCTAACCTCTTTTTTTTACGATGAACTTTCATTTTATTGAGATAAATGATTAATTCATAAAGGCTACTTTAGGCTTAAGATGGTTATTCTAAAATAATAAAATTAAAAGTTCTTTTTAAATAAGCTGCTTTTATAAAACTTAAATCTAGTATTATCAAGGGATAGAGATGTCGATAACAACGTTCGTCAAAAAAATATCAAATCAGTAGTTGACGAACAATCGGATCTAAGGTATATTAATTAAGTCAGATACGAACGGCAACTTCGGTTGTTGAAACGAATGACAAAATTAAATAAAATAAGTTGTTGACATTAAATCGGCTACTTGTTATACTAATTAAGTTGTCTCGTGATAGGCGATGAGTAGAACATTGAAAACTAAATAACGTTTCGATGAAACAAATGTGCAGGTGTGTCTCATATTTATAATATGGAAGATACAAACATTTGCGAAGTCAATTTCGCTAGTAAATTCGTTTAACAACTGTTAAACAACAACAAAAAAGATTGAGTTATACTCAAGCTTTTCAATTTTAAATTGAGAGTTTGATCCTGGCTCAGGATGAACGCTGGCGGCGTGCCTAATACATGCAAGTCGAACGCATTGTGGTTGAAATGATATGAAGAACTTGTTCAGATTTGATTTTCAACATTGCAATGAGTGGCGAACGGGTGAGTAACACGTGGGAAACCTACCTCTTAGCAGGGGATAACATTTGGAAACAAATGCTAATACCGTATAATAATTAAAACCGCATGGTTTTAGTTTAAAAGATGGTCTTGCTATCACTAAGAGATGGTCCCGCGGTGTATTAGTTAGTTGGTGAGGTAATGGCTCACCAAGACAATGATACATAGCCGAGTTGAGAGACTGACCGGCCACAATGGGACTGAGACACGGCCCATACTCCTACGGGAGGCAGCAGTAGGGAATCTTCCACAATGGACGAAAGTCTGATGGAGCAACGCCGCGTGTGTGATGAAGGGTTTCGGCTCGTAAAACACTGTTGTAAGAGAAGAATGACATTGAGAGTAACTGTTCAATGTGTGACGGTATCTTACCAGAAAGGAACGGCTAAATACGTGCCAGCAGCCGCGGTAATACGTATGTTCCAAGCGTTATCCGGATTTATTGGGCGTAAAGCGAGCGCAGACGGTTATTTAAGTCTGAAGTGAAAGCCCTCGGCTCAACCGAGGAATTGCTTTGGAAACTGGATAACTTGAGTGCAGTAGAGGAAAGTGGAACTCCATGTGTAGCGGTGAAATGCGTAGATATATGGAAGAACACCAGTGGCGAAGGCGGCTTTCTGGACTGTAACTGACGTTGAGGCTCGAAAGTGTGGGTAGCAAACAGGATTAGATACCCTGGTAGTCCACACTGTAAACGATGAGTGCTAGTTGTTCGAGGGTTTCCGCCCTTGAGTGACGAAGCTAACGCATTAAGCACTCCGCCTGGGGAGTACGACCGCAAGGTTGAAACTCAAAGGAATTGACGGGGACCCGCACAAGCGGTGGAGCATGTGGTTTAATTCGAAGCAACGCGAAGAACCTTACCAGGTCTTGACATCCTTTGACCACTCCAGAGATGGAGCTTTCCCTTCGGGGACAAAGTGACAGGTGGTGCATGGTTGTCGTCAGCTCGTGTCGTGAGATGTTGGGTTAAGTCCCGCAACGAGCGCAACCCTTATTGTTAGTTGCCAGCATTTAGTTGGGCACTCTAGCAAGACTGCCGGTGACAAACCGGAGGAAGGCGGGGATGACGTCAAATCATCATGCCCCTTATGACCTGGGCTACACACGTGCTACAATGGCAAGTACAACGAGTCGCCAACCCGCGAGGGTGCGCAAATCTCTTAAAGCTTGTCTCAGTTCGGACTGTAGGCTGCAACTCGCCTACACGAAGTCGGAATCGCTAGTAATCGCGGATCAGCACGCCGCGGTGAATACGTTCCCGGGTCTTGTACACACCGCCCGTCACACCATGAGAGTTTGTAACACCCAAAGTCGGTGAGGTAACCTTTTATTAGGAGCCAGCCGCCTAAGGTGGGACAGATGATTAGGGTGAAGTCGTAACAAGGTAGCCGTAGGAGAACCTGCGGCTGGATCACCTCCTTTCTAAGGAAAATCGGAAACCTGCATATTCGTTGAAACGTTATTTAGTTTTGAGTGTTCTACACTCAATTTAATTTTATTGGGGAATTAGCTCAGCTGGGAGAGCGCCTGCTTTGCAAGCAGGAGGTCAGCGGTTCGATCCCGCTATTCTCCATTAACACTTCGGTGTTAAATTAGTTCTTTGAAAACTGAATCATATATATAAATTTTAAAAATTTCAATTTTATTGAATACAATATAAATTGAACCGAGTAAATCAATAGTTGATCATCGCAATGATGATTGACAGTGAATTACACCGCGTTATTTTTTGAGTTTTTTAATTAGTTCATCACAATATTTATATTGTGGTAATCGCAAGCGACCGTTAGGTCGCATACTCAAGCTTGAATCATCAACGAAAGTTGATCGGTTAAGTTATTAAGGGCGCATGGTGAATGCCTTGGCACTAGGAGCCGATGAAGGACGGTACTAACACCGATATGCTTCGGGGAGCTGTAAGTAAGCTTTGATCCGGAGATTTCCGAATGGGGGAACCCAACTTGTTATGCAAGTTATCACTAGTTGAATATATAGACTAGTTGAAGGTAGACGTTGTGAACTGAAACATCTCATTAGCAACAGGAGTAGAAAGAAATATCGATTCCGTCAGTAGCGGCGAGCGAACCCGGAAGAGCCCAAACCAAAGTGCTTGCACTTTGGGGTTGTAGGACTACCGTTGTGGAGTTACAAAATTGTATGTTAGTCGAAGTGGTTGGGAAACCACGCGAAACAAGGTGATAGCCCTGTAGACGAAAACGTACAATCTCCCGTGTAGGATCCTGAGTACGGCCGGACACGTGAAATCCGGTCGGAATCTGGGAGGACCATCTCCCAAGGCTAAATACTACCTAGTGACCGATAGTGAACCAGTACCGTGAGGGAAAGGTGAAAAGCACCCCGGAAGGGGAGTGAAAAAGTTCCTGAAACCATGTGCCTACAAGAAGTCAGAGCCCGTTAATGGGTGATGGCGTGCCTTTTGTAGAATGAACCGGCGAGTTATGATTACATGCAAGGTTAAGGTGGAAAGACCGGAGCCGTAGCGAAAGCGAGTCTGAAATGGGCGACATAGTATGTAGTTGTAAACCCGAAACCAGGTGACCTACCCATGTCCAGGGTGAAGGTGTGGTAAGACGCACTGGAGGCCCGAACCTGTGCATGTTGAAAAATGCTAGGATGAGGTGTGGGTAGAGGTGAAATTCCAATCGAACTTGGAGATAGCTGGTTCTCTCCGAAATAGCTTTAGGGCTAGCCTCGGAATGTAGCGTATTGGAGGTAGAGCACTGTTTTGGTGCGGGGCCCATCTCGGGTTACCAAATTAAGATAAACTCCGAATGCCAATTACGTATGTCCGGGAGTCAGACAGTGAGTGATAAGATCCATTGTCGAAAGGGGAACAGCCCAGATCGTCAGTTAAGGTCCCTAAGTGTGTGTTAAGTGGAAAAGGATGTGGAGTTGCATAGACAACTAGGATGTTGGCTCAGAAGCAGCCACCATTTAAAGAGTGCGTAATAGCTCACTAGTCGAGTGATTCTGCGCCGAAAATGTACCGGGGCTAAACACACCACCGAAACTACGGGTGCCACGTAAGTGGCGCGATAGGAGAGCGTTCTATGGGCAATGAAGTCAGACCGTGAGGACTGGTGGAGCGCATAGAAGTGAGAATGCCGGTATGAGTAGCGAAAGACAGGTGAGAATCCTGTCCACCGAATGACTAAGGTTTCCTGGGGAAGGCTCGTCCTCCCAGGGTTAGTCGGGACCTAAGGCGAGGCCGAAAGGCGTAGTCGATGGATAACTGGTTGAGATTCCAGTACCAGGTGAACATGTTTGAACGATGGAGGGACGCAGAAGGCTAATGGATCCCAGCGACTGGAAGTGCTGGGTTAAATCACAAGTTTTGGGAGTAGTTAAATGCTTATCCCTTTAAGAACAAGTGATGATGAGGATCGAAATAAAGTAGAGAAGTCCATGATGTCACGCTGCCGAGAAAAGCTTCTAGTTAGTGTTTACCTGCCCGTACCGCAAACCGACACAGGTAGTCGAGGAGAGAATCCTAAGGTGTGCGAGTGAACTCTCGTTAAGGAACTCGGCAAAATGACCCCGTAACTTCGGGAGAAGGGGTGCTCAGCGCAAGCTGAGCCGCAGTGAATAGGCCCAGGCGACTGTTTATCAAAAACACAGGTTTCTGCAAAATCGAAAGATGACGTATAGGGGCTGACGCCTGCCCGGTGCTGGAAGGTTAAAAGGAGTGCTTAGCTTCGGCGAAGGTGCGAATTGAAGCCCCAGTAAACGGCGGCCGTAACTATAACGGTCCTAAGGTAGCGAAATTCCTTGTCGGGTAAGTTCCGACCCGCACGAAAGGCGTAACGATCTGGGCACTGTCTCAACGAGAGACTCGGTGAAATTTAAATACCCGTGAAGATGCGGGTTACCCGCGACAGGACGGAAAGACCCCATGGAGCTTTACTGTAGCTTGATATTGAGTGCTTGTGCAGCTTGTACAGAATAGGTAGGAGCCGTAGAAATCGGAACGCTAGTTTCGATGGAGGCAATAGTGGGATACTACCCTCGTTGTATGATCACTCTAACTCACACCACTAATCGTGGTGGAAGACAGTGTCTGGCAGGCAGTTTGACTGGGGCGGTCGCCTCCTAAAAGGTAACGGAGGCGCTCAAAGGTTCGCTCAGAATGGTTGGAAATCATTCGCAGAGTGTAAAGGCATAAGCGAGCTTGACTGCGAGACTAACAGGTCGAGCAGGTACGAAAGTAGGACTTAGTGATCCGGTGGTTCCGCATGGAAGGGCCATCGCTCAACGGATAAAAGCTACCCTGGGGATAACAGGCTTATCTCCCCCAAGAGTCCACATCGACGGGGAGGTTTGGCACCTCGATGTCGGCTCATCGCATCCTGGGGCTGTAGTCGGTCCCAAGGGTTGGGCTGTTCGCCCATTAAAGCGGTACGCGAGCTGGGTTCAGAACGTCGTGAGACAGTTCGGTCCCTATCCGTCGCGGGCGTAGGAAATTTGAGAGGAGCTGCCCTTAGTACGAGAGGACCGGGGTGGACGTACCACTGGTGTATCAGTTGTTCCGCCAGGAGCATCGCTGAGTAGCTATGTACGGATGAGATAAACGCTGAAAGCATCTAAGTGTGAAACTCGCCTCGAGATGAGATTTCCCATTCGAAAGAAGTAAGACCCCTTATAGATGATGAGGTAGATAGGCTAGAAGTGGAAGTACCGTGAGGTATGGAGCGGACTAGTACTAATGGTTCGAGGACTTAACCAAGTTGAATACGACGTGGTGGTTCAAGGTGTATTGTTAAAATTTATAAATATATATGATTCAGTTTTGAGGGAACTAACTCTCAACAATTTAATACGTGTCGTGACGATAGCACTGAGGTCACACCTGTTCCCATCCCGAACACAGAAGTTAAGCTCAGTCACGCCGAAAGTAGTTGGAGGATCGCCTCCTGCGAGGATAGGAAGTCGCGGTGCATATTTAAAGCTCATCATTTTGATGGGCTTTTTTGTTATGTTTTTTGAAAATCAGGTTTCTTTCTAGTATGGAATTTAAACAAATCAATCGATTAGATCAACTATATGGGTGTAAGCTTTTTTTAACGAAGAATGAATTACAAGATTTAAAAAAGACTGCTTTTTATCAAAGTCAAAATAGATTTATTGAAATTACAAAACCGATTAAATCAGATATATGTCAACGTTGCTTTAATAAGATTAAAATTAATTGGAAATACCCTAAAAATGGAATAAAATACTGTTGGTATTGTAAAGACATGGGGACTATCAGAAGTAATGATTATTTAGTGATAATAAAAGATCCTAAACAGTATTTAGACAATAGTAAAATAAATTGGAAAGGGCAGCTAACATTACAACAACAAAAAATAGCTAATGAGCAATTGATAGCATGGGAAAGGAAATTAAATCATTTAACATATGCGGTGACTGGATCTGGTAAAACTGAGATATTATATCCACTAATTAATCAAGTATTGTTAGAAAAAGGTCGTATTGCTTTAGTAGCACCACGTGTTGATGTAGTAATTGAATTATCTCAGCGTATAAAAAAATATTTTAATGGATCCATGACCGTATTACATGGAGAAGAACATGAAATTCAATACACACAATTGTTAATTTGCACCGTTCAACAATTGATGAAATTTCATCAGACTTTTGATTTAATTGTAGTTGATGAAGTAGATGCATTTCCTTTACGAAATAACAAAGCATTAGAAAAAGTAATTGAGGAAGCAAAACGACCTCAAGGGTTAAAATACTATCTTACCGCAACACCTTCAATTAATTTATTACGTAGAGTTAAACATACTAATTGGAAATTGTCATTTTTAGCTAATCGATTTCATGGTTATCCATTACCAATAATACAAATATATATTTCGCCAAAATGGAGAAAAAAATTACCCATTAAACTAGAAAAACAATTATCGAAATATCAAAAAAATAAACGCTGCTTTTTAATTTTTGTACCGCAAATAGAGGATTTAAATTTAGTGAAGGCGATGATGCCTAAATCACTGTCTGTTGCTACCGTATATTCCAAGCACCCAGAAAGATCCAATAATATTAAAAAACTAAGATCACGCGAAATTAATGGGTTAATAACTACTACAATCTTAGAACGAGGAGTTACTTTTTCAGCATTAGATGTTTATATTTTGGGTGGTGATGAAGTAGTTTTTACTTATGAGACTATTTTGCAAATAGCAGGTAGATGCGGGCGAGATGCTGAGTACCCTAATGGAAATGTGTGGATATTTACCGCTGATATTACTTTAAGAATGTTACGAGCTCAAAAAGAGATTCAGTGGTTAAACAGTTGGAGGGATCATCATAGTGAATTGTGAAATTTGCCAAAAACAAATTTTACGGACATGGAATGTTAAACAATTTATTTTTGGTAAAACAATTGAATTGTATGATATTTGTAATGGATGTCGTAAAAATTTTAATGAAATAGGAGCGATCTTTTGCCCAGGATGTGGTCGAAAGCAAATGAATTCAAAACTTTGCAGTGATTGTAATCTTTGGAAAATTAAAGGCTATCAAATAATAAATAACCGAGCCATATATTGCTATAATCAAATGATGAAGCAGTATTTTAGAGAATATAAATTTAGAGGCGGGTATCATTTGAAGTCTATTTTCATGGGTGAAATAGAGAAGATTACTGATAGTAGACGAACATTAATTGTAATTCCAATTGCAAATGATAAATTACAAAAAAGGGGATTTAATCAGAGTAGTGGACTGATAAGAGCGCAAACTAAATGGATTGACGGACTTAAGTGTCAGAAACATTTTAAAGCTACTCAATCTAAAAAAACGCGATATCAGCGAATTAACACTCAGCAATGGTTTGAACTAAATGTTGATCCAAATCAGATTGAAAATAAAAAAATTACATTAATCGATGATGTTTATACAACTGGAAGAACCCTTTATCATGCAGCTGATTGCTTGTATCAGGCTGGTGCCAAAAATGTGAATTCGATTACATTAATAAGATAAAAAAATGTGAACGTCTTTATTTATAATATAATATATGTTACAATGCTATTACAGGAAAGAAAGATAGCGGTTTCATCTAAGCCTGTGCGGATTTAATTGAAATTTATAAATCCAATTAAAAAGAATGGAGATTAACACTATGCTAGAATTTATTGTACGTGGTGAAAATATCGAAGTAACAGAGGCAATTAAGGCCTACGTCATTAAGCGTCTAACTCGTTTAGAGCGTTATCTTAATGATGACAATAAGTATGTAGCGCATGTCAATTTGCGCTCATACCAAGAACGGACTTTTAAAATTGAAGTAACCATTCAGTTGCCATATCTCCTTCTCCGAGCTGAAGACACCCAAGATGATTTGTATCAATCTATTGATTTTGTTTCAGATAAATTGGAACGACAAATCCGAAAATATAAGACTAAGGTAAATCGTAAGTCACGTGAAAAGGGTTATAAAGGTATTGATACCTTTATGAATGAATCATTGGATGAACCTCAATTAGAAGAGGAAGAAGATGCTCAATTTGAAATTGTTCGAACTAAGCATCTTTCATTAAAGCCAATGGATGTAGAAGAAGCTATTCTTCAAATGGATCTATTGGGTCATAACTTCTTCGTCTTCCAAGATGCAGAAAGTGATTTGCCAGCGGTAGTTTATAAGCGTAAAGATGGTAAGTATGCTTTGATTGATACCGATTTATAACATTAAATAATTGATTAATCAAAAAGATCAACTACGATGATAGTTGATCTTTTTTAGTATAATAATAATAAATTTAAGACTTTCAAAAGCTTTGTGAACAGGGGACTGTTATAATAAATAGTAAGAAAATGAGGTGAATCAGATGTATTTAGATAGAATTGAAAAGGTTCGTAAAAATTTAGCTGTTTTTAACGCTGATGGAATGTTGGTAGCAGATGGGGATAACCTAAAATATTTAACTGGATTTTTAGGTGGAACTGGGGATGGTCTACTATTGATTGGAACATCTGAGAAGAAGGCAGCACTGATTACAGATGCCCGTTATGAAGAAGAATTAAGGACTAGTTTACCTGAGGGAATTGATCTATTAATTACTCGTGATTATTATGGTGTTGCAATGCTTGCTGCTAAAAGATTTAAAATAAATAATTTAGGGTTTGAAGATACTTTGCCATTTAAAATATTTGATGTATTGGATGAAAATTTTGAAGGACAGGATGAAAATTCAGATATTGTTCCAATTCCAGAATTAGTAGAGTGGTTACGCCAAGTTAAGTCTGAAAACGAGTTAGATGCACTACGTCATTCGACTGAAGTGGCTGTCAAAGCATATGAAGAATTATTGACAAAGGTAGAGGTAGGGATGACAGAGCGGCAGGTTGCTAATCTGCTAGATTTTATTATTAAAGGTTTGGGTGCAACTAGTGCATCATTTGAAACAATTGTTGCATCTGGCTATCGTGGCGCATTACCTCATGGTGAGGCAACTGATAAAAAATTAGCTGAAGGTGAATTGGTCACGATTGACTTTGGTTATTTTGTGGACGGATATACGTCAGATATTACACGAACGTTTGCCTTAGGAGCGGTTGATGATGGAGTTAAAAAAGCTTATCAGGTAGTCCAACAAGCAAATCAAAAGGCCATTCAAAAGATTAAAGCAGGAGTATCAGCTGGTGATGTTGATCAAGCCGCACGAGAAGTGATTGATCAAGCCGAATATGGTAAATATTATACCCATGCAACCGGACATGGCGTCGGATTAGCCATTCATGAAGGTCCCGTAGTTTCAACACAAGCAGAAGAAAGACTTGAAGCTGGAATGTTATTGACGATTGAACCTGGTATTTATATTCCAGGAGCATTTGGAATTAGAATTGAAGATGATGTTATTGTGACTAAAAATGGGGTTGAAAACCTAACTAGTGAGTTAACGACTGATTTAATTAGCATTGATAGGTAAGCATGATGGAATATTTTATAGCCGATTTACATTTTTTTCATGAACAGTTATTACAAAGTGAACATTTTTCGCCCCGTCCATATGATGATTTGCAGGATGAGCATCAAGGCCTACAACAGGCTTGGAATGCTAGGGTGACAGAAAATGATACAGTTTATCATTTAGGCGATTTAGCTTTTTTAAATAAAATTAAACCAGCTAAAAAAGGTTATCAATCACTTTATGAATTATTATTAAGCCTCAATGGACAAATTGTATTGATTAAGGGAAACCATGATACTCGGGATTTATTTAAATTTTTACAAAATCAACATTCAACATTATCTGATGGTCGTCCTAAATTTAAATTTCATGATGTTGGAATGATTGTGAAAGCTAATCACCATCAATTCTTTTTGACACACTATCCTTTGATACTGGGGCCAACCGCCTCTAGTGTTAATTTACATGGTCATATTCATCATAGTCAGGTAGCAATTGCTGAAAATATTAATGTAGGAATTGATAGTTCCGATCTAGAATATTTAAATTCAGACGAGCGTCCTACTTGGGGAACACCATTGAATTTATCTGAAATTGAAATGATTTTAGAGAGGAAACGTCATCAATTATCAGAATAGCCGAAAGGAGGCCAATGAATTATGGAAAAAATAACAATTTTACACACTAATGATATTCATTCACATTTGGAGCGTTGGCCGCAGATTCGGCATTTCTTAAATACTTATCGAAAACAACTTTTACGTAATGGTGAAACTGTATTAACTTTTGATATTGGCGATGCAATGGATCGTAATCATGTTTTAACAGAAGCCAGTCATGGTCAAGCCAATGTTAATTTATTGAATGGGGTTCATTATGACGGTGTGACGATTGGTAATAATGAAGGCTTGGGTTTGAGTCATAATGATTTAAATCGACTTTATGAACATGCTAATTTTCCGATCTTACTGGCCAATTTATTAGATAAAAAAAGTGGGCAAATTCCAAAATGGGCGCATCCATATGAAATTATTACGACCGGTGAAGGAACACGGATCGGAGTAATTGGTATGACTGCCCCTTTCATATTAACTTATCCATTACTTGGCTGGAAGCCACTACCGGTTGATGAAACATTACAAATGATTTTAAAGGAATTAGTGGGACAAACTGATTTCAATATTTTGTTGTCGCATTTAGGACTACCGACTGATCGCCGATTAGCAGATAAATTTCCAGAGTTACAAATTATTTTAGGAGCGCATACCCACCATCATTTGCCAAAGGGTGAATGGCGAAATCAAACATTATTAGCAGCGGCGGGTCGGTATGGTGAACATGTTGGTCAGGTGCAACTTGAAATTGAAGATGGTCAATTTAAGCGAGCCCAAGCTTCAACTGTTGATGTGGATCAACTTCCGAAATTGACTAGTGATGCAGAAACGGTAGCTAGTTATCAGAACGAAGGAACTAAAATTCTGAAGAACCAATTGGTGGCAGACATTCCGCAAAATTTTTATCGAGGCATCGATGCTAAAAATCGGATAATTGATTTAGGATTAGAGGCATTGAAAGCTCGCACTGAGACGGACTTAGCAATGCTTTCAACAGGAATGTTTTTGGACGATTTGACTGAGGGCCCCGTCAGTATGTATGAATTGCACCATATGTTACCTCATGCAGTACATCCTATGCGCACCAAGTTAAAGGGACAAGATGTAATCAGGTTAATGAAAGAAGTCAAAAAGAACCGAAATTATCTTCTTGGTAGTCCGGTTTATGGGATGGGTTTCCGTGGTCGTAAATGGGGTGAAATAGTTTGGTCAGGCTTAGAATTGACGAATGATGGTAATGTTTTAGTGCAGGGTCAACCGATTAATTTGACGAAGGATTATTATATTGGTGGGTTAGATCATTATTTGTTTTTCCCATATTTTCCAACGTTAGAAATTGCGGGAAATAATGAATTGTCATATGACACCGTTTTACGTGAGGATTTTGCTACTTATTTAGCACAAAAATTCCCATCAAAAAAATAAAAATTGAAGGTATTTTGAAATGGATCGAGAACGAATGAAAGAGTTGGCGCAAGCCCAGAAGCTGGAACGAATTGCACAAACGCGATTGGAACACGGTGAATCAGTTGCTGACTTATTGATTAATGAACGGGCGTATAAATTAGTTGCTAACTATCGTGATGCATATCAAGATGATTTGATGGCTGAGCGGTTTAGTACTTTTTTGGAAAAATATGATTATTTAGTTGGTGATATAGCTGCTGATCAACTACGCATTCATGGCTTTTATAAAGATGGAAAACCTGGTGTTTCAAGAATGGACCAAATTAGTGCGTTACAGGATTATATTTATGAATTTATGAATTTTGGAGCTCCATATTTTGTTTTAGAAAATCTAGAACCACATATGGTGGAAGATGATGAGCCAGAAGTTTCTCGTCCTAGACGTCGCCGGAATCATCATAGTAATAAAAATAATGCTTATATTGACGAGAAGAAAAGTTCCGTTAAAAAGAATCCTGTGAAAAAAGCTACTCATCAATTGAATAATAAGGGCCCACGTCAAGTAACGACGAAAGGAAATAATCGAAAGCGCCGTTTTGAAATCCATGAACGAAGTACTGAGGGGGAATAAAGTATGGCATATAAAGGATATTTTATTGATTTAGATGGAACAATTTATCAAGGTAAAAAGAGCTTTCCTAGTGGAAAACGATTTATTGAACGTTTAAAAGCTGCTAATAAGCAATTTATGTTTGTGACCAATAATGCTACTAGAACACCAGAGCAGGTCCAAGCTACACTAGCAGATGGGCACGATATTCATGTAGATTTGGATCAAATTTACACTTCAGCTATGGCTACTGCTGATTATGTAGCACAATTACCAAATGTGCATCAAGTATTAGTGGTTGGTGAAAATGGTCTGCATCAAGCATTGGCATCAAAGGGATTGAAGATTGTTACTCAAGGTTTGGCAGATGCGGTGGTTGTGGGATTAAATCGTAACTTGAAATATGATGATTTAATGTACGCCACTTTGGCTATTCAACAAGGGGCAAAATTTATCGCCACAAACATTGATACTAATTTACCTAATGAAAAGGGGATGATTCCAGGTGCAGGATCAGTTGTGGCATCAGTGCAAACATCAACACAAGTGGATCCAATCGTGATTGGTAAACCTTATACTCCCATTATGGAAGGTGCTTTGGAGCGTGCAGGTTTGACTGTGAATGATGTGGTAATGGTTGGTGATAATTATAATACCGATATTAAAGCTGGAATTAATTTGAAGATGGACACGTTGTTAGTATATAGTGGAATTTCAACGAAAGAACAAATTACTGCAGCGCAAATTAAGCCAACTCATGAAGTTGATTCTTTGGATGATTGGTTTATTGAGTGAAACAGATTAATGGAGAATTTGATACAGAGGCTGGTACATATTTTTGTCTCAGCTTTTTTATTTGGATTAAAATGAACGACTGCTTAATATTAAATATTTCAAATTAGAAATTATCTTTACATTAATGTTATGGAATCCATCTGCAAAACATAAGATAATGAGTTTAACGATTGTAGGACTTTGAAGGAGATAGTGCGATGAAGCAGAAGTGGATATGGGGAAGTGTTGCCTTAGTAGGAATTGCCGCCCTGATCGGTGCATATTTAACACGTGATCAACAAAAAAGTATTAATATTAACGCGGTAGGTTCTACCGCCTTACAACCAATGGTGGAAGCAGCAGGTGAAGAATTTCAACGTAAAAATCCAGGTGTTTATATTAATGTCCAGGGTGGAGGATCAGGTACTGGTTTAGCCCAAATTCAATCTGGAGCGGTTGATTTAGGAAATGCAGATATGTTCGCTGAAGAAAAAAAAGGTATCAAAGCGGATAAATTAACTGATCATCAAGTGGCCGTGATTGGAATTGCGCCTATCTTGAATAAAGAAGCTAAAATCAAAAATTTAACTACACAACAAATGATTGATATATTCACTAAAAAAATTACCAATTGGAAAGAAATCGGTGGCGCTGATATGCCGATTATCTTAGTTAATCGAGTCAATGGATCAGGAACTCGGGTGACCTTTGAACGTTATGGACTAGATCAAACGCCTTCTGCAGAAGGACAAGAACAGGACTCATCAGGAACCGCACGCTCAATTGTTTCTTCAACGCCAGGGGCAATTTCATATGTAGCATTTTCGTATATTGATAAAAAACAAATTGATGTTCCCAAATTAAATGGCGTGACGCCTAATAGTACCAATGTAACGAATGGTAAATATCCGATTTGGTCATATGAACATATCTATACTAAGGGCGATATTAAGCCAGAAGTAAGTCAGTTTATTAAGTACTTAAAGTCAGAAAAAATTCAAAAAACATTGATACCAAAATTAGGTTATATATCAATTCATGATATGCAAGTTCAACGTGATGTCTCAGGTGTCGTAACATCTGTCAAGTAAAGAGGTATTAAAATGGATGAGATTAGAGAAGCACTAACAAAAACTAGTGCCGCTACTAAAAAAGATCGTTTTGGTCGAGCTATTTCAATGTCAGCATTAGCTTTGATTTTAATTGTGGTTATATCGATTTTTTGGTTTGTTGCTTCCAAAGGATTAGCAACATTCTTTACCAATCATGTCAATTTGGGTGACTTTTTAACTGGTTCAAAATGGGCGCCGGGGCAAGTTGATGCACAAGGTAAACCAATGGCTGGAGCCGCATCAATGATTGTTGGATCATTTTTGGTAACTTTGTTATCGGCAATTATTGCAACACCCTTTGCGATTGGAACAGCCGTCTTTATGACGGAAATATCGCCTAGAAAAGGTGCGAAAATTTTACAACCAGTTACGGAATTATTGGTTGGAATTCCATCAGTTGTTTACGGATTTATTGGGTTAACGATTGTAGTACCCACGATGCGCAGTTTATTTGGTGGTTCTGGGTTTGGAATTTTAGCTGGGGCGATAGTATTGTTTGTAATGATTTTACCAACAGTTACATCAATGACAGTGGATACTTTACGAGCCGTACCACGGCATTATCGTGAATCGGCTTTAGCTTTAGGAGCTACACGTTGGCAAATGATTTATAAAGTGATTTTACGTTCAGCAACCCCAGGAATTTTAACAGCCATCGTATTTGGAATGGCACGGGCATTTGGAGAGGCTTTGGCGGTACAAATGGTGGTCGGAAATGCGGCATTGATGCCACATAATTTAACTTCACCATCAGCTACATTAACTTCAGTTTTGACCCAAGGAATTGGAAATACTGTTATGGGATCACTTGAAAATAATGCCTTATGGTCATTAGCATTAATCTTATTGTTAATGTCACTTGTCTTTAATTTGGTCATCCGTGCAATTGGTAAGAAGGGAGCAATGTAGCTCATGAGCGCAAAAAAAAGTGATAAATTAGCAACCATTATTCTATATGGGATTGCTGGATTCGTAATTTTAATTTTGGCCGCATTATTGGGCTACATTTTGGTACAAGGAATTCCCCATTTATCATGGCATTTCCTAACGTCTCCGGCAGAATCATTTACTGCTGGGGGTGGAATTGGAATTCAACTCTTTAATTCCTTTTATTTATTAATTATTACAATGGTAATTTCATTCCCGATTGCTTTGGGGGCCGGAATTTATTTGAACGAATATGCTAATCGAAAATCTAAAACAGTTGAAGTGATTCGGACTATGATTGAAATCCTTTCTTCATTACCTTCTGTGGTAGTCGGGTTGTTTGGATTTTTACTGTTTGTGGTTCAATTTAAATTTGGATTTTCATTGCTATCTGGAGCGATTGCGTTGACATTCTTCAATTTGCCATTGTTGACCCGCTCTGTGGAAGAATCTTTACGGACAATTCCTGACTTGCAACGTGAAGCTGGGGCAGCACTTGGATTGTCACGTTGGGAGACGGTGGGCCACGTAATTTTGCCGGCAGCTTTACCTTCAATTGTAACCGGAATCGTATTGTCAGCAGGACGAGTTTTTGGAGAAGCAGCGGCGCTAATTTATACGGCAGGGCAATCAGCACCAGTCGTTAATTTCACTGATTGGAACCCATTTAATCCTACATCACCTTTGAATGTGATGCGTCCAGCGGAAACCTTAGCAGTGCATATTTGGAAAATTAATTCTGAAGGAATTATGCCTGATGCTACAGCTGTTTCAGCGGGAGCTTCAGCAGTCTTAATTATTGCAGTTTTGCTGTTTAATTTCACGGCACGTTCGTTAAGTAAGTTCTTATACCAACGCTTAACATCAAGTAAGTAGGGAGTTATTAGATGACAGACGTAAATAAATTAGTTTTTTCAGACGAAATGCCTGAGCATTATGTCGTTGATATTAATGATGAAAAACATGAAGTAGCCTTATCAGCACAGGATTTAGAAGTTTTTTATGGTGAAAAACAAGCCCTTCAAAAAACCAATCTTAAATTTGAACGTTATAAAATCACTTCATTAATTGGAGCTTCCGGTTCGGGTAAATCGACTTTTTTGAGGTCATTAAACCGAATGAATGATACGGTTGGAACGGTCAATGGTAAGATCATGTACCGTGGTTTGGATGTTAATTCATCTGACATTGATGTTTACGAAATGCGCAAACATATTGGGATGGTCTTCCAACGGCCCAATCCCTTTGCTAAGTCGATTCAAGAAAATATAACCTTTGCATTAAAGCAACATGGAATTAAAGATAAAGAAATTTTAAAAGAACGGGTGGAAACGAGTTTAAAACAAGCCGCTTTATGGGACGAAGTGAAAGATAATTTAAATAAATCAGCTTTGTCTCTATCAGGGGGGCAACAACAACGGTTAGTAATTGCACGAGCAATTGCCTTACATCCTGATATTTTACTTTTAGATGAACCGGCCTCGGCTTTAGATCCAATTTCATCTGCCAAAATTGAAAATACTTTGTTAGAGCTAAAAGAAAAATATACAATTATTATTGTGACACACAATATGCAACAAGCTGCTCGAGTGTCCGACTACACGGCCTTTTTCCATATGGGTGAGGTATTGGAATACGATTTAACGCGAAAAATATTTACGCGACCAAAGGTACAAAGAACGATTGATTATGTCAATGGAAACTTTGGATAAGGGTGATATCAATGAGTGAAAAATTATTAATTACAGAAAATGTCCGCCTTTATTATGGGGAAAAAGAAGCGTTACATGGGATTAATTTAGACTATGATCGTTATGGAATAACCGCCTTGATTGGTCCATCTGGGTCAGGAAAGTCAACTTATCTTCGGGCTTTGAATCGAATGCATGACTTAACTGATTACGTTACCGTAACGGGAACCTTTCTGTTAAATGGTGAAGATATCTATGCTCCAACGATGGACACGGTTGATTTACGCAAGCAGATCGGAATGGTCTTTCAACAACCGAATCCGTTTCCTTTTTCAATTTATGATAATGTTGCTTTTGGAATGCGTACTGCAGGAATTAAAGATAAAGCTCAACTTGATGAAAAGGTCGAAGAGTCTTTGCAAGCTGCAGCTATTTGGGATGAAGTTAAAGATGATTTACATAAATCAGCCCTTTCATTGTCTGGAGGACAACAACAACGAGTTTCCATTGCGCGAGCATTAGCCACCTCACCGGAAATTTTGCTATTGGATGAACCAACCTCAGCGCTTGACCCTGTGTCAGCTAACATGGTGGAAAATACTTTGATGCAATTACGAGATCAATATACAATGATTATTGTGACACATTCGATGTCGCAAGCTTCCCGCATTTCAGATCGGACTGCCTTTTTTAATCAAGGTAATTTGATTGAAGTGAATGATACTAAAAAAATGTTTCTTAATCCTGACCAAGAAATGACACAAGATTACATTTCGGGCCGTTTTGGATAATAAAAATTAAAGGAGAACCGCTATGCGTCGATTATTTGATGAAGAATTAGCAGATCTAGATACATCGTTTAAAGAAATGGGATTATTAGTTTCTGAGACGATTCAACGCTCTGTACAAGCCTTTTTGGACCATGACCGTGACAGCGCACAAGATATCATTGATAATGATAAAGCGATTAATCAACGTGAGATTGCTTTAGAAAAAAAGAGTTTTGAAATGATCGCTTTGTATCAACCAGTTACCACAGATTTACGTGAAATTGTGACTATTTTAAAAGCTGTTTCAGTAGTAGAGCGCATTGGTGACAATGCCCGAAATATTGCTTTATCAACCATTCACGTTAAGGGAAACCGGCGTGTGGCGAAAATTGAAAAGCAAATTGGTGAAACTGGGACTTTGGTTGCTAGGATGGTGGCCGATGTTTTAACTTATTACATTAGTGATGATGCCGCTGGTGCAACTTCAATGTCTGATGTGGCTATGGTAGTGGCAAATTCTACTAAAGCAATTCGCGATTTAGCGATTGAAGCTATGAAAGCCGATCCTGAAAATGTTGAAGCTGCCACCGATTATTTGGTAGTAGGAGGATATTTGAAGCGAACAGCAGACTATGTTACTGATATTGCTGAGTGGGTGATCTATAAGCGAACTGGTAAAATTGTAGAATTAAATCCAGGAACTTCAAGCTTTATCTAAACATCATAGAGTTAAATGCTTATTTTAGATATGTTGAATTAGTTTTAGATTATTAATCTGTAATAATAATGATCAAAGGGATGTTTAATAATTGAAATCCAGCTTTAAATTACGTTTGTGAAAGTATTACAAAAATTAATTTATAGGGAGGATAGGGATATTTTATCCAATTCCTCCTTTTTATTTTGGGAGAGCTTGAAATAGGGTAACGCGCCGTTTGTTAAAAATTTTGGTAGCATATTAAAGATAGTTAATTAATTTGATAAAAATATTAGGGGAAAAGTATGAATGATACATTAATTTTGCGAGGCTTACAGATCGTTTTGGTAATTGGAATTGCGATAATGCTGTTTGTCTACTACCGTCAGATCAAAAAAGCTGGGTTAAAGTTACGCCAGGGTGGAATAAAAGCTTTTATCATCGGGTTTATCACTGATTTTGGTGATACTATTGGAGTGGGAAGCTTTGCAACAACCACGGCGGCATTTAAGGTAACTAATTTTTTAGATGACGATCGGAAGTTACCAGGAACAATGAACGCCGTACATGCCGTACCAACGATGTTTGAGGCGCTATTTTTTCTCACAGCAGTTAAAATTGATTGGCCTACTTTTATAGTGATGACGGTAGCATCTGTTTTAGGAGCTGTCATTGGACCTCGGTTAACAGCTGGGTGGGATGCGCAAAAAATTCGCGGGGTGTTAGCATGGATGTTAGTTATTGCAGCCCTTGTGATGCTTTATAATATTTTCTTTTTACCAATTCCAGCGATGGGGAAAAACGCTTTAGTTGGTTGGCAATTATGGTTAGGGTTTGCTTTTAATTTTTTGCTGGGAATTTTAATGACGTTGGGCCTAGGAAATTACACGCCTGAATTAATTTTCTTTTCTTTGATGGGGATGAACCCTCTAGTGGCTTACCCCGTAATGATGATGAATTCAGCTGTTGTCATGACTACAGCTGCAACTGGATTTATTAAAACCAAGCGAATTCAATGGCGTGGTCTTGGCATGATTGTTTTGGGTGGAATTGCTGGTGTGGTTGTGGCAGCAACCTTAGTTAAAAATATTAATCTTTCAGTTTTGCGTTATGGAATCGTTATCCTTTCCTTATGGACAGCTTATAGTCTTTGGAAAGAATCACGGCAAGTATTATCAATGGAAAAATCGATTGAAAATAATTAAGGTAAAAATGGATGTAATTGAACCAACGGGTGGGAATAATTTTATTCCTGCCTTTTTGTTTTGATAATTTTTTTGATATAAAGTCTGAAAAACTTCATAAAACAATTGTTAAATATTAATATTATATAAAGGAATTTCAAGAATTAATAAAGCTCGAGGTCAAAAACAGTTTGTAGTGGCAAAACATGTTAAATTAAAATCAAGGAAAAGTAGAAAAAGGAGTTTGGACGTGGCGGGCACGTTTCAGTAAAGCAAGATGACCCAAGTAGGACACATTGTTATTGGTTTAATTGTGGTAATAGCGGCCATATATTTATTTATTTTTGTCACGCAACGTTTGACAACAAGACAAGTCGCTAAATTAATGATTAAGCTACAAACTTTAAAGGATATTCCAATGCAAGATCGACTGGTTAAAGGTCGTAAAATGAGTCTCATGGGACAAACTTTAGATGATTTTCAAGAAAACGAAGCTTTATATAACCGAATTGTGGCTACAGATTTTGATGATGTGAAGCAACAGGCTGATCAAGTGTTAGCATCAGCCCAGGGATTTAATATCTGGCAAACTAATCAAGACTTACGAAATTTGAAAAAGCGTGTTGATCAGGTTGCACGCGATATTGATACTGTTAATCAAGGCTTAACTGATTTGGAACAAATTGATGCAGAACACAAGCAAGCGGTTCAAGATTTAGAACTAAAATATAAAAATTTACGAAAAACTTTGTTGTCACAAAATTTTATTTTTGGGAATACATTAGATAAATTAGAAGATATTTTGGGCGAATTAGAAGATGAGTTTTCTGAATTTTCTAATCGTACGGAGAATGGAGATCATGTAGCCGCCTCAGAAATATATGAATCATTGGCTATGGAGACTAACCAATTAGAAGAACGGATGGATCAAATTCCGGGTTTGGTTAAAGATTTGAGTACCACAATTCCAGAACAACAAGAAGAGCTACAAGCGACTTTTGATCAAATGATGGAACAGGGATTTACATTCAAAGATAATTTCGTAGAGCAGGCACTTAAACAAATTGAAGAAGATCGCAAGAATACCTTAGAAGCATTAAAGAATTTGACACTTAAAAAGGTTCAAGAGCAGTTAACAACTTTACATCAAGAAATTAATCAAATTTATAAAACTTTTGAGAATGAATACCAGGCATCACAAACTGTACAAAAAAAGTTAGACGAATTACGAGAATATTTGGGACATCTGCAACAGCAAAACCAAAATTTGAACCAGTTAGTTGGACAATTAAATCAAAATTACATTTTCAACCATGATGAAGAAAATAGTATTCGTGATTTATCACGTCAGCTGTTACAAGTTGAAAAAGATTTAGATAGCATTCGACTAGGTATTAATAAGAAGGAAGTTGTATTTTCACAATTAACAGAAAAATTAATGGTAGATGAAAATCAATTGGATCAAGTTGAAGAACAACAAATTGGACTTTGGGATAGTTTAAAAGTTTTGCCTGAAATTGTTAAAACTGCTCAAAATAAAGTTGAATTATTTGTTGAATCTATGCGCAAGATTAAGCGACGTGTTGAGCGACAAGGATTACCTGGAGCACCCACGACTTATTTGAATTTCTTTGATCAAGTCTCGGAAATGTTGAATAAGTTACAACAACAAGTCAATGCTCCGCGGGTAAATGTTGATGACTTACAACGCCAAGTTAGTATTGTTGGCTCGGATCTAGATAATCTGCAGGTCGCTACTAATGAGCTACTCGCCAATGCCACATTAACTGGGATATTATTGCATAAGGCTAACCAATATCGGGAATATCCTGAAGTAGTTCAAGCTGTGCAAAATGCTCAGGTGGAATATAATCAGTTTTATAATTATGAAAAAGCCGTTGAGGTTTTGGGACAAGCGTTAGATCGAATTGAACCAGGAACGACCGAAATTTTAAGAGAACAAAACAACCAAAATCGGCTTATCTAAATTTATTAAAATTACTTGTAGCACTAGATTTAAGTATGTTAAAATTAGCATGAAAGCTAGGAACTGAGTAGAATTAATTTAGGACATGTTAGAGATATGGCGGTTGGTGCAAGCGATACCTAAAATTAATTTGAATTACATTCATGAATAATATAGTTTTCCGCTTCATCTAGCGATATCAAGATGCCAAGTGGTGATTGTTAGACAGTCACAATTTAGGTGGTACCGTGTATTAAGTTGCACCCTAATGACATTTTTGTTATTGGGGTGCTTTTTTATTGAAATAAATATTATTATTGGAGGATTTACAGATGGACGTTTTAAGTGAATTAAAGTGGCGTGGAGCCATTAATCAGGTTACTGATGCGGAAGGATTAAAAAATACGATCGAAAATGAAACTATCGGAGCTTATGTAGGAATTGATCCAACAGGAGATTCTATGCATATTGGACATTTAATCCCTTTTATGATTTTAAAGCGCCTACAATTAGCTGGTGTTAGGCCAGTGATCGTAATCGGGGGAGCAACCGGTTCAATTGGTGATCCTTCTGGTAAGAAGCAAGAACGCAAATTATTAGATCAAAGTGCAGTGGATCAAAACGTCCAAAAAATTACGGGGCAAATGGAGCGTTTATTTGGTAAAGATGGTTTTACAGTAACAAATAATAAAAATTGGTTGGGTGAAATGACTTTGTTGGACTTCTTGCGTGATTACGGAAAGTTATTTCCTATCAACGTAATGTTAGCCAAAGATGTTGTAGCATCAAGACTTGAAGCTGGAATTTCATTCACCGAATTTACCTACCAAATTCTACAATCAATTGATTTTCATCATCTTTGGAAAAATGAACATGTTCGGTTACAAATTGGAGGATCCGACCAATGGGGAAATATTACCGGTGGAATTGATCTAATTCATCGTCTGGAAGGTAATGATGCCCAAGCTTATGGATTGACAGTGCCATTGTTATTGAAGGCAGATGGAACAAAATTTGGTAAGACCGAAGGGGGAGCTATCTGGTTGGATCCAGTTAAGACTACTCCGTTTGAATTCTATCAATTCTGGCTTAATACAGCAGATAATGATGTAGAAAAAATGCTTAAGTACTTTACCTTCTTATCGGAAGAAACGATTGCAGAATTAATGGATGAAATGCAAAATGATGCTGCAAAACGTACAGCTCAAGTTCGGTTAGCGCAAGAAGTGACCTCATTTGTGCATGGGGAACAAGCTGTGAAAACGGCAGAATTGATGACCTCAATTTTGTTTGGGAATGGGGATGTAAGTCAACTTACAGTAGAAGAAGTAGCTACTCTAGCAGGAAATGTTCCAACATTTAAACAAGATGGAAATAAAATTGGGCTACTTGATCTAATCGTGGCAGCTGGACTAGAAACATCAAAGACTGCTGCCCGCCGCGCAGTTAAAGATGGGGCTATTCGCATTAACGGTGTTCAAATCAAAGATGATACAGCTGAAATTGATCCACAAAGCAAGTATGATGGACAATATATTATTGTTAAGCGTGGAAAGAAGAAGTGGGCAGTTGGAGTTTTAAACTAGTTTTTAATTTTGAACGTAAACTATTGCTTAAACTTGAAGTTATGTTTGCGGTATGCTAAAATCTACCAGTAGATAGGATATCTAAAGGAGGCGCAGCTAAATGTATAACGCATTATTGACGGCAATGATTGTTGTCGGAATTTTGATTATTATTGCTGTATTAATGCAGCCATCAAAGCAACAAGATGCTTTGTCGGCCTTATCAGGTGGTGGCGGAGATTTGTTTGCAACCCAAAAAGCACGAGGTTTTGAAGCTGTGATGCAACGTGCTACAACCGTATTAGGAGCTATTTGGTTCCTCTTGGGATTGGCTTTGGTATATCTTTCAGCACACTAACGAATAGCGCATTTCCCTCTCGTGATACGTTGCGAGAGGGTTTTATTTTAGAAACAGAGGAAAAAGATAAAAAATGGACGCACAACAATTACAAAAAAAATTATTTGGCTTTTTAAAAGCTAATAATACGCAAAGTTATTCCGCTCAAACTTTAACGGATGGCTTACGTTTAAATGACGTAAATGGATTTACACAGGTAGTTCAAGCCTTGGCTCAATTGGAACGTGATGGACAAATTGCCGAGATTGATGGGGCTTTCCAATATAATGCAAAGAGCCAAGGATACATAGGAACTTTCCGTTCTAATGCGAAAGGCTTTGGATTTGTGGCTGTAGATGGTCTAACGGAAGATGTTTTCGTGAATCCAGATAATACAGCTCAAGCTTTAAATTTGGATCAAGTTCGAGTGACTTTGTTAACGAAGGGGGATGCCGATGATGGTCGAGGCCCTGAAGGAATCGTAGAAGAAATCATTAGTCATGATTTGAATCAAGTGGTTGGTGAATTTAAATTGGGTTCTGATTACACTGGATATATTGGAACGATTAATATAACGGATAAGAAAAATGCAAATTATAATTTCTTAGTAAGTGAAGGTGGAGTGACCGCTAACGATGGTGAAGTTGTTGTGGCTCAAATCAAAGAATATCCTACACCAGCGATGCCTAAGCATATGAATGGAGTTATTTCAGAAACCATTGGATTCAAAGATGAACCAGGGGTTGATATCATGGCAATCGTGCATCAACATAAGGTTCCAGCTGTTTTTGATGAGGAAGTTTTGGCACAAGCAGAAGCTATTCCTGACCATGTTTTAGAATCTGAATGGGCAGGACGCGAAGATATTACTGATCAACCTTTGGTTACGATTGATTCAATTGAATCAAAGGACTTGGATGATGCGGTAGTTGTTTGGAAATTAGAAAATGGTAACTTTCATTTGGGAGTGCATATTGCTGATGTTTCTCATTATGTTCCTGAAGGTACACCTTTGGATGCCGAAGCCTATAATCGCGGAACTTCAGTTTATTTGACTGATCGCGTCATTCCTATGCTACCTCGTAATATTTCAAATGGAATTGCTTCATTAAATCCAGGGGTTGAACGTTTAGCAATGTCAGCTGAAATGGAATTTACGCCGCAGGGTAAGCTTGTTGATTATCGATTGCATCAGTCTGTGATGAAATCACACGCAAGAATGACTTATAAAGCGGTTAATGCAATTTTGGATGGGGATGAAGAAACTCGTGAGGAATATGCTGATTTGGTTCCAATGTTTGAAACCATGGAAGAGTTGCATAAAATTTTAGCTCAAAAGCGAATTGATCGTGGAGCAATTGAGTTTGACGCCCCAGAAGCCAAAATTATTGTTGATGCTGCTGGTAAGCCTACAGATATTCAAATTCGTGAACGAGGACTCTCAGAACGAATTATCGAATCATTTATGTTATCAGCTAATGAAACAGTTGCCATGCATTTTGATCAATTGAAGGTACCATTCTTATACCGAGTCCACACTACGCCTGATTTGGATAAAAGTGTTCGTTTCTTTGAATTTGTGAAAGCATTGGGTGGTAAAGTTAATGCCGATCCAAACAAAGTTAAGCCGATGGATTTCCAAAAAATTCATGATGAATTTATGGGGTTGCCATCTGAACAAATGGTTTCAACAATGATGCTTCGTTCAATGCAACGAGCAGCTTATACAAATGAATCTTTGGGACATTTTGGATTGGGGGCTGAGTATTATACTCACTTTACATCACCAATTCGTCGTTATCCAGATTTAACGGTTCATCGTTTGATCAAGTGGTATGAGAAGAATGGAACTGATGAAGCAGCACAAGCAAAATATCGCGATAAGTTAGCTGAAATTGGAAATGATACTTCAATGCGCGAGCGTCGTTCAATTGATACTGAACGTGATACTGATGCAATGAAAAAGACCGAATTTATGGAAGATAAGGTTGGCCAAGAATTTGATGCAGTTGTTAATGGTGTAATGAAGTTTGGAATGTTTGTCTCATTGGACAACACTGTTGAAGGCCTAATTCATACTTCTAATCTAACTGATGATTATTATATGTATGATGAGAGTCATTTGGCTTTAATTGGTCGCCGATTCCATCATATTTATCAAATTGGACAAGCAGTGAAGGTGAAATTAGTTCGTGTTAATAAGGAACAAAGTTCACTTGATTTTGTTCTGGTTGATCCCGATGCAGCACCAATTACTGATATCAAAGTAGCTGATGGACATCGAGGTGGTTATGGTGATAAGAACAATAAGAATCACCATGATAAGCCACGTAATGGTAAATATAATAGTGGAAATGCTAAGAAGAGCCAAGGTACTAATCAACGACATAATAACGGTCAAGCACTTGGGACACTTAACGACCGTCGTAAGCCTAATGATTCAAGAGATAATGCTAATCGGAAAGGCCGACACTAAAATCAGGGAGGTTAACCATGGCCAAATCTAAAAAAACAACACAACAGTATTTAGCGACCAATAATAAAGCACGCTATAATTATGCTATCGGTGCTACATATGATGCTGGGATGGCACTCACTGGAACTGAAATTAAATCTGTTCGTGCAGGTCAAATTACCATTGCTGATGGCTTTGTTCAAATTAGACATGGTGAGGCATGGTTGGATAATGTCAATATCGCACCTTATGCGCAAGGAAACCAATTTAATCATGAACCTTTGCGCCCACGGCGTTTATTATTGCACAAGCGTGAAATTCAACAACTAGAACGCTCTTCGTCTGAAGCAGGTGTCACAATTGTGCCACTCAAGGTTTATATTAATCACGGTTTTGCTAAAGTTTTAATTGGGGTTGGAACTGGTAAGCGGCGGTTTGATAAACGAGAAACTATTAAAAGGCGAGATCAAGATCGTGATCTACAACGTAAGTTTAAAGGTAGTGTTCGTTAATCAACTGAGTTTATTAACATTTGTTGAAATCTTATAAAAAAATATATTTAATTTATTTAAGAGCCTGGAGTAAAAATTGTCCTAGGTTCTTTTTTATTGTCAAAATAACTTAAATGTATCTTGTATAATTCGGTAATTAGAATTATATGTGAAAAAAACTTATTAATTTTAAAATCAAAAACAGGCTAAGCGCAACCTTTAATTTGATTTTATGAGAATATATGTTCTGTAAAACTAATTTAGTGCTTGTCAAAGATAAAACTAATTGCTAAAATGAGAACATTATTAAAAAAGGACATTTTAATAAGAATTAATAATAAAAAGGATGGGGTATGTATGGAAACTGAACAAAAGCAAGAAAAGAAATTTTTCGGACAACCAATTGGTTTGTCAACTCTGTTTATGACAGAAATGTGGGAACGTTTTTCTTATTATGGAATGCGAGCAATTTTACTTTACTACATGTGGCATTTAATTGCGGTTGGTGATTTAAATATTACTAAGGCCGTGGCTGCATCAGTGATGGCGATCTATGCCTCGATGGTTTACTTGACGGGTGCATTAGGTGGTTACTTAGCTGACCGAGTGATTGGTTCTAGGCGAGCCGTTTTCATTGGTGGAGTCTTTATCATGCTAGGGCACATTGTCTTATCGCTACCATTTGGATCTTCAGCTTTGTTCACTTCCATTGTCTTGATCATTATAGGAACAGGACTTTTGAAACCAAATATTTCGTCGATGGTTGGCTCACTGTATCGGCCAGAAGATCGACGTCGGGATGCCGGATTTTCAATTTTTGTTTTCGGAATTAACTTGGGTTCATTTATTGCACCTTTGTTGGTTGGTTGGACACAACAAAATGCTGGTTACCATCCAGCCTTTGGATTAGCAGCAATTGGGATGTTCCTTGGATTGGTTCAATACTACTTCGGTGGTAAAAAGAACTTACCAAAGGATGGGCTAAAACCTACTGATCCGTTGGAAGCTCATGAAGTTAAACCTTTAATTATTAAAACTGTTTCTGGAATCGTTGCTTTGGTAGTGGTTGTTGCTGTTATGATGATGATGGGTTGGAATAATATTACAGATTATATTAATTTACTAACTATCATTGCAGTTTTAGTTCCGATTTACTACTTTACTCAAATGTTGTCTTCTAAGAAGGTAACCAGAACAGAACGTTCACGAGTATTGGCATATATACCACTTTTCTTAGGAGCTGTATTATTCTGGGCGTTAGAAGAGCAGGGATCAGTCGTATTAGCAACCTTTGCGGAAACACGAACAATCCATTCATGGTTTCCAGCTGCTTGGTTCCAATCGTTGAATCCATTCTTTATTATGTTATATACGCCTTTCTTTGCTACAATGTGGACTCGTTGGCGTAAAAATGCGCCTTCGTCACCAATGAAATTTGCGGTTGGATTGATTTTTGCGGGAGCATCATTCTTACTTCTTGCAATCCCAGGAAGTCTATGGGGAACTGCTACTCGTGTATCACCATTATGGCTTTTGGGATCATGGGCGTTAATTATTTTTGGTGAAATGTTAATCTCACCGGTGGGTCTTTCGGTCACTACTAAATTAGCACCACGGGCCTTTAATTCACAAATGATGTCTCTTTGGTTCTTGGCTGCAGCAGCTGGATCAGCGTTGAACGCACAATTTGTTGGATTGTACACACCAAAGACAGAGGTTTCATACTTCCTTATTTTTGGAATCGTGGCTGTTGTGTTAGGAATTATTATGTTGTTTCTTGTAAAAATGGTTGTACGTTTGATGGATGGAGTAGATTAAAAATTAAACTAGTTAGGTAATAAAAATCCATGAATTTGGTTTTTATTACCCTTTTTATTTAAAGACGTTTAAAATTATCTTTAATAAGAGTATGAGTAGTTTGGATTAGAGCTTATTTACTGAAATGGAGGATTATAACAATGGATCGTTTTAAACTTGAAATTAAGTCAAATGCCGATTTATCGGCTTTGGAAATGATTAAAATCATGCAAGAACGTGTTGCAGTTTTTGTGGTGGAACAAGATTGTCCCTATCAAGAAATTGATGATAAGGATGAAGATGCATGGCATGTTATTTTAAAAGATCAAAAAAATGATCAAGTTGCGGCTTATGCTCGCGTGGTTAGACATGATGATGGAAAATCAATTAGCTTCGGACGCGTTTTAGTTGTTAAATCATATCGCCAACAACAATTGGGAAGGGCGATTGTTACAGCGGCAATAGACCACATTCATAAACAATTTCCAAAACGTACAGTTAAAATTGCTGCTCAAAATTATTTACGTAATTTTTATGCTTCTTTTGGCTTTAAAACGCAATCAGACGTATATCTAGAAGACGGAATTCCACATATAGACATGACTTTAGTTGAATAAGGTGGATTTAATTTTAGTTAAATTGAATGGGCTATCCAAAAAGCAATAATGTTTTATTTCAAGCAAGCAAATTATAAAATCATTATAAGTTCAGATTAGAAAATTAGTTCTATATATCTGAACTTTTTTTATATAACAATAATTATTACCAAAAATTGCAATAAGTTTGGAATAAATAAATATTTCTTTTTGAAAATAAAAGTTTTATAATTTGAAATATTGGTTAAATTAATTAGCGTTAGAGCGGTTAGATTGAATTTATTTACTTAATTCATACAAAAGATAAAAACGGAGTAGTTTTATGAAAAAAATATTAATGTGGGTCGGCTTGGTTCTAGTTTTTTTGTTGGTAGTTTTTGGGATTGTTTTCCGAAATGAGATAACAACAATAGCTACGACGAAAAAACTTAATGATAAACCTTTTTATGAAATGAATTATCGTGGAGATTATGCTTTAGATAAAATTTTGAAAAAAGGAGTTGATAATGATCAAGAATTGGCTGATTTTGCAACGAAACAATTATTGCATGGTATTCCGGTGAAAATAAAAGTTCCGAATTTAGGTTGTACAACCTTTAATGCGACTACTCCAAATGGGGATAAAACTTTTGCCCGTAATTTTGACTTAGATAACGCTCCAGTCATGGTTGTCCGGACTAAACCTAAAAATGATTATGAAAGTATTTCTGTAGTTGATCCTGGCTTGATCGGGATTAAAGCAGAGGGAATGAACAAACCAATGGGGCGTTTAATGACATTAGTTGCCCCTTATATTCCATTAGATGGAATGAATGAAAAAGGACTAAGTGTTGCAGTATTAAAATTGCAAGATGAAAATACGAATCAGAACACGGGTAAGCCAGGGATTAATACTACTGTTGCTATTCGTATGATTTTAGACAAGGCCAAAACGACAGATGAAGCTGTTAATTTGTTGAAAAAGTATGATATGCATAGTTCTTCAACTGCGACATATCATTTTCAAATTGCGGATAAACGAGGAAAAAGTGTTGTAGTTGAATATGTTAATAATCAAATGAAGGTCTTACCATCTGATAAGAACTATCAAGTTGCGACGAATTTTTATTTGAGTCCTGAAAAGTATGGTCAAGGAAAAGGTCAAGATCGTTATAAAATCGCGACGGAAAAGTTAGAAGATCAGAAAGGTATTTTGACACCAGAACAATCAATGGATCTTTTAAAGGCTACACATTTAGAGGATAAAGGTGATAATAGTAAAGCCATGGTCACACAATGGAGTGCCGTTTATCAACAAGATAAGCTACAACTAGATATTGCGACTGGACATAATTATAAGAAGGTATATCATTTTAATGTACATTGATAAATTATTTTATACTATGAATAGGGACTTTGATTTGATTATAGAGCCATTCAGTGCGATAATATTAGAGAAGAAGAATTTGAAAATAAAAAAATTATAATTTAATTTAATTAAAATGTAGCTTTTTGAATATGACGGTGTTATAATAATTACAGAGTTAAAAAGCAATTTTGTTTTATGTTTTACCGAATGTATGGCACATTGATTTTTGATTTATTATTATTTAAGTATGGCAAGTGCCAAGGAGGTTTCACACATGGAACAAGGAACAGTAAAATGGTTTAACGCAGACAAGGGATTTGGATTTATCGAACGCGAAAATGGTGGAGATGTATTCGTACATTTCTCAGCTATTCAAACTGACGGTTTCAAGTCATTAGACGAAGGACAAAAAGTTAACTTTGACGTTGAAGAAGGAGCTCGCGGATTGCAAGCTGTTAACGTTACTAAGGGTTAATTCTTTAGTGCTTAAATAAAAAAGCAGTGCATTTATGTACTGCTTTTTTTGTATGAATTTTTTGAATTTAGGGCTATTGATGTTCTTGCCCTAGGATGGTTTAAGGGGACGCCCTTCTTAGATGCAAATTGGAATTAATTTAGATCTATAATTTTATATTAGTTAAATATCAAGAATAACTAATTACCAATTTGTTCACATTCTATGATAAAATAAAGATGTTAAATTAATTATAAAATCATGAGGGAGTAACGGCAGACTTAAGTTTGCGGTCCCACCGTCAGCAAGAGCAGCTTGACTGCTCCGGTGGTCCTTAAATTGTGAGACTCGTGGTGACTTTCTAAATGTCACCATAGGTCTCTTTTTATTTAATGATTAAATGTAATTATCATATCTAGGAGGATTATTTATGCTTGAGGGAGATCAAAAACCTTTATATCAACGAACGGCCCAAGAAGTTGAAACAGCTTTAAAAGCTGATTCAGTCAATGGATTATCTGGTACGGATGCTAAACAGCGCTTAGCAGAAGTGGGACCGAATCAATTAAAAGCTACGAAAAAGACTACTTTGATGCAAAAATTCTTTAATCAATTTAAAGACTTTATGATTGTAGTTTTGTTGGTTGCCGCTTTAATTGCTGGTTTGACTGGTGAAGTGGCTGATGCGCTTATTATCTTAGCTGTTGTAATCTTGAATGCTATTTTTGGGGTCTATCAAGAAGCAAAAGCCGATGAAGCAATTGAAGCTTTGCAAAAGATGTCAGCGCCTAATGCCAATGTTCGTCGTGATGGGGTTATTATGACCTTGCCAGCTAGTGAATTGGTACCAGGTGATATTGTTGCGTTAGAAGCTGGAGATGTAATTCCTGCAGATATGCGCTTGTTGGAATCAGCATCATTAAAAATTGAAGAAGCTGCTTTGACGGGTGAATCGGTACCTGTTGAAAAGCAAACTGCCGCTTTAGCAGGTGAAGAGTTACCTCTTGGTGATCGGACTAACTTGGCCTTTATGAATTCGAATGTGACCTATGGTCGTGGTGTTGGAATTGTAACTGGGACAGGGATGTCAACTGAAGTTGGACATATCGCTGGAATGTTGGAATCAACTGAAACTACTAAAACACCGTTGCAAGTTAATTTATCAAAATTAGGTAAATCATTAACTTATTTAATTTTGATTATCGCGGTGATTGTATTTATTGTAGGAATGTTTAGAACTCCAGAAGTTGGAAGTGGGAACCGTGTTGTAGATATGTTGTTGACGGCTATTTCTTTAGCCGTTGCAGCAATTCCAGAAGGATTACCTGCGATCGTTACGATTACCCTTGCTTTGGGAACCAATCAATTAGCAAAAAAGCACGCTTTAATGCGAAAATTGCCAGCTGTTGAAACTTTGGGTTCGACTCAAATTATTGGATCAGACAAAACGGGAACCTTAACGCAAAATAAAATGACGGTTGAAAAATACTATGTTGACCAGAATTTAATTGATGCTAAGACGCCGGTTACAGGATCAGCTGAACAATTGGTTGATTTATTAGCTTTGAATAATGATACAAAAATTAATTCAGATGGTGATAAATTAGGTGATCCAACTGAAACGGCTTTGATTACTTTTAATGAAACTCAAAATCGTAATTTAGAACAATTATTTGCTGAAAATCCTCGAGTGTCAGAAATTCCGTTTGATTCAGAACGTAAATTGATGACCACGATTCATCCCCACGGTGATCAATTTATGATTACGGTTAAGGGAGCGCCCGATGAATTGTTACGTCGAACTACAAAACGCTTGGAGCAAAATCAAGCGGTAGAAATGCAACCAGCTGATAAAGATAATATTAGTGCAGTTAACGTTGCTATGGCACAGGATGCCTTACGTGTATTAGGCTTCGCTTATAAACTGGTTGATGAAATTCCAGAAAAATTGGAATCAGAATTGGTTGAAAATGATCTTATTTTTGTTGGATTAATTGGAATGATCGATCCTGAACGGCCTGAAGTGGCCGGTGCGGTTGCTGAAGCGAAAAAGGCGGGAATCAGAACTTTGATGATTACTGGTGATCATAAAATTACTGCCGAAGCTATCTCACGTCGTTTGGGGATCTTAAGTCCTGAGCAAGGTAGTGATGCAGTAATTACTGGTCCTGAATTAGATCAATTGGACGATGAAACATTTAAAGCTCAAGTTAGTCAATATAGTGTCTATGCTCGGGTTGCACCTGAACACAAGGTTCGGATTGTACAAGCTTGGCAATCACAAGGTCAAGTGGTAGCAATGACAGGGGATGGAGTCAATGATGCCCCTGCTTTGAAGACGGCTGATATTGGAATTGCTATGGGAATTACTGGAACGGAAGTTTCTAAAGGGGCCGCTGATATGGTCCTTGCGGATGATAACTTTGCCACAATTGTTAATGCTGTTGAGGAAGGGCGAAAAGTATTTTCAAATATTCAAAAATCAATTCAATACCTATTATCTGCCAATTTGGGTGAAGTTTTGACCCTCTTTGTGATGACGATCATGGGATGGAATATTTTGGCACCTGTGCATATTCTTTGGATTAATTTAGTGACTGATACCTTACCAGCAATTGCATTGGGAATGGAACCAGTCGAACCAGGAATTATGGAGCGTAAGCCTCGCGGTCGTAATAGTGACTTTTTGGCTGATGGATTAGGTAGCACTATTATTTATCAAGGATTGATCGAAGGATTGATTACTTTGGGTGTTTATTGGTATGCTATTAATTTCCCTGTTCATGCTAGTTCAGCAGCGGCGCATGCCGATGCTTTAACAATGGCTTTTGCTACCTTGGGATTGATTCAATTATTCCATGCGTTTAATACCAAATCAATTTATCAATCAATTTTCAAGGTGGGTATTTTCAAAAATAAGACCTTTAATTGGGCGATTTTGATTGCGGCCTTAGCTTTGGCAATTACTATTGTAATGCCAGGATTGAATGATATTTTCCATGTCACACATTTGGATTGGCATCAATGGTTGTTAGTGTTGGGTGCTTCGTTTGCGATTATTCCAGTTGTGGAAATTATTAAATTCGTGCAACGTCACACCATGCACAAGCAATAATAATGTATAATAGAGAAGCTGTATTATCATTTCGGCTTTGATTCATAGCTTGAATTACAGCGGTTGGTCCTTCTAGGATTGATCGCTGTATTCTTTTATTATTAATCAATAGTATGGATGATAAAAATAATTAAAGTATATCAACGAATGGGGAAATAAAATGGCTAAAAAAATGTTTGCAAATCCGCGTGACTACGCAATGAAGTTATCACAATTAGTACAAACAACTGAAGAAAGTGGTTCAAATGTTGCGGAATACTTCGAAAAAATCCGAACAGCTATTGATGAAGATAAAGTTGCAGAGATGCCCAAAGCAGAATTTGCTGAAATTTCAGTTGAATTTGATGACGTGGTAGAAGTGTACAAAAAAGCTGCCGATGATCTAGATCAAATGAAAGCACCAGTTCGTTTAATTGGTGTTCATGGAAGTTTAAAGAAGACCTTCCGAGATTACTATGATGCTACAGTGGCTATGGCTAATGCATTGGATGTCAATAAACAACAAGTTGACGTAACTGCCTTTGACCAATCCGAACAAGATCAAGATCAATTGATGGAAGAGTTCATGAAGCAAGTTCGCCGAGCCTTCCAAATGGTAATGTAAGTATGGAGAATGTATCAATTCCAGAATTAGATCTAATCGCCGGAATTGCGAATGAGCTAGAGCTACCTAAGACAAAAATTAAAGCAACATCAGACTTATTACAAGATGGTAATACTGTTCCTTTTATTGCTCGTTATCGAAAAGAAGCTACGGGTAATTTAGATGAAGTCCAAATTCGTGACATTCAAGCCAGTAGTAAGCGATTAGAAGATTTGCAAGCCCGAAAATTAACGGTACAAAAGGCATTGATAGACCAATCCGTATGGAATTCGGCGTTGGCGGAACGTTTAATTGCGGCTGATAGTCTTCAAAAAGTGGAAGACTTTTATCTACCTTATAAACAAAAACGGCGAACCAAGGCGACGATCGCCAAGGAAGCTGGTTTGATGCCATTAGCTCAAAAAATTCAAAGTTTTCCAACCGATGATTTAAATCAAATAGCCTTAGACTATGTTGACCCTGCGCAAGATTTACCGGATGTGAAGGCTGTCATGAATGGGGTCCATGAAATCTTTGCCGAAGTGATTGGGGAAAATGCGGGATTACGTGAATGGATTCGTAATTATACGCAACAAAATGGAACTGTTGATGCCAAAATTAAACGTGGAGCGCAAGAACAGGATCCTAAATCTATTTATGCTTTGTATTATGATTTTAGTCAAAAAATTAAGCAGATTCAAAATCATCAAATTTTGGCTGTGAATCGTGGTGAAAAAGCAGGCATATTATCAGTTGGGATAGAAGTGGATCAATTGGCAATTGAACGTTATTTAAAGTTTCGACTAGTTGGTAGCAAACAAGGCGCTGCAGCAGAAGTGTTAGTTAATGCCGCTAAGGATGCTTATAAACGCTTCATAGGACCAGCAATTGAACGTGAAATTCGTAAACAATTGACAGCCCAAGCCAGTGCGGATGCTATTAAAGTCTTTGGGAAAAATCTGTATCATTTGTTGATGGGCGCTCCCTTAAGGGGACAAGTTGTTTTAGGATTTGATCCTGGAATTCGGACTGGTTCTAAGTTAGCCGTTGTGGATGAAAATGGAAAGTTTTTAGAAAAAGCAGTTATTTATCCACATCGAGCTGCTAAATATGATCCTGCAGGAGCGAAAAAAATTATTATTAATTTGGTTCATAAATATCAAGTAACTTTGGTAGCGATTGGAAATGGAACGGCTTCTCGTGAGTCTCAGCAGTTTATTGCTGATTTGATTAAGTCAGACTTGCCAGATTTGAAGTATGTGGTAGTTAATGAGGCCGGCGCTTCAGTTTATTCAGCCTCTGATATTGCTCGGACGGAGTTTCCAGAACTACAAGTTGAGCAACGATCAGCAATTTCGATTGCACGCCGATTACAAGATCCTATGGCTGAGTTAATTAAGATCGATCCACAGGCGGTAGGTGTTGGACAATATCAACATGATTTACCAACTAAAGAACTATCTGAACAATTAGATCAAGTTTTGGAGACGGCGGTTAATCAAGTTGGTGTTAATTTGAACACGGCATCAGCACAATTATTATTGCATATCGCTGGTTTAACTAAGACGACAGCTCAAAATATTGTGGACTATCGTGATCATAATGGAGCGTTTAAGACGCGAAATGAATTAAAGAAAGTTGCAAAACTAGGTCCTAAAGCTTTCGAACAGGCGGCTGGATTTTTGAGAATTCCAAATGGAACGAATAGTTTGGATAATACTGAAATTCACCCAGAGTCATATAAAGTCGCAAAAGAACTTCTCAAACGTATTGATGCGACAGATGTAGAATCACGTCAGCAGCAATTACAAGCTTTGGCAACTGATGATGTTGCTAAAGAATTACAAATTGGATTGCCGACTTTATATGATATTATAGATGCCCTTAAACATCCGGGACGAGATCTAAGAGATCAAGCCATCAGCGCAGTTTTACGTTCAGATGTTTTGACTTTAAAAGATTTAAAACCGGGTATGGAACTACAAGGGACAGTGCGAAATGTGGTTGATTTTGGAGCATTCGTTGATATTGGAGTTCATGAAGATGGATTAGTTCATATTAACGAAATGGTCAAAAATAAAAACCAACACCATAAACTAAATCCACATGATCATGTTGCAGTTGGTGATATTATTACAGTTTGGGTTAAAGAAGTGGATTTGAAGCGTGAACGGATTGGATTAACGTTATTTTCTGAAAATATCAGTTAAAAATAACGCTTGAAACTGGAAGTTCAATTTGGTATGATAAGCTGTGTTAGTTACTAACACAGCTTATGCGGACGTGGCGGAATTGGCAGACGCGCAGGACTAAGGATCCTGTGATAGAAATATCGTGCGGGTTCGACCCCCGCCGCCCGCATCAAAGTAAATTAAAAACCCCGTTGAATCAGCGAAAACGTTGATATGACGGGGCTTTAATTTTGTTTTCTATATTTTTAAACTAGTTCAGTTTAGATTGGTTGTCTTGGCATAGTTTTATGACTTTTAAAATCAACTAAAAAGTATTGTTTTACTATATAATTATATAGAATAAAGGAGGGACGCTATGAATAAACGTAATTCAGATAACTGGTTCAGTAAAGTCTCTAATATTAGGCGTCTGAGCCAAGATATTCCAAGGTCAGATAAACTAACTGATGTAACAAATGAAACACATCAAGGCCAGGTTAACTTATCATTATCTGAGCTGAAAAAACATAGCCTACGCCTTTTGATTTTGTTAGGAGGAATTTGGTTTTTGTGGGGATTGATGATGTGGACGTTTTATTCATTTCAAAATACTACAAGTAATCGAGAATCGGTAAGTGGCTGGGTTGGGCTTGTCTTATGCAGTATCATTTCGTTTGTGGCTATTTATTATATTAATTTGAAGTTAATACAATATAAGACTATTATAATTGGTTCTCAACTTAAAATTATTTTTAATAATCAAAAAGTGATTGGACGCTTCTTCAAATTAGATTATGCGATTTTAGATAAAACAGGAACTTTAACTGAGCCTGCAGCACAAGTTAAAAATATTGTTGTTCCGAATTCGGTGGAACGTGCGAAAATTTTTTCGATTTTAGAATTATTAGAACAAGAGTCTAAACATCCTGTTGCACGTGGGATAATGATGTATTTAAATAATCAAATATTTGAGCGCAAAGTAGTTCAATTAAAGCAACGGCAAAAAGTTGATTCTGGAGTTTGGGGCCGCTTTGAGGATGCTGATTATGCATTGCTGAGTCGGGCCGGTGTCCGACAATTAGGAATCGAACCTAAAATAAAAGCTGATGGCATGATGATGTGTTATTTGATCGAAAATCAGAAAAAAGTTATAGCCTCAATTATTTTGCAAGATAAAGTTCGAAGTTCGGCTACGAGTTTGATTAAACAAATTAAAAACCAACGGATTGTTACAGTCATGGCGACTGGTGATAATGATAGTAATGCTAATCAAATTGGTCAATTATTGGGCATTGATGTGATTGCTGCTGATTTAACCAGTCAGTCTAAAGGGGAGTTAGTTAAAGCCTATCAGCAAAATGGACGGGTCCTTTTTGTTGGGGATGGTATGAATGACTATCAAGCTTTAAAAAATGCTGATTTTTCCATTGGAATTATGCATAATAAGTATTCATTGGGATTAATAACGGATGTCCAGATTCAAGCTGATCATTTAACTTTGGTTCAAACAAGTTTAAAATTATTACAACAAGCGATTATCAAAAAATGGTTAAGTATGACTTATTGGGGATTTTACTGGGTAACTATTGTATATTGCATTCAAGAATTAAATCTCAATAGTATGTATTTGATAAGTGTTTATATATTATTAGGATTAGTAGTAGCAATCTTGCAGATTCTTAATTTTAAAATTTGGAAAACTAATATATAGTGATTTTTAGAAATTTATTTGACAAAAATATAGAGGCCTGTTAATATTAAATATGTTGATTAATCAACTTATTCATTTGGAGAATTACCCAAGTCTGGCTGAAGGGAACGGTCTTGAAAACCGTCAGGTCGGGAAACCGGCGCGTGGGTTCGAATCCCACATTCTCCTTAATATTATCGCGGGATGGAGCAGTCTGGTAGCTCGTCGGGCCCATAACCCGAAGGTCGTAGGTTCAAATCCTACTCCCGCAATCATTTAAAACTAAGTTTCTTGTAAACTTGGTTTTTTTATTTATTTTTAAGAATATTATGATTTGGTAAGGTTTGTTGAAGCCGAGGTTTCGGTGCACTGACCTTTGCTATACTTTAGTTATCATTTATGAAATTTATGTTGGGAGTATTGCAGATGAATTTTAAATATTTGCGATATATAATTATCGCCATTATATTAGCACTATTAACTGGTATTGCCTCGCCAATTTTGATTAATAACGCACAAACTATGAACATCGATCCAAGCTATATTTATGGGACTGTCATGGGGGTGGGGATGCTCTTTTGGGTCCTTTTAGGAACTAGTATGGTTCGTTATATCCGCCAAGCTAATAAGAATATTGTTAATTCATGGCGTTGGGCGTTGGGCGCTTTAGTGAGCTTGGGTGTGTCGTGCTTAGTGGCGATGGCCATGTACAAAGGATCGGCGCAAACTTGGCTTGTTTTACCACTTGCTTTAGTGGGAGTATCACTTTTGCTAGGATCGTTGTTAATCTTTCAACCTATTAATTTGGATCAAGAAAATCAAAAAGATCAAAAAAATAATCACAAAATGAATCTAATGATGACCTTAGTGGCTACTATTGGATTTGCTTTGGGAACAATGACGTCAGGATTAATGGTCGGATTAATGATCTTGACAACGATTTTACTGATTGCTGATCCACAATGGCCAGTTATTTTGGTCCGCTATCAAAGACAACTATTACAAGATCGTTTACGCGAAAATGGTATTACAGTTAATGATTGGACTATCTTAAACCGGTTGCCAAAGATTAAAAGTATTTTATTAGAAAAGTCCGGCGTTTTAACAGAATCAGTCGCTATTGTTTATTCGGTTAAAAGTGTTGATGATCGTTATAGTGATAATGATGTGATTGGAATTGCAGCTGGCTTATTACAAAATTTTGCTAGTCCGTTATCAAGTGGTTTTGCACAATACACTGCTGGTAAAGGAATCGAAGCCAGTGAAGTTTCAGAACCAGAAAAAATTGCATTAATTGGAGTTTCTGGAGTGATTCATCAAGAACTTTTTGCGGTTATTTCAGCAAGAGAAGCCTTAAAAAACTATGCTGTGAGTCCAGAAGTCTTGGCAAATTATCAATCAATAGGTAATTCTGTTTCATATATTGTTGATGGGATTCAGGTTATCGGAATTATTAATTATGGTACACCATTAAAGCATTCATTATTAGAAATAGATCGGATGTTAGTTAAACGTGGAATTCGAACGCAAGTTATTTCTGCTGATGCATTAGGATCAGTGCATGGCTTAAAAGAATTATTCAAAAGTGCTAGTTATGTCAAAGCTGGTTTAAGCCCTAAAGATAAGCATGATATGCAAATTGCGGCTTTAAAAGATGAAAATTCAATGTTTATTACTAATCAACAAATTCCCAATGGGTTACCAAAAAGAATTTTGATGGAAGTTGGAGATAGTCTTCCAATTGCAGATGCGCAATTGAAAGACCTAGAGCAATTGGGACCACTTTTCCGTTCTACTGATCAATTGGATCATATTAATAAGAATCATTTACGTTGGATGAATATTATTATATTGGTCCTAATTTTAATAGGATTATTATTAGGATTAGCTTTAGGTAACTGGATTATTTTGGCACCACTAATTGCAGCTGTTATTCGCTTGGTGGCAATGTTTACTCTAATGTATCAAATGAGAAACTAATTTAAATAAGAAGATATAAAGTTGGTCTGATTAAAGATCAACTTTATTTTTTTATATCGTTTAATAATTATTACAATTCATTGACACACATTAATAAAACAGATAAAATTAAAAGGTGTTAAAAAGCGCAAATTTAATAATTTATAAATAAGTTGAAACCATTTAACTTACTAGACAGGAGTCAATGATGAACATCACTATGATCATCCTGACAGCGCTTGTCGCAATCGTAATTGGGTATGCTTTTGGACATGTTTTCACTCGAACTAAGATTGAAAACAGTTTGAAGCAAACCCGACAAACTGCAGAAGATATCACGAATCAAGCACAAGTTGAAGCAAAGGCCTTAAAACAAAGTGCCATTGTTGAAGCACGTGATGAAAGCCAACAATACCAAGCTAAAATCGAGGGAGAATTACAGGAACGACGTCAAGCCGTTTTGGCCCAAGAGGAACGTTTGGTAAGTCGTGAATCTGTCTTAGATCGGAAAGATGCTTCTCTTCAAAAAAGAGAAGAATCAATTTCTGAGAAAGAGAATAAACTTGATCAACAACGCCAAAGTGTGAAGGATAAGCAAAATTATGCGGAACAATTGGTGGAAGATCGTGAAGCAAAGCTAGTAGAAGTGGCCGAAATGGATCGCACGGATGCTAAAGGTTTGATTTTAACAGAAACAAAGGAAGCTTTGGTTTCTGAACGAGCTAAGTTGATTAAGGAAAGTGAACAGGAAGCCGTAATTGAAGCTGATAAAAAGGCTAAAAGTTTGGTTGTTCAAGCTATTCAACGTTCAGCAGCTGATATGGTTGCTGAATCAACAGTCTCAGTTGTTGCACTTCCAAATGATGATATGAAAGGTCGTATCATTGGACGAGAAGGCCGTAATATTAGAGCAATTGAAACCCTAACTGGAATTGATTTGATTATTGATGATACTCCAGAAGCGGTTGTGTTGAGTGGTTATGATCCTGTTCGTCGTGAAATTGCTAAGAGAGCTTTGGAAGCTTTGATTTCTGATGGTCGGATTCATCCGGCTCGGATTGAAGAGATGGTTGAAAAGGCTCGAAAAGAAATGGACGAACACATTCGGGAAGTTGGAGAACAAACGGTCTTTGACCTAGGTCTTCATAATATTCATCCTGATCTAATTAAAATAATTGGACGAATGAATTACCGAACAAGTTACGGACAAAATGTCTTAGTACATTCGATTGAAGTTGCAAAACTAACTGGCTTGTTGGCAGCTGAGTTAGGTGAAGATATTACGCTTGCTAAGCGCGCAGGATTATTACACGATATTGGTAAGGCGATTGATCATGAGGTGGATGGATCACACGTGGAGTTAGGGGTTGAATTAACAACTAAGTATCACGAACGTCCGACTGTTGTGAATGCAATTGCATCACATCATGGGGATGTTGAACCGGAGTCAATTATTGCAGTCTTAGTAGCTGCATCAGATTCGATTTCGGCGGCACGTCCAGGTGCTCGTTCCGAGTCATTAGAAAATTACGTTCAACGTTTGCAACAACTTGAAGGAATTGCAAATGGATTTAATGGGGTTCAAAAGACCTTTGCAATCCAAGCTGGACGTGAGATTCGAGTGATGGTGGAACCAGCAGCAATTTCAGACGTGGAAGCGACTGTCCTTGCGCGTGACATTAAGAACCAAATTGAGCATGATCTTGATTATCCGGGACACATTAAGGTTACGGTTATTCGAGAATCTCGTGCGATTGAATATGCCAAGTAAAAAAATGAGAGAGTGAGACAAACTCGTTCAATGTTTTGATTTAACGTTGTTTTCACTTTAGCCTTAAAAGGGTTGAAGTGAAAAGTTGAATAATTAACTTTGAACTTTGTCCACTCTCTTTTATTTATGATAAATATAGTATATAATCGTGCAACATATAAATGTTGATTGGATAAATTAACCATAGTAAAATCAATTTAAATTTTGTCGTAGAGATTAATAATAATTTTTATGGTAAAATCAATTTGTTATTAATTAAATACTTGATTGTGTATTAATTAGGTAAAGGAAGAGGTTGGACTGTGGATGATGATTTGAATAGCAAAAAGCAGAGTATTGGCGCCAAAATGAAAAACAAAAAAAGTTGGCTGATAGGTATTAGCATTGCATTAATAGTACTGATCGCAGGATCAGGAGCATTCTATTATTATAATCAGACCCAATCCAGCCAAGCTAGACAGTTCGCACGTGAATATACGAAAAATTTTGCGCAGAAAAAGTATAGCCAGTTATTGAAAAATACTGATAAAAATAGTTTGAAAGCATATGGTCTAACAGATAAAGATCCGTCAGCCAAAATAGAAAAAAGTTTTGATTATTTAGGTATTAAAAATATTAAAGTCAGTGATGTTAAGACAAATTATAAGGGTGGAAATCGTTTCCAAATGACTTATAATGTTGATTTGAAGACGCCAGCTGGAATGATTAAGAATCAGCGTTATGTTGTCAATTTTAAAATTAATAAAAAGCAAGCTACTGTGATTTATAATAGTAATTTGATTTTGCCAGGTTTGGCGAAAGATGATCATCTAAATATTGCCAAAGATGGTGGGCAACGTGGCCAAATTTTGGATCGAAATGGTAAAGTTTTGGCGGGTACTAAAATTACCAAAGAATTAAAAACTGTACCACAATACTTTTTGAATGAAGATGGTTCAATTAATCAAGATCAAGTTGACGAAGTTGCTAAGAAATACAATGCCACTTCAGATGAAATTACTAAAGGTATTAATGCTTATAGTAATCATCCAGATTGGGCCTATACAGTTAAAAGCCTTGGTGACGATGATTATCAAAAAGATGACGATGGTGATGGTGCATCAGTTCAATCAAGTTATGAACGAGAGTATCCTTTGGGCGCTGCAGCTAGTCTCTTGATTGGATACACAAGCACGGCTACGTCCGATGATGTTGCAAAGGATGCTACTTTAAGTGGCAATGATATTGTAGGACGTGCTGGTTTAGAAAAAGCTTATGACAAACAATTGCGCGGAAAAGAAACTATTAAATATCAAATTTTGAATCAAAAAGGTGAAGCAAAAAAGACTTTACTTTATCAAAAGTTTGAAAAAGGGCAAGATATTAAGTTAACAATTGATTCAGATGTTCAAAAGGCAACTTATGATGGATTTAATGATGTACCTGGTTCAGCAGTGATTCAGGCACCGAAAACTGGAGATTTACTAGCAGTTGTTTCAACTCCGTCATATGATCCAACAACTTTAACTTCTAATAATAATGCTGATTATCCATTTATGGCCCGTTTTGCCAAGGGTTACGCACCAGCATCAACCTTTAAACAGGTGTCGGCAGCCATTGGACTAAGCAAGGGAACTTTGAATCCTGATGAAGTTATTAAAATTGAGGGGACTAAGTGGACGCCATATAATGTTACCCGGGTGAATAGTGATACTGAGGTTAACTTGAAAACTGCTTTGCAACATTCTGATAATGTTTATTTTGCACAACAAATGTTGAAGGTTGGTCGAGATACATTCCAATCAGAATTGACGGACAAATTCACTTTTGGTCGAGATTATAAGTTACCAATTACGATGAAGGTAGCTTCCTTTAGTAATACTGGTAAGTTAGAAGATAATAAACAATTAGCCGATAGTGCTTATGGTCAGGCGCAAATGTCAGTTAATCCAATTGAGATGGTCACTATGTTTAATTTCTTAGATAATGATGGTAACATCGTAATGCCAAAATTAATTAAGGATGATAAAAAGCCGGTCGTAATTAAAGATGCAGCCAAATCTGATGATGTAAAAACAATTCTTGATGACGAAGTCGGAATTGTTTCTGATGAAGATGGTTATGCTCATAATCTTTATAATGAAGGGTATAATTTAGCTGCCAAAACTGGAACTGCAGAAACAGGTAATAATAACCAAAACGCATTAGTTTCAATTCACGACCTGCAAAATAATAAATTTACGGGAATATTTGTAGTTGAAAATTCAGTGGTAAATGGTGAAAATAAGAACCCACAAGCAGATGATGTTGCTAAGAATGCGGTAGATTATTTAGAAAATACCTTTGTTAATCAGTAATATTAAAACAACGCGGACAATTTAATTAGTTCGGGTTGTTTTTTTGTGTTTAAATCGGCTATAATGAAGTAGTACGGGGTCGTTCCGGAATCGACTGGTGCTGTTTGAGCTAATGCTGCGTTTAGGGGTTGTGGCCCTATAATCCACTCAGACGAATTAACTGCAAAAAATTCAAACAACTTGGCTTTCGCTGCTTAAAAACCAGTGAACCAAACTAACACGATTGGTGGCCATCCAGTTTAGTTAGTCATAATAATTATGGCCTGCGCATAACGCTCCCATCTGAAGCTGTTATGAAGAGGATAATCAGATTAGCCTAAAGGATCGCCGGGTTAATTGGCGTGCCAAGGGCGAATTTTAAATTAATTAACTATGAACGTAGATGTATTAGTATCAAGGTATTAGGACAGGGGTTCAACTCCCCTCGGCTCCATAATATAAAAAGGTAAACCTCATTGTATCAACATATTCGTTGGTGTGGTGGGGTTTGTTTTTGTTATTTATCCTAAATTAATCTAATATAGATAAGTTTATATTTTTAAAAGGTTCATTATAATAAGTATTAACAGGTTTATGGTCTTATCTCTAAATTTAATTTTTTGAAATGAGGATTTGAAATATGTCAGTTAAAATTGGTAGTGATGAGCATATAACAGGAATATTTAGATTGATTACAGAATTAGAACAGAATGAATTTAATTTTAATCAATTTAAAAATGAAATAAAAAAACAATATAATAATGATAATTATTGTTGTCTGATTTATGAATTTGAAAATAAGGTAGTAGGTATGATCAATCTTAGATTGGAATATCAATTACATCATGGAAATAAAATAGCAGAAATATTGGAATTTATCATATCAGATAAATATAGAAATATGGGATTTGGTACAGAGTTATTCAATGAAGCTTGTGAATATGCTCTAAATAACAATTGTGTTGAAATAGAAGTGGCTAGTAATGTAGTAAGAGTTAAAGCTCACCAATTTTATGAAAATAAGGGAATGAGTAGAACTCACTTTAGGTTTAATAAAAAAATATCTTTATAAAAGAATAAAAAACGTCCTATATTTTTAGGACGTTTTTTTTATTTAATTACTTATTCTTGAATTGCTTGATCGTAATTTTTAAATGTCATACTGAAAAATTATGTATTCCTTCTTTATTATTCAATGTAGTCTAAGAAGGTTAAACATCAGAAATTAAAACTGTCATTTTTTAAATATAGAAAAGGTCGATGATATTCTTTTAGTATAATTTGGATGACTTACTTTAATTTATAAAAATATCTTTGTTTGAGTATATAATTTTATAAGATATAGTTCAGTTTTATTAAAGATCATATGTTATATTTTATCTATTAATAAATACCTGTTTAATCAATTATCTACTATGGAATAATTAAAAAATACGACAGGAGCTGCATATATGGTGAATTTCGATGAATTGAAGCGAGTCAGACGCATTTTAACAATTGCTCGAACTGGGTTAGCTTATACAAAAGACACATTTGATCGGGAACGATTGCGTGAAATTGAGAAAATTTCTATCAGTCTTTTAGCACAAATAAGTCATTATACAATTGATGAAATTAAACAACAGATCATTCTAGAACCGGGATATATTACGCCAAAGATTGATGTGCGTGTCTTTATTCAAAACGATCAACAAAAAGTTTTATTAGTTCAAGACATCAAGACTAAGCAGTGGTCCTTGCCAGGAGGCTTTGCTGAGGTTGGTATGTCACCCATTGAAAATGCGCAACGTGAAGTACTAGAAGAAACGGGGGTTAATGCTGAAATTATTAATTTAAAAGGTGTTTTTGATACTGATCAGTCCAAATTAGGTAAACAATTGACACAATATTATAAATTAATTTTTGAAGGTAAAATTATTGATGAGGGGACTTTTAAATCTAATTATGAAACATCTGATGTTTGTTATTTTTCCTTGGATCAATTACCTGAATTGTCTCTACCAAGAACTACTGCAGAACAAATATTTAAAATTAGTGAAATGATTAAGAGAAATCGTGTTTATATTGAATAATTAAAATTTTATTATTTTAGGAAATAGCTGGATTAAAATAATTCTAAAAATAAATATAAAGTAAGAACTACGTTAATATGTCTTCTTTGAAATTATTTGGATGGAGAAAGATAAAATGGCAATGATTTATTTAAGAAAAGCCACTTTAGCTGATTTAGATCAAATTGATTATCTAATTAAAGATGCTAAAAAATTACTGGCTGCGGATGGAATCCCTCAATGGCAAGGGGATTATCCACAAAAAACGGATATATTGGCTGACTTAGAACAAGGAATGACCTATTTATTGATTGTTGACCAACAAATTTTGGGAACAGCCACGCTTATGACGATACCGGAACCTAATTATCAAAATATTTATCACGGTGGTTGGCGAACATCTGACCAACATTATGCTACAATTCATCGGATTGCTATTAAAAGTGACCAAACTGGACAACATCTAAGTGATTTCATATTTAGTAATTTACTTAGTGAGGCAATACAATTAGGATTTAAAGAAATTAGAATTGATACGCATCGTCAGAATTTAAGAATGCAACATGTTCTAGAAAAAATAGGTTTTGAATATAGAGGTATTGTATATATGGATTCGAATCCTGCGGATAGAAGAAATGCATATCAATTATTTTTAGATAAAAAAATTGATTATTTAAGTAAATAAATGGATATTAATATGTTATTATATTATTAATTAATCGACACCACCGGGTGTTTAGGGACTGAGTAAACTCATTAGGTCATAGAAGAGTTTACCGGCCCTTTTTTTGTAATTTTAAAGGAGGATGTAAATATGACGTGGGTATATTTAATTTTAGGCGGATTATTTGAAGTGGTATGGGCGACCACAATGAAATTAAGCCAAGGCTTTTCAAACTTGGGGTATAGTTTACTGACTATAATGGGGATGATTTTTAGTTTTGGTTTTCTAGCTCTTGCAGTGAAGCATCTTCCTCTCAGTATTGGATATCCTGTTTGGACTGGAATTGGGGCAGTTGGATCAATTTTGGTAGGATTATTTTTATTTAAAGATCAGATTAATCCGTTAACCTGGTTTTTTATCGCATTACTGATTATTGGAATAATTGGAATTAAAGTCACAAGTGGGCATTAATGTTTTTGGTTGTATTTGCAACTAAAATCAAGTAAAATTAAATTAAGCATGAGTAGGAGGTGGTTACATTTGGATCAAACATTTTTAAGACGGATTGGTACAATTGCTCGGGCGCTAGATTCAATCAGTAATATTGAATTTAAAGAAATTGACTTAGCCCGAGGACAATATCTATATTTGAGCCGAATTACGGAAAATCCTGGGATTACCCAGATGCAGTTGTCAGAATTGCTGTGTGTAGATAAAACAACCACTAATCGTGCAATTAATCGTTTAGTAGAACGAGAAATTATTGTGAAACAGACCGATCCAATCAATCGTAAAAACCAACGGCTTTATAGTTCAAAAAAAGGGCAGATATTGTATGAAACGTTGAGTCGTGAGAGCGATTATTCAACTCAAGTGGCCCTTCAAGGCTTAAAACCAGATGAGGTTGAGCAAATAAATGTTTTATTGGATAAAGTCACACAAAATGTGGTGCAGGATTGGAAAAGTGTAAAAAAAGGAAAAGTAAGATTGTATTGAGGGGGCTCAATGGAACGAAAAATTAAACCAGTTTATTTAACAGATGTTAAATCTTTACAACAGCTTAGTCGAGAAACATTTGCTGAAACGTTTGGCCCATATAATTCTGCTGAAGACATGGAACGTTATCTAGCGACGGCATATCAGTTAGATCAGTTGCGGTATGAAATTGAAGATGGACAAAGTCAGTTTTTCTTTATTTATTTAGATGAGCACTTAGCAGGCTATTTAAAATTGAATTTTGGCGATGCTCAGTCGGAGATTAGTGATGAAGATAGCATGGAAATTGAACGAATTTACGTAAAACAAAATTTTCATAAACTTGCTTTGGGTAAAAATTTAATGCAACATGCTTTGAATATTGCACGTCAAGCTGTTAAAAAATATGTATGGCTAGGAGTTTGGGAAAATAATCAACGAGCGTTAAAGTTTTATGAAGGACAAGGCTTTGTCCCGTTTAGTGAACATGTCTTTGATTTAGGTAGCAGTTCGCAACGCGATCTTCTACTAAAATATAATTTAAAGGGAGTTAAATAATATGCAACCATTAGTTATTGATAATGAATTTTTTGATATTTTCCCCGAGGCAAATATTTTTGCTTTAGTAGTAAAGGGAATCGACAATCACGCATCTGACGAACGTGAGGAACATAACCAACAATTATTAGATGAAGCGATGAAGATGTCAAAATCTTTTTTAACTGAAGAAGACTTTAAAGATAATCAAGTGATTCAAGAATGGCGACAAGCATTTACTAGCTTTAAAAAGAAGAAGGGGGCACGTTCGTCCATTGAAGCTTTATTAAAACGTGTAAATCAAGGGAAACAATTGACTCCAATTAATCCATTAGTTGATATTTATAATAGTGTTTCATTAGAATATGGGGTGCCATGTGGTGGCGAAGATTTGCACGCAGTTCAAGTTCCTATGCATCTTGGATTAGCTAAAGGTGGCGAAGATTTTATTCCTGTTGGAGCGGATGAATCAGAACCAGCGTTACCTGAAGAATTGATTTATTATGATTCTGAAGGAGCAATTTGTCGTTCGCTAAACTGGCGTGATGCACAACGGACCATGTTAACTGAAGATACTCAAGATGCTATTTTAATTATTGAAGGTATTACGGAGCAACAAAAAGAACGTGGAGCAAAAGCAATTCTAGAATTACAAAATCGAATTGAAAATGAATTAGGTGTTAAGGGTGAAACATTTACGATTACGGCTAATCAATAATGATTAACAAGATTTAAACTAAATGATGGAAAAGCCTTGCTAATAATAAATTCATCTTTTATAATGAGAGCAATTGAATAATACCGAATGTTTAGTATAATCGTTGGAGAATGGCCAACGAGTTCCTACCTGCACCGAAACGCAGACTACTAGATGAAGCTTTTTGGCGCGCCCATTCATTTTTGTTTGGGTGCGTTTTTGTATTCGCTTTTTAAGCTGTTAATTCATAATTTGGCATAACTTATGTTGTATTGAATTGATAGGAGTGTTTGCAATGGACGGCGATTTTACGAACATTCAAGCACTCATCAGAGGAGATTTAAAGAGATGGATCAGGTAAGTAAGCCGAATTTTTTACAATCAACTATTCTTGGGCTTCAGCATGTTTTAGCCATGTATGCTGGCGGTATTTTAGTCCCATTATTAATTGGGGCCGCGCTGCATTTTACCCCACAGCAGATGACCTATTTGATTTCAGTTGATATTTTTATGACAGGTATTGGAACGTTGTTACAACTTAAATCGACGCGCTTGACTGGAATTGCGATGCCTGTGGTTTTAGGGTCAGCCATTCAATCAGTTTCACCATTGATTAGCATTGGCGGTACTTTGGGGATTGGGGCCATGTATGGAGCAACTATTTCAGCGGGAATTTTCGTATTCTTAATTGCAGGATTATTTGCAAAATTAAGAGAATTTTTCCCACCTGTGGTCACGGGATCTTTAATTACGGTAATTGGTTTGTCATTGATTCCAGTGGCGGTTACTAAAATTGGTGGTGGTGATATTGCGGCGAAAAGTTTTGGAAACATGACTGATCTATCAATCGCTGCAGTCACAATTATTGTGACCATTATTCTAAATATCTTTACTCGTGGATTTTTGAAATCGATCGCGATCTTATTAGGAATTATCGGTGGAACGATTTATGCGGGATTAATTGGGCAAGTATCGATTCAAGCTGTATCCGATGCATCTTGGGTTCACTTACCCATGCCATTCTTTATGGGAGTTCCAACTTTTGATGCTTCAGCGATTATTACGATGATTATTATTGCATTAACATCAATGATTGAATCAACGGGGGTGTATTTTGCCATTGCTGACATTACGGGAACGAAGTTAACTGAAAAACGTATGGCACGTGGTTATCGGGCAGAAGGGTTAGCAGTTATTTTGTCAGGAATATTTAATACTTTTCCATATTCAACATTTTCGCAAAATGTTGGAGTTGTACGCCTTTCAGGAGTGCGTTCAAAAAAGCCAATTTATTCAGCCGCTGTTATTTTAATTATTATTGGAATGTTACCCAAATTTGGGGCACTAGCTACCATTATTCCAGATCCTGTTTTAGGCGGAGCGATGTTGATTCTCTTTGGAACTATTGGAGTGCAAGGAACAACGATCATGCGTGCAGTGGATTTCGGAATTGAGCGTAATTTGATGATTGCTGCTTTGTCTATTGCATCTGGGATTGGAATTTCTGCTTATCCACAATTGTTTCAACATATGCCTACAATGATTAATATTTTGATTCAAAATGCAGTTGTGGTGACAGCAATCTTAGCTGTCGGGTTGAATATTATTTTACCTGGACGAGAGAAAAAATTTTTAGAATAAAAGTAAGCAGATAGTTAATGTTATGGGATGCTTGTATACTTGATAAATGGGGTTTATTGAAACTTGCATCTGTTGAAACGTTCTGTTAGAATTTCATCTTAATATAGAGTATATAAATAAGAATGAACAAAGGGGGGATAAAAATGCGGATTGTACCGATTGAAGAAAAAGATTGGCCAGTATGGCAAACGATTTATGAAGAGGCATTCCCACTTTCAGAACGCATCGATTTTGATGAATTAGTGCAATTATCAAAAGATAATCCGAAGATTAATTTATCAAAATTAATGGAATTGGATCAAATAGTTGGCCTATTGTGCCACGTTGATTTACCTGATCAAAAAGGATTTATTCTATATTTTGCAACTCATGCAAAGCAAAGAGGAATGGGTCTTGGCAGTAAAGCATTGGTTGCGATGAAAGAATTATATCCAAATGGGTTTATTTTGGAGAGTGAACAGATAGGGACGCAGGCTGGTAATGAGGAACAACGTCAATCTCGTTTCAAATTCTATGATCGTAATGGGGTGAAAGCTTCTGATATGCTTTCTCATAATATGTCTGGCGATTTTCACTTGATGCGCTCAACTGAAACAATCACTAGTCAGGATTACTTGAAAGCAATTAATATGTTTGGGATTCCGGCTGAAATAAGCCAAATTTAGGAATACCGATAAAAGTTAGATTAAAGAATAATATTTAGTTTTGAAACATGTTGATAGAGAGGGCTGAAACTACTTTGTTTTAGACCTCTCTTTTTTTGTTATAGTTAAGGTGCTTATAAAGTTATTTAAAAATTAAATAATTTGAAAACTAAAATTAATATTGGTAAAGTTAGATAAAAAGGTTGATAATACTAATTTATTAAGTTAAATTTAAAAAGTTAAAATGAGACTAATCATAATAAATGTTCAGGTTGAATGTATTGTATAAAAATAAGATTTAAAAGTATCGTCGATAATAAGGGGAGTTAAATAGATGGAAGATATTAAAAGGTGGTGGTTAAATGACCGCACACAAATGTACTTAACGTTGATATTTATGATCGGAGTAATTTACCTATTTCGGTCATTCATGCCAACTATATTATTAATAATCATTTTTGCATCAATTGGAATTTCCGGAGGCCAATGGGTTAAAAAATGGACGAAATTACCTTATATTTTTGGAGTTACAATTTTTTATATTTTAATTCTGTTCGGGCTCTTTTTAATTATTTCGTTTGTGGCCCCAATGTTTTATAAAGAAGGTGTGAGTTTGGTTCAATCGATTATTCACGCTTATGAGCATTCACCTAAGATTGCAAATCAAATTAATGAGTATTTGGCTAAGACCAATTTAGATGACAAAATAACTAGTGGATTAACGTCGGTATTACACGTGAGTTTGCAAACTATACAAGGGCTTTGGAAAGGCATTACCGAGACTGTTTTGGCTGTCTTACTTAGTTTTGTTTATGCGGTAAGTTTAAATCCGCTCAAAAAATTTGGTCGTCGTTTCCAAACATCTGATTTTCCACGCTTTTTTACGAATATCTATGAATTAGCCAATAAATTTGTTTATATTTTGGGACAAATTATTAGGGTACAAATTGTGATTGATCTTTTTAATACTTCATTGTCAGTCATAGGGTTTATTGTTCTGGGGATGCCGTCTGCAATGGTCTTGGGAAGTATGGTTTTGGTCTTAGGCCTAATCCCAGTCGCAGGTGTTTTGATTTCCATGATTCCTTTGACGATTGTTGCCTTCTCTGCTGGTGGTTGGGTTTTAGCCAGTGAAATTTTAATCTTCATTTTAATCATTCACGCCTTTGAAGCTTATGTCTTACATCCAAAACTAATGGCAACACGTTCGGAACTGCCAGTCTTTGTAACCTTTATATCTTTGATTGTGATGGAACGAATTTTGGGACCTTGGGGATTGATTTTGGGGGTTCCTATTGTTGCGTTTTTCCTTGATGTAATCAAGGTACATGCTTTTTCTAAAAATGTCGGGGATAAAAACGTATAAATTAGTAGTTTTATTACTGGATTTATTGTACAATTGTCCGAATGAAAACGATTTCCGTTGGTGAAAGCAGGGGTAAAAATGTTAATTAAACAAATTTCTATTGAAAATAGTTCGGAATTAAAAGATATTCAAATTGAAGATAATTTGATCGTTGCTATAGATAAAAATATCACACCAAAAACTGGTGAGAAGGTGTTAGATGTAGCGGGTAAAGTTGCGATTCCACCATTTGTTGATCCTCATGTCCATCTTGATTCAACGCAAACAGCGGGCGATCCAGAGTGGAATGAAGAGGGAACTTTATTTGATGGTATTCGAATTTGGTCTGAACGAAAGAAAACTTTAAGTTATGAGGATGTTAGAGCGCGTGCTCTTAAAACACTAAGATTACAAGCTGCGCATGGTTTGCAATTTGTGCGTTCTCATGTTGATGTGACCGATCCAAATTTAACAGCTTTACGCGCTTTATTGGATGTGCGAGATGAAGTTAAACCATGGATGGAGTTACAATTAGTGGCTTTCCCTCAAGAAGGAATTTTATCATTTCCGCATGGAAAAGAGTTGATGGAAAAAGCAGCTCAAATGGGTGTGGATGCATTAGGTGCTATTCCACATTTTGAATTTAATCGAGAATATTCGGTTGAATCTATACGTTTTGTTTTTGAATTAGCGCAAAAATATAATTTGTTGATTGATGCACACACTGACGAAATTGATGATCCTGATTCTAAGAGTTTGGAAACAATGGCGACCTTAGCATTAGAAACGGGTTTGAAAGCTCGAGTAACTGCATCTCATACAACTGCGATGGGCTCTTATAATGACGCTTATATGTATAAATTGATGCGGTTGTTAAAAATGGCGGATTTGAATTTTGTTTCAAATCCCCTTATTAACATGTATCTGGGTGGTCGTTTTGACACTTATCCGAAACGACGTGGTTTAACACGTGTTAAGGAATTAGATAAGGAAAATATTAATGTAGCTTTCGGCGAGGATGATATTAAAGATCCGTGGTATCCAATGGGAAATGGTAATATGATGGATGTTTTGCATCTGGGACTCCATACTACTCAAATTATGGGTCATCAAGAAATTATGGATTCATATCGCTTTATTACTAAAAATGGGGCTAGAACGTTACAAGTGGAAGATCACTATGGTATTGAAGTAGGAAAACCTGCATCATTTTTGATTTTAAATGCTCCGAACTTTTATGAGGCTCTTAATCAACGAGCAGAAATTTTGTATTCAATTCATAATGGGGACATTTTAGTTCAGACAAAACCTGCCGAAATTGAACTTGATTTTTAATCTAGAATAAAAAAGCATGAAGAGATCGGGATAATTTTATCTCGATTTTTTTTAATATTGATATTCAATCAATTTATGTGTGAAATAATTTTAAATATTTTTAATACCATATTTAATAAAATAGGTTGATTAATTTAGTAATTAAATCAATTTTGATTAGTGAATTTTGGAAAAATCATTTAAATATGAAGAAACTCTTTCTTAAAACTAATGTGTTTATATAAAATACTTTGTTTTTAAAAACAAATCCGTTATATTAGTTTTATTAATTAAGTAACGGAGGATGTTTATTTGAAAATTTTAATAATTTCCAAAGAATTAGAGTTACTGGGACAAATTCAGACTTTGTTGAATAGAACATCGTGGAATTTAGAATTTATAAGTGATTTAACATTAGCAAAGACATTAATCCAACAAAATCCAAATCAATTTGCTTCAATTATGTTGGATGATACATTGATTCAATCTAAAAATGAGCTAGAACAATTCAAAAATAAGATGGACGTTCAAAGTTGTTTTATTCTATTCCATTCAGAAAAATTGAAGAAAGGGTGGGATGATTATGAAGCTATTCCAGCAGAACAGTCAATGGAAACAAATACAGCACAACAATTAATGGATAAGCTTGAATGTCTTCGATCAATCTTGCATAAAAACAAGTTAATTAAGGATGAGGAACAAGTAACTCCGATATTACATATAGATGAATTAACTCAAGAAGTAATAGTAAGTGGAGAAAAATTAGGCCATTTGACACCTAAGGAATTTGATTTGTTATTAATTTTGGTACAACATCCACGACAAGTTTTGACCCGAGAAAGACTTTTACAACATGTGTGGCATGAGGAAGTTTATGTTGATACTCGAACAGTGGATACACATATTAAAATGATTCGGAAAAAATTACCTGTTAATTTAATTAAAACGGTTTGGGGTCGAGGCTATAAGTTTGAAGAATAAAAATAGGTATGGCCCATAAAGTAAAAATATGGAAAATTGGTATATGAATTGGTATAATATATTTTGTACTTGAAAACGCTTAATCGTGATAAAATAGAGCTGTGAAGTAAATAAGTTAAAGGTGGATATTGAAATGGCGATTAATTTAACTAGTTTAGGAACAACTCCAAGTGGAGAAGAACTTCAACACGTGATAATTCAAAATAAAAATGGTCATAAATTAGGTCTAGTATCTTGGGGAGCATCATGGCAATCATTTAAGACAGCCGCCGGTCAAGATTTAGTTTTAGGCTTTCATGACGTCGACAGCTATTTAAATAATAATTATTATATTGGAAATGCTGTGGGACGTGTAGCGGGGCGTATTGATGGTGCTAATTTTGATTTAGAAGGTCATAATTATCAATTGGACCAAAACGAGGGGAATAATACTTTACATGGTGGGGAAAAAAGTTTTTCACACCGCAATTGGGAAATTAAAGAACTCGATGAAATTAATAATCGGGTAGTCTTTGGAACATCTTTGGATGAAAATGAGGATCATTTTCCAGGAACAATGCAAGTAACTGTTACTTATACGTTGAGCGATACTGATGAAGTGACACTTGAATTCAGTGCGTTATCAGATAAAACTACGTTATTTAATCCTACATCACATGTATACTTTAATATGGGTGGTTTGGAAACTGATGCCAATAAAATGCAATTACAAATCAAAGCAGATCGTTATATGGAATTACGCAAAACTGATAAAATCCCTACCGGTAAGTTGTTGCCAGTTGAAGGAACTGCATATGATTTCAATACAGTAACCACAATTGGTGAGGCAATTGCTGAGATCCCTTCTGATGATTTTGATAAGAAGTTTGATGATGTCTTTGCGTTGGATTCAAAATATCAACCAAATGTAGTGTTGTCGGATCCTGTTTCTAAGCGTGCAGTTGAAATGACGACTGATCGGAATGCTGTTGTTTTCTTTATTACTAATCCAGAAGTTGATAATTATTCTGATCAGGCTGCATTCCTAGCAGAACATCCTTATAACGGGGTGGCTTTGGAAGCGCAAACTTTGTCTGATTCAATTCATCATCCTGAATTTGGGGATATTGTTTTGCCAGCTAACCAGCAGAAAACCTACACTACAAAATATGCTTTTAAGAATCTATAATTTCACTACTAGTTTTAAGATGGGAGTAATACTAATATGACGACGTTGTCTTTCGATAAGAGTAAATTATCAACATTTGTTGATGAAGAAGAGTTAGCGATGATCCAACCAATGGTGACTGTAGCAGATGAAATGTTACGTCAAAGAACAGGGGCTGGAGCGGCTTATACCGATTGGATTAAGTTACCAACTGAATATGATAAAGAGGAGTTTGCACGGATTCAAAGTGCGGCTGAAAAAATCAAGAATAATTCAAAAGTTTTGGTAGTGATCGGAATTGGAGGATCTTATTTAGGTGCTCGGGCCGCTATTGATTTTTTAAATGAATATTTCAATTCATCATATGATGATAGTGAACGTGAATTCCCACAAATTATTTTTACTGGGAATAATATTTCAGGACAATACCTGAATTCAGTAATTAAATTAATTGGAGATCGTGATTTTTCAGTTAACATCATCTCTAAATCTGGTACTACAACTGAACCAGCTATTGCCTTCCGTGTTTTCAAACAAATGTTGGAAGATAAGTATGGTGTGAATGAAGCAAAGGAGCGTATCTTTGCCACAACTGATGCTAAGCGTGGTTCTTTGAAGACTTTGGCTGATGATCAAGGTTATGAAGAATTCGTTGTGCCAGATGGTGTAGGTGGTCGTTTCTCAGTTTTGACTGCAGTAGGACTTTTGCCAATTGCAGCTGCTGGTGGTGATATTGAACAATTGATGGCTGGGGCAGCCGCAGCGCAAAAAGATTATGCTGATGCTGATTTGCAAAAGAATGAGGCTTATCAATATGCTGCTTATCGTAATATTCTTTATCGTAAGGGCTATACAACTGAGTTACTAATTAATTACGAACCAACGCTAGTACAATTTAGTGAATGGTGGAAGCAACTACAGGGTGAATCAGAAGGTAAAGATGGAAAAGGAATTTTCCCAGCATCTGGTAACTTTTCAACTGACTTACATTCATTTGGCCAATATATACAAGAAGGTCGTCGAAACTTATTTGAGACACTTGTACGGGTTACTAACCCAACTTCAGATGTTGTGATTCCTGAAATGGAAGCCGATGATGGTTTGGAATACTTACAAGGTAAGACAATGAGCTATGTTAACCGAATGGCTTCAGATGGGACATTATTAGCTCACGTTGATGGTGGTGTACCTAACATGGTTGTTGAAATTGAACAACAAGATGCTTATCATTTGGGATACATGATTTACTTCTTTGAAATTGCAGTTGGAATTTCTGGATACTTGAATGGAGTTAATCCATTTAATCAACCAGGGGTAGAAGCTTATAAAAAGAATATGTTTGGTCTTTTGGGAAAGCCTGGTTACGAAGAATTGACTGCTGCCTTGCGTGAACGTCTATAAAGCATAAGAGGACTGGGAAAATTTTCCTTCTCCTCTTTTTAGTTAATATCAAAATATATTTAAGATTAATTAAGTTTAATCTAGTAAGATGATAAAAACAATATTACTCATTCGGATTAATTTGAAACGACAGGAGCGGATAATTGATTAAAACGAGCAACATAACAAACTGGCTTAGTCGGTTAATAAAAGGTATGATTTTAGCCCTTGGATTTATTTTACCAGGTGTATCTGGCGGAGTTTTAGCTGCCATCTTAGGAATATATGAACGTCTCTTGCAATTTATGGGGAATGTCAGACAACGGTTTAAATTGGATTTTTGGTATTTTGTTCCAGTTGGCTTAGGTGGCCTTTTGGGTATAGTTTTATTGAGTGCTCCACTAGAGTATTTATTAGAAAAACATCAGATTTTAGTACTCTGGGCATTTTCTGGTGCAATTATTGGAACTTTACCATCATTGTTTAAAACGGCAGGTGTACAAGGCCGTAAGACTAGTGACTGGATGGTCTTGATATTAACGACGGTGCTAGGGGGATGGTTTTTATATAATTTAAGTACAATTTTTGGTACTTTAAAACCTAATTTTGCTAGTTGGATTTTGGCAGGTGGATTAATTGCATTAGGAATTATTCTGCCAGGATTAAGCCCTTCAAATTTATTGCTTTATCTTGGATTATTTGAGCCTATGCTAAAAGGATTTAAGTCGGGTGACTTAAGTGTGTTAATTCCAATGATTATTGGTGCCGGAATTACTTTATTGGCTCTATCAAAAGTAATGTTGATTTTATTGAAAAAATTTTATGCAAAGGTTTATCATTTTATTTTGGGAATCGTGATTGCCTCAATTGGACTGATTTTGGTTCCGCCAGTAGCTAATTATGAAGGAATAAATATAGGTACGATGGTTTTTGCTTTAATTTTAATGCTAGCCGGAATGGCGTTGGGATGGTGGATGTCCCAACTAGAGAATAAGTATAAGTAATTTATAGTTATATTGAATAAAGCTGGTTTTTTGATAACTAATCTGTTAATATTTATAAGTATAAAAGTTAATTTTAGGAGATTTTAATCATGGCCATTGGAATGAATGATTTGAAGACGGGTTTGACAATTGAATACTCAAACTCAATTTGGCGGGTGTTGGAATTTCAACACGTTAAGCCTGGTAAAGGGGCAGCCTTTGTCCGTTCAAAGTTAAAGAATTTGCGTTCAGGATCAGTAAATGAAGTTACTTTCCGACCTGGAGATAAGTTTGAAATTGCTAATATCGAAACTTCACCAATGCAATATTCATATGCTGATGGTGACAATCGTGTATTCATGAATATGGATACATATGATCAAATCGCTATTCCGGTTGACCGTATTGAAAACGAGATGAAGTATCTATTAGAAGGAACTGACGTTAAGGTAACTTATTATGAAAGCGAATTATTGGGAATTGAAGTTCCTAAGACCGTTGAATTAACTGTTACAGAAACACAACCTGGAATTAAAGGTGCTACTGCCAATGGTGGTGGTAAGCCTGCTACAATGGAAACAGGCTTAGTAATTACAGTTCCTGATTTCATTAACGCTGGTGAAAAATTAATTGTTAATACAGATAATGGTGGATCATACTCTTCACGTGCATAATTTGTGAATGAATCCATTTCGAAGCGTCTACCAGACTAACTTGATTGGTGGGCGCTTCAATTGTCTAAATGAAATTTTACGTAATAAGGAGGACAATCAGATGGCAGCAGAAGAAACGATTTTATTAACACAAACCGAAAATGGTTCAACGCGGGTTAATATTCGGGTACTTGATATTATTGCCGGCTTGGCAACACGTGAAGTGGAAGGGGTTGCACGTTTACGTGGAACCTTTGGTGAACGTGCTAAAGAGGTCTTAGGTTATAAAGACCAACATGGAACGGGGATTAGCACTAACCAAGACGAAGAAGGCAACCTTCAAATTGAAGTTTATGTTGATTTAAACTATGGGGTCGCTATACCAAAGGTCGCTCATACAATTCAAACTCAAATTAAAACGCAAATGAATGCAATGCTCGGAATTGATGTTGAAACAATTGATGTTCACGTTGTTGGAGTTTTGTCCGAAAAACTTGAATCTGAAATTGATCCTAATAATCTTTTTGGAGATGATCAAAAGGAAGAGGACCATAAGTAATGGTGACACTAACACGACATGTAATTCGCCAAGTAACTTTGCAAACTTTGTTTGGCCTTTCAGCTAATTTAGACGCTCAACCAGAAGCAGTTATTATGCAAGCTTTAGCTGGTGATCCTGAATTAGAGAATGTGACGGAAGTTCCGGCAGAAGTCCTAGACTTAGTTCAAAAGGTTCAAGCTTATACTGATGACGCAGACTTAATGATTTCAAAATACTTGATTGAAGGTTGGACTTTGGATCGACTAAACTTGATTGATTTAGAAATTATGCGGATTGCTATTTATGAAGCTAACCAAGGTGATGTACCAACCAAAGTTGCAGTAAATGAGGCGCTTAATTTAGCAAAAGAATTTACTGATGATTCTTCAGCTAAATTCATTAATGGAATTTTATCAAAAGTATTGACATTTTAGATAAAATTACGTAGTATTAGGTAACGTTAGAAAACAAAGTAATGGCTACCCGCTATTCACCTAGAAGAATTTTGTTTCTTCGGGTCTATCGATTTCATTAATTATTGAATGAATAGCGGGTTGTCGTTGTATGCGACAATTCGCTTTTACTTTGTCTGGACAAAAATAGGAGGTAAGTACCATAGCAGCTAATGTACGCCAACCACAGCAGAAGAACGATTTGGTTAATGAAAATATCCGTGCGCATGAAGTCCGTTTGATCACCGATGATGGTGATAAAGGGGTTCTTCTAAAGGATGAGGCTCAAAAGATTGCTGACGAAGCTGAACTTGATTTAGTTTTGGTTCAAGCAAACGCAAAGCCTCCCGTTGCAAAAATCATGGATTATGGAAAATTCAAGTTCGAGAGCCAAAAGAAAGTTCGCGAACAACGAAAAAATCAAAAAACGGTCACTGTGAAGGAAATTCGTTTAAGTCCTACTATTGATTCTGGTGATTTTAATACCAAGAAAATAAATGCCAATAAATTCCTTAGTAAGGGAAATAAGATTAAGGTTTCCATTCGTTTCCGGGGTCGTGCAATTACCCACAAGGAAATTGGACGTGAAGTCATGAATCGATTTGCTGCTGAGTTAGAAGATACCGCTAAGGTTGAAGCTCGAGCAAAAATGGAGGGACGTAGCATGTTTATGGTGCTAGCCCCTAAGGACGCCAAGTAACCGCATATTATATTTGGAGGAGAAAACTCATGCCTAAGTTTAAGACACACCGCGCTTCTGCAAAGCGTTTTAAGAAGACTGCCAATGGTGGTTTGAAGTCAGCTAATGCCTACACGTCACACCGTTTCCATGGTAAGACTAAGAAGCAACGTCGCCAATTGCGTGGAACTTCAATGATGAATCACACTACGTTGAAGACATACCGTCACATGTTGAGCCGTATCTAATTTAATTAATTAGATCAGGTTTGTTAGATTTTTGTAAAGAATATTGGAGGATTAAACCATGCGAGTAAAAGGTGGAACAGTTACACGTGCGCGTCGTAAAAAGATGATCAAATTGGCCAAGGGTTACCGTGGTCAACGTCACATCAACTATAAGGTTGCTAAGCAACAAGTTTGGAAGGGTTGGGTTTATGCTTTCCGTGATCGTAAGACCACTAAGCGTAACTTCCGTAAGCTTTGGATTACACGTATCAACGCTGCTGCCCGGATGAATGGATTGTCATATTCACGTTTCATGAACGGTTTGAACTTGATGGGATCAAAGTTGAACCGTAAGATGTTAGCTGATTTGGCTATCACAGATGCAACTGCATTTTCAGCTTTGGCAGATGCAGCAAAGAAAGCTTTGACTGATAACAACCAAACTTTCCACGCTATCACACCTGCAACAACTGAAAAGGTTATTGAAATCCATACTGCCGAAGCAAAGCCTGCTAAGACAGCGGAATCAAAGCCATCTGAAAAGAATACTGTTGCTGAAATTAAAGCATATTTGGACGCCCAAGGGACTGAATACGCTTCTTCAGCAAAGAAGGCTGACTTGTTAGCTTTGGTATAAGTTTTAAAGGCATGAATTGAATTTTTTAAATTCTGCATAAAAATCAGCTGAGACATTTATGTCTTGGCTTTTTTTATAGCCAATTAAAAAAAATTATTAAGCCAAAGCTGGCAGTGATACAAGGAATGAGCGGAATTTTTTTGGATTTTAAAAATAATGATAGAAGGATGCCAAAAAAACAGCTCAATTGAATACATGCTAGCCATTGCTCAAAAGTTAGATATAAAAATTGAATAAAAAATATATCTATATCTCCATTTCCGATATATTTTTCGCAACGATTTAAATAAAGTAAACTAAAATAGATAGGCAGAGCAAGCAATAATTTATTCAAATCATAATTTAATCCATACATCCAAATAATTGGCATCCCAAACCAACTCGAAATAGCATAATATCTTATATCTTGGTAAGTAAATAAAATAAGCAAACAAAAAATAACTATTAACATAATAACCTCCATATATGTTCAGAAAGAATCGATAATTAAGGTAAACGTAACAAAAAGACACGCCCGGAAATGTTTACCATCAAAATCCCGTTATTATTGGTTTATTTTAGATAAAGTATTGCAAAAAAAAACGAGAGATGCTATTATATTCTTTGTGCTTGTAGTAAGTTGGTGTCCGCGTTAGTTCGCGCGACGTGCTGAACTAATTTTGCCGGTACCGAAAAAGTTTGGAATTTCGGATTTATTTATAAACGATACGCCCGGAATTGTGGACTAAAATAAAAAATATGGAAGGAGCCTCTTAGACATGCCTACAATTAATCAATTGGTTCGTAAGCCTCGTAAGTCAAAGAGCACGAAGTCAAAGTCACCAGCTTTGAACTTCGGTTATAACTCACAATCAAAGAAAACCATCCTTGCCCCAGCCCCACAAAAACGTGGTGTTGCAACTCGTGTTGGTACAATGACTCCTAAGAAGCCTAACTCAGCTTTGCGTAAGTACGCCCGTGTGCGTCTTTCAAACTTGATTGAAGTTACGGCATATATTCCTGGAATCGGTCACAACCTTCAAGAACACTCAGTTGTCTTGATCCGTGGTGGACGTGTAAAGGACTTGCCTGGAGTACGTTATCACATTATTCGTGGTGCTTTGGATACTGCCGGTGTTGATGGACGGATGCAATCACGTTCTAAGTACGGTGCAAAGCGCCCTAAGAAGAAGTAATTAAGGGAGGACATTAATTATGCCACGTAAGGCTTATACTAAGCAGGCAGAAGTTCTGCCTGATCCAATTTATAACTCAAAGCTTGTTTCACGTTTGATCAACCGTTTGATGCTTGATGGTAAACGTGGAACTGCTTCAACAATCTTATACGAAGCTTTTGATCGTATTAAGGAAACAACTGGTAATGAACCATTAGCAGTCTTTGAAGAAGCCATGAATAACATCATGCCTGTCTTGGAAGTCCGCGCACGTCGTGTTGGTGGATCAAATTACCAAGTTCCAGTTGAAGTTCGCCCAGAACGTCGTGTTACGTTAGGACTTCGTTGGTTGGTTTCATACGCACGTTTGCGTGGGGAACACACAATGGACGAACGTTTAGCTAAAGAAATTATGGATGCTGCTAACAATTCTGGTGCATCTGTTAAAAAGCGCGAAGATACACACAAGATGGCAGAAGCCAACCGTGCCTTTGCACACTATCGTTGGTAAGATTTGCGATAGTTTAAATCGAATTGCTAGACTAATACTTCGTTTTTAAAGTGTTAGTCTGGCTTTTTTTGATAAAAATTGGTAAGTCTATAATTAGATATTTAATTATAGATTTTAATAACAAAAACTTGCTTGTTGCTTAAACATAAATTGTTGCTTTAATTAAGGGTAATCAGCCGGGAAGGGTGGTTACTTTTAAGATTTTGCGGTATAATTCATGGTAAGCAGCTAACATGCTGAATTAAATAACAGGAGATTTTTCACAATGGCTAACACGCGTGAATACCCATTAAGCCGGACCCGTAATATCGGGATCATGGCCCACATTGACGCCGGTAAGACAACAACTACTGAGCGTATTTTGTACTATACAGGAAAGATCCACAAGATTGGTGAAACTCATGATGGAGCTTCACAAATGGACTTTATGGATCAAGAAAAAGAACGTGGAATCACGATTCAATCAGCTGCTACAACAGCTGTTTGGCATGGTTTCCATGATCAATTCAAAACAGAACCATACCGTGTCAACATCATTGACACACCAGGACACGTGGACTTCACTATCGAAGTTGAACGTTCATTGCGTGTGCTTGATGGAGCCGTAGCCGTATTGGATGGGGCTGCTGGAGTTGAACCACAAACTGAAACGGTTTGGCGTCAAGCTGAAACTTATCAAGTACCTCGTATTGTTTTCGTTAACAAGATGGATAAGTTGGGGGCTGATTTCCAAATGTCAGTTGACTCAATCAAGTCTCGTTTGGGAGCAAATGCTAAAGCTATTCAATGGCCTATTGGAACTGAAGATGACTTCGCTGGGATCATTGACTTGATCACAATGGAAGCTTTGTTCCCAGTTGATGATTTGGGTGAAAAGTGGGAACCACGTGAAATTCCTGCTGATTACAAAGAATTAGCTGAAGAAAAGTATAATGAATTGGTTGAAGCTATTGCTGATGTCGATGATGTTATCATGGATAAGTACTTGAATGGTGAAACTATTGCTCAAGACGAATTGAAGGCAGCTATCCGTCGTGCAGTCTTGGCTTTGGAATTCTACCCAGTACTTGCTGGATCAGCTTATAAAGACAAGGGTGTTCAAATGGTTTTGGACGCGGTTGTTGATTACTTGCCATCACCTTTGGATGTTAAGCCATATATTGCTACAGATCCAGATACTGATGAAGAAATTGACTTGATCGCTAACGATGAAGACCCATTCGCAGCCTTGGCCTTTAAGGTTATGACTGACCCATATGTTGGACGTTTGACTTTCGTTCGTGTTTATACCGGAACTTTGGAATCAGGTTCATATGTACAAAACACTTCAAAGGGAAAGCGTGAACGTGTTGGACGTTTGCTTCAAATGCACGCCACTGACCGGACTGAAATTGAAGAAGTCTTCTCAGGTGATATCGCGGCTGCTATTGGTTTGAAGGATACGACAACTGGAGATTCATTGACAGCTATGGATCGTCCTTTGATTTTGGAATCAATGGAATTCCCTGATCCTGTTATCCAATTGGCTATCGAGCCTAAGACTAAGGCTGACCAAACTAAGATGGGTGAAGCCCTTCAAAAGTTGGCGGAAGAAGATCCTTCATTCCGTGCCGAAACTAACCCTGAAACTGGAGATACTTTGATCTCTGGTATGGGTGAATTGCACTTGGACATCATCGTTGATCGTATGCGTCGTGAATTTAACGTTGATGCAACTGTTGGTGCACCTCAAGTTGCTTATCGTGAAGCCTTTACTAAAACCGTTGAAGCGCGTGGATACTTCAAGCGTCAATCTGGTGGTAAGGGACAATATGGAGATGTTTGGATCGAATTTAGCCCTAACGAAGAGGGAGCTGGATTTGAATTCGAAGATGCCATTGTTGGAGGAGTTGTTCCACGTGAATATATTCCTTCAGTTGAAGCTGGATTGCGTGATTCATTGAATAATGGACCACTTGCCGGATTCCCATTGGTTGACTTGAAGGCCAAGTTGTATGATGGATCATATCACGATGTCGACTCATCTGAAGCTGCCTTTAAGGTTGCCGCTTCATTAGCATTGCGTGAAGCAGCTAAGACCGCTGGAGCCGTTATCTTGGAACCAATCATGAAGGTCGATATTGTTGTACCTGAAGATAATCTTGGTGACGTTATGGGACATATCTCAGCACGTCGTGGAATGATCGAAGGACAAGAACAACGTGGAAATTCATTGATGGTTCACGGTAAGGTTCCGTTGTCAGAAATGTTTGGATATGCAACAACTTTGCGTTCATCAACACAAGGTCGTGGTACATTCCAAATGGTCTTTGATCACTATGAAGCTGTACCTAAGAGTGTTCAAGAAGATATCGTTAAGAAGTATGGTCGTGGAAGTGTTGAAGATTAATCTGATTTCAGGTTATTATTTTTAAAGCTATGATTAATGATAAAAAAGGCTGGGATATTATGTCCTGGTCTTTTTTTATTTCTTTTATTAAAAAATGATTTAAATCATAATAAGCATTAGCTAATGCTATTAAAAAACAGCATAGATATAATGTTGGTCAAATTAAGCGTATATTTGAAGATGTTGTATGATTAAAATGATGGAAATATGTAAAAATAGATGTTTTAAATTGGGAATAACATAACTAGTTTTTAAAGCAATATAGTATAATTTAAGCTAGGATTTGAAAGGTGGACAGCTAAGTGGCACAACCAATTATTGAATTTAAAAATGTTTTAAAACAATATGATGATAAAGTTATTTTAAATGGCGTTAATTTAGAAATTGAAACAGGCAAATTTTATACGTTATTGGGACCATCAGGTTCTGGTAAGACAACTATTTTACGTTTGATTTCGGGCTTTTTAGAAGCAACGAGTGGCGATATTTTATTTGATGGGCAACTAATTAATGATGTTCCAGCAGAAAAACGGCCGGTTAATACGGTATTTCAAAATTATGCGTTATTTCCAAACATGAATGTCTTTGAAAATGTTGCTTTCGGCATGAGAATAAAAGGTTTGCCCGATAATACGATCAAAGAAAAAGTGGCCGAAATGTTGGATTTAGTGAAATTATCGGGATATCAAGATCGTGAAATTAATGAGCTGTCAGGTGGTCAACAGCAACGAGTCGCAATCGCACGGGCGTTAGCAAATGAGCCTAAAGTTCTTTTATTAGATGAGCCACTTTCAGCACTGGATTATAAATTGCGAAAAGAGATGCAATATGAATTACGTGATATTCAACAAAGGTTGGGGATTACATTTATTTTTGTAACACATGATCAAGAAGAAGCTTTGGCAATGTCAGATTGGATTTTTGTTATCAATGATGGTGATATAGTTCAAAATGGTGATCCAGTTGATATTTATGACGAACCCATTAATCATTTCGTTGCTGATTTTATCGGCGAAGCAAATATTATTCCAGGTGTAATGGTTGCTGATAATTTAGTTCACTTTAATGGGCAAAATTTTGAAAATGTTGATGGAGGAATGCGCTTAAATGAATCGGTTGAGGTGGTAATCCGGCCTGAAGATGTTGATATTGTCACAGAAGAAGTTGGTAAAGTTATTGTTACCATTGATGCAACTTCATTTCGGGGCGATTATTTTGAAATTACGGCTTATGACGATGACCATCATGAATGGCAGATCCAATCTACCAATGGGGTTCCTATTGGTAAACGAGTGGGCTTGACCTTCGAACCAAAAGATATTCATATTATGCGTCTTAACGAAACCGAAGAGGACTTTGATGCTCGTTTGGAGGCTTATGATGAAGAGTAATCGTCAAACGATTAGCTTTATGCTGCCTTACATTTTATGGGTTGGTTTATTTGTTTTACTACCATTAGCTTTGATGGTTACCCAATCAGTTCAAAATATACATCATCAATGGACTTGGGAAAATTATACTAATTTTTTTAGTTCAGGAACCTATCTCAAAATGACTTTTAATTCTATTTTTTACGCGTTATTAGTAACAGTGCTTACGCTTTTAATTAGTTATCCTATGGCGTATATATTAAGCCGGATCAAGCACAGTCAATTTTGGTTATTATTGGTGATCTTACCAACTTGGGTTAATTTATTGTTGAAAGCTTACGCATTTATCGGTTTATTAGCACGTGAGGGAACAGTTAATCAATTTTTGGGATTTATGGGAATTGCTCCGCAGCAATTACTTTTTACGGATGCTAGTTTTATTTTAGTAGCGACATATATTGAAATCCCCTTTATGATTTTACCGATTTATAATAGCTTGGTTGAAATTAATCCAAGTTTAACGAATGCTGCACATGATCTAGGTGCAACTGCCTGGCAAACATTAAAAAAGGTTATTTTTCCTTTAACTTTGAATGGGGTTAAAACCGGTATACAAGCGGTCTTTATTCCAACGTTATCACTATTTATGCTAACTCGATTGATCGGCGGTAATCGTGTTATTACCCTTGGAACGGCGATTGAGGAACACTTTATGGTGACACAAAATTGGGGAATGGGATCGACGATTGGAATTGTTTTGGTCTTAGCGATGGCATTAACAATGTATCTTACTCGCGAACGCACAAAGAAACGGGGGCGTCGATAATGAAAAAAATAAAAATTGGTCGAATCTATTTAATTTTAGTTTTCATTTTAATGTATGCCCCTATTTTATACTTGATTGTTTTTGCCTTTAATCAAGGAGACCAGATGTCACGATTCACTGGTTTTTCCTTGCGGCATTTCCAAGATATGTTCGCAGATCATCATTTGGTCAGCATTTTAATTAATACTTTTATTTTGGCTTTTTTATCATCAATTTTAGCAACATTAATTGGGACCTTTGGTGCTTTGGGGATTTATCAAATTAGAAAACCAAGTCTTAAAAATTTAGTTTTGTCTCTCAATAATATTTTAATGGTGTCCCCAGATGTTATTATTGGAGCATCCTTCTTGATTTTATTTACTTTGGGTGGAATTACTTTAGGCTTCGGATCTGTTTTATTGGCTCATATTGCATTTTCGATTCCGATTGTTGTTTTATTAGTATTACCAAAACTAAACGAAATGGATACTGCTTTAATTCGAGCTGCCCAAGATTTGGGAGCGAACTCATATCAAGTTTTAAGTCGTGTCGTTTTACCATATAGTTGGCCAGGAATTATTGCTGGTTTCTTTATGGCAATCACTTATTCATTAGATGATTTTGCGGTTACCTTCTTTGTAACCGGAAATGGATTTTCGACTTTATCAGTAGAAATTTATGCCCGAGCACGTCATGGGATTGATCTGTCAATTAATGCCTTATCAGCGGTGATGTTTTTGTTTTCATTAGTATTAGTAGTGATTTATTATTTCATCACAAATCCCAAAAAGCATAAGGGCGGATTAAAAATCCGTCGTCGTTCAACAATTAAGCAGCACGGGGGAATCCAATGAAAAAATTAATTACATTCACCCTGGTAATTTTAGGTGCAGTAGGTGTGTTGTTTTTGGTGAATTATGGATGGCAAGTTTCCGATCAAAGGGAACAGTCAGTAAATGCTAATAAAAAACAACAAGTACTGACTATTTTTAATTGGGGAGATTATATTGATCCAGTATTGATTAAAAAATTTGAAAAAGAAACAGGATATAAAATTGATTATGAAACATTTGACTCAAATGAAGCCATGTTTACTAAAATCAAGCAAGGTGGTACTCATTATGATTTAGCCATTCCATCAGATTATATGATTCAAAAGATGAAGGCTGCTAATTTATTAGAACCGTTGGATCATCAAAAATTAACGGGCTTAAATAATTATAATTCAGCACTAATGAATCAGGAATTTGATCCTCATAATAAGTATTCATTACCGTATTTTTGGGGAACCTTAGGTGTCGTTTATAATGATAAGTATGTTGATCCAATGGAAATCCAGAATTGGGATGATTTGTGGAACGATAAGTGGAAAAATTCAATTATGCTATATGATTCAGCACGTGATGTAATGGCAGTTGGTTTAGCATCTAATAACAATGATATTAATACTAAGGATAATGGTGAATTAATGGCTGCTAAGGGCCGTTTAGATGCTTTGATGCCAAATGTTAAAGCTATTGTTGGTGATGAAATTAAGATGTATATGGTTCAAGATGAAGCAAAAATTGCTTTAGACTTTTCAGGAGATGCCCAGCAAATGATGTCTGAAAATTATCATTTACATTATTTGATTCCAAATGGTCGAGGAAATGTATGGTTTGATAACATGGTGATCCCAAAAACCGTTCAAAATAAGGAGGGGGCTTATGCTTTTATGAACTTTATGTCGGAGCCAGAAAATGCAGCTAAAAATGCTGAATATAATGGCTATGCTACACCTAATGCTAAGGCTAAGAAATTATTGCCAGCTAAGATTAGAGATAACGAGGCATTTTATCCGACTTCAAAAACGTTAAAGCAGTTAACGACATATCGAGATTTAGGTCTCGACTGGACTGAAAAATATAATGACTTATTTCTCGAATTTAAAATGAGTACAAATCGTTAAAACCAATCAAAGGCGGCTGATGAAATGAAAAAAAAAAAATAATTTTTGGTCTTGAAATGATATTTTTAATATTATTTATAGTAGCTGTTATTTTGGGGATCATAGCTGGCAAATAATATTTAGGTAGCTTTAAGATTATTTGCATATGATAAATTAAATAATATTTGGAGAGTGAAAATGAAAAAGTCAAATAAAATGACGACGATTTTAGGAATTGTGATTGTAATTTTGTTGGCTTTGCTGATCATGGCGGGGTTAATGGTAGGTAATAAGCAAAAAAACACTGATCAAACGAAACAAGAAAGTTCAGTTGAAACTACTAAACGGCCTAGTGAAAGTAAGGCTAAATTAAACAAAGAGGTTTTGCCACAATTAACTACGACGGTATCAGACAATGAATCATTAGTGGCTTTACATACAACACAAGGTGATATTAAGATTAAATTATTCAATAAGTATGCACCATTAGCAGTTGAAAATTTTTTAACTCATGCGCAAGAAAATTATTATAATAATACGACTTTTCATCGTGTGATTAAAGATTTTATGATTCAAGGTGGTGATCCTAAATCAGCTGAGGACGCTAAGGCTGCTGATTTAGGTCGTGGTGGTAAATCGATTTGGGCGGAAGGTGCTCATAAGGATAGTAAGATTGATTCTGGTAATGGATTCAAAAACGAAATTACAAATAATTTGTATAATATTCGAGGGTCATTGGCAATGGCTAATGCCGGAGCTGATACCAATGGATCACAATTTTTTATCAATCAAGGAAATAAAGATGTGACCAAGCAAATAAGTGCAAAAAAATATCCTGATAAAATTATTAAAGCTTATCAAAATGGTGGAAATCCTAGTTTAGATGGGAATTACACTGTTTTTGGACAAGTTGTTGAAGGCTTAGACGTCGTCGATAAAATTGCCTCATCAGCTGTTAAGACAGATGATAATGGAGAAAATTCTAAGCCCGAAAATCCGGTTAAAATTGAATCGATTGAAGTGCTTCAAACAGCTACGAAATAGTAAATTTAAAGTATAGATGCTGTAACATAAAAAAGATCGGGGAATAAGTCCTCGATCTTTTTTTGTTACAAAATTTATCAGTAATTAACCTTGAACAATCATAACATCAGTCTTAGCATTTTGAACAACGAATGATGCAACGGATCCAACAATTAGACGCTCAATTTTGCTTAAACCAGACTTTCCAATAATAGTCAGATCATTATTATGATCGGCAGGGAATTCTGTAGCAATTACCTTTTTAGGTGAACCAAATCGCATATGCAATGACACATCGAGGTCAGGGAATTTTTCGATAATTAAGTTCTGATAAGCTTCAAGTTTGTCTTGTGAATCTTGAACCAAGTGGTAAACAACATCACCAGTTACAGACATCCCAGCGACTCCAGACAATGAGTTGGTATCAATTACGTATAACAAATCAAGGTGAGCGTGGTCTCGATTTGCTACAGCCGCAGCCTTTAACGCTACAGAATTGGAAATATCTGAGCCATCCAATGGGGCCAAAATTTTGTCATAAGTTCCATTTTTCATAATATACATCCCTCTCTAATTCATATCATATTTATATTATACCCTAAATTATCTGATATGTAAGGGTTTACAGTTATAAAAAGTTGAACCTATTCAGTAGGAAGGTGTTAAACTAAGTGAGGCAATTATTCATTCGTTTTGAAAAAATTAAAAGGAAGTAAAACATATGGAAGAGAATACACAATTATCACCACGAAGGGTTAATTTAATCTTGGTCGCATTAGGTATGTTTACCTTTATGTCCACTTTGGATGCATCAATTGTTAATATTGCATTGCCCGTGATGGCAAATGATTTATCTATCCCGATGAATCAGGCTACTTGGTCGGTTTCAATATATTTAATTACCATATCAGGACTTTTAACCTTGTTTGGTAATTTAGGGGATCAACTTGGTAAAATTCGCGTCTTTAAGTGGGGGACTTATATTTTTACATTAGGTTCGCTCTTAGCGGGAATTAATTTAGGATTAGGCTTTTTGTTATTGGCCCGAGTGGTTCAAGCAGTGGGAGCTTCTATGACAATGAGCAACTCTTTTGGGATCTCAACATCGGTCGCACCAGCTAACATGCGGGCACGAGCGATGGCAACCATTGCTATGTTTGTATCATTAGGATCAATCGCAGGACCAGCTGTGGGAGGCTTGATTTTATCAATTTTGAAGTGGCCTTTTATTTTTTGGATTAATGTACCATTAGGTTTAATCACAATTGTTTTAGGTGAATTTATTTTTCCAAAAACTAATCGGACCAAAGAGCCTTTAACGATTGATTGGATTGGGACAATTATTTTTTTCATGATGATCGCAATTTTCTTTGGTGGAATTAATGTGGCACAAGAGCAAGGATTCACAGCAATATTACCGATTGTTAGTTATATTTTGAGTATAATTTTGTTGATTTCATTTATTAAATGGGAACAACGAACTTCAAAACCATTAATTGATCTATCAATTTTTAAAGAAAAAATGTTTACTCTGTCAGTCATTACATCGTTTTTGGTCTTTGCTTCAGGTTTCTTTATTAATGTACTTTTGCCCTTTTACTTGGAAAACTTGCGGCAAATTAAGCCAGGCGTAGCAGGAATGTATATGATGTCATATCCTTTAGCTATGCTAATTGGGACACCCATTGCAGGGGTGATTGCCGATCGATTTGATCGTGAATATGTTACATTCTTTGCTTTAACGGGGATTACCTTAGGGATGTCAGGTTGGTTGTTTATGACTGATCAAAGCCCACTTTATTTTGTGGCGATGTTAAGTGCTTGGACTGGATTCTCAACATCCTTCTTTAATTCTCCTAATAACGCAATTACGATGTCAAATGCACCTAAATCACAATTAGGAGTTGCGGGAGCCATTAATGCTTTGGCTCGTAATGTGGGAATGATTTCTGGAACCACAATTGTAACAACAACACTTTACATCTCAATGTCTAAGCAAATGGGACATCAAGTCACCACGTATCCAGTGGGCCATCCGACAGTCTTCGTGAATGGATTACATTTCGCGATGTTCTTTGGAATGTTTTTAGTATTAATTGCTTGGTCTTTGACAGGTTACCGTTTGATTTTAAGATTGCACAATAAGAATTAGTTTGCTATAATATATTTTATGCGATGAGTCGAGAAAGATTATTACGATAATCTTTTACAGACGGCCAACGTTAACACCCGAATGGTGGTTGGTGCAAGGGAAGTTGTGGAACTAAACTTGCTGCACAGACTACAACTTAGCAATAAGTTGGTGTACGTCGACAGTTAGGTAAAACTAACTCCTGAGTTGATGCAGGTCTTACATCAACAACGCCAAACATGAAACCCCGTAACTTCGAGTTGCGGGGTTTTTGTTAGGCTTTTTTATTATGATATATTATAAAATAGCATAGGAATAATGGCATAGGACTATTCTTTTGGTATAATGAAAGACAATAAGGAAGAAAAAGAGGATTTATGCATGGGACTAAAGCGTTTTTCATTTTTACAGCGAGTGATAATTAATATGATTATTCTGTTAGCTTTAGCAGGATTATTTCAGCAAGGCCTCTATGTACAAAGCTTGTGGAGTGCTTTCATGGCTGCCGTAATTTTGGGTGTTTTAAATGTCTTTGTGCGTCCAGTCTTGCAAATTTTAAGTTTACCATTGACCTTTTTTACGTTTGGTTTATTTTCATTCGTGGTTAATGCGTTTGTTTTATGGATGACTAGTTGGTTTGTCGGACCTGGTTTTCAATTTACTAGTTTTGGATGGACCTTCTTTATTTCTTTGATTATGTCGCTAGTTAATGCGATTTTATCAGATTTTTTTAGTCGCTAAAATTAGGAGCTATTATGGCAAAAACAATTCAAGTGAAAGATCTATTAGCAAATACCCGTTTAGAGGTTGTGCAAGGTGAAGAGTGGTTGAATCGTAAAATTGTAACCGCCGATATTTCACGACCTGGTCTGGAGATGACAGGCTATTTTGATTATTATGCACCAGAGCGTGTACAGTTGATGGGGATTACGGAAACCTCATTTGCTGAACGAATGAATCATGATGAATTATTAATGATTGCGCGTAAAATGATGGGCGAAAAAACTCCAGTATTTGTGATTTCAACAGGTCGCAAATTACCAGCTGAGTTCTTAAAAGCTGCCAATGAATCTGAAATTCCGGTCTTGGCGACTGAATTAACATCGTCTCAAATTTTAGCAAATATGACATACTATTTATCTGGGGAGTTAGCAGAACGTCAATCAATGCATGGTGTTTTGGTGGATCTTTATGGATTAGGAATTTTAATTACCGGTGATTCTGGTGTTGGAAAATCAGAAACAGCTTTGGAATTGGTTCAACGTGGACACCGATTAATTGCGGATGATCGAGTTGATATTTATCAACGTGATGAAAAGCATTTAGTTGGTGAAGCGCCAGCTATTTTAAGAAATTTAATGGAGTTACGAGGCGTCGGTATTATTGACGTATTGAACTTATTTGGTGCAGGGGCTGTTCGTGATCATTCTAATATTTCATTTAATCTTCACCTTGCTAAGTGGGATAAAGATACAAAATTTGACCGTTTAGGAAATGGTGAAGATCATATTTCAATCCAAGGTGTAAGTTTGCCAAGAATGGTTTTGCCAGTTCAAACTGGAAGAAATCTAGCTGTTTTGATTGAAACTGCAGCCAAAAACTTTCGAGCTAAGAAGATGGGATTTGATGCAACTGAAACGTTTAATCAAAATTTGAATAAATTAATCGAAGAAAATTCAAAAGATTAACAAAATCATTATTGAAAGCGCTTAAATATAGATTTTAAAAGATGATAAAATATGATAACCTATAAGAGTGATTTAATTAAAACCATTGGGGAGAAATGACATGGATCAAATAAAGGTGGCAGTATTAGGGGCTGGTTCATGGGGAACGGCTTTAGCTAATGTTGTGGCAGAAAATGGACATGCAGTCAAAATTTGGGGCCATCGTGCGGTCACAGTTGACGAAATTAATATACAACATACAAATAAAGAATATTTAGGAGACCGTGTTTTACAAGCGAGCATTAGTGCGACGACTGATTTGTTAACTGCGGTTGATGGGGCAGAGATTATTTTGAGTGTTGTTCCTACTAAGGCGACCCGTGAAGTGGCTAACTTGTTGAATCAAGCACTGGAACAATTACAGCAAAAATCGATTGTGGTGGCCGCAACCAAGGGGCTGGAACCATCAACATATAAGTTTGCGAGTCAAATGATTACCGAAGAAATTGAGGCTAAATATTTGGCAGGTATCGCAGTTATCGCAGGCCCTTCACACGCTGAGGGTGTTATTAAACATGATCCGACAACTGTTACAGCGGTTAGCGAAGATTTGTCCGTGGCAGAACGAGTTCAACGTGTGATGAGTAATTCAACATTTCGGGTTTATACCAATGATGATATTGTTGGGGCCGAGTTGGGTGGCGCTTTGAAAAACGTAATTGCCATTGCGGCAGGAGCTTTGCAAAGTTTAAATTATGATGCCAATGCGAAAGCGGCCTTGTTTACTCGAGGATTAAATGAAATGGCACAGCTAGGAAAAGCTTATGGCGCTAGTCCAATGACCTTTATGGGCTTAGCAGGAGTTGGTGATTTATTTGCTACTGCTACATCTACACATTCACGTAATTTTCGTGCGGGAATGCAATTAGGTGAGGGACTAAGTAAAGAAGAAGTGATTGAACATATGGGAATGGTGATTGAAGGAATTTCAACAACTAAGGTGGTGCATGATTTAGCACAAACTAAGCAAGTTGAAATGCCAATATCAGAAGCAGTCTATCAGGTTATTTATGAAGATCGCGACCCCAAAATTGTAATTAGAGAATTAATGGATCGTCCATTGCACCACGAAGGGAAGTAAAATATAATGAAACCAGTACGTAAAGCAGTTATTCCAGCAGCCGGATTGGGAACACGTTTTTTGCCTGCAACAAAGGCTTTAGCAAAAGAAATGTTACCCATTGTTGACAAGCCTACAATTCAATTTATCATCGAAGAAGCTTTGGCTTCAGGAATTGAAGATATCGTCATTGTTGATGGAAAATCAAAACGTTCAATTGAAGATCATTTTGACTCAAATCCTGAATTGGAAAACAATTTGAAAGAAAAAGGTAAGGATGAATTATTGAAGTTGGTTCAAGAAACAACTGATATTAATCTTTACTTTATCCGTCAATCACATCCACGGGGATTAGGGGATGCAGTTTTGACAGCTAAAGCATTTATTGGTGATGAACCATTCGTTGTAATGCTTGGGGATGACTTAATGACTGATGAAAAGCCATTAACTAAGCAATTAATTGAACGCTATGAACAAACTGGTGATTCAACCTTAGCGGTTATGAAGGTGCCACATGATCAAGTTTCTGAATATGGAGTGATTGCACCAGATACTGAAGTAACACCTGGATTGCATAAAGTTTCAACATTCGTGGAAAAGCCTAAGCCAGAAGATGCACCTTCTGATTTGGCTATTATCGGACGGTATCTATTAACACCAGAAATTTTTGAAGAACTAGAAAAGACTAAGCCAGGTAAGGGAAACGAAGTTCAGTTGACTGATGCTATTGATTCTTTGAACCAACGTCAACATGTCTATGCTCATGAATTTAAGGGACATCGTTATGACATTGGATCAAAGATCGGTTTCTTAACAACAAATATTGAATTTGGTTTGGAACACCCACAAACAGGTGCAGCTTTGAAGCAATACATTAAAGATTTAGCTAAAACCTTAGACTAAATCATTATAATTTTAAGAAGAGGTAAGAATAAGATATTCGGACCTCTTTTTTAATTAATGGTAATTATTTGACAACTTCATGTTAATTTAAATTGATGTACTACACTACATCAATATAGTTGATTCGGGTATATACTGAAATTGCATAGTAAATGCGTTATAATTTTGGAATAAACTTGATTCAAGATGTAGAAGTTATCTTTAAACAGGAGGGCATCAAATGAGTGAACATTTTGCAGTAACCGTGATTGGAGCCGGCCCCGGTGGAATGACAGCAGCAATTTATACTGCCCGTGCTAATTTAAAAACGTTGATGTTAGATCGTGGAATTTATGGTGGTCAAATGAACAATACCGCTGAAATTGAAAATTATCCAGGCTACGTGTCAATTCAAGGACCTGAATTATCTGAAAAAATGTATGCGGCTACGGAAAAATTAGGAGTTGAATATACGTTTGGCAATGTAGAACAGGTTTTGCCACAATCGGATAAAACTTTTAAAATTGTAACTGATATGGATGAATACACCACTGATTCTGTGATTGTTGCTACCGGTTCACAATATAAAAAGTTAGGTGTTCCAGGAGAAGATACCTATAACGGTCGAGGTATTTCCTATTGTGCAGTTTGTGATGGTGCCTTTTTTAAAGGTAAAAATGTTATTGTAGTTGGTGGCGGTGATTCTGCGATTGAAGAAGCTAATTACTTAGCAAGAATTGTTGACCATGTCACCGTTATTCATCGACGTGGTGAACTTCGTGCTCAAAAGATCCTACAAGATCGGGCTTTTTCTAATGATAAAATTGATTTTATGTGGAATACTGAAGTTGAAGAAGTGATTGGAACTGATCAAAAGGTAACAGGAGTAAAACTGATTAATAATCAAACGCAAGAACGTTCAACGTTTGAAACCGCTGGAGTCTTTATTTATGTTGGACTTTTGCCAGTAACTGAACCGTTTATGAATTTAGACATTACTGATGAAGAAAATTGGATTGTAACGAATGAACGGATGGAAACAAAACAACCTGGTATTTTTGCACTAGGAGATGTTCGATCTAAAGAGTTAAGGCAAATTGCAACAGCCGTTGGGGATGCAGCAATTGCGGGTCAGAATGCCTATGCATATATTGAAAGTCTAAAAGATTAGTAAAAATCAATCAGTTAATTTATTAAAAAAACATATCGAGGAATTCATAGATGGATTATAATAAATTATTAGAACAATTAAGGATGGATGAAATTAAAGAATTTAAATTGGAGCCTAGTCAATTTTCGGATTTTTATGAAGTTTGGCGAAGTTATCCATATCAAAATGCTATTCGAGGAATCGCAGGCCGGAATGGTTTGATCACTTATCGCCGGGCTAATTTTTCAGAGAATAATGATAACTAATTCATATAATTTATTGATCAAAATTGTTCTGTTTAATAAGACCTTTATTGTTTTTGATAGGTGTTGTTAAAATGCGGACTGTAACCGTTTGCAAAAAAAAGAAAATATCGTTATAATAGATAAGGTAAGAAGGACTATATCCGGATTATCATAAATAATTAAATATAAATAAAAGGGAGTACATTTATCATGGAATCACGCGAATTTCACATTACAGCCGAAACAGGTATCCACGCTCGCCCAGCTACTTTGTTGGTTCAAACAGCATCAAAGTTCTCATCAAATATCACTTTATCATACGATGGTAAGGACGTTAATTTAAAGTCAATCATGGGTGTAATGTCTTTGGGTGTTGGACAACATGCTGATGTTAAAATTTCAGCTGATGGTGACGATGCTGCTGAAGCAATCGAAGCCATTGGACAAACAATGACAAATGAAGGATTAGCATAATTTTTACTTGTAATAAAATTGTTGCATAAATGAGGGGGAGCCAAATTATGGCACAAGTGATCAAAGGAATTGCTGCGTCAAATGGCGTTGCAATTGCGAAAGCCTATAAGTTAGTGGATCCTGATTTGTCTTTTGAGCAAGTTACAATTGATGACGTGCAATCAGAAAAGGGCCGCTTAGAAGCGGCCTTTTCTGTTTCAAAGACAGATTTGGAACAAATCAGAGATAAAGCTAGTCAAAATATGGGAGCGGAAGAAGCAGAAGTGTTTACCGCTCATATTATGGTTCTAGAAGATCCTGAATTAATTGGTGGAATTAATAATGTAATTGAAACAGAACATGTTAATGCTGAAAGTGCACTGAAAAGTGTAACTGACATGTATATTGATATGTTTGAAGGAATGGCTGATGACAATCCTTATATGGCAGAACGAGCTGCAGACATTCGAGATGTTACTAAGCGGGCTTTGGCTCATTTATTAGGTAAAAAATTACCAAATCCAGCTTTGATTCAAGATGAGGTTGTAATTGTTGCTAAGGATATGACACCGTCGGATACTGCGCAACTTGATCGAAAATTTGTTAAGGGATTTATTACCGATTTGGGTGGTAGAACTGCTCATGCGGCTATTATGGCACGAACATTGGAGATACCAGCAGTTGTTGGTTCAGCAACATCAACACAGGATATTAACGATGGGGATATTTTGATTCTTAATGGGTTAGATGGAACCGCTGTAGTTAATCCGGAAGAGACTGAAATCAAAGAGGCACAAAAAGAGTCAGATGATTATAATGCTAAAAAGCTCGAATGGTCGAAACTTAAAAATGAAGCTTCAGTTTCAGCTGATGGTAAAAAATTAATTGTTGGTTCTAATATTGGGACGCCTAAGGATTTGGCTGGCGTTCTTGAAAGTGGATCTGAAGGTATAGGACTTTATCGGACTGAATTCTTATATATGGATTCGGCTGAATTACCATCAGAAGATGCTCAATTTGAAGCCTATAAAACGATTTTAGATGGAATGGGTGACAAACCAGTCACAGTTCGAACTATGGATATTGGTGGGGACAAGTATTTGCCTTACTTACCATTACCAAAAGAAGAAAATCCCTTTATGGGTTATCGGGCTATTCGAATTTCATTGGATCGGACAGATATCTTCCGGACACAGTTACGTGCCTTATTGCGGGCTTCAGTTTATGGAGAACTATGGATTATGTTCCCAATGATTGCGACACTCTCTGAATTTAGAGCCGCACGTGATATTTTTGATGATGAAAAGCAAAAATTAGTTCAAGCTGGTGTAGCTGTTTCAGATGATATTAAGCTAGGAATCATGATTGAAATTCCTGCTGCTGCCATGCTTGCTGACCGATTTGCTCAGGAAGTTGACTTCTTTTCAATTGGAACTAATGATCTAATAGCCTATACAATGGCTGCCGATCGTGGTAATGAACACGTTTCTTATTTATATCAACCATATAATCCTTCAATTTTGCGTTTGATTAAAAATGTAATTGACGCTGCACATAAATACAATAAATTTGTTGCAATGTGTGGAGAAATGGCTGGAGATCAAATTGCGGCTCCACTTTTGTTAGGAATGGGATTAGACGAATTTTCAATGTCATCAACTTCTGTCCTTCAAACGCGAGCACTTCTAAAATCTCTAGATTCTAAAGAAATGGCTAAATTAGCTGAAAAAGCTTTGAATATGGATAGCAACGAAGAAGTTAAAAAATTGGTTGAGGATACTTTGAACTTAAAGTAACTAAAAAATCGTATAGCCTTACATGAGATGAGGATATGCGATTTATTTTTATTTAAATGTAATTGGTATAGTTTAACGAAACCTTGTGAATGGCTTAATAAACTTATTTATATTGTTAAATTATTATTTTTGGTATAATGTGTTTATGCTATTGGTGAAGGGAGCAGCATGATGGAAATGATGAATCGACGCCCACTGGTTATTGCGAATTGGAAGATGAACAAGTTACCAAGTGAATCGTCAGCTTATATTCAAAAAATTGCAAATCCGCTGAGACGCTATCCTGATGTGATTCCCGTTTTAGCAGGTCAGGATGTTTTATTGCCTGCAATGGTTGAAGCGGCCAAACAGACGGATATCTCAATTGGTGCTGAAAATATGTATTGGCAAGATCGTGGTGCTTTTACTGGTGAAACTTCCCCTGCAGCTTTAGAAGATTTGGGTGTTACATATGTGATTATTGGTCATTCTGAACGACGAAATTATTTTCGTGAAACAGATGAAAAAGTTAATTTAAAGGCACAGGCTGCTTTACAACATAATTTAATTCCTATTATTGCAATTGATGAAGCAATTAAACCTAAAGATGATAATGATCGATCTCACTGGGTGGTAAATGAAGTTATTGAATCTTTAGAAGGTATTTCTGCGGAAGTAGCCAAATCCGTTATTATCGCCTATGAACCGACTGCATCAATTGGGAGTGGTCAAGCCATGACCCCGGCATTAGCACAATTTAGCTTGCGACGAATTCGTCTAACTTTAGCTGATATGTATGATTGGGATGTTGCAAATGCCGTGCGCATTATGTATGGTGGTTCAGTGAAACCAGAAAATGCGTATGAATTAATGATTCAAGATGATATTGATGGGGTCTTAGTTGGTGATTCAGCACTAGACCCAGACAATTTTATTGAATTATGCCAAGTAGCAAATCGAGCACTTCTTACAAAAATTAGACGACTTGATGAGTTTTAATGTAAAAATATGGTATAATTCTCTTTGTGATGGGTATTACAACCCAACTACTAATTATATAATTTGTAAGGAGAATACAAATGTCTGCAATTACTGATATTTATGCACGTGAGGTTTTGGATTCACGTGGTAATCCTACTGTTGAAGTTGAAGTTTACACTGAAGAAGGTGGTTTCGGTCGTGGAATCGTTCCTTCAGGAGCTTCAACTGGAGAACACGAAGCTGTTGAACTTCGTGACGGTGACAAGAGCCGGTTCCTTGGAAAAGGAACTTTGAAGGCTGTTGAAAACGTCAACACTACGATTAAGAACAAGTTGATTGGTATGGATGTTACTGATCAAGTTTTGTTGGATAAGACAATGATCGCTTTGGACGGTACACCAACTAAAGCTAAGTTGGGAGCCAACGCCATTCTTGGTGTTTCAATTGCTGCTGCTCGTGCCGCTGCTGATGAATTGGGAACTCCATTGTACAACTACCTTGGTGGTTTCAATGCTCATACTTTGCCAACTCCAATGATGAACGTTATCAATGGTGGAGCACATGCTGCTAACTCTGTTGATTTCCAAGAATTCATGATCATGCCTGTTGGGGCTAAGACGATGGCCGAAGCTATTCGTATGGGATCAGAAACTTTCCATGCTTTGCAAGCATTGTTGAAGGCTTCAGGTCACTCAACTGCTGTTGGTGATGAAGGTGGATTTGCTCCTGACTTCAAGTCAAACGCAGAACCATTTGAATACTTGTTGAAGGCTATTGAAAATGCTGGCTACACTGCTGGTAAAGATATTGCTATCGCCTTTGACGTTGCTTCATCAGAATTCTTTGATGCAGAACGTAAGCTTTACGTTTTGGATGGAGAACCTGATAAGAAGGAATACACAACTGACGAATTCATCGAATACTTGTCAGACTTAGTTGAAAAGTACCCTATCGTTTCAATCGAAGATCCTTTGGATGAAAACGAATGGGATGCTTGGGTTAAGTTGACTGATAAGCTTGGAGACAAGGTTCAATTGGTTGGTGATGACTTCTTTGTTACTAATACGGAATACTTGAAGAAGGGTATCGACATGGGCGCTGCCAATGCTATCTTGATCAAGGTTAACCAAATTGGTACATTGACTGAAACAATGGAAGCTATTGAAATGGCTAAAGAAGCTGGTTACACAGCGATTGTTTCACACCGTTCAGGTGAAACTGAAGATACAACCATTGCAGACTTAGTTGTTGCAACTAATGCTGGTCAAATTAAGACTGGTTCAATGTCACGTACTGATCGTATTGCTAAGTATAACCAATTGATGCGTATTGAAGATTTGTTGACTCCTGTTGTAGCTGATTACAAGGGTATTAACAGCTTCTACAACATCGATAAAGATGCTAAGGCAGCAATCATCAACTACAAGTAATAAAAATTAAGCAATTAATGTTAATTTAGAGAGGCCGTGACAATTTTTGTCCAGTCTCTTTTTTTGTTTCATTTTTAAATTACAATATAAAAATAATTATCCAAATGAATGAAGCAGACGGTTACCAATTACTAAAAACTATACAAACATGCTACTAATTGGTGAAATTTAATTGAAATGGTAAATAATTGTAAAACCGTATGATTATAAAAAATAATTAAAAATATTAGTTTAGCCATGAAATATCAAATTTAAATTAAGCTGGTCTTGAGTATATATTTTTTTATAAATATAATTTTATGAATTGTTGATATATGAGGTGAGATACCAAGATCATGAAGAAGGAGTTTGAGTAGATGAGTCGTAAAAAAAGGATAAATTATAAAAAGTGGTATGGCTTATTAGCAGCTGTCGTAGTGGCTACTGGAGGATATTTAGAAAATCAACATCAGAAGGACTCTTCAATAAATGATAACTATGCGACTGAAACGGTCAAAACTGATGAAAAAGTTGAATATGGTTCAGTAAATGATCAAAAGCCGACTGAAAGCTTGGCTACTTCAGTTTTGACGGATGATGTAAAAAATCAAGTCCGGGCTCAAACCATTAAATATAATGGAACCGGTGCGTTTGTTGTTGATCAAAATAAAACTAATTTAAATGCAAATGTTTCATCAGCTCCATATGTTCAATTGGCGCGTCAAGATCAACAAGGACGGCCAGGTGCAGCGAATGCATGGTTATCAAGATCAAGTCGCCAATATCGTAATCGTCAAGAAACCGGTAATAATCGTACGATTAATCCGGTCGGTTGGCAACAACTAAGAATTAATGGTAAAAGTCAGGTCCTGTATAATCGTGGACATTCTATTGGATATGCATTAGCTGGGAATATTAATGGATTTGATGCCAGTGAGGCTAATCCGCAAAATATTACTACGCAGACTGCTTGGGCTAATCAATCTTCTAATGGAAATGATCAAAACACTGGACAAAATTATTATGAAAGTTTAGTTCGTAAAGCACTAGATTCAAATAAGAAGGTTCGTTATCGAGTAACGCCCCTTTATACTGGTAATAATTTAGTGCCATCGGTGAATCACATTGAAGCTAAGTCTTCAGATGGAACACTTCAAATTAATGTTTTAATTCCAAATGTACAACCAGGGGTAACGATTAATTATCAAACTGGTGCAGGTAAAATTAACTAGAAAATAAAAAATAAGACTACTTTATTCACTAGGGGTTCCCCAAAAATCAAATAAAGTAGTCCTATTTATATATAAATAATAAGGTTAATGATGCATTGCATAGTGCATAGCATCTGATTCTGGTTCACCATGCAGTCGCTTGTATAAATATCGGGACATACGATAAAAACCGCGCCAATAGCGTTTAAAGAAATGAATGATGAAGTTGGTTACGGTATATAAACCAACTAGAATTAAGATGAAGAAGAAGACGGTAATTAATGAAATGAAAAAGTTTGAATACATGAATGCCTCCAGAATAATAGCAAATAACTTAATTTTTAATGAATATCTTTATTATATATTAGGTTTAACTTTATTTCAAGGGTTAATTAGGTTTAACCTTGAAATAAATTAAGTTTCAGTTTATAATAATGTAAAATAAATTACACTAGGAGTTTAATATGGCAAGTTCAGAAGGTCGAATCATCATGGGACGTAACATTAAACGGTTATTGAAAGAAAACCGAATAACAGCAGTTAAATTTGCTGAAGCAATTGGTGTGTCAACGGCTACTGTTTCTGATTGGTCAAATGGTAAAACGTATCCTCGGATCGATAAACTTGAATTAATGGCTAACTTCTTTGGAGTTGGAAAATACGAATTAGTCGAAGATCAAGAAAATAAGGATCAAAATAACGAAGAACCAACGCTCGTTGCTGCGCATTGGGGGATTGATTTATCACGTTTACCAGCTTATGATCGACAAAGAATTATTGATCGGGCTAAGTCGTATGTTGAAGGATTAGTTGCAGATTATGAGGATCGTCAATGAATAGTAACGAATACGATGAATTATTAATTCGAGTAGAAGAAGATTTAAGACAATATAAATTAACGCCGATTATTTCAGATACGGTACCCCTATATAAAGAAACTCAATTAGAAGGGGTTACTTTTTTAAAGGGAAATAATGCTTTTATATTTGTCGATAAAGATTTAAGTATTTTTGATAAGGCAAAAACGTTAGTCGAGGAGTACTTTCATGCTATTTCTGATCTAGGTAATCATTTGGATTATGATGAATTGCATGCCAATAATGATGAAGTTGATGCACGTGAATCCATTATTGAATACATGACTAACGAACAAACTATTTTAAAACTAGTCCAGAAATATCCCGATCAATCGTTTGAACCATGGATGATCATGGACGAATTGGGATATGATCGTGAATTTGCGGAAGAGACAGTTACTTATTATGAACGGCAAGGATTAATTAATTAATTAATCTCTTAAGAGTTTTTAGTAAATGTGGTTTAAGGTTGGTTATGGGTTAACATAACCTTTTCTGTAAAATAGATACATAATAATGATTTAAATATCTTTGTTAAAAATACTATTTTAGGTACTCATTTATTTGGGTGCCTTTTTTGTTATTTAAGATATAAAAAATCCCAAATTACCAAAGATAACGGTGATAATTTGGGATTTTAAATATTAGCTATGCGCACCGGGGGAATCGAACCCTCATCTCAAGAACCGGAATCTCACGTGATATCCATTACACTAGGCGCGCTTAACAATTCGATAATTATATCATAAATTATTGAACAAGTACAAGTTAATGATTAATTAACAAGACCTGAATAGAAGGATGTTATCAACCTTTTTTAAATGTTGATATTTAAATTTAGTTTGTCTTTAAACCTTGTAAAGGTGATTTACAATGATTAAAAATTAAATAAATGGACTATTACATAACTAGTAGTAATAATAAAGCTACTAAGGGCTTGGAGTCATGTTAAATGTGAAGCCTTCACAAAGTTTGATTGAAATTAATAAGGACAAGTTCTCCGTAAATTGAAAAAGCAGACAGAATCAGCTAATGATGAACAATACAAATATGGTTAAATAGCCATTGGAAACGCTTGCATACAATACTGTTATATAAAAATTTCACAATCTCAAGAAATGATGCCTGATTTGATTTGCGAATTGATCGAAAATAGCGTAAAATAATAGTTGTAAAAAACGTTAACAAAAATATACTTGGAGGCTTCTTACACATGACTGTTAAAATTGGTATCAACGGTTTCGGCCGTATTGGACGTTTGGCATTCCGCCGTATCTTAGAATTAAAAGGTACAGCAGATGATATTGAAGTTGTTGCAATTAACGACTTGACTAACCCTGCAATGTTGGCTTACTTATTGAAGTATGACTCAACTCACGGAACTTTGAATGCTGAAGTTTCAGCAGACGAAACTGGTATCATCGTTGATGGACGCCACATCACAGTTTACGCAGAACGTAATGCTGCAGACTTGAAGTGGGTTGCAAATGACGGTGTTGAAATCGTTTTGGAATCAACTGGATTCTACACTTCAGCAGAAAAGTCACAAGCTCACTTGGATGCAGGTGCTAAGAAGGTTCTTATCTCAGCCCCAGCCGGTGATGTTCCTACTGTTGTTTATGGTGTTAACCAAGATGTTTTGAAAGCAGATGACACAATCGTTTCTGCAGGTTCATGTACTACACAATCTTTGGCACCATTGGCAAACGCTTTGAATGCTGAATTTGGAATCGAACTTGGTTTGATGACAACTGTTCACGCCTTTACTTCTACTCAAATGATTTTGGATGGACCTAAGGGTAAGAAGGCTCGTTCAAACCGTACAGCTTCAGTTAACACTATCCCTCACTCAACTGGTGCAGCCAAGGCTATCGGACTTGTTGTTCCTGAATTGAAGGGTAAGTTGGATGGACATGCACAACGTGTTGGTGTTGTTGACGGTTCTATCACTGAATTGACTACTGTTTTGTCAAAGACTGTTACTGTTGAAGAGATTAACGATGCTGTTAAGAAGTACGAGACTCCTTCATTCGGTTATAACGGAGACGAAATTGTTTCTTCAGACATCATTGGAGATACTCACGGTGCTGTCTTTGACCCAACTTTGACTAAGATTATCACTGTTGGTGACAAGCAATTGGTTCAAACTGCTGCTTGGTATGACAATGAATACGGATTTACTTCAAACATGGTTCGTACTTTATTGCACTTGGCACAATTGTAAAATTAGGCTAATTTAAGCAAGAAAACAGGCGGTTGGAGGAATCTAAACGTCTGTTTTTTTATTGAAAATAGTGCATATTAATATTGGAATTACGGTATAATAAACTAGTAATACTAAATTATAGAAAAAAGAGGATTTTTTGAAAATGTCTAAATTAACAGTCGAAGATTTAGAATTAAAAGGTAAAAAAGTTTTGATGCGAGTTGACTTCAATGTTCCATTGAAGGAAGAAGACGGAGAAGTGGTTGTTTCTAATGACAACCGAATCGTTGCAGCTTTGCCAACTATTAAATATGTTTTGGAACAAGGCGGACGTGCCATTTTGTTCTCTCACTTGGCTCGAGTAAAGAGTGAAGAAGATAAAAAAGGTTTGTCAATGAAGCCAGTTGCACAAAAGTTGGCTGATTTATTGGGACAACCCGTTACTTTTGTACCTGCTACTGAAGGTGTTGAACTTGAAGAAGCAATTAACAATCTTGAAGATGGCCAAGTTTTGGTCTTTGAAAATACTCGTTTCGAAGATGTTGTTGATGGCGTTGAAGTTAAGCGCGAATCAAAGAATGATCCCGAATTGGGAAAGTACTGGGCTTCATTAGGTGACGTATTTGTTAACGACGCCTTTGGAACTGCCCACCGTTCACACGCTTCAAATGCTGGTATCGCAGCTAACATTGAACAAACTGCTGCTGGTTTCCTAATGGAAAAGGAAATTAAGTTCTTAGGTGGCGCTGTTGAAGAACCAGAACGTCCATTCGTTGCTATTATCGGAGGAGCTAAAGTTTCTGATAAAATTACAATTATCCAAAATCTTTTGAAGAAGGCTGATAAAGTTATTGTTGGTGGTGGAATGGCTTATACCTTTGACGCTGCTAATGGTAAGGCAATTGGGAATTCTTTGTTTGAAGAAGACAAGGTTGAATTAGCTAAGCAATTGATCGCTGAAGCTGGAGATAAGTTGGTATTGCCTGTGGATGCCATTGCGGCTGATGCATTTAATAATGATGCTGACACTTATACTGCTGGTGAAGAAGGTATTAAAGATGGCTACATGGGACTTGATATTGGTCCTAAGTCAATTGAACTTTTCAAGTCTGTCTTAGCTGATGCGAAGACTGTTGTATGGAATGGCCCAATGGGTGTCTTTGAAATGACTAACTTCGCTAGAGGAACTCTTGCAATCGGTGAAGAGTTGGTTGAAGTAACTGAAAATGGAGCTACAACTATTGTTGGTGGTGGAGATTCAACGGCTGCTGTTCAACAACTTGGGGTGGCTGATCGTTTGAGCCACATCTCTACTGGTGGTGGTGCTTCATTGGAATACCTTGAAGGAAAGACATTACCTGGAATTGCTGCTATTTCAGAAAAGTAATCTTTTAATAAACATTAATAATGATTAATCTGTGATGATTCAATTTTTTATTGAATTTTCATGGATTTTTTTATTTTGATGAATTTAAATTTATTGAAATAAAAAAACTATATAAAAATCCCCAGCGCATGGATAGTTTTACATAGTAGTTTGGTAGATTTAATTTCAATGAAATCTTATTGGACACGAATTGCTTCACCAGTTTTTAAACTGGTAACATTAGGATTTAGATTCTGTAACTCACTAACACTTAGATTATTATTAACAGCGACTCGATACCATGTATCACCTTGGGTAACCACATAAGACTGTGAATCATCAGATGCAACTGTAGTTGTATCTAGTTCAGTGGTGCTGGTAGTATTATTAGGAACTTCAATAATTTGATCAATTTGGAGAGTTGCCCAATCGATGTTAGGATTTAATTTTTTAAGTTTTTTAGAAGAAGTATTAAACTTAGTGGCAATTGTATCAATCGTCTCGCCAGCTTCAACGGTGTAAACTTTAGTTGTTGCTATTTTTGTAGATTTCTTTGTACTAGTTTTGTGACTTGAGGAACTTGAACTTGTTTTTTTAACCTTTTGGGTGATCTTGCTTGATGTCGCTGTTGCAGTTGGTTCATGATGAAACAACTTATGTAGTCCTCGTGTAATGGTAAATGCTAGGAAAAAAGTAACAAGGAATATTACAATAGAAATGGCGATTCGCTTAAGTACTAGTTTAGTTTTTTTTGACATAATCAATACCCTACTTAAATTATTTTAGATTTAATAGTATTAGTTTATCATTGAATGAAAGTAGATAGCATTAAATTATAAAGTCTTAAATCGAATTTAAAAACTTAGTTTATTTTATCGCTTTATTGACATTAGAAACTAGCGTATAATTAAAAAATAATAGACTAAAAAAGAAAATGAGGGAATCTCGATGGCTGGTTCATTTACACCAACTTGGATGGTTGAAGCAATTTATCATTTAACACCAGTTGAATTAGAAGCGCATGGTATCAAAGCTATTTTGACTGATTTAGATAATACTCTGATTGCTTGGAACAACCCAGATGGTACAGAACAACTTCATCAATGGCTGCAATTAATGGATCAGGCGGGTATTCCAGTTATTATTGTATCTAACAATTCTGATGATCGAGTTGAACGAGTGGCTAAACCACTTGATCTCCTATTTGTTGGGAGGGCTTTAAAACCACTAACTAAAGGATTGAAGATGGCAATTAAAAAGCTTGATCTTACAACAAATGAGGTTGTGATGGTTGGCGATCAACTTTTGACGGATGTTTGGGCGGCTAATAATATGGGAATGCGCAGTATATTAGTTCAACCGCTGATTGAAACAGACCAATGGAACACTAAAATTAATCGTTTTTTGGAAAAAGGGGTTAAAAAGAAGATGTTAAAGCAAAATCCAGATCTAAAATGGAGGAAAAATCTTGATAAGTGAAACTGAAGTACAAAATTATTTAAGCGAAGGCCTTAGGTGTATTGGTTGTGGGGCTGAAATTCAAACCGATAGGCCAGGGGAAGTGGGATATACTCCCATGTCTGCGCTAAAAAAAGGGTTTGAAAACGGGGAAGTGCTATGCCAGCGTTGTTTCCGGTTAAGACATTATAATGAAATTCAACCGGTTGATTTAACGGATGATGATTTCCGTCGTCTTTTGGATCAAATTTCAACGACAGATTCCTTGGTCGTTTATGTGATGGATGTCTTTGATTTTAGTGGATCACTTATTCCTGGTCTACATCGTTTCGTTGGAAGCAATCCTGTTTTGCTTGTGGGAAATAAAGTTGATATCTTACCCCATGCCTTAAGACGAGCAAAAATCAAAGAATGGATGCGTCAACAAGCTAACCGAGCTGGTTTGCGCCCCATTGATATTGCTTTAACTTCTGGTAAAAATGGTGATGATGTACCTGCATTATTAGATATGATCGAAAAATATCGAGCTGGACGTTCAGTCTATGTAGTAGGGGTCACTAATGTTGGTAAGTCAACTTTGATTAATCAAATCATTAAGGATGTTACTGGTGAAAAGAATGATGTTATCACTACATCACGTTTCCCAGGAACTACATTAGATCGAATTGAGATTTCATTGGATGATCAATCAAATATTATTGATACTCCTGGAATTATTCATCCAGATCAAATGGCTCATTATCTTACACCTCAAGATTTAAAATATGTTTCACCCCAAAAGGAATTAAAACCAAGAACATATCAATTGAATGCCGAACAAACACTCTTTATGGGAGCAATGGCCCGATTTGATTTTATTCAGGGACCCAAATCTGGAATTACGGCATATTTTGAAAATAATTTACCGATTCATCGGACCAAATTAGATAATGCAGATCAATTTTATGCTAAGCACGCGGGTGTATTATTGACACCACCTGAAAAAGTGAATTTAGAAGATCTACCACCATTGAAAAGACATGAATTTAAAACAACTGAAAAGACTGATATTGTGATTGATGGATTGGGCTGGGTTACAGTACCGGGTCAAGTTGTTGTTGCAGCTTGGGCACCAAAAGGAGTTTCAGTTTTGACACGAAAGGCTATGATATAAAAATGATTGAATTACGCGGAAAGCAAAAACGTTATTTAAGAGCTTCAGCTCATTCTATGAATCCCCTCTTTAGTGTTGGGAAACAAGGATTAACGGAAAATTGGTTGGAACAATTAGGTTCAGCCATGGAAAAACGCGAATTATTTAAAGTTAATATTTTGAATAATTCTGATGTAACAGTTGATGAAGTTAAGGAATTTATTGAATCAAATTCTTCAATTAAAGTTGTCCAAACCATTGGTCACACTTTAGTTTTGTTTGATCAAGCACGTGATCCAAAGTACCGTAACTACTCAATTGCAGTACAAAAGATATAAGCTATAGTAAATCAAAAGGGGGATCTTATGATTAAAACAGTGAATACTTTAGCTCCAAAAACACAAGTAGCTACTGAATTAGATCAAGAGCGACACCGTGTTGGTATTATCGGTGGTACGTTTAATCCTCCACACCTGGGGCATCTTATTATTGCTGAACAGGTAGCCTCTGATTTACAGCTTGAGCAAGTTTATTTTATGCCAAATTCAACACCGCCACATGTTGATCCCAAAATGGCCATCGATGCATCTGATCGTGCCCAAATGGTCAAAGCAGCAATTTATGGTAATCAACATTTTAAGTTGGAACAGGCAGAGGTTAACCGTGGTGGAATTAGCTATTCTTATGACACTATGCGTTATTTAAATGAAATTCATCCAAATTATGATTATTACTTTATAATTGGTGGCGATGAGGTTGCTTACCTTAAAACTTGGTATAGAATTGAAGAATTAAGCCAAATGGTGCAATTTGTTGGGGTTAATCGTCCAGGACAAGAACATCCAGTGACTGATTATCCAGTTGAATTTGTAACTGTTTCTAATCTTGATATTAGCTCTACTAAAATTCGGCAAAGAATTAAAGAAAAACAAAGTGTTCGTTATTTAGTACCAGATTTAGTGGCGGCTTATATTGTAGAGAAGGGACTGTATCAAAATGAATAACTTAGAGTATCAAAAACGTTATTATCCTGGGACTCGTTTAGAATTACTATCAACCGTACGAGCTGCTTTATCAGATTATCGATATCAACATGTATTACGAGTTGAAACGATGGCCTTGAAGTTAGCGGAAAAATGGCAAGTCGAAGCTGAAATTGTTTCGATAGCTGCATTGATACATGATTATACAAAAGAACGTTCCGATGAAGATTTTATCGAAGCTATAAAAGAATATCATCTATCCACTAGCTTATTACCTTGGGGAAATAATATTTGGCATGGAGTTGTTGGAGCAGAAATGATTCGAAGTGAATTAGGAATTAATGATTCGATTATTTTAGATGCAGTCCGCCAACATACTACGGGGGCTGAAGAAATGACGCTCGTGTCACAAATTATTTTTATGGCTGATTATATTGAAAGTGCCAGAGACTTCCCCGGGGTTGATGAAGTAAGAGCTTTAGCATTTGAAGACTTAGCTGCTAGTGTTGGTTGGCAAGCCCAACATACATTAGAATATTTAATTAAAAATAAACAGAGGGTCTTCCCTTTGTCACTATTGACCTATAATACATGGTCAACCAAATAAGAATGGAAAATAAATAATTATGATTGAAACCACAATGATGAAAATGTTAGAAGTAGCTGTAAAAGCTGGAGGCCAAAAGCGGGCTGAAGATTTAGTGGCCTTGGACATACATGAAACTTCAATCTTTACTGATGTAATGTTGATTATGGATGCTCCATCAAATCGTCAAGTCTTGGCGATTGCTCAAGAAATTATGGATCAAATGAAAGAAGCTGGATTTGAAGTTCATCAACATGAAGGTCGTGATTCTGGGGAATGGGTTGTTCTTGATTTCGGTGATTTAACCGTTCATGTTTTCAAACAAGAAATACGTCATTTTTATGGATTGGAACAACTTTGGTCTGAACAAGGTGAAGAGATTGATATCACAGACTGGATCATTGAGGAAGACTTTTAATGGAAAATTATCAAACCTTTGCAAAGTTATATGATGAATTATTTGATGATGAAGCTTATGATGACTGGTTTCAGTATGCACAAAAAAATATTCAAAATCCGCAAGGTAAGATTTTAGAACTAGCTGGTGGTGCTGGGCGCTTAGCAATTCGCTTAATAAAAGCTGGCCATGATGTGACGGTTTTTGATTTATCCACTGAAATGTTATCTTTAGCTCAGGAAAATGCGCAAGCGGCTGAAGTGGATTTACCCTTGATTCAAGGGGATATGCGAGAATGGTCTGATTATCCAAATCATTTTCAAACGATTACTTCATTTGCTGACTCATTTAATTATCTTGGTAGTTTAGCAGAAACTAAAATGGCATTTGAACAAGTAGCTAACCATTTAGAAAACGGTGGACAGTTCTTATTTGATGTCATTTCACCATATCAAACCGATGAATATTATCCAGGATATATGTATAATTTTCATGATGATGAAACGGCTTTTCTTTGGAATTCATATGGTGTTGAAGGTGAAGAACATACGGTGGAGCACGAATTAATTTTCTTTGTATATGATGAGAAAATTGACGGATATAAGCAATTAACAGAAATTCATACGGAAAAAACTTATGAATTGAAAAAATATATTCAAGCCCTGGAACAAGCGGGATTTGAAAATATTAAAGTTACTGGTGATTTTGGTCGTCAAACAAAGCCTGATGAAAAAACACCACGTTGGTTTTTTAGTGCAAATAAGAAAGGATAGCTGATGCGAGCAGTTGGATTAATTACCGAATATAATCCTTTTCATGCTGGTCATGAATACCACCTCGAACAAGCAAAGGCGATGAGTGGGGCTGAAACAGCAATTGCTGTAATGAGTGGAAATTTTGTACAGCGCGGGGTTCCTGCGATGTATGATAAATGGAAACGAGCGCAGGCGGCGGTTCAAAATGGAGTGGATTTGGTTATTGAATTGCCGGTGGCTTTTTCAATTCAACCAGGTCCTTTTTTTGCTAAAGGTGCAGTTCAAATCTTGTTAGCTGCAGGAGTTGACACAATTGTTTTTGGAGCAGAGCACGCTCAATGGGATTTTATGAAATTAGCGCGAACAGTTCGGGATGTAACTACTCATTCTGATGAATTTCACAATTATCAGACAACTTATGCAAGTAATTTTAATACAGTTTTAATGGATAAGTTAGGCGTCACGATCAATGAACCTAATTATTTATTGGGATTAAGTTATGCATTAGCAGTGCTTGAATTGGACGCGCAAGATCAGGTTGCCTTGATGCCATTACAGCGTCAGGGGAGTGGATATCATGCTACACAAATTTCTGACGAAGACTTTGCGAGTGCCTCAGGAATTCGACATGTTTTAAAGAATGGGTTACCCAAAGAAAAATTAAGCCAACAATTGCCGACGGGCACGCAACAATTACTAATGGAGGCACCATTTTTAGATTATGAACCAAATATGTGGGATTTACTTCATTATAAAGTCTTAACGACACCGGTAGAACAATTGGAGTCTATTTATCAGTTAAATGATGGATTAGCATATCGTCTTCTAGAAACGGTTGAAAAGAATGCTGAGTCGAAGCAAATCGATTGGAATGTCTTTATGCAACAATTTAAAAGTAAACGATATACCTATAGTCGGCTGCAACGGAGCATTTTATACTTATTGTTAAATGTGAGTGAAATTGAAATGAAGGTTGCTTTGAAACAACCTTATATTCGACCCTTGGCTTTTAATGCTAACGGACAGTTATGGCTAAAACATGGGCGTAAAAATTTCACTTTGCCGATTATTGGTAAGGTTGATCAAAATAATTTAAAGGGTCTCTTAAAACTAGATTTTAGAGCTGGTCGTTTATATAATATGTTGCGAAGTAATTCTGATGAAAAACCACAAGATACTAAACGTCAACCGTATCGAAAACAATAATTTAAAATGAAGAGGGAGTAAGAAGATGAAATGGAATTTTAGTGAGTTATTAAAATATAAACAAGAACCAATGGAGTTTCAAGAAGAATTAAACTTAGAAGCCATGACCAAAGAAATGTTTGGGGATGTTATTTTGAGTTTGGAGCCTGTTCAAGTACAAGGTTGGGCACGTATGGAACGCGATGATGTTATTATCCATGCACATGTTACAGGACAACTTACAACACCTTCAACTCGTTCAGCTCGCCCAGTAGAATTTCCTTTGGACTTTATGATCGACGAAGTTTACATTCGCGAAACTGAACATGCAGATCGGTATGAGATTGAAGAATCTGTTATTTTAGTGAAAGATGATGTTATTGATTTTAATGAAGTCTTAGCACAATACATTTTCTTACAAATCCCATTGCAAATCTTGGCAGAAGGTGAAGAAGAAGAAGCTATGCCAACTGGGGATGGATGGGAAGTTATATCAGAAGATGATTACTTAGCCGAACAAGAAAATGGCGAAGAACAAGCTACTAATACGCCTTTGGCCGGTTTAGCTGACTTATTATCTGAAGATAAAGATAAATAAAAAATAGACCAATAATTAAGGACCAAGGAGATTTAAATGGTTAAAAGTAAAGAAACGCCGATGATGCAACAATATAATGAAATTAAATCACAGTATCACGATGCCTTTTTATTTTATCGTTTAGGCGATTTTTATGAATTGTTTAATGAGGATGCCATTTTGGGGTCCCAAATCTTGGAACTTACTTTAACTCAACGAAATAAAAATTCACCTAATCCAGTCCCAATGGCAGGGGTTCCTCATCATGCTGCTCAAAATTATATAGATATTTTAGTGGATAAAGGTTACAAAGTAGCTGTAGTGGAACAAATGGAAGATCCAAGTCAAGCCGATGGGATGGTCAAACGTGAAGTTGTTCAATTGATTACACCTGGAACGCGGATGAACGTGAATGGAGAGTCTGTTAAAGATAATAATTATTTAGTGGGAATTACGTCCGAAGATGCTAATCATTATGGATTTGCTTACACTGATTTATCAACAGGTGAAATGGCAGCTACTGATTTAATTTCAACGACTGCCGTCCTGAATGAACTCGCCCGTTTAGCGGCGAAAGAAATTGTTATTGATAAGATTTTGCCAGCAGATTTAACCGCTTCTTTGACGAATTTGGGTATTATGGTTTCAACGCAAGCATTAGAGACGGTACCAGATAATCAAGCAAATTTAGTGCAGGATTTATCAGATCTTAGTTTAACGGCAGCCCAAATTTTAATCACATATTTGCATACGACACAAAAACGAGCATTAGATCATCTTCAACCAGCTCGTGCTTACGAAGTTGCTCAATATTTAAAAATGGACCGGAATTCACGAGCTAATTTGGAATTAACGGTTAATTTACGCACACAGCAAAGAAGTGGTACATTGTTGTGGCTTTTGGATGAAACTAAAACTGCCATGGGTGGACGGCTATTAAAACAATGGATTGAGCAACCGTTAATTGATCAACAAAATTTAATGAGTCGATATGACAAAATTGAACAATTCATGCAGAATTTTTTGATTGAGAATGATTTGCAAAGTGCGTTAAAAAGTGTTTATGACTTAGAACGTCTGGTTGGTCGGGTCGCATACGGTAGCGCAAACGGCCGTGATTTATTGCAGATTCGTAATTCCTTACGTCAAATTCCTACTATTTTGGAATTATTGGAAGATTTAGATCCTGCCGTTTTTGGAGGGTTAATCAGTCAAATTGACCCAGTTACGGATCTTGAAGCGTTGATCTCAACGGCCATTATTGAGGCCCCACCATTGTCAGTTACTGATGGTGGGTTGATAAAGGCAGGTTATAACGATCAGCTCGATGCTTACCAAGATGTCATGCACAATGGAAAGCAATGGCTGGCTGAATTAGAAGCTACCGAACGTGAAGCGACTGGGATTAATAGTTTGAAAATCGGTTTTAATAAAGTTTTTGGTTATTATATTGAAGTTACTAGAGCGAACATTGATAAATTAGATGATAATCGGTATACACGAAAACAAACTTTAGTTAATGCCGAACGTTTTATTACCCCTGAATTGAAAGAACATGAGCAAAAAATTTTAGAAGCGGAAGAGAAATCTAGCCAATTAGAATATCAATTATTTACTCAAGTACGCGAACAGATTAAGCTTAATATTAAACGATTACAACGGTTGGCTAAACAAATCGCAACGTTAGATGTTTTGACTTCACTAGCTGATGTTGCACAAAAAAATCAATTTACGAGACCACGACTTAATCAAAAACAACATTTAGAAATTGTTGGTGGACGCCATCCCGTTGTTGAAAAAGTTTTGGGGCATCAAAGTTATGTTGCCAATGATATTATGATGGATCAAAATCAAGAAATCATGCTGATTACTGGACCCAATATGTCTGGTAAATCAACTTATATGCGTCAATTGGCCTTAACCGTGATTATGGCTCAAATTGGCTCGTTTGTACCTGCGCAAAGTGCTGATTTACCAATTTTTGATCAAATTTTTACTAGAATTGGGGCAGCTGATGATTTAATTTCGGGAAATTCAACCTTTATGGTAGAAATGTCGGAAGCAAATACGGCGTTACAAAATGCAACTAAAAATTCTTTAATTCTATTTGATGAATTAGGACGAGGAACGGCTACCTTTGATGGAATGGCCCTAGCGCAAGCTATTATTGAGCATATTCATCAAAATGTACATGCTAAAACGCTATTTTCAACCCACTATCATGAATTGACTAGTTTGGATCAAGAACTACCACAACTGTTCAATGTACATGTGGGTGCGCATGAAGAAAATGGAGAATTGATTTTCTCACACAAAGTTTTAGCGGGACCAGCTGATCAGTCTTATGGAATTAACGTTGCGAAATTAGCAGGTCTGCCTCAGACATTGATTGAACGAGCAACAGTGATTTTAAATCAATTGGAAACACCTGAGCAAACTAAAATTCCTGAGCTTGTGAAATTAACTGATGTTGCAGACTCTAAAACACAAATGTCATTATTTGATACATTACCTGACAATGATGAACAAAATAAAGTCGTTGAACGGGTTAAAAATGCCGATTTGGCAAATTCAACGCCTTTCCAAGCGTTGATGTTATTAAATGAATTACAAGAACTTTTAAAAAAATAATTGTTTTTTGTTTCACAAAGTTATGGGGATGTGCTACACTAATTATATATTAACTAAATTATATAAGATTAAGGTGAGTTAACATGACAGAACAAAAAATTCCTCGTGCAACTGCTAAACGGTTGCCCATTTATTATCGTTATCTCAAGTTATTACTAGATGAAGGAAAAACTAAGATTTCTTCCGTTGATTTGGCTGAAATTGTTAAAATTGATGCTGCGACCATTCGTCGTGATTTTTCGTGTTTTGGAGCATTAGGTAAGCGTGGCTATGGTTATGATGTCGCTGAATTAATTGAATTTTTTGCTGGAGAATTAAATCAAGATAATTTGGCTTCAGTTGCTTTGATTGGTTTGGGAAATTTGGGACATGCTTTGTTGAATTTTAAATTTCAAAAAACTTCTAATGTGCGAGTATCTGCTGTTTTTGAAGTTAAGCCGGAATTAATTAATACAATTCAAAGTGGCGTTCCAGTATTCTCAATGGATGAATTAGAAGAACAAATTGAGGAACAAAGGATTGATGTAGCAATGTTGACAGTGCCGGCTGATGCGGCTCAGACAATTGCAACCCGCTTGGAAGCAAGTGGTATCAAAGGTATTTTGAATTTTACACCAATGCGGTTAAATGTTTCTCGGAAGGTGCATGTTCAAAACGTGGACTTAACGAATGAGTTGCAAACGTTACTTTATTTTATCGATAATGATATAAGTAACTAAAAAAAATATAAAATGAGGCTCAGACGATTTTTGTCTCAGCCTCTTTTATTAAATGGAGTTAAAAATGATAATTTTACAAGCAAATGATGTCAGTCGACGCTTCAATGGCGTGACTTTTTTTGAACACTTTTCGCTGCAGATTCAAGATCGATCCCGAATTGGTTTGGTCGGACGAAATGGGGCAGGAAAATCTACATTACTAAAAATTTTAATTGGTCAGGAATCACCAGATGAAGGGGTTGTTTCTTCTAAAAAAGGATTAAAGCTAGCTTATTTAGCCCAAAATTCAGGGATGGACTCAACTTTAAGTGTGTATGATGAAATGTTAGCCAGTTTTAAAAAGGTGCAAACATTAGAACAACAGATGCATCAAATGGAATCAAAAATTGCTAATACGACTGATTATGAAAGTGAATCTTATCAAAGTCTACTTACTGAATATGATCAAATTCAGCATGATTTTGAAGCTTTAAATGGTTACGGATATGAAGCAACTATTCGTGGCGTTTTACATGGATTTGGGTTTGACGAGTCGTTTTATTCACAAAAAATTTCTGATCTTTCCGGTGGTCAACGAACTCGTTTAGCGATCGCAAAGCAATTATTAGAGAAACCAGATCTTTTGGTACTGGATGAACCAACCAATCACTTGGATATGCAGACTTTGGCATGGTTAGAAAAATATTTACAAAATTATCAAGGAGCACTGCTAATTGTTTCGCATGATCGTTACTTCTTAGATCGAGTAGTAAATGAAGTTTATGAGGTACATTCTGGAGTTTTGGATCATTACCAAGGAAACTATAGCCGCTATATGGAGCAAAAGATTGCGAAGATTACAGCAGAGCAAAAGGCGTTTGATCGGCAACAAAGTGAAATTGCTAAATTAGAAGACTTTGTTAATCGTAACATTGTGCGAGCTTCAACCACAAAACGAGCTCAATCTCGACGTAAACAACTTGAAAAGATGGAAGTTTTGGATGCACCTAAAAATGAATCAGGGGTAGCACATATTACTTTTCAAGCTGCTCAAAGTTCAGGGAATGAGGTCCTTCAAGTTGAAGGACTGAGCTTGGGTTATCAAGCAGATAAGGTACTATCCCAAAATGTGAATTTAGCGGTCAATAAACAACATGCCGTGGCTTTAGTTGGACCAAACGGGGTTGGTAAATCTACTTTAATCAAAACGATCTTAGGTAAATTAGCACCATTAGCGGGAACGTTTAAACTGGGTGCTAATGTTACAGTTGGTTATTATGATCAAGAGCAAGCAACGTTAGATCCAAAGAAGACAGTATTAAACTCTGTTTGGGATTTACATCCTAAATTACCGGAAAAAGATGTACGATCTATTTTAGGATCTTTCATGTTTACGGGGGAAGATGTTGATAAAAAAGTCACAGCACTTTCTGGTGGCGAAAAAGCACGGTTATTACTAACCGTGCTTTCGATGAATGAAGATAATTTCTTGATTTTAGACGAGCCGACCAATCATTTAGATATTGATTCACGTGAAGTCTTAGAAACAGCTTTAAATGAGTATAATGGGACCATTTTCTTTGTGTCACATGATCGTTATTTTATTAATGAGGTTGCAACTGAAGTTGTTGAATTATCTGCAAATGGAACGCAATTCTTTGACGGTGATTATGATTATTATTTAGAAAAAATTGAACAAAGAGATGCCCAAATGGCGCTCGAAAATGAAGTGACTGCCGAACAGGTTAGTGATGATGCGACACCAACATACCAAGCTACGCGTGAACAGCAAAAAGAGCTTCGTAAAAAAGAACGCGCCGTATCCAAAGCTGAAGCAGCAATGGAAGAAATTATGGAGCAGATGGAGCCATTAGAAACAGAATTGAATGATCCTGCTAATGGTTCAGATTTGGGTAAATTGACCGAATTAACACAACAAATAGAAGCTTTACAACAAAAATTAAATCAACTTGAAGAAGAGTGGACTCAGGCATCCATGGATTTAGAAACCTTTCAAGCATAAAAAGGAAGTTTTAAATGGCTGAAGTAACACGTGTCACTCAGACAAAAAAGAACCAACGTTATAATATCTATTTAGATGATGAGTTTGCTTTTGCTGTGGCAGAAAAAATTTTAATACAATTTAATTTGTTCAAGGGGACCAAAGTTGATGATGAATTAAAGGCTACAATTATTGAAGCTGAATATAATCAAAAGGCTTACCAAAAGGCTCTGACTTATGCTGCTAATAGTCTGCATTCCAAGCAACAAGTTCGAACAAAATTACAGCAGGCTGATTTTCCTGTTTCAGTAATTGAACAAGCAATTGAACGTTTAGAACAATTGGATATTATTGATGATCAACAATTTGCGAATGAATATGTTCAAAGTCAGATTCGACGCGGAAAATTAGGTCCACGGGCTATTAAATTTAATTTAAAAAAATATGGGATTGATCAATTTATAATTGAAGATTTACTGGTTGAATATGATGAAACGCTACAAAGGGAGAAGTTATCTGAATTAATAGATCCTTTATTTCAAAAATATCGCCGTGAATCAGCTTTTATGGCAGATCAAAAAGTGACGCAAAAGCTGTATCAAAACGGATTTGATCAACGTCAAATCAAACAAGCGTTACAAGATTATCATGCCGAGACTCCCGTCGATGAAGAACAGGCTCAAGAAAATTTTGAGCGAATGATGGAAAAAACAGCTCAAAAATATCAACATCTTACTGGTTGGGATTATCAAAGTAAGGTTAAGGCAGGAATGTATCGACGAGGCTTTGATCTAAGAAAAGTGGATCAATGGTTAAAAGAGCATCGTTCTGATTAATTTGGTAGTTCAGGTGATGGTTTATCAGACTTAAGCAAAGTTTCTGTTTAACCTAATAATAGGCACAAATAGATACTAAAAAGCTAGTTATATAAACGGTTAAACTAACGATAGCTATAATTAGGTATAACTTAATTCGTGCTTTTTTACGTATAATCTGCGTGGAATTTGTGCTTAATTACGTGCTTAAAAATTATAGATTTGCCCGCTGGCATGTTCGCTTTGACTTAATTGTTGAAGCGATTTTTTAAGGAGTAGTATACAACAATTAGGAGGATGGGTATGGATGTTTTAAAATGGATATTAATGATTACTATTATTTTGCAATATATAATTATGGGATCATATCAAATATGGATTAAATTTCCGCACAAAAGAAGAATAGCCAGAGGAATAATGTATTTTATAACCGGCATTGCACTTGTGGTAGTTATTTATATTTACTTATCAAATAAATCAAATTCAGACGGAATAAAAAATATTATGTCTTCATTAGTTACTTTACTAATTACATTGTTTCCTTTGTTCAACGTAAAGGGTAATGGTATAAGAGATGAAACAAAATGGCGTCAAGACTTAAAATCATGGATTAGTAGTGATTTGGATAAATCGAAAGGTAAAATAGAATTAAGAAGATTATTACGTGGAAGTGTAAGTCCAGAAGCCATCAGATTTGTTTATGTTAATAAAAAACTAAGTTTTAAAAATGCAGAAAAAGAGATAATTAAACCTCGTTTTTGGATGAACCCTAAAAAGGAAGTAGATAATGAAGGTAAAACAATAGGCTACATAGGATCTTGTTTTTGGTGTGAACCTAAATTTAAACCAGAAAATCAACAAACAGAAACTATGAAATATGGCAGAATTTCAGCAATTGATTTATATGTAGCCACTAAAGTATCGGATGACAATATTAGTATGAAAGATTTACTTGATGTCGTATCAGTCCTTTTAAAGTATGACTGGGATTACGCTAATGAAAAGGTACCAATGTTTTATTGGAAATCATCAGATACTACAGAATAAGAATTATTTAGAAGTTTAGTACTGAATTTACTAAGCTTTTTTAATTCCCCCCGCTTATGTTGTAATAAATTAATAAATAATACCGTCTTTTTAAAATACCCCCCCATTATAAAAAATAACAATTCAATGAATTTGGGACACCGAGGTAAAATGTCTCGACTGTCTAAAATATGCTAAAAACGTGTAGGGTGGGGGTAACGTTGTTAAATCATTGATACAATTGAATTTATGCAAAAAAATAAACGTCCAAAACGGGCGTTTTTTAGTTATTTGTGGTCTAAAACGACGGCTAAAAATAGATTGTTTTAATTACGAATAGCTTTAAATTAATCTTTATATCCATTAAGCCACCCTATATAAAAGTTTTCAAAAATTAGATATTTCTATAAGATCATGAACTGTGTGCGCTCCTTTAATATGAAAATATGCGGGGGGAGAGTGTTATATTCTAAAGTCGTATGTGTCTCTGATATTATCCATAATTAATTGAATAGGATCATTCCCTCATCAAAAAAACGACCTAGACTATAACTAGATCGTTTTATCTTATTTCTACTTTGCGACTGCTTTATTAATTTCTACAGCTATCTTTAATAAGTCATGATGATTTCGCACATCCCCACCAGTCTTTTTATAACGTTGGGTGAATTTTTGACGTATTTTGTTAATGTGATTAGGCGTTGTCTTGTAGATTCTAGCAAGTGTATTGGCGGTTAGCTTATCCTTACCGTAGCTTTGATTTAGTATGTCCTGCTCGTCGTCTGTGAGCGTGCTAAAGGTGGTTTCAATATGATTGGTCTGATGTTCTACTAAGTCCCTTACCTGCGTATATATGTCAATTTGGTCTGTATTTAACTTTGGCGTACTAAAGTCACTATCTAATATCATGTTACATAACTTAAACTCAATTGCTAAGCGTCCGCCAAAATAATCGTATAAAGTTGTTGAGAATGCCATAAGTGATACCTCGCAAATATAGTACTGTAGATTAAATCTATTTTCTTAAATCGTGTAATTAGGACTGAGATTATGATACAATTATATCTTAAACGGTTGAGCGTAAGCTTCAAGAATTGTTAGTCGGGGAACTAACCTTTTTTGAAGCTTTTTTAATTTTAGGAGGTATAATGGAATATTTATTATTATTTTTATTGACTATTGTTACGATTGCTCTGGGTAAAATAGGCAAACGCTTTGGACTATCTGAAGTAGTTGGACAATTATTATCTGGGATATTTTTGGGAACAAGTTTTTTAAATATAGTACACCCAAGTAATTTAATTCACTTAATTGCGGAGGTAGGTGTATTTCTATTAATGCTTAATTCAGGACTTGAATCAGATTTAAAAGAGATGAAAAAATATATTAAAGCTTCTTCCACGATCGCCGTGGCGGGGGTATTATTTCCCTTGATAGCTTTTCCAATTACATTTTTATTATTTGGGTATAGTGTTCAGGCATCAATTTTTGCTGGTGTTGTTTTTTCAGCTACGTCAATTTCTATTACGCTAGCAGTGTTGGCTGAACAAAAAAAATTAGCTACTAAAATTGGTGCAATAATTCTTTCAGCCGCTGTTTTGGATGATATTATAGCTTTAGTAGCGGTAACATTGTTTTCAATATTTGTTGGTGGCGGGACACTAGGTATCAATAATTTACTACCCTTATTCGCTTTTGCATTAGGTTTGATTTTGAGAAAGTACGATTTTGCCGAAAGATTGGGTTTTTTGAGCACAAAATCCGGAAATTATTTTTTTTATCCAGTATTTTTTGGATCAATTGGTCTGGAGGTGGCAGTGCAAGATTTAAATAACAAACTACCTGCCATTGTATTATTTAGTTTACTAGCTGTAATTACTAAATTCTATGGTTCTTACGTAGGTGCTAGACTGTCAGGACTTGATACTAATATGGCAAACGCAATTGGATCTGGGATGATATCCAGAGGAGAGATGGCTTTGGTCATTATTCAGATAGGAATATCTTCGAAAATTATTAATGATGATATATCGTCAGAATTTATAGTTGCAGTAATTATTTCAACAATCGTCGCACCAATAATAATGAAGCCATTATTTAAAAAAGTATAGCAAATTGCTAAAGCGATACTTTTTAATAGTTATTGTTTTTCTAGTTTATTGCATAAAAAAGGCTTTTCTGTTAATGGTAAAAGCAACGACAAAAATACATCGTTTCTCTTAATCAACAGTATGGGCGGGGGTCATAATTAAATTATAACTAACCTGTGATAGTTTAAAACTAATTGCGACTTTAAACATATTCAATCAACGTAAAACGTCTTAAATGGGCTTATATTACTTCAAATTAAAACCGTTATATGTTCAACTTTATTGCTGAATGTATAACGGCTTTTTTATGCATATTTGATGTCAACAAATGTCAACATTTTGGTTGCAACGATGTTAGCAAATGTTAGCATTTAATACCAACATTTACCAACATTTTAGACTAACAAATACTAACATTTGTGTGCGTAAATATCGGCTGTTATTAGTCTGATAGTCGCAATCCAATAGGCTTAACAGAGGGGATGAGGTAGCTATAAATACCACTTCAACACTTTTATATTATGTTGCAACCTTTTGGTGTAACCTTGCAACCTTTTTGAATTTAGTTACATTGAATTTGTAACTTTTTGTGTGCATACCTTTTTAGTTTTGTGTGCACACTTTTTATAAATTTAATATTAGGTTTTATTAGGTTTTTATGTCAAGTTATGTCAAGTTTTCAGGTAAGTTTAGTAAGGTCGTAATTTATTCTATGTATCGAGATAGACTGAATTATCAGTCGTACTCGTTTGGTTAATAATTAGTCTTTTATTGCTTTAAATTCAATCAATATTTAATATTATCGTTTATGCGTATATTTTGCATAATATGCACAATTCTCATAAATGAACTAGTCCGGAACTACTTTTTGAACCGCTACGAATAGCTATACATCAGTATGTGAACCAAAAAAGCTACTTTTTGAAAAAAGCCCCTATATAGGTATAGTGTTTATATACTACTTTTAATTTATATGGGTTTTATTGGTTCAGACGTTGGGGGACAACGGTGTAGGGTGGTTCGTTTAGTGGTTCTTTGGTGGTTCGTTTTGGTTCACTTAAATCAATGGAATTTCTTTAATTTTACGATATTTAAAGGTGTCATTATTTTTATTTACACCTAAGCCTTTTAATGCTTTTTGAATATCTTTATTAGTTATTTTTAACTGCCCGCTGTTCTCTTTGGCGTAACGCTTAATAGAATCATTTAAGTAAGTTACATCAATAGTATCTGTTATGTCATCAGTAACAATATAGCGTTGTTTGATGTAATATTCAATGTCTTTACCTTTCTCGACTTCTGGGTTTATCTCTGCGCTTCTGATAGCAAAGAGTTCTTTATCGCCTTTAGGTAGATCGTATCCGTTATTAGCGATATTGGTTACCTCATCAAGTAATAAGTTTAGTATACCACTAGCCTCATCTTGCATAATAGCGGTTAGTTTAACTAGCTCAATCTTTTCTTGTATGGTTTCAACTTCAACTAATGATATTCGGTTCTTAGTTGCTGCTTCGTTAGTAGTAGGTAGGTTATTAGTTGCAATTATTAAACCACCATTGATTTGAATAGCTACTGGCTTAGAAGCTCCCTTCTTCTCTAATGAGATAGGGCTGTTCTTACCACTATAAAAGCGTTTAAGAGTTTCTCCGTCTAGAATAAGTCCTTCTTCGGTTTCATCAATAATATTAATTAATGCCCCGCTAGATTGACCAAACCCTACACGGTTCATATCTTTACTTTTAGGGCTTAAATCAGCTCTGGTCATAGATGTATTGGCGTATGATCCTAGGGCATTAGTAATGGCTTCTAAGAATTGCGTTTTACCATCCCCACCCGAACCTTGAATAATATAAACATCTTTCATAACACCACGGGTATAGATACCGTAAGCGATGTATTTAAATAGTTTGGTAAATGCTTCGCCGTTTGTTGCATGATTTAAGAATAGTTTTTGAAACTTTGGGGCAGTGGCTTTTGGATCGTATGGAGTAGTGACACGAGTATAAATTGCTTCATGAGGTTCTTGCTTTGGTCTGATAGTTCCTCTGGCAACGTCAAAGACAACGTTATTAATACCTTTGGGATTACCTAGGTTAATATAGCCTTTTGGGTTCAATTTACTGCGTCCATTCATAGATTTAATTTTCTTGGCCACAATTTTCTCAACCGCTGATATTTTACGCTCGGTTGTAACTCCCAATGGTTCTAAAAATGTAATTACTTGTTCAGCGTCTGCGATTTGGTACATTTTTAAAAACATGTTGGCCAAGATCGTATCGGCTGTTTTCTCTGGATCTTGTATTTGAATATCTAAGGCTCGGGTAGGATCAAAATTATCTTTTTTTCTTTCCCGTTCTTCATTGCTAAGGCGTTGCTTAACTGCGTCTTTTTGGGATTGACTAAGTTTATTTTCAAGCCCTAACATTTCTTTAGCTTCATCTTGTGTTAGACCTCCGGCAATCAAACCGTTTATTAGTTCGTCATTAATAGGGGATGTCGCTGTATTTTCTGTCATGGCTAGTCCTCTGGATCAATTAAAGTCATAGGTAAATTAATAATTTCATACATATTTCGAGAAGATAAAACATTAGCAACAGAAGCAAGTTCTCGAACGTCAGCAACTACTTTAATTAATTCATTGACCGTACTAAGCTCTTCATAGGTGGGATTAGATGAAATTTGTTTAGGCATAGGATAGTTACCAATTAGTGAAAATATAATACTGTTAACTTGTTCTACCATGGTCACATTGGTTTGTAATGTACTTAAATCATATTGCTTCATTTTAGTATCTCCTTAGTATTCAGGCTTAATATTTTCAGGGTAACGTTCTAATTGTGTTGTTAGATGATCAGATAAAAGTCTCATAGGCATAGTTAACCGTTCAATTTGTTTCATATCGTAATTAATATCTTTTCCGTCTGAATTAGCGAAAATATCGTTTTGAATTTTAATTAAATCTATAATTGCCAAAGCGGTTAGAATTTGTTCAGCGTTATCTATGTTTTTCATTTGACTAGTTCCTTAATATAATTCGTTTAATTGATTGATAAGTGTCTTAAATGCCGTAACTTTATCTTTATCGGATAAATTAGATTGTTCTATAACAGTTGTATTTTTAATTAATTCAGTCATGAATTTATCAGATAGGGTATTAATATCGATCATGTTATTTATCTCCAGTCATTTGGAATTTAAGGGCGGTTTTAAGTCCATTGTTTTCGTGTTTAAGAATATTTTTTTCAGCTTGTAGGTTAGCGATAACTTCATCAGCTTTCTTCTTATAGTTTTCTAAGTCATCAATGCGCCGTGATTGGTTCTTAATAGTCATAACTTGACCTCTTATGATGTCTTCTGTCCGTTCTTCTGAAGTGCGTTTACTAATATCAAACATTATCATCACTTAAACTCCCAACTATTTAAATCAATCTGGGTTAAGGCGTTTTGAATTAAGACCTCACTAGTTATTTGACTACTTGAAACTTTTAATACGCTGGTTCGTTCCTCGTCGTTCTCAATAAGGAATAGTCCACCATTTTGACTGTCTCTGCGTGAGCCAATTGGAATACCATAGTCACGGATCGCAATAGCTTTATACGCTAGGACTGTACGTGGGTCAATTTCAGGCTGGAATAGCTTAGCAATGTAACTAGCTGGCTTAGCATTATCAATGCCACGAGGTATGACGTTAATTAAGTGTTTAATGTGTTCAGGTATATTTGTATCTGTCATGTTTTAACCTCCGTAAATGGCTTGCGTGAGGCAACGAGCGACAGTGTGGGCATGATTGTTTAACTTGAATAAATCGAGTACCATATTATGAATATCAAGATAGAAATCTTGAACGGTCGCTATTTGATAATCGTTATAACCAAAGTTGAAAAGTGTATCTCGGTAAATTTCAGCATATAAGGCAATAACTGGGTGTTTCCAGTCATCACTAGCCTTGTTTAGTCGATTGATTAATTCATTCAATGTCATAGCTTCTCGTAAGTCTGGCATTGATGTAGTTATATATGTTATATTTGTCATTGTAAAAACTCCTTTAATTGGCTTAAATGCTGGTTATAGTAGTGTGTGTTAAGTCTTAACGTGAAGTTGGTAGCTCGGCGTTAAGACTTTTTGTTTGCTCTGATTGAATAGACTTAAGTACGTCATTTTTAACTTGATTGATAAATGTTTCATAGTCGCCAACATCAGCAATTAAGTATATTGACTTACTGTGTTTATTACGTGGTCTTACAAGAGCGTTGACCTCATCTAAATCAAATAACTTATTTGTGCCAATTATTTTAGGGTGTAGCAATCCTTGATTAATATATTTTTTGATAGTAGGGACTGATACATCTACTAACTTAGCAGTTTTCGTTTGGTTGACTGTGATAGCAGGGTAGAGATTTAACACATTAGATTGTGATATACTTTTATTACTCATAAGGTTTTAAGTTCCTTTCCACATATTTATATGTACGCTCCCTAGTTAGTCTCTAGGGGGCTTTTTTTATGCTGGCGGGCAATGCCATATAAATTGGTGTTATTGGTTAGCGATGTCTTCAAAATAATCCATAGTAGCGGTATTCAATTCTTTAACGGCTTCTTGAACACCGTGTTCATCTTGTTTGTTACCAGCTCGAACAACATTAAAGGCAAGATCAACAATGCCGTAACTATCGTTTAATTCTTCTTTTGGGGTGGCCGACTTCTCGGCAGACCCATTTGCTTCACTATCTGGATTGGCATAATCACGAGCAACGTCTTTAATCCAATCAGTGTACTTAAAAGCAGTTTCTAAGTCGTTCTTTTCAATTGCAAGATATAAGCCATTTACTGCTTGATGTAGTCCTAATCCGTCCTCTGATTGAATAGTAGGGGTTGCTACATTGTTAGCAGACCCGTTATTAGATTGTTCTTGTGTCTTCATGGTGTAAATCTCCTGGTGTGTTTGTCGTGTTTAATGTCACGCCTGACAAGCGGGGATGCACATCCCCTAATTTTAATCATTGAACAATTTCTTTTATTTCTTGATATGACTTACCTAATTCAATTAGTCCTGCCATAGTGCTACGGATTAGTTCCATTTGCTTTAATTCATTAGCAGTTAGCCCATCTTGAGCGTCTGTAACGTTTCGTGCTTCTCTGAACTGCTTAGGTGTTAAACCAGTTACAACCATGTAAGCAAGGGTGTGATAGTTAGAAAAGGCATGAGGGTTATCAGGTAGACAATTTTTAATAGTTTCGCCTAAGTCCTTATTAGTTTTATGATTGCGTTCTAACATGATACGAGCATTTGTAAGTTCTTCTCGTTGTTCGTAGAAAGCATGAACAAGGTTCTCTTTGAAAGTGGCAACCGTATCAGTATTATCTAGAAATGTAATTAATAAGGTTGCTTGTGGTTCATTTAAAAAATAATGTTTTGTAGGTCGACCACCTTTTGAGCCTTTTAGAGGTTTACGGATTTCAAATCTCATAACTCCAAATGCTTCTAACTTAGATTTATGATTTCTAATAAGTCTATTAATTGATTCAACTTGAATATTTGTATATTCTGCGATGATTTCTGGCGTGGTATAAATTCCGTCCGTGGGATTGCTGTACATAACTAATTCGTTCATGACGGCTCCTTATTTATTGGATAACTCCTCAATTAAGAAGTTATTAACAGCAGTAAATGTTTTGGAGTGGACGGCAAATGGTGTAGCCTCATCTAAGATAATTTGAATGGTGCTTCTGGAAACTCCAATTTTTAAAGCTAGGCTTGTACGAGTCATACGATTTAATGCTTGTAATTTTAAGAGTTCTTTTTGTTGCTTATCAGTAATAATTGCTTGCATTTTAATTAACCTCTTTAATTTTTGTCTAAGTTCTATACTTTTCTTTTAAGATAATAATCTAGATTCTAGACTTTGTCAACAATCTGGACAAAATGAGTTAAAATATATACAATGATTAGCAAAAGGAGAAAACTTTGACTACTATGAAACAAATAAAAAAAGCGCCTAATCGTATTAGAGAAGAACGCAAAAATAAAAAGATGAACATTGATGATTTGGCGAAATTAATCGGCGTTAGTAGAGCTACAATAAATAATTATGAAACTGGTACTCACGATCCAAAATTGACTACTTGGAAGGCTTTAGCTGATATATTTAATGTTGATATTGGTTATTTGCAGGGCGTTAGTGATTTTAAAAAATCCAAGGAAGTTGTAAAAAAGCATGATGATGAATTGGCAAAAGGATTGGACGAACTAATTCGAAAAAATGCTAGTAAATCTGAACTAGTTGACCTAATAGTAAAGGATTTTAGCAATAAAGATCACACTGTAGCATTTGAGAATGCTGAAAAAGAAGCTGCGAATATAAATTTAGAAGATGAAATAGCTGCATTGTATAAAATGACTGGTAGGGATGTTAGTGGTTATTATATATTAGAAGAAGTTTCTAAGTTAAATTTTGAAGATAGGTACAAAATGCATGAATTAATATCTATTGATACGATAATTAGTGTACTTGTACTTAAATTAAATGAATTTAATGGTTTTAAAAATTGGGATGACGAAAAAATAAAAGAAATATCTTCTGCAAAATTTGATTTGATACTTAAAATAGAGGAATTAACAAATATTAATAAAGAAAATAATTTGGGAATGAAAAAATTAGATAAAATAAAGGATAATTTAGATTAGTAGTCTAACAAGCGTTAGCATAACTACGGTTGTCCAATTAAGGACAACGGTCGTGCCTAAAAAAAGTACGTTCGTTGATGTTGTCGCCACTTGTGGAGATGCTGTGTATTTATAACTACGTACCCACTTATGGGCATGACATAGTTCGTAAATGTTTTGCATTGAACTGAAACAGAACAAAATAGTTTATAAATGTTTCGTATTATTTTTGACGGTTAAAACATCTAAATTCATCCCCTCAAGCAAGTATTTAACGACGGCTTCATAATTTGCAACTGTTAATTATATAAGGAGATTTGGGAGCCCCTAAAAAGGGGATGTCGGTATAATCTACACCCTTATATCTGTGGCACTATTTTAGTTCTTCAGATCGGCAGAGATTTGTACTCATGTATTAAATTGATGGGGTAGCGGTCGGCGACGTCATCAAAGGGGATGTATTATTTAGATAACCCTTGATTATTTATTAAACCCCTCGATTTCGATGGGTTTAAGTGTGTCGGTTCAATCTACTCCCTTGTATCTGTTTTAATTCAGGTCGGTACACATTTGTACTCACGTAAGTCCACATTTGGTCTCACGTCGCTGGCGCAATTTAACGCAGGCAAATATATAGTTAGTTTAATACAAGTAACAAAATATTTATTAAAAAATTATAAAATAGGAGTTTATTTATGAATAAAGAAGATAGTTATAAAAACTTGTTGGAGAAAACTTATTTAGAAGTTGTAGATTTTTTACTTGAAAAATATGGACCAGCAGTGGATTCGTATTATTCGGAGGTTTCTTATAATCGATTTAAAAGAGGAGAAATAAAAGCACCAACAAAAAGAAAAATTTCAAGAACAAGCGAAGGATTGTATTGCCATCATATAGATGAAGACAAACAGATTCTCATATCAAATGCTCGGGCAATTGTAGATTTTAACATTCCTTTTGAATATCAGACTAAAGATAGGTTAGTATATTGTGACCTTGTTGAGCATGCAATTCTACATATTTTAATTGCTATAGAAGATAAAAATAAAATTGATAAATTAAATAACATGCAGTTGGGGATAGAAGGATATACGTTTTATATTCGTCCACAAATTATTAATTGGCTAGTAAAAGAAGAGCGACCTAATATTCAGTGGCAAGTAAATTGTTTTAATAAAATATATATGGATAAAAATACGTCGGAAGAATTTGTTCAACATTTAGATGACTTTTTAATTTCTAGATACCCAATAACTCAAGAAGAAATTGATATTACTTATCAAAAAAGTTTAATTTATTAATGTTTAAACCATGTAAGTACATTACATTATTTCTAAAGTTTAGTAACTATAAATTGGTGCGTAAATGCAATATATGACGTTTATTTAAAAATAAGCGGGACGTTCCCTCAATCTATTTTAAAGAGCTAATTTGCGACTTTGTTTTAAGTTTGAAAGTTAGATTACATATTAATTGATGATAAGAACATTGTTCTTAACGCGACGTAAAAATATTTACCATAGCTTTTAATACTCGATAGGTTTACGCATTTCAAGTGCCAAAACCACTACACATAGAAAAACCTAATCCAATACATAGCTGGCGGGCATGTCTGGAAAAGGACTTAAAAATTATGAGTATTAGAAAACTAAAAAATGGTAAATATCAAGTACGTGTGTACGTTGGGACTGATGAAGTAACTGGTCATACAACATATAAGTATAGGAACACTGACAGTAAAACCAGTGCTATTATGATCGAGAAACAATTAAATGAAGCTATTGAACGTGGCGAGATCGTTATAAAGGAACTAGAACACTTGCAACCACAACCATATACGTTTGAAGAGGCGTATAAAGAGTGGTGGAAGTTTTACGAAAGCCAAAACTTTGCACAATCGACTAAAGATAAAGTGGCACGTCATTTTAAAAATCATCTATTAAAACCTAAGTTATTTGGTAATTTGAGGTTAGATAGGATTATTAGGATTGATATTCAAAATAAAGTAAATAAGTTTATACCTCAATATACACAATCAAAAGAGATGTTAGGATATGCTAAACGTGTATTTAAATACGCAGTGGATAGTGAACATATAATCTGTGATAGCAATCCATTAGAACATATTCAAATGGTAAGGGTTAAAAAAGCTCCACGGCGTGAAGTGCGTTTCTATAACGAAATACAAGCTAAAATGTTTGAACACGGAATAAATGAATATTATCAACGAGGAGATAAATTTCTAGCACTATTTACTGTATTGTTGCGAACTGGTATGCGTGGTGGAGAATTATGTGGCCTTAAATGGAACAATGTAGACTTTGAACGTTGTGAATTGTTGCTTAATGGTCGTATGTCCTTGGATGGACATGGTAAGGATCATTATTTAAAAGGTCTTAAAAATGGGGATGATTTTAGGTACATTGATATTGATGATGTGGTAATTGATAAGTTGAAAGCATGGCATTACGTTCAGGCACAACAGTCAATGTTAAAGGGACAACCTATTAACGATGAAAGTTTTGTATTTGATGTGCTTAGAAACCAAATGTATAGTCAATTTGCATCATTTCTTGAATGGTACAACTGCAACAATACGCAAAAGTTACCATATTTAAATATTCATGGACTTAGACACACACACGCTAGTTTATTAATATCTAGTGGCATGGATTTAAAGAAGGTGTCTGACAGATTAGGGCATAAAGATATAGCTGTCACTGCAAATATATATGCGGAGCTTACGCCAAAGGCTAGAAGAGAAGTAGCGGACGTGTTCAGCAATATTATGGGCGATGTTAAAGAAAATTATTAAGTAAGTTATACCTAATTATTTCAGTTGTTATTAGGTTAGGTTTAAATAAACACGATTTTGACCGTGCTTGTTCGATTGTCGAACTATTTTAAACGTTGGTATTAAGCCATTGATACGTTGACGATATAACTTAAGCAAAGTTTGATTAAGCGTGGTATAATTTTAAACGAAGTTCGTCGCTGTGGCGAAGGAGATAATTAAAGTTATGCGAAATAGTCGACTACCTCGAGAAGGTGACTATATAACGATAAAGAGCTATAAACACGATGGAAGTCTACACCGTACTTGGCGTGAAACCATGGTATTAAAAACCAGTGAGAATGAAATTATTGGGATTAATGATCATACAGTGGTGATTGAAGATGACGGTCGACGTTGGGTAACCCGCGAACCGGCAATTGTTTACTTTCATCGTAAGTATTGGTTTAATATCGTGGCAATGATTCGAGATAATGGAGTGTCATATTATTGTAATTTGGCAAGCCCATTTGTTCTGGATAAAGAAGCGCTGAAGTATATCGATTATGATTTGGATATCAAAGTTTATCCAGATGGTGAAAAGCGGTTACTAGATGCTGATGAATATCAGGCTCATCGTGAAAAATGGAATTATTCCAATGAGGTTGATTTTATTTTGAGTGAGCATGTGAAGATCTTAGTTGATTGGATTCAACAGCAAGAAGGCCCCTTTTCTAAAGGATATGTTGATCTTTGGTATCGACGGTATCAGGAGATTAAAAATCGAGCCCATCGTTAATGTTGGTCTACAACTAAAATATAGTGCATCAAAAATATATTAATAAAAAGGCTAGGAAATTGTCCTGGCCTTTTTATTAATTTGGTTCAAATTTTTTAACTAGTTTTATCTTTAATTTAAACTATAATACAGGAATGTTTTTATCATACTCTATTTATTTATATTTAAATGCGATAAAATTTAATCAAGGATGGTAACCCATGGAAAAAATGGCTTTGTTGCTCCATAAAGTGCGTGCTCTTGCTGGCTACAACTAGCCCAATTTTGATTACCATAATCATAATGCCACCATTCATTTGATAGGTTTGTGAACCCAACCTCAGTCATAATATGATATAGAAGACGGCGATTATCACGTGCTTTTAATTCAGATTGATTGAGTTCAGCTTTTAGCTCGAGATAATTAGTTTTTGAGCTATCATTAAAGTCATCAAATGGAGAGGCCATATCTAACATAACACCTTGATCGTCAACAATTGTTAGATCAATAGATCCACCAGTATTATGGGGAGAAGGTTTTTTTGGATCACGGGAAGGTTGAGCGACCGTTTCTAATGTCTTTTCAATCATCTGATTTTTCGTCCAAGAAGGGTTGGTGCGGGCAATTTTACGTTTAAGAGAGTGAAATAGGGCTGCTTGGGTTGAAACGGAACGCCAAGCATCAAAAATAACTAATTTGTATCCAGCTGGGAGCAAATTAGCTGCTTGAACTAATTTACTTTGAACAGTCTGCCGGGCGTATAATTCTGACATTGCTCCAGAAAGATTTTGGATGAAATAAGCAGGTTGTACAATGATTTTTTCAGGTAAAAGGCCTAATGGAACCAGTGGCTCATTGTTATCTTTGATGTCCGGATCTAAGGCCGTTGACCAGTCCCATTCGGATAGATCGGTTGGAATTTTATTTTGTATATTTTTTCCCATGGTTTCCCTCTTTTGATAAATTTACGGTATAATGTTTTAAACATATTAGCTATTATTATTCTAATACATTCAAGAAGAAAATAGCGGATTAATTTGGAGGAATTTTAAGAATGAGTCAAGAATTTGTTCAACCAATTAACCAAACCGTCCAAGCAATGACGATTGATGGCTTAACTGGATTTCAAAAGAAAATAGCAGGGATCGAAGATTTAGTTTACTTAACCTTTGGTGAACCAGGGTTTAACATTGAAGATTCGATTAAGGATGCTGTTATCGATGGAGTTAAGAATAATCATTCACACTATGCTGTAGCCGAAGGCGATTTAGTCCTCCGTCAAGCTGCTGTAGATAATTATAATGAAAAATTTGATCTAAATTTCCAAGGCCCTGAAAATGTGGTAGTAACCTCAGGAGTCACAGAAGCGATCTATGCATTGTTCCAAACACTTTTGAACCCTGGTGATGGCGTGTTGATTCCAACACCAGCATACCCACCATATTATGCTGCTATCAACATTATTGGTGGAAAAATGTTGAAAGTAGATACTTCACAGAGTGAGTTTAAAATAACTCCTCAAATGGTGGACGATGCAATTGCTAGTGCAGATTTCCCTGTGAAGGTGATTTTGTTTAATTATCCAAGCAACCCAACTGGTGCTACTTATACTGAGACGGAGCTACGTGCATTGGCAGAAACGTTTAAGAAACATCATATTTGGGTTATTTCAGATGAAATTTATGCGGAATTAACTTATGATATTAAGCATGTTTCAATGATGAAGTTATTACCAGAGCAAACAGTTATGATTACTGGTTTGTCAAAATCACATGCCATGACTGGTTATCGAATCGGATTTGTAATTGGAAGTGCTGAAATTATTGCAGAAGTTTCAAAGGTCCATGATACATTAACTTTCGCCTTACCACAGGTTACTCAAGATGGAGCAATTGCAGCTCTAACGCAAGCTAAAGATGCACCAGCTAAGATGCGGAAGGTGTACCAACGTCGTCGGGATTTTGTTGTTGAAAAAATGACCGCTATGGGCTTTAAAGTAGGAAATCCACAAGGAGCATTTTATATTTTTGCACGTATTCCAGAAGATTTTTCAGCTGGAGTGGATGGATTGGATTTTGCATGGGCTTTAGCCACTGAAGGTGGAGTTGGGGTTGCACCAGGAATCGCCTTCTCAGATCAAACGGCTGAATACATTCGTATTTCATATGCTGCTAATGATGACGATTTAGCTTCTGGAATGGAACGAATGGCAGCCTGGATTGATCAAAAAAGGGCCAGTCGGTAAAAGGTAAAAACTTTTATCAACTTGGAAGAGGGAAAATACATGACAAATAAAAAACGATCAACGCGCCAATTAGTTTTAACGGCAATGTTTATGGCCATTATTTTGTTACAGTGTATGGTTCCATGGATGGGATTTATTCCGATTAATCCAATGGTCCGTGTCACAATAATACCTTTTACTGTAGCATTAGGTGGGATGTTATTGGGACCTAAAGTCGGTGGGTTGCTTGGGGCTGTGATGGGACTATATTCGTTTTATCATGCATGGACTTTACCGGTTGGAATTGGATCTTTAATGTTACGAGATCCAATTACAGCACTATTACCACGAATGCTAGTGGGTATTATTATAGGTCTGATTTATTTAAAATGGATCAATAATTCTAAACATAAAACATCCCCTTTTTTGATGTTTATGCTAGGGGCCTTGGCTGCTATCATAAATACAGGATTAGTCATTACACTAACCTGGATTCATTTTAGAATATTTAATACAACGGTGGCTGGTTTGCCTAACCATGTAGGAATTATTTGGATGTTTACTTCGATTGCAGGAGTAAATGTGTTGATTGAAATCGTTGTCGATGGCCTCTTAGGTATGTTGGTCGGCTGGCCAGTTTTACGTTATATGGAAAAGGCTCGATTAGCTAATCATTAAGAAATTAAAATAAAAAACATCTCTTTAGTCCATAAAATGGACTTAGGGATGCTTTTTTTATTGCGTTTAAATAAATATTACTTTTTTTGATCAGCTAAAAGATCACGAATTTCAGCTAACATTTCGACTTCGGGATTAACTACTTCAGGTTCATCCTTAGATTTATCTCTGCGTAACGCTTTATTTAAGAACTTGATGATCAAAAACACTACGAAGGCAGTAATTAAGAAATTAATCACGTCCCCCAAGAAGGCTCCATACTTCAAAACTAAGTTATCTGTAATGGTTAATTTTAAATTGTCCAAACTTGAAACTTGACCAGTAAATAGTCCGATAATTGGGTTAATTAAATTATTAGTTAATGATTTAACTAGACCTGTGAAGGCACCTCCAATAATGACACCAACAGCCAAGTCTAAAACACTACCACGTGAAATAAATTCTTTAAATTCCTTAAGCATTGACCTACTCCTTAAAATTAAATTATTAATTTAATCTTACTAAAGCTCAAATTAACAAACAACTTTTATCATAAATATTAAATATAAATTTAATAAATATGAGAAAAATAAAAAATAAGGGAGAAGAAGAAAGCGTTTCAATTTATTCAAAGTCATCTATAATGATAATAAATGGATATAAGAAGATACGAATATTTTGGAGGGTTTAAAACATGACAACTGATATTGAAATTGCCCAACAGGCTGAAATCTGGCCGATTCAAAAAGTAGCTGAAAAGGTGGGCCTAAGTGAAGATGACTTAGAAATGTATGGTCCTTATAAAGCTAAAATCACATTAAATGAAAAGCAAAAGAAACAAGAACTAGGTAAATTAATTTTGGTGACGGCAATTAGCCCCACTCCGGCAGGGGAAGGTAAATCAACGGTAACGATTGGACTGGCAGATGCTTTAAATTTAACTGATCATCAAACTATGGTAGCGCTACGTGAACCATCAATGGGGCCAGTCATGGGAATGAAAGGTGGTGCCACAGGGGGCGGTTATTCTCAAGTTATTCCAATGGCTGATATTAATTTACATTTCACTGGTGATTTTCATGCTTTAACGATTGCTAATAATACGTTAGCGGCTTTAATCGATAACAGCCTACAAAAAGGTAATCCGTTACAAATTGATTCGCGGAAAATTATTTGGAAGCGTGTTTTAGATGTAAACGATCGGGCATTACGTCATATTACAATTGGTCTGGGTGGACCAACTTCTGGTGTCCCACGTGAAGATGGATTTGATATTACGGCAGCATCCGAATTAATGGCCATTCTGACTTTGTCAACGAGCCTTATGGACCTTAAAGCACGGATCAAAAGAATCGTAGTAGCATACGATATCAATAATAAGCCAGTAACAGTAGATGATTTGGGAGTGGCTGGAGCTTTAACGGTAATGTTGAAAGATGCAATTAAGCCTAATTTAGTTCAAAGTTTGGGTCACACGCCGACTTTGATTCATGGAGGACCTTTTGCCAATATTGCTCAAGGGACTAATTCGCTTTTGGCGACTAAAACGGCCTTACGATTATCTGATTATGTTGTGACTGAAGCTGGATTTGGTTCTGATTTAGGGGGTGAAAAATTCCTTGATGTTAAGGTACCGCTTCTAGGAAAAACTCCCGATACGATTGTTATAGTGGCAACAGTTAGGGCTTTAAAATACAATGGTGGGCAGAGTTTAGATACTTTAACCCAACCAAATTTGGAAATGTTGGAAGCTGGTTTGGCTAATTTAGGTCAACATCTAAAGGCAATGCAACGTTATCAGACTCCAGTGATCGTAGCAATTAACCGCTTTACCGATGATACTGAAGCAGAATTAGATTTGATAAAGAACTTTGTGCAAAATCATCAAGCACAAGCTGTGGTAGCAGATGTTTGGGGGCAAGGAGGGTCTGGAGCGATTGAATTAGCGCAGACCGTAGCAGCAGCGACAGAAACTGAGAGTGCATTTAAACCACTTTATGCATCAGAGGATACTTTTGAAGAAAAAATTGAAAAATTAGTTACTGAGATTTATGGCGGTGTTGATTATGAATTATCTGATCAAGCACAAAAACAACTTCAACAATTTAAGCAACTGGGTTGGGATAAAATGCCGATTGTAATGGCTAAAACCCAGTATTCTCTATCAGATAATCCAAAGGCACTCGGAGCACCGAAAAACTTTAAAATTCATGTCCGTGAATTAGTTCCAAAACTAGGAGCTGGTTTTATTGTAGCTTTGACAGGATCAATTTTAACGATGCCAGGTCTTCCAAAAGTACCTGCAGCTAATCGGATTGATATTGATGAAAATGGTGTGATTACTGGTTTAGATTAGCCATATCATTTCTATTGTCAATTTAAAATGATATCAAAATTAATTTCTAAGAACTGAAGCATATTGATAATTTGGTAGTGGAAATTATGATTTGACGATCATAGTAAATTTAAGGGGTAGGTCTAGATGAAGGTTGAAGCAATTAAAGATTATGTCCGTGAAATTACAAGCCAAGAATTTTCGGGACATGACTATCTACACTTAGAGCGGGTGTTACAAAATGCTGAATTATTAATGCAGTCAGAAGAGGGCTTTAAACGAGATGTAATTGTGACTGCGGTTTTGTTACATGATTTAATTGATGAAAAATTAACGAATAATATCAATGAAATGATTGATGAAATACGTATTAAAATGCGGGAATGGGGATTGGCAGATGATGAGCGGGCAGAAGTTTTAGATATTATTACACATATGTCATTTGCTAAAAATTTGGAACAACATCATGTGCTGAATTTAGATGGTGAAATTGTTCAAGATGCTGACCGCCTGGACGCACTAGGGGCGATTGGGATTGGAAGAGCTTTTACTTATGGAGGGCATGCCAATAACTTGATGTATAATCCCAATGAAGCAGTACGAGAAAATATGACCAGTGCGGAATACCGGCAGCACAGTACAGTGATAAATCATTTTCATGAAAAGCTGTTAAAGTTAGAAGGCGAAATGAATACAGCAACGGCTAAAAAACTTGCTGCCCGGCGGACTGCTTTTATGCGTTTCTATCTTGATGAATTTACAGCTGAGATTAACGGGGATAAGTAATCGGTTACAAAACTATGATTTAATTCTGGATTTGGTTGAAAAAATTATCCAATGTGGTATTATAGTAAGTGTTGATTAGCACTAAACAACAATGAGTGCTAAAAATAAAGGAGGAAATCATATCATGTTAAAGCCATTAGGAGATCGGGTTTTATTACAGGTCAATGATGAAAAAGAACAAACAGTCGGTAGTATCGTTATCGCTTCAAATGCGCAAGAAAAATCTGCTACTGGAACAGTAGTGGCAGTTTCTGAAACTACAGTTGGTGATTTGGAAGCTCCTAAGTCCGTTAAAATTGGGGATGAAGTGATTTATGACCAATATGCCGGTAAAGAAATTAAAAATGATGGTGAAACATATTTGGTTTTGCACGAACGCGATATCATGGCCATCCTATAAAAACATTAAATTAGAAGTAAAAATTCAATAATAATAAGTAAGGAGATTTATCAAATGGCAAAAGAATTGAAATTTTCTGAAGATGCGCGAGCAAAGATGAAGGCCGGAGTTGATCAATTAGCGGACACCGTTAAAACAACAATTGGTCCCAAGGGCCGTAATGTTGTGATTGAGCAAAGTTATGGTGCTCCAACGATCACAAATGATGGAGTAACGATTGCTAAGTCTATTGAATTAGAAGATCATTTTGAAGACATGGGAGCTAAGCTAGTCGCTGAAGTTGCTTCTAAGACCAACGACATTGCTGGTGATGGAACAACTACTGCGACTGTATTGGCTCAAGCTATCATCAACGAAGGCTTGAAGAATGTTACTGCCGGGGCTAATCCAGTTGGGGTTCGCCGCGGAATTGAATTAGCTACGAATGCTGCTGTTCAATCTTTGCATGATATGTCAAAGACGGTTTCAACTAAAGAAGAAATTGCTCAAATTGCCTCAATTTCAGCTGCTAACGAAGAAGTTGGTGCTTTGATTGCGGAAGCAATGGACAAAGTTGGTCATGATGGTGTTATTACCATTGAAGAATCTAAGGGAATTGAAACTACTTTGGATGTCGTTGAAGGAATGCAATTTGACCGTGGTTACATGTCACAATACATGGTGACAGATAATGAGAAGATGGAAGCTAACTTAGATAATCCATTTATTATGATCACAGATAAGAAGATTGGAAACATTCAAGATATTCTTCCTGTTTTGCAACAAGTTGTAGAGCAAGGACGTTCACTTTTGATCGTTGCTGATGATATTACAGGTGAAGCTTTGCCAACCTTGGTTTTGAATAAGATGCGTGGAACCTTTAATGTCGTGGCTGTTAAGGCACCAGGATTTGGTGACCGTCGCAAGGCAATGCTAGAAGACTTAGCTGTTTTGACAGGTGGAACGGTTATTACTGACGAACTTGGTTTGAATTTGAAGGACGTTACCATCGAAAACTTAGGTCAAGCAGCTAAGGTTACAGTTACGAAAGATAGTACGACAGTAGTTGAAGGCGCTGGTGATAAACAATTACTTAGTGAACGTGTCGCTTTAATCAAGGGTCAGATTGAGGAAACTACTTCTGACTTTGATCGTGAGAAGTTACAAGAACGTCTAGCTAAATTAGCTGGTGGTGTTGCTGTGATTAATGTTGGAGCAGCAACTGAGACAGAATTGAAGGAACGTAAGTACCGGATTGAAGACGCCTTAAATGCTACTCGTGCGGCGGTTGAAGAAGGCTTTGTTGCTGGTGGTGGAACCGCATTAGTTAATGCTATTCCAGCTGTTTCAGCTTTAACTGCCGAAGGTGATGTTCAAACTGGAATCAATATTGTTGAACGTGCCTTAGAAGCACCTGTTCGTCAAATCGCTGAAAATGCTGGTTTGGAAGGTTCAGTTATTGTTAATAAGTTGAAGGAACAAACATTAGGAACTGGTTATAATGCTGCTGATGATACTTGGGTAGATATGATTGATGCTGGAATTGTGGACCCAACTAAGGTTACTCGTTCAGCATTACAAAATGCCGCTTCAGTCTCAGCCCTATTGTTGACAACTGAAGCTGTCGTTGCTGAGCAACCAAAGGATGAAACAGTTATGCCAGCTGCGCCACAAGGTGGCATGAACGGTATGATGTAGAAAAATTTAAATTAAATTTATTTTCAAAGAGGTTGGGGGATTTTCATCTCAGCCTCTTTTTTGTATTATGAATAAAGAATTTAAATTAAATTTATTTCAAGTAAATAAATATTAGCTTGAGGCTTTTGAGAAGACAATTTGAGATTATCAAGAGGATTGATTAATAGTAGGAAATCAATGTGGTAAAATGGAGTTTAATATAAAAGCTAGATTAATTTTGCAATCGCAAACAATGGTCTGAGATAAGGAATTTTAAAATGCAGCTAACTGGAAATGAAGTAATAGAAGCCTTGAAAAATGAAGAAATTGAACATAAAGTTTGGACGGCGGAAGATCAAACTTTGATTAACTTAGACCCCTTATTTTTATTTTTAGAACAAAAAATTAATGAAAATAAACTAGTCAGTGGAGAAATAATAATTAGCGGAGATGAACCTATTCATTTAAGTGTTGAAACCAATGTGATTAACTTACCACTTCGTTATGTGAACCAAATTAGTAAGATCATTATTAATGATCCTGAGACAGATGTGAACGTATATATGTTTGTGGATCATCCTGATGTTACACGTTCAGGGATGCGAATTGAATTAGCAGCTTCAGTTCAATCATTCTTAGATGATCGAGAATCAGTGATGAGTAAAATTTCACTCTTTTTTGATCGTGAAATTCAGAATATTAGTAAAAATCAAGCAGAAAAAGATGAACAAGCGGAAGTTGAAGGGTCAGCTAAGATTGAGAAAAAGGATTAGAGGAAGCAAATATGCGTTTAAAAAAATTAAAATGGATTTTAGCGCTTGTTGTTAGTGTTATCTTTTTTGCTTTAATCATGCCGATTTTTAATTTACCAGTTGGGGTTAGAAATACACAAATTACCTTTGGAATGGCTTGGCTGTCATTAGTGACAGCAGTATTTGGTCCAATTTTTGGTCTTTTGATGGGGTTATTAGGCCACGCGCTACAAGACTATTCATTATTAGGAAATGCCTGGTGGTCATGGGTAATTGCGGATGGTTTATTTGGATTATTGCTTGGTTTGGTTACGCAACGACTACAATTAATCTTTAGTCCGTTAAGCTGGCATAAGGTTATAACATTTAACATTTGGCAAGGCTTGGCTAATCTAATTGCTTGGGTGATAATTGCCCCACTAGGAGATATTTTAATTTATGGTTCCAAAGCTAAATTAGTCTTTAAACAAGGGTTGTATGCTGGCATTGCTAACTTCTTCGTCATTGCTGTTTTTGGAACAATATTAATTATCATTACTAATTATTTGATCAAACTTTTTAAGATATCAAGAAAATAAAAGGGAAGGTAATATGATGCAGGAAATCATTGAATTATCAGAAACATTGGCCAATCAGATTGCAGCAGGGGAAGTGATTGAACGGCCTGCATCAGTAGTGAAAGAGTTAGTGGAAAATGCGATTGATTCTGGAGCACACAAAATTGATATTTTAATTGAAGCGGCCGGGGTTCAGTCAATTGAAGTGATAGATGACGGTCAAGGAATTCCAACTGATCAATTAGAGCGAGCTTTTTTACGACATGCTACTTCTAAAATTCAGACGAAGCAGGATTTATTTCAAATCCATTCCTTAGGATTTCGGGGGGAGGCTTTACCCTCGATTGCCTCAGTTGCCGATGTCTTTTTAGAAACGGCAGTGGTTGATGCTACTTCTGGAGCCATGATTCATATAAAAGGAAATAAAATTATAGAAAAAAAGGGATCTGGAGCACGGCGGGGGACTAAAATTAAAGTTAGTGATTTGTTTTTTAATACGCCAGCTCGGCTGAAATATCTTAAATCACAATCAACGGAACTCGCTAAAATTGTTGATATTATCAATCGATTAGCTTTTAGTTATCCCGCAATTGCTTTTAATCTAGTTCATAATCAGAAACAGTTAACGCAAACGGTAGGAAACGGGAATTTACAACAAGTAATCAGTTCTGTGTATGGGTTAAGTGTGGCTCGTGATATGGTTACCATTGATGATCATGATGCTGACTTTAAAGTACAAGGCTGGATTTCTAAACCGGAATTAACTCGTTCAAATCGATCTTATATTAGTTTGTTAATTAATGGTCGCTATGTGCATAATTTTAATTTAGCGAAAGCTTTAATTAAAGGTTATGGAACTCGCTTAATGGTGGGCCGTTTTCCAATGGCGGTGTTGAAAATTGAATTAGATCCAAGCCTAGTGGACGTTAACGTGCATCCGCAAAAATTTGAGGTTCGAATTAGTAAAGAAGATAAATTATTAGCGCTGATAGAAAAAATGGTCGCTGAGGCTTTTGATAATGTTAATTTAATTCCCAATGCAACTGAAAATTTAATTGAATCCTCAGTTAAGAAGAATTATGATGGGCAACCTGAAAAAAGCTTTATTCAACAATTAAATACTGTCTCTAAGAATAAGCAAGTTCAAAATCAAAATCAACGGGTGAATTTAAGCGTAGATGGATTATTGGATTCCCAAAAAGCTAATGGATTATCAGAAAATCAAGACATTCAGTCATTCCATGAAGAGAGACAGATTACCCCGATTGTGGTAGAACATCTGGGCGACTTAAACGAAGCAACGGTTGAAGCGTTTGAACAAAAGTATCAGCAAGAATCGAAAGCAAATCCATTTGGACTTGATAGCTCGACTGTAATTGCAGGAGAACAGACACAACTTACTTTAGACCATGAAACAGAATCAACGTCAGAATTGGCCGGATTTCCAAAATTAGAATATCTAAGCCAATTACATGGTACCTTTTTATTTGCTCAAGGTTCAGATGGATTATATTTAATTGATCAGCATGCTGCTCAAGAACGGGTTAAATATGAATACTATCAAGCAACGCTAGCGAAACATGATTTAGAACAGCAAAAGATGCTAGTTCCATTGGTTTTTGAGTTTACAACGGTCGAAATGTTGGAGCTAGAGAGTCAGGCTGAGACGTTAAGGGAGCTAGGGCTGCATTTGGAAAATTTTGGTCCCAATACGCTTATTTTACGTGAGCATCCGGGCTGGTTCCCGGCGGGGCAAGAAGCTGATACGGTGCATGAAATGGTCGATTGGTTATTGCGTGAGGGAGGATTAACCTTACAACAATTCCGTGAAAAGACAGCCATTATGATGGCGTGCAAACGTTCAATTAAGGCGAATTGGAAGTTGAATGCTATTGAAGCACAAAATTTAATTGATCAGTTAGCTCAAACTAAAAACCCTTATAATTGTCCGCATGGTCGACCAGTGGTGATTAATTTTAAGGAAACTGATTTGGAAAAAATGTTTAAACGGATTCAAGATAGCCATGAAAATTGGGTTGAATATGATAACCACCCATTCTAAATAGGAAAAAAACAAAGGACACATAAAAATGAATAATAATGACATTGTAATTCGATTACGATACGCCTTGGCGATTTCAAATGCAGATATGCTTAAAATTTTTAAATTAGGTGGTCTAGAACTTACCAATGAAAAACTAGTAAAGATTCTAAAACGTCAAGATAAAGAAACACCAAGAGATCAAAATTTAACGATGGAAGAACTTGAACGGTTTATGAATGGTTTAATTATTTCTCAACGTGGAATTAAAAAAGACGCTAATGGACAAACTTCAGAACCAACCTTTGATATGAAAAAAGAGGACGATATTAATAACGTAGTGCTAAAGAAATTGAAAATAGCAATGCAATATACCAGTGAAGATTATCAAAGTTTTTTTAAGTCAGCAGGAATAGAAGTTTCAAATGCTGAATTGAGTGCGGTATTACGGCGCCCTGATCATCGAAATTATCGTCCAGCGGGAAATCGATATTTAAGAAACATTCTGAAAGGAATGGCCTTAGAATATCGAAAGGAACAATAATAGCTGAATAGGAATAATATGTGGGAGGATGATCAAATGCGAGCGCGAGTTTTGTATGCAACTTTAACTGGTAATAATGAAGATGTTGCAGATGTGATTATTGCTGAGTTTGAACGACTAGGAGTGCAAACCATTAAGGAAGATATTTCTGATGTTGAGGCTTTGGATTTAAATCCCACGACACAAGATATTTTGGTTACAGTGGTTTATACCTTTGATTTGGGAACTTTAGCTGATGAAGCAATTGATTTTTATGAAGATTTACCAGATGTTGATTTGGAAGGCGTTATTTATGGAGTAGCTGGTTCAGGAGATGTTTACTATGGTAAAGATTACGGAACAGCGGTTGACATATTAGAGAAACAATTTTCAAAGACTGCGGGGATTCATGGTGCTTCTGGAGTAAAAGTTAATTTGCGGCCAGATGCCAAAGCTACGGATGAATTACAAAAATTTACGCAAGCCTTGGTACAAAAAGCTAGTAATAATTGAGATTAATTAATGAGGGGCTTGTCACCCTTTGGAAAAGTGCTTATAATAAGAGTCATAATTAAAACGTTGAGAAAGACATGTTAATTTAACTAAAATATTTAAAAGCGAGACTGGGACGGTGTAAGCCAGTTAATATGGGTTAATTTGATACTACTTTTGGAGTGAATTAGAAAACTAATTCCGTTTCCCCGCGTTAAGGGATTTGAGTTGTATATTTTATTTTTAAATATGCATAAACTTCGGGTGGTACCACGTGTTAACGTCCCGTTCTAATGTCAAGATGATGTTGGAACGGGACTTTTTTTAATGTTAATTAAAAAACATTTCATAAATAAGGAGTAAAGTAATGGCAGATATTGAGATTAAGTTCCCTGACGGAGCGGTTAAAAATTTTGCAAGTGGTGTTACACCGCTTGAAATTGCAAATGGTATTTCAAAGTCATTGGCAAAAAAAGCTGTATCTGGTCGTTTAAATGGTGAATATGTTGGAATGCATGACCAAATGATGGTTGGTGGTGATTTTGAATTGATTACTAAAGATTCAGAAGAGGCATTGCGCTTACTACGTCACTCAGCGTCACATTTGATGGCTCAAGCTTTAAAACGTTTGCATCCTGATATGAATTTTGGAGTTGGTCCAGCAATTGATAATGGTTTCTATTATGATACTGATAATGCAGAAGGCCAAGTTTCAGTTGAAGAATTCCCAGCAATTGAAAAAATTATGCATAAAATTGTGGAAGAAAACTTACCTATTGTTTCACGCGTGATTTCACGTGAGGAAGCATTAGATATGTTTAAAGACGATCCATACAAAGTTGAATTGATTAATGACTTGCCAATTGATGAAAAAATTTCAATTGCTGTACAAGGTGATCACGTTGAATTGGATAAGGGTGGTCTTGTTCCATCAACTGGTTGGATTAAAAACTTTAAGTTAACTTCTGTAGCAGGAGCATACTGGCGTGGAAAATCTTCAAATCCAATGTTACAACGGATTTATGGAACTGCTTTTTGGAATGCTGATGATTTACAAGCTGAATTAAAGCGTCGTGATGAAGCTAAAGAACGCGATCACCGTCGTATTGGAGCTCAACAAGATCTATTCTTTACTTCACAAGAAGTTGGATCAGGACTACCTGTTTGGATGCCAAATGGAGCGGCCATTCGTCGGACTTTGGAACGTTACATTGTTGATCGCGAATTAGAAGCTGGGTATGAACATGTTTATACTCCAATCCTTTCTAATTTAGATTTGTATAAGACTTCAGGGCACTGGGATCATTATCATGATGATATGTTTCCACCAATGGATATGGGAGATGGTGAATTCCTAGAACTACGGCCAATGAACTGTCCTTCACACATTCAAGTGTATAATCATCATCCACGTTCATATAAAGAATTGCCTTTGCGGATTGCAGAATTGGGGATGATGCATCGTTATGAAAAGTCTGGGGCTTTGACTGGTCTATCACGTGTCCGCGAAATGACATTGAATGATGGACACACATTTGTGACTTTGGATCAAATTGAAGATGAATTTAAAAACATCTTGAACTTGATGATTGATGTCTACCATGACTTTAACATTAGTGATTACCGCTTCCGTCTTTCTTATCGTGATCCTAAAAATACAGAAAAGTATTTTGACGATGATGAAATGTGGGCCAATTCACAACGGATGTTGAAGGCTGCTATGGATGATTTGGGACTAGATTACTTTGAAGCCGAAGGTGAAGCTGCCTTCTATGGTCCAAAGTTGGATGTTCAAATTAAGACTGCCTTGGGTGGCGAAGAAACACTTTCAACGATTCAATTAGATTTCTTGTTGCCTGAGAAGTTCGATTTAGGTTATGTAGGTTCTGATGGAGAACAACATCGCCCAGTGATGATTCACCGTGGTGTTATTTCAACGATGGAACGCTTTACAGCTTACCTCATTGAAATGTACAAGGGTGCTTTCCCAACTTGGTTGGCACCTCATCAAGTACGTGTAATCCCAGTTAATCGTGGAGCTCACAGTGAATATGCAGAAAAGATTGTGGAGCAATTGAAGCACCAAGGAATTCGTGCCGAATATGAAGACCGCAATGAAAAGTTAGGTTATTTGATTCGTGATGCGCAATCATTGAAGATTCCATATACTTTGGTAATTGGGGATGATGAGAAGAATAATGAAAGTGTTACAATTCGTCGTTTCGGTTCACGTGATACTGAGACGATGCCATTGGCTGAGTTTGAAAAAACTTTGTTAGCTGACATTGCTAATTATTCACGTACTGATCAAAAGTAAATATAAAATATTTTAAATGAAAAGAGGTTAGAACTTAATTGTTCCAACCTCTTTTTTAATTTAATTTTTGCAAAACCATAAAATGCCATTGAATAGAACTAAAATCAAAATTAAGATGATTATTTGTACAATGGGCCAAGGCATTGGCAGTGCTTCAGTCCGTGATTGGCCCTCGGAAAAACCGTGAGAATGCATTGCATTGGTTAAATCGGTGGCCCAATAATTGGCGCTTAAGATAGTTTTAAAATATAGTTGAGGGCTCCAAAGATGGTATTTTATACCTCGTAGTTTAGCTGCATACTGAATGGTTTTGATTTGCTGTTTTACTTGGTCGAGTAAATTTAATGCTGCTAAAATACCATAAACAAAGGTGTTTGATAGCTTAAAGCGGGCATGTAAATTTATTAAGAGATCTCGGGGAGTAGATGTTAGTGTAACTAGTCCACCTAGAATTAAATAAGCATAAAGTCGAGACGTATAAAGTCGAGCATTGGTGAGATGATCGCCAGTTCCAAAAAACCAAAATGAGGTCCAGGTTCCAAATGCTAATGGAATTGAAATGAGTAAGAGTAAACCTATTTTTCGATAATTGATTTGATTTAAAAATAAATAAAATAGTCCAATTAAAACCAAAAAAAGATTTCCTGGGATGCTGCGCACAAAGGAAATTTCAATGGAAGCTAATAAAACGGTTGATAGCAACAACGCCGGTTCAAATTTAAAATGGCCTGCCATAATTATAATCCTCTCTCGGCTGGGTTAATTAAAGTTTGTTGTGTTAAATTGCGTTCATAATCAATAAATGTTTCTAAACCATGGCGCTGATGTGAAATCATCAAGATACTAGTTTGGGTGCTTTTGATATATTTTTGCATAATGTTCATAACTATTTTAATTGATTGTAAATCTAATCCAGCTAAGGGTTCATCTAATAAAAGAACTGGCAATCCTAAGATTAGGAGGGCTAAAGTTTGAACTTTTTTTTGCTGTCCGCCAGATAGCTGGTAGACACTATGGTTTAAAACTTCGGTCAATTGTAACTGTTCGATGCAAGAATTGATCAAAGTGGGGGTCCAGTATTCAGCTTGTTGACTGATTTTTAAACTGATTGAAAATTCTTCAGCCGGAGTCATAGTTATAAATTGATTGCTGGCAGTTTGAAAGCCATAGCCGACAAAGGATGACCAATCTTTTAGATGGGATTGGCCATCCCATGTTAAGGTTCCATTTAACGGGCGTTGACGGCTAATTGTTTGTAACAAAGTGGATTTACCCGATCCATTTTGACCTGAAAGGAGGCCAATGGAGGCCGCTGGCAGAGTGAAACTATTTGGCTTCAATAATGTTTTTTTAGCTTGCGTAATAGATAAATCCGTCCAAGATAAGGACCCATTAATTAAATTAGTCCGCTTTTTGAAAATGACTGGAGGGGCTGTCATAAGTTGATTTGATTTACTTATAATTAATTCACCAGCGGAAGTCAGTTGGTAATGATGATCAATGATCTGCTGATAATTGTTTAGATCATGATCGGTAATTATAATTGTTTTATCTTGCTCTAATTGAATTTGTTTTAAGGTTTTCAATAAAGATAAGCGGGCATCAGGATCGACATTAGCAAATGGCTCGTCTAATACAATGATATTTGTGTCCATGGCTAAAATGATTGCTAGGGCCGCTTTTTGTTGTTCACCTCCAGATAAATGAAGTAAAGGGCGATCCGCTATATCCGTTAAATTTAGGGCTGTTAAAACTTTCTCGATTCGTGGTTCAATTTGTGCTTGTGGTGTTTGTAAATTCTCTAATGCAAATTGTAATTCTTCTTGAGCAGTCTGCATTGTAAACTGGCGGGATGGGTTTTGAAATAGGAGCGCGACATGTTTAGCACGCTCAAAGGGGACTACTGTATGGATCGGATATTGATCAATGGTAATCGTTCCGCTTTGTGGACGCTCAAGCCCAGCCATTAAACGTAACAGAGTGGATTTGCCAACTCCACTGGGCCCGCTTAATAAATTAAAACTATGGGGGTCTAAACTCCAATTTACTTGATTCAAAACAGGCTTTGCATCATTTGGATAGGTAAAGGTTAAGTCATTAATTTTTAAAAGTGTCATAATTTATTTACGAATCGCTCCAGTCTTAGTAACCATTTTTTCAATTAAATTAACTAAAATTCCAGCAAAGAACCCAGTTGAGATGAAACGAATTATGAATAGAAGAGCTAGCATGGGTAGATGGTAAGCTAAATAACCTGATTGAAAAAGGTCCCAAATAAAAGTTAAAATTGTCATCATGAGAGCTGAGATAAAAAGATTGGTTTTAGGACGTGGCCGATACTTAGTACTAGCAAAGCCAATTTCAGCTCCTAGACCTTGAATTAATCCGGAGACCAGGTTCATAGCGCCCCACTGTGAAAAAAGGAACATTTCAATAGTTGCAGCCAAAAATTCACCTAAAGTGGCAGAACCAGGTTTTGGAATTAATCGTCCGGCTAAAGGACCGGCCATGAGCCACACGCCTAAAGTAGCGTCATTGGCAAACGGCTTTAGCGGCGTGGCAGCGATGAAAGTATAAGAGAAACCCCAAATTTGATAAATTACACCAAAGAAAAGGGCGATTAAAGCTAAAAAGATAACATCTTTTAGTTGCCAGTGTGATGAGTTGTCAGGAATTGTTTGCATGATAATGCCTCCGGGGAATTTATTATGATATGTCAAACAAAAAACCGTTCTTTTTGCACGTTGAAAGCAAATAAGAACGGTCGTTTACAATTTCTCGGGTAAATAACCAAGCTTCCTTCGTCGGTGCTAACCGTAGCAGGTTCAATGGGTTACTTCTCAGCTCAAATGGAGCGCCCCAGCTTGTTTGATATGTCAAAATTAGTTTAAGGCTTTTTTCTTAAAAAAGCAATTAAAAGTAAATAGTTTCACTTAACCTACTGCGTTAATGATGTTTTTTTGGTAAAATATAAAGTAATAGAAAACGGAGGAATAAGCGGGTGGAGCATGAATTAAAGTTGATTGGTTTGAGCACTAATCATGAATTAGCGCAAAAGATTGCCGATGAAATGGGTGCAGATTTGATGCCGATGACTATCAACCAATTTGCTGATGGTGAGATTTATGAACGAATTTTAGAAAGCGTTCGTGGAGCTGATGTTTATATTCTGGCCCCCATTTCTGGAGAAGTAAATGATAGTTTCATGGAAATTATGATTGTAGTAGATGCTTTGCGGCGGGCTTCCGCACATGGTATTAATGTTGTTATGCCGTATTTTGGATATGTACGACAAGATCGTAAAACTAAGTCACGTGAACCGATCACGGCTAAAATGGTTTCATCATTACTTGAAATGAATGGCGTGCAACGAATTTTAGCAATTGATCTACATGCTGATCAGGTTCAAGGATTTTTCGATATTCCAGTTGATCAGTTGTTGGCAGCTCCATTGTTATCGGATTACTTTTTGGAACGTAATTTTACAGGCGAAGATACCGTGGTATTTGCACCAGATCATAACGGAGCCGGACGAGCTCGTCAATTTGCGTCTATTTTGGAAGCAAATTGGGGTGTAATTAATGATCGTGCAGTACAAGAAGATATTAAGAGTCCCAACGGGATAGTAGGAGAAGTTGCGGGAAAAAGAGTCATTGTCATTGATGACATTATCGATACTGGCCGGCGGATGGTTACTTCGGCCAAAGCAGTGAAGTATGCCGGAGCGATTGATGTATCAGTTGTTGCGACTCATGGCGTCTTGTCTGATGGTGCCGCTGAGCGGTTAAAGAACTGTGATGAAATTTCTCAAGTTGTGATTACCGATACCGTTGAGGTCCCGGCAGAAAAACAATTTGATAAGTTAAAGATTATCACCGTGGCCCCATTAATTGCGGATGCAATTAATCGCGTTCGACAAGATAAAGACTTATCTGGTTTGTTACGATCACGGATTAAGCCAGATATAAAAATTTAAGTAGCTTAGTTTTTTTGAATGAGGAGGAATTGGAATTATGGTATTTTCAGCAGCAGAAGATCGTTATGAAAAAGTTCCCGCACGGCGGGTTTCAGATTCAGGACTAATCTTACCAGCACTTTCGTTTGGACTTTGGCGCAACCTTGGTGATCAAAAGCCATTGGCTAATTCAAGAGAAGTGATTTTAAAAGCCTTTGATAATGGAATTTATTCATTTGATAATGCCTCAAATTATGGTCCTTCAAATGGTAGTGCCGAAGAAACGTTTGGTGCAGTTTTCAATTCTGACTTAAAAGCATATCGTGATGAATTAGTGATTACCACCAAAGCAGGTTATCATATGTGGCCAGGACCTTTGGGCGAGTTTTCAGGACGTAAAACTTTGCGGGCAGCATTGGACTTGTCCTTGCAACGAATGCATTTAGACTATGTAGATATTTTTTATGCTCATCGTTGGGATCCAAATACTAATCTAGAAGAAACCGCTGTTGCTTTAGATTCATTAGTACGTCAAGGTAAGGCTTTGTATGTTGGTGTTTCAAACTATACAGCTGAGCAAACGGCAGCTATTGCGGAAATTTTTAAAGAATTACGGACGCCGTTTGTAACTAATCAAGTTTCATATAATATGTTACACAGAAATGAAGCCGAAGATAATGATATGTTGTCAATTTTGGATCAGCATCATGCTGGATTAGTAGCTTATGGACCACTAGCAGAAGGGTTATTGACAGACCGTTATCTTGATGGTTTCCCAACTGATTTCCCTCTTCATCGGACGAATGCCGGATTAGCAGATAATCCAGATGAAACAGTAGCTAAGCTGAATGCTTTGAATGCTGTTGCTGCAGATCGAGGTCAAACGTTAGCACAATTAGCCATGGCATGGCTTTTGAAAGATCGACGGGTGGCATCGATTGTCTTTGGAGCATCATCAATTGAGCATTTGTTAGATAATATTAAAGTTACTGATAATTTAAAATTGTCAGATGAAGAGTTACAAAAAATTGAAAATATTTTAAATTAAATCAAGAAAATGAATCATCTTTGATGCAATAAAAAATTGATTTAATCTAAAAGCTGAGATATATGATGAAAATTCTTATTCAAATAAAACTAGCTAAGTTTTTTGATGAGAATTTTGCTTATCTTGGTTTTTTTTTGGATTAATAAAGCTATTAATATTGTAGTAGATAAGCATGGTGATAATAAATTGGGAGGCGCCTTGAAGTTCTGCTATAATATTGGGATAAAGGATTCGATGGGGGGACGAAAAATGGCACGTAAGTTAATTGGAATTGATTTAGATCATACTACTTTAAATGAAGCTGGGATGATTTCAAAATATACCCGCGAAACATTGCAAGCAGCCCAAGCTGAAGGACATATTATTTCGATTATTACGGGACGTCCACCGCGGTTAACCAATGCAATTTATCAAGAGCTAGGCTTACACTCACCTATGATTAATTTCAATGGGGCACTTGGCGCCATTCCTAATCAAAATTGGCGAGACGCTTACTCTCATCAAGTTCAGCGCACGATTGTTTTTGATTTATTGGAACAAGCAGGTGACTTAGGTGTTGATCTGGTTATTGCGGAACAAAATCAGCAAGCCTGGAGTCAACAGTTTGGTGTTAAAAAATTAAATCAAAAATTTTTCCCACAAGATAATAAGTTAAAAGGTCAGTTAAATAAGGCTAATTTAAAAACCGATGTGAATGCTATTTTATTACATGCAATTGATGCATCTAAACAAACTGAGATTCAAAATTGGATACAAACACGTTATGGTAAAGAAAATGTCAACGTTAAAATTTGGAGTGGTGATGCGCCGGTTCTTGAAGTAGCTCCTGCGGGGGTTGCCAAAGATACTGGGCTCCAAGTGCTGCAAAGGTCATATCAAATTGCTAAAGATGATGTTTATGCATTTGGTGATGAGATGAATGATTTAGAGATGATTGAGTATGCAGGCCACGGGGTGGTTATGCAGAATGGAAATTCGGAATTGAAAAAAGTTGCTAATGATGTCACCCCCTATACGAATGAGCAAGATGGATTAGCGCGTTATATTAAAACGATTTTATAAAAGTAAGGAAAAGTAATGATCATGGATGATTTTCCACAGGGATTTAAAGAACGTTATGCGGAATTGTTGGGGGATGAGGCAGAAGCCTTTTTTGCCACTTTTAAACAACCAGTACAAAAGGGCTTTCGGATTAATCCGTTAAAAGCTAACCAAACACTATATGATACGCAAACTACTCAAGCAGTTGCTTGGGGAAATTGGGGACGATTTGGACGGTTGAAAGGTCATTCAGTTGACCATACAACAGGTCTGATTTATTCTCAAGAACCGAGTGCCCAATTAGTGGGAGAAATTGCACATCCCCAACCTGACGAAAAAGTTTTAGATTTAGCCGCAGCACCAGGGGGTAAAACTACTCACTTGGCTTCGTTTATGAATCAAAAAGGTTTGTTAGTAAGTAATGAAATTTTCAAGAAACGGGCTCAAATTTTAAGTGAAAATGTAGAACGATTTGGAGCTAAGAATGTTTTAGTCACTAACCATGCACCGGCTGAATTAGTGCCAAAATTTGCCGGATATTTTGACCGAATTGTCTTGGATGCTCCTTGTTCAGGTGAGGGGATGTTTCGCAAAGATCCAGATGCGATGCAATATTGGGATGTTGATTATCCGAGCCGTTGTGCAAAGTTACAACGGGAAATTTTGGTGGAAGCATTAAAAATGCTGAAAAGTGGTGGAGAATTAATCTATTCAACTTGTACTTTTGCGCCTGAAGAAGATGAACAAATTATTGCTTGGTTGTTGGATAGTTATCCTGAGTTAGAATTGATGCCAATTGATAAGCCAAAAGGAGTGGATGATGGTCGACCAGAATGGGCCGATGGTAATCCTGAATTGGTAAAGACGGCACGATTATTTCCGCATCATTTAGATGGAGAAGGACATTTCATAGCACATTTGCGTTTGAAAGAAGCTGATGCTGTAGCTAAAAAGGCACCGGAAGTCGTAAAAACTAATTTGACGGATAGCCAAAAAGAAATCTGGCAAACTTTTGCTGATGAAACTTTGCAACGACCATTAATGGGGACTTTAATAACTTTTGGAGATCAACTTTATTTAGTCCCAACTGATACACCAAGTTTGAAAGGATTGCGCGTCTTACGTGCAGGTTTGAATTTGGGTACATTTAAAAAGAATCGGTTTGAACCTAATTTGGCTTTGGCTTTGGCGGAACAACCGGAAATGTTTAAGCATGTTTATCCTTTAGACGATCAACAGTGGGCTCAATATGTTCATGGGGAAACTTTTTTTGTTGATTCCGATATTCAACAAGTGAAAGGTTGGTATCTGTTGACGATTAATGGCAACGGAACTGGATTTGGTAAGCTAGTTGATGGACAAATGAAAAATTTCTATCCTAAAGGTCTCCGTTTTATGCCTAAATAAAATTAAATAAATCATTTTTAAATGATAAAATTAAAACAGAATCTTGAAAGGACTTTGAATTGATGACAACAAATAATATTACGCAAGCTGAAGTCGAACACGTAGCTAGCTTGGCTAAACTAGCCTTAACAGAGCAAGAAAAAACAATTTTCACCAATCAATTAGATAAAATTTTTGAAGTAGTTGATACTTTGGCAGAAGTTGATACAGAGGGTGTTGAACCTACGTATTCAATGACCGATGGGGAAAATGAATTACGTGAAGATGAGGCAGTTGATGCTAAGCAACGGGCTGCATTATTGCAAAATGCCCCTGAAACTCAGGAAACCTTGATTAAGGTTCCAGCAATCTTGACGGCAGGAGAAGATAAATAATGAACTTTCTAAAAACGACAGTAAAAGATTTACACCAAGATTTGATTGCTAAGGAATTATCAGTCAGTGATTTAACTAAGGAAACTTTTGATAATATTAAAGCTACTGATGATCGTTATGAAGCTTTCATTACTTTGATGGAAGAGCAAGCTTTAGGACAAGCCCAAAATTTGGATGAAAATGGGATTGAAGAAGATCAAATATTAGCTGGAATTCCATTTGGAATTAAAGATAATATGGTTACTAAGGATGTTCAAACTACTGCAGCTTCAAGGATCCTAAAAGATTTTAAGCCAGTTTATAGCGCAGCAGTTTTAGAAAACTTAGAGCAAGCTGGGGCTATTGGAGTTGGTAAGTTAAATTTGGATGAATTTGCTATGGGTTCAACGACTGAAACTTCATATTATAAGCAAACTAAAAATGCTTGGGATCAAACTAAAATTCCAGGTGGATCATCAGGTGGATCAGCCGTTGCTGTGGCAGCCGGACAAGTTCCTTTTGCTCTTGGATCTGATACTGGTGGATCAATTCGTCAACCAGCTGCTTTTAATGGGATTGTTGGCTTAAAGCCTACCTATGGACGTGTTTCTCGGTGGGGATTGATTGCTTTTGCCTCATCTTTGGATCAAATTGGGCCTTTGACACGGACGGTTGAGGATAATGCGCTCGTTTTGAATGCCATTGCTGGTTATGATGCACGAGATCAAACTTCATCAAAGAAAACCGTCCCTGACTTTACTGCTGGATTAACTGGTGATGTCAAGGGAATGAAAATTGCGATTCCTAAAGAATACTTTGGCAAAGGGGTAGATCCAAAAGTTGTTGAAGTAGTTAAAGCCGGAATTGCTCAATTAGAGGCTTTGGGAGCTAAGGTTGAAGAGGTTTCATTACCACATACTAAATATGGTGTGGCGGCTTACTATATTCTGGGTTCTTCAGAAGCATCTTCTAATTTGCAACGTTTTGATGGGATTCGTTACGGATTCCGGGCTGAAAATGTGAAAACATTAGAAGACCTTTATGTTCAAACGCGGACACAAGGGTTCGGAGATGAAGTAAAACGACGGATTATGTTGGGAACCTATTCACTTTCAGCTGGTTCATATGATGCTTACTTTAAAAAAGCAGCACAAGTTCGAACATTGATTGCTAATGAATTCCAAAATGTTTTTGCTCAATATGATTTGATTATTGCACCAACAACCCCTAATATTGCTTATGGCTTTGGTGAAAATCAAGATGATCCACAAGTAGCATATATGAATGACGCTTTGACGATTCCTGTTAACTTAGCTGGATTACCTGGTATATCAATTAATGCTGGATTTGTTGATGGGTTACCAGTTGGAATGCAATTGATCGGAAATCGTTTTGAAGAAGCAAAAATTTATCAAGCGGCGTATGCTTTTGAACAGGCCACACGTTTATTTGAAAAAATTCCTGGAGGTGAAAATTAATGGCCATTTCAAATTTTGAAACCACAATTGGACTTGAAGTCCACGTTGAATTAAAAACAAATTCAAAGGCGATGTCACCAGCTCCTGCTAGTTATGGATCAGAGCCAAACTTAAATACTAACGTTATTGATTGGGGCTATCCAGGGGTTTTGCCACAAGCCAACAAAGGAGCAATTGAAGCTGGTATGATGGCAGCTTTAGCCTTGCATGCTGAAATTACACCTAATTTACACTGGGATCGTAAGAATTATTTCTATCCTGATAATCCAAAGGCTTACCAAGTAACTCAACAATTCGAGCCAATTGCTAAAAATGGTTGGTTAGAAATTGAAGTTAATGGTGAAAAAAAGCGAGTTGGAATTACTGAAATGCACGTTGAAGAAGATGCGGGTAAGAATACCCATTCAGGTGATGGATATTCATATGTAGATTTAAACCGGCAAGGAACTCCTTTGATTGAAATTGTTGGTGAACCTGATTTGAAGTCTCCGGATGAAGCCTATGCTTATTTGGAACAGTTGAAGGAAGCAATCCAATTTACGGGAATTTCAGATGTTAAGATGGAAGAAGGCTCAATGCGAGTTGATGCAAATATTTCAATCCGGCCAATTGGTTCAAATCAACATGGAACTAAAATTGAATTAAAGAATTTGAATTCATTTAACTATGTTCGAAAAGGTTTGATGTTTGAAGAGCAACGCCAGGCTAAATTGTATTTAGCTGGTAAAACTTTAAAGCAACAAACTCGACGCTATGATGAGACTACTGGTGAGACGATTTTGATGCGAGTTAAAGAAACCGCTGATGACTATCGTTATTTCCCAGAGCCTGATTTGGCTCCAATTCATATTGATGCAGATTGGATTCAAAGAGCTCAAGATAAGTTGCCATTGGCAGCGAGTGTACGAAGAGCGCACTATGTTAACGACTTGAAATTAGAACCCTATGATGCGGAAGTATTGACTCAGACATTGGCTATGGCTGATTTCTTCGATCAAACGGTTGAATTTGGAGCTGATGCTAAACGGGCCGCAAATTATTTAATTGGGGATGTGAATGCATTTTTGAATACAACCCATCAAGATTTGCAAGAAACGAAATTAACCCCAAAGTATTTGGCTGATATGATTAAATTAATTGAAGACGGTACGATTTCAACGAAAATGGCCAAACAGGTCTTTAAAGCAATCACTGAAGGACAAGAACCGGTACAGTATGTTGAAGATCATGATTTGAAGCAATTATCAGATCCAGCGGTTCTTTTGCCAATGATTAATAGTGTCTTAGATGATAATGAACAATCAGTTCTTGATTTCTTAGGTGGAAAAGAACGAGCAACTAAAGCGTTAATTGGGCCAATTATGAAAATGACAAAAGGAAATGCCAATCCAACAGTTGTAAATGATCTGATGCACCAGGCTTTGGAAGCGCGGAGGTAAGATGATGAATAAGCGAGCGCGTATTATTTATAATCCGACCTCTGGTCGAGAAGCAATTAGACGTGATTTAGTTGATATTCTATCAGTCTATGAAAAGGCAGGTTATGAAACGTCAGCTTTTGCCACGACAGCAAGTCCGAAATCAGCTGAAAATGAAGCTCGACGAGCTGCTTTGGATGGATTCGATCTACTTGTTGCTGCTGGTGGAGATGGGACAATTAATGAAGTTGTTAACGGAATCGCGTCATTAGATCATCGCCCAAAATTAGCGATTATTCCCGCTGGAACCACAAATGATTTTGCGCGAGCCTTAAGAATCCCTAGAAACGAGCCATTTGAAGCTGCATCAGTTATTTTAAAAGATCAATCAGCTTTAATGGACGTTGGTCGTGCGAATGAAGAATACTTCATTAATATTGCCGCGGGTGGTTCAATTTCAGAATTAACTTATAAGGTGCCATCAAAGCTTAAATCTATGTACGGATATTTAGCTTATGTTGTGAAGGGAGCTGAATTAATTCCCCGAACTAAACCAATGCATCTGCGGGTGAAATATGATGAGGGTGTTTATGAAGGTCCTTCATCTATGTTTTTCTTAGCTTTAACAAATTCTGTGGGTGGTTTTGAATCAATTGTGCCAGATGCTAAGTTAAATGATGGTAAATTTACGGTTTTGATTGTTAAGACTACTAAAATTCCAGAAATTATGACATTGATTACTGAAGTCTTAAATGGTGGACGACATGTTGATGATCCTAATCTAATTTATGTTAAATCTTCTCATGTTGAAGTTGAGTCGCTTAATGCAGATGAACAAGTGATGGTTAACTTAGATGGTGAATATGGGGGCGATGCACCAATGGTCTTTGATAATTATCAAAGACATATTGAAATTGTGTCCAACTTTAGTGAGAAAGATCAAAAGAACTTATTATAAATAAAAATAAAAAAATGTTTGACAATTACTTGGGTATTAGTTATACTAGTTTATGTTGTTAAGGCAACAGCAAGTAATTGCGGATGTAGTACAATGGCTAGTGCTCCAGCCTTCCAAGCTGAGAATGCGGGTTCGATTCCCGTCATCCGCTTAAATTAAAACTTGAAAAGATCGAAACATTATTGTTTCGGTCTTTTTTATTTCAAATTGTTAAGATGTATTATGTCTGAGATTAAAAAAGATGATTTATTAAAATTAATGAAAGCGCACTCATGATATAATAAATAAGAATTAAAATCATAGGGGGAAATAATTAATGCTAAATGAAAAAGTTTTCTTTGGGACTTATACTCGACGTATTTCAGAAGGGCTATATCAAGCAGATTTAATTGATGGCCATTTGGAAAATTCTAAATTAGTAGCTAAGTTAGGTAGTCCGACTTATACGACGCTAGCCAATAACGATGTCATCTATACTGTTGATAAAGTTGATGATCAGGGTGGGGTGGCAGTAGTGAATGCTATCACTGGAAAGATTAAGCAAACATTATTACAACCAGGAGCCTCACCAGCTTATTTAGGGCTTGATACTAAGCGCCAACTACTATTTTCTGGTAATTATCATAAAGGTACGCTCGATATTTTTAAAATGGATCAAAATGGGATATTAACATTGAGTGATCATTTTCAAAATGAAGGGAGCGGACCTCGACCAGAACAAACTAGCTCGCATATCCACTTTACGAATTTGACACCAGATCAAAAATTGGTAGTTGTTGATTTAGGGACTGATGAAGTTTTGTTTTTTGACCTTTCTGAACAAGGTAAAATAACATCTGAAACTCGTTTTCAAACTGAAGCTGGATTTGGTCCTCGGCATATTCGGTTTAGTCCAGATGGTAAAACGGCTTATTTATTGGGTGAATTATCTTCAAAACTAATGATTTTGGATTATCAAGATGGTAAACTAGCTGTAAAACAAACCTTGGCAACGATTCCGCCTGAATGGACAGAACATAATGGGGCGGCGGCAATTCGGGTCTCTCAGGATGGCCGATTTGTTTATGTTTCAAACCGAGGAAATAATTCTGTTGCGGTATTTAATGTCGCTGGTGAAGAAGCTGAATTAGTTCAATTAATTAGTACAGAAGGTGACTTTCCACGAGATATGGCGTTTAATTCTACAGAAGAATATTTAATCGTCGCAAATCAGAATACTGATAATGTAAGTGTCTTTAAGCGTGATAATCAAACAGGAGAGTTAACATTGAGTCAAAAAGACTTTATGATTCCTGAGGGTGTTCGAGTTGAATTTAATTCTAAATAAGAATAGGGGCAGGAAAAATATATGGATAAAAAAGATCAATCAAGGCGATCATGGACCTGGCAATGGTTTTGGGATAATAAATTTGTTTCAGCATTGCTAGTTGTTTTACTGGTTTTGATTATTATTTTCATGCTACAAAAAGTTGATTTTATTTTCCAACCACTCTTTTCACTGTTTTCAGCAGTAGGGGCACCAATTATTGTAGCGGGATTATTTTATTATTTAATGAATCCTATGGTGGATTGGTTAGAGGAACGTCACCATGTAAATCGGGTATTAACGATTACTGGTCAATTTATTGGTCTGATTTTGTTAATCGTATTAGCAGTTATTGCAGTGATTCCTTGGCTTCAGAACCAAATTTATAGTTTGATACAGCATTGGCCAGAATATTGGCGAGGTATTTCCAATTGGATTGATGCCTTGATGAAAAATAACGATTTTAAAATGGTAAATGAATGGCTCAAAAAGAATGATAAAATGATTGATCAAACTTTGAAATCGTTGACAACAGGAGGAACGTTTCATGTTTCCTCAGTCTTTGGAACGATGAGCTCGGTAGTGATAACGATTGTCACCTTCCCGCTAATACTTTTTTATCTATTAAAAGATGGTCACCAATTGCCTGATTTTATAGTTAAGTTTTTGCCAAAGCGCATGCAAGGTTCTATGCATGAAACTATTACTGAAATCAATATGCAAATGTCTAACTATATTCGTGGACAAATTTCTGTGGCGGTGGCAGTAGCAATTATGTTTGCAATTGGATTTACAGTTGTGGGATTGCCATATGGATGGCTACTTGCGATCGCAGCCGGATTTTTAAATTTAATTCCTTTTTTGGGATCGTTTTTAGCGATGATTCCGGCGGTGATTGTTGCGATCTTTATTTCACCAATGATGTTAGTTAAAATTTTAATCGTCTTTTCAGTTGAACAATTTTTGGAAGGGAAGGTGGTTTCACCTAAATTATTAGGTGATTCATTGAAAATTCATCCCGTCACTGTGGTAGTAATTTTATTATCAGCGGGTAATATGTTTGGATTCTTAGGAGTTTTGTTTGGTATTCCGGGGTATGCTGTTTTGAAGGTCTTGATTTCAAAATTATATCAATGGTGGCAAAGTGCATCTTCGTTGTATGAAGATGAAGATGAGTCTTCCAAGAAAGCTATTCAATTAAAACCAAACTCTAAATAATATAAAAACAAAAAAAGATTCGGACTAAAAAGTTCGAATCTTTTTTGTTGGATATTTTAAATCGGATTAATTTTCAATGTTACTTTGGCTCATCTTTTTTTCCTTTTTACTAGCGAGGTAAGAACGCAGACCAGCAATGATGGCCGGTAAGGCTGTAACAACTAATATCCCAATAATAACTAATGAAAAGTGATCACGAATGAATGGAATACTTCCAAAGTAGAAGCCAGCCTCAACTGCAATGGTAGTCCAAAGAGTAGCTGCAATGATGTCTAGAATAACGAAGGACTTGTATGAAAAGCCCGAGACGGAAGATACGAATGGAGTAAGCGTTCGAATAATAGGTAAGAATCGTGAAAAAATGATAGCCAGTGGACCGTGTTTAATAAAAAAATTATTGGCTTCATCCAGTTGCTTTTGCTTAATGAAGCGACCAAGTAGGGGGTGATGAACTAATTTCAGTCCAATAGTTCGACCTAAGAAGAAATTACAAGAGTCACCAAGAACTGCAGCACACCAGAACAAGAGGATCAATGCATAATGGTGAAGCTCACTTCCCGGAATTGCAGCAATGGCACCAGCAGCGAATAAGAGAGAGTCACCTGGCAAAAATGGAAGAATAACAGCTCCAGTTTCAATAAAGATAACGGCGAATAGTAATACGTATGACCAAGGCCCTAAGATATTAACCCAGTGAGCCAGATGCTTATCAAGATGTAGCATAATATCAATTAATATTTGAAAATAATTCATTTTTAGAAATCTCCGTTTTTAACTTTATTCATTAATGAGGTTTAAACAATTATTAATTTTAGCCTGAATGCTAGTTAAATGCTAGTCATTTGATGTGGTATAATTATTTTTATAAAATTTATAAAAATAAGAATAGAAATGAGAATACAAATGTTACCACAATTTGATTTAGAACATGTTGAAGGACCAGTGGCTGTTTTTGAAACAACAATGGGAACGATTAAATTTAAATTATTTCCAACACAGGCACCTAAAACCGTCGAAAACTTTACTGGATTAATTGAAAAAGGTTATTATGATGGAATTATCTTCCATCGAGTTATTAGTGATTTTATGATTCAAGGTGGTGATCCAACTGGAACTGGAATGGGAGGAGAATCTATCTGGGGCGATTCATTTGAGGATGAATTTTCAAATGAGGTCTTTAACTTCCGCGGAGCACTATCAATGGCTAATGCTGGCCCCAACACTAATGGGTCACAATTCTTTATTGTAGAATCATCACATGTGCCAAATGATATGATTAAGCAACTAGATGCCATTATGCCTAAAGAAGTAACGAACCGTTATGCTACTGAAGGTGGAACACCTTGGTTAGATCGTCGTCATACTGTCTTTGGACATGTTTTAGAAGGATTGGATACTGTTGAATCAATTGCAAAGGTAAAAGTTGATTATGCTGATAAGCCAATTGATCCAATCGTTATTACACGTGCTTATCTAGAAGCTTAAGTTTATTATCGAAGATTATCTGAGGTTCACTTATGGAATACCAAATTGGTCAATTAGTTGAAGGTGTGATCACAGGAATTCAACCATATGGTGCTTTTTTACAGTTAGATGCGCATACGCAGGGATTGATTCATATTTCTGAATGTCGATCAGCCTATATTCAAAGTGTCGATGAGGAACTTAAAGTTGGGGATGTAGTTAAAGTTGTAGTCTTAAATATCGATCATTATTCAAAGAAGATATCTTTATCCCGTCGAGAAACGTTACTAGAAGCAAGTCAACGACCGATTGTAGTGGAAAAGCATCCTAATAAAGGAAAAATCCATTATTGGACCAATCAATATACAGAATATGGTTTTAAGACGATTACTGAATCATATCCGGTAATGCTGCAAGAAGCGTTAGGACGTTTAAAATAGATTGATAATTTAATTGTCGATTGGAATTGAAAGGACATTTATAGTATGTCATTAATTGCAGGAACGATTTATTTTACTAGAGGGGATCAAACATTCTTTTTAGTTACTGATCAACCCGCCTCTAAATTTTTCACAGTAAGAATGCATCGACACAAAAATGATACTGCACTAGGTGCATTATTAACTGGAATTCGTAATGAGTTGGGAATTGACCCTGAAACATTGCGATTAGGCGAATTAGGTGCTTGGCATACACAAGGGTTATCGGTTCAAGATGATTTAATCTCACTTTATACGTTAGAATTACTTGATGAAAGTACGCTTAACTTAGAGCGCTTAAGTAATTTAGGAATGTCTTTTGCTAGTGCAGGTAGTCTATCAAAACTTATTACAAAGGTAGATGTAACTGGTGTGGCAAGGCTAGAATAATTGAATAATAATTGGCATTTTGAGTATCCCTAAACTAAACTTAGAGATACTACGAAATGCTTTTTTATTTGTATGTACCAAATTGATTGAAATAAATTTCTTAAAAGTGTTGACATGTTTCTTTAAATTGAGTATTATTATGAAGTTGTCTTTTGGCAGGAAATAAATTTAAAAATTTCCATCTCTAAAAAACATTTATAAAAAGTGTTGACATTGAGTTTTGAACGTTGTATACTTATAAACGTTGTTAAAAAGCAACAGAAAATAGTTCTTTGAAAACTAAATAACGTTTCGATGAAACAAATGTGCAGGTGTGTCTCATATTTATAATATGGAAGATACAAACATTTGCGAAGTCAATTTCGCTAGTAAATTCGTTTAACAACTGTTAAACAACAACAAAAAAGATTGAGTTATACTCAAGCTTTTCAATTTTAAATTGAGAGTTTGATCCTGGCTCAGGATGAACGCTGGCGGCGTGCCTAATACATGCAAGTCGAACGTATTGTGGTTGAAATGATATGAAGAACTTGTTCAGATTTGATTTTCAACATTGCAATGAGTGGCGAACGGGTGAGTAACACGTGGGAAACCTACCTCTTAGCAGGGGATAACATTTGGAAACAAATGCTAATACCGTATAATAATTAAAACCGCATGGTTTTAGTTTAAAAGATGGTCTTGCTATCACTAAGAGATGGTCCCGCGGTGTATTAGTTAGTTGGTGAGGTAATGGCTCACCAAGACAATGATACATAGCCGAGTTGAGAGACTGACCGGCCACAATGGGACTGAGACACGGCCCATACTCCTACGGGAGGCAGCAGTAGGGAATCTTCCACAATGGACGAAAGTCTGATGGAGCAACGCCGCGTGTGTGATGAAGGGTTTCGGCTCGTAAAACACTGTTGTAAGAGAAGAATGACATTGAGAGTAACTGTTCAATGTGTGACGGTATCTTACCAGAAAGGAACGGCTAAATACGTGCCAGCAGCCGCGGTAATACGTATGTTCCAAGCGTTATCCGGATTTATTGGGCGTAAAGCGAGCGCAGACGGTTATTTAAGTCTGAAGTGAAAGCCCTCGGCTCAACCGAGGAATTGCTTTGGAAACTGGATAACTTGAGTGCAGTAGAGGAAAGTGGAACTCCATGTGTAGCGGTGAAATGCGTAGATATATGGAAGAACACCAGTGGCGAAGGCGGCTTTCTGGACTGTAACTGACGTTGAGGCTCGAAAGTGTGGGTAGCAAACAGGATTAGATACCCTGGTAGTCCACACTGTAAACGATGAGTGCTAGTTGTTCGAGGGTTTCCGCCCTTGAGTGACGAAGCTAACGCATTAAGCACTCCGCCTGGGGAGTACGACCGCAAGGTTGAAACTCAAAGGAATTGACGGGGACCCGCACAAGCGGTGGAGCATGTGGTTTAATTCGAAGCAACGCGAAGAACCTTACCAGGTCTTGACATCCTTTGACCACTCCAGAGATGGAGCTTTCCCTTCGGGGACAAAGTGACAGGTGGTGCATGGTTGTCGTCAGCTCGTGTCGTGAGATGTTGGGTTAAGTCCCGCAACGAGCGCAACCCTTATTGTTAGTTGCCAGCATTTAGTTGGGCACTCTAGCAAGACTGCCGGTGACAAACCGGAGGAAGGCGGGGATGACGTCAAATCATCATGCCCCTTATGACCTGGGCTACACACGTGCTACAATGGCAAGTACAACGAGTCGCCAACCCGCGAGGGTGCGCAAATCTCTTAAAGCTTGTCTCAGTTCGGACTGTAGGCTGCAACTCGCCTACACGAAGTCGGAATCGCTAGTAATCGCGGATCAGCACGCCGCGGTGAATACGTTCCCGGGTCTTGTACACACCGCCCGTCACACCATGAGAGTTTGTAACACCCAAAGTCGGTGAGGTAACCTTTTATTAGGAGCCAGCCGCCTAAGGTGGGACAGATGATTAGGGTGAAGTCGTAACAAGGTAGCCGTAGGAGAACCTGCGGCTGGATCACCTCCTTTCTAAGGAAAATCGGAAACCTGCATATTCGTTGAAACGTTATTTAGTTTTGAGAGAATTATCTCTCTACAATTAGTTCTTTGAAAACTGAATCATATTTAAGTAAATTTTAAAAATTTCAATTATATTGAATAATAATATAAATTGAACCGAGTAAATCAATAGTTGATCATCGCAATGATGATTGACAGTGAATTACACCGCGTTATTTTTTGAGTTTTTTAATTAGTTCATCACAATATTTATATTGTGGTAATCGCAAGTGACCGTTAGGTCGCATACTCAAGCTTGAATCATCAACGAAAGTTGATCGGTTAAGTTATTAAGGGCGCATGGTGAATGCCTTGGCACTAGGAGCCGATGAAGGACGGTACTAACACCGATATGCTTCGGGGAGCTGTAAGTAAGCTTTGATCCGGAGATTTCCGAATGGGGGAACCCAACTTGTTATGCAAGTTATCACTAGTTGAATATATAGACTAGTTGAAGGTAGACGTTGTGAACTGAAACATCTCATTAGCAACAGGAGTAGAAAGAAATATCGATTCCGTCAGTAGCGGCGAGCGAACCCGGAAGAGCCCAAACCAAAGTGCTTGCACTTTGGGGTTGTAGGACTACCGTTGTGGAGTTACAAAATTGTATGTTAGTCGAAGTGGTTGGGAAACCACGCGAAACAAGGTGATAGCCCTGTAGACGAAAACGTACAATCTCCCGTGTAGGATCCTGAGTACGGCCGGACACGTGAAATCCGGTCGGAATCTGGGAGGACCATCTCCCAAGGCTAAATACTACCTAGTGACCGATAGTGAACCAGTACCGTGAGGGAAAGGTGAAAAGCACCCCGGAAGGGGAGTGAAAAAGTTCCTGAAACCATGTGCCTACAAGAAGTCAGAGCCCGTTAATGGGTGATGGCGTGCCTTTTGTAGAATGAACCGGCGAGTTATGATTACATGCAAGGTTAAGGTGGAAAGACCGGAGCCGTAGCGAAAGCGAGTCTGAAATGGGCGACATAGTATGTAGTTGTAAACCCGAAACCAGGTGACCTACCCATGTCCAGGGTGAAGGTGTGGTAAGACGCACTGGAGGCCCGAACCTGTGCATGTTGAAAAATGCTAGGATGAGGTGTGGGTAGAGGTGAAATTCCAATCGAACTTGGAGATAGCTGGTTCTCTCCGAAATAGCTTTAGGGCTAGCCTCGGAATGTAGCGTATTGGAGGTAGAGCACTGTTTTGGTGCGGGGCCCATCTCGGGTTACCAAATTAAGATAAACTCCGAATGCCAATTACGTATGTCCGGGAGTCAGACAGTGAGTGATAAGATCCATTGTCGAAAGGGGAACAGCCCAGATCGTCAGTTAAGGTCCCTAAGTGTGTGTTAAGTGGAAAAGGATGTGGAGTTGCATAGACAACTAGGATGTTGGCTCAGAAGCAGCCACCATTTAAAGAGTGCGTAATAGCTCACTAGTCGAGTGATTCTGCGCCGAAAATGTACCGGGGCTAAACACACCACCGAAACTACGGGTGCCACGTAAGTGGCGCGATAGGAGAGCGTTCTATGGGCAATGAAGTCAGACCGTGAGGACTGGTGGAGCGCATAGAAGTGAGAATGCCGGTATGAGTAGCGAAAGACAGGTGAGAATCCTGTCCACCGAATGACTAAGGTTTCCTGGGGAAGGCTCGTCCTCCCAGGGTTAGTCGGGACCTAAGGCGAGGCCGAAAGGCGTAGTCGATGGATAACTGGTTGAGATTCCAGTACCAGGTGAACATGTTTGAACGATGGAGGGACGCAGAAGGCTAATGGATCCCAGCGACTGGAAGTGCTGGGTTAAATCACAAGTTTTGGGAGTAGTTAAATGCTTATCCCTTTAAGAACAAGTGATGATGAGGATCGAAATAAAGTAGAGAAGTCCATGATGTCACGCTGCCGAGAAAAGCTTCTAGTTAGTGTTTACCTGCCCGTACCGCAAACCGACACAGGTAGTCGAGGAGAGAATCCTAAGGTGTGCGAGTGAACTCTCGTTAAGGAACTCGGCAAAATGACCCCGTAACTTCGGGAGAAGGGGTGCTCAGCGCAAGCTGAGCCGCAGTGAATAGGCCCAGGCGACTGTTTATCAAAAACACAGGTTTCTGCAAAATCGAAAGATGACGTATAGGGGCTGACGCCTGCCCGGTGCTGGAAGGTTAAAAGGAGTGCTTAGCTTCGGCGAAGGTGCGAATTGAAGCCCCAGTAAACGGCGGCCGTAACTATAACGGTCCTAAGGTAGCGAAATTCCTTGTCGGGTAAGTTCCGACCCGCACGAAAGGCGTAACGATCTGGGCACTGTCTCAACGAGAGACTCGGTGAAATTTAAATACCCGTGAAGATGCGGGTTACCCGCGACAGGACGGAAAGACCCCATGGAGCTTTACTGTAGCTTGATATTGAGTGCTTGTGCAGCTTGTACAGAATAGGTAGGAGCCGTAGAAATCGGAACGCTAGTTTCGATAGAGGCAATAGTGGGATACTATCCTCGTTGTATGATCACTCTAACTCACACCACTAATCGTGGTGGAAGACAGTGTCTGGCAGGCAGTTTGACTGGGGCGGTCGCCTCCTAAAAGGTAACGGAGGCGCTCAAAGGTTCGCTCAGAATGGTTGGAAATCATTCGTAGAGTGTAAAGGCATAAGCGAGCTTGACTGCGAGACTAACAGGTCGAGCAGGTACGAAAGTAGGACTTAGTGATCCGGTGGTTCCGCATGGAAGGGCCATCGCTCAACGGATAAAAGCTACCCTGGGGATAACAGGCTTATCTCCCCCAAGAGTCCACATCGACGGGGAGGTTTGGCACCTCGATGTCGGCTCATCGCATCCTGGGGCTGTAGTCGGTCCCAAGGGTTGGGCTGTTCGCCCATTAAAGCGGTACGCGAGCTGGGTTCAGAACGTCGTGAGACAGTTCGGTCCCTATCCGTCGCGGGCGTAGGAAATTTGAGAGGAGCTGCCCTTAGTACGAGAGGACCGGGGTGGACGTACCACTGGTGTATCAGTTGTTCCGCCAGGAGCATCGCTGAGTAGCTATGTACGGATGAGATAAACGCTGAAAGCATCTAAGTGTGAAACTCGCCTCGAGATGAGATTTCCCATTCGAAAGAAGTAAGACCCCTTATAGATGATGAGGTAGATAGGCTAGGAGTGGAAGTACCGTGAGGTATGGAGCGGACTAGTACTAATGGTTCGAGGACTTAACCAAGTTGAATACGACGTGGTGGTTCGTTTATATTTATTTTTAAAAAAACACTTGACAATATGGTTCAGTTTTGAGAAAATTAATTCTCGTAAGCGTGTCGTAACGATAGCACTGAGGTCACACCTGTTCCCATCCCGAACACAGAAGTTAAGCTCAGTCACGCCGAAAGTAGTTGGAGGATCGCCTCCTGCGAGGATAGGAAGTTGCGACGCAATCATGGACGTTTAGCTCAGCTGGGAGAGCACCTGCCTTACAAGCAGGGGGTCACAGGTTCGATCCCTGTAACGTCCATTGGATCGTTAGCTCAGTTGGTAGAGCAGTGGACTTTTAATCCATTTGTCCAGGGTTCGAACCCCTGACGATCCATTGCCGAAAGGCATTATAAAAATGGCAATTACCATTGCCGACTTAGCTCAGTTGGTAGAGCATCGCTCTTGTAAAGCGGAGGTCGAAGGTTCGAACCCTTTAGTCGGCATTGCTGGATTGGCGGAATAGGTAGACGCAGGGGACTTAAAATCCCCCGATGGAAACATCGTGCCGGTTCGATTCCGGCATCCAGCATTTAACATATAATAACGCACCTATAGCGCAATTGGATAGAGTGTCTGACTACGAATCAGAAGGTTGCAGGTTCGACTCCTGCTAGGTGCATTTAGTCTTAAGGACTAATTATAAAATTTAATATCGGGACGTAGCTCAGCTTGGTAGAGCACCTGGTTTGGGACCAGGGGGTCGCAGGTTCGAATCCTGTCGTCCCGATTCTATAATGATTAAATATTATTATATTTCGCGGTGTAGCTCAGCTGGCTAGAGCGTCCGGTTCATACCCGGGAGGTCGAGGGTTCGATCCCCCCCGCCGCGATTTGACTTAACCAAGGACCTTTAGCTCAGTTGGTTAGAGCAGACGGCTCATAACCGTCCGGTCGTCGGTTCGAGTCCGACAGGGTCCATAGTGTTTGATGGATTTTGTTACTTATTGTATTATGGAGATGTACCCAAGTCTGGCTGAAGGGAACGGTCTTGAAAACCGTCAGGTCGGGAAACCGGCGCGTGGGTTCGAATCCCACCATCTCCTTTGTTTCATTTAATATTATTATCGCGGGTTGGAGCAGTCTGGTAGCTCGTCGGGCCCATAACCCGAAGGTCGTAGGTTCAAATCCTACACCCGCAATTTGGTCGCATGGTCTAGTTGGCTAGGACGCCTGCCTGTCACGCAGGAGATCACGGGTTCGAACCCCGTTGTGACCGTTATAATGGCTCGGTAGCTCAGTTGGTAGAGCATACGATTGAAGCTCGTAGTGTCGGGGGTTCGATTCCCTTCCGCGCCATTGGCTTTAAAGCCATTTTAAATTTTAATTAAGCGGATGTAGTACAATGGCTAGTGCTCCAGCCTTCCAAGCTGAGAATGCGGGTTCGATTCCCGTCATCCGCTTTCCATGTTAAAGTAATGTGGAAAGGGTATTTACAAACTTAATTAAGCGGATGTAGTACAATGGCTAGTGCTCCAGCCTTCCAAGCTGAGAATGCGGGTTCGATTCCCGTCATCCGCTCTATGGGCCTGTAGCTCAGCTGGTTAGAGCGCTGTGTTGATAACGCAGAGGTCACAGGTTCGAGTCCTGTCAGGCCCATTTGTTTAATAGAATGTTAAACATTTGGGGACATACTCAAGAGGCTGAAGAGGCGCCCCTGCTAAGGGTGTAGGTCGGGAAACTGGCGCGAGGGTTCGAATCCCTCTGTCTCCGTTATAATAAAATAAATTATTAAAAACTCCGTTATATCATGCTAATTGCTGGTATAACGGAGTTTATTTTTGTTAGTAAAGATTCAAAAAGATTCAAATTGAATTTATTAGAATACATAGCTTAGTGTGCATTTTTTGAAATCATATAAAAAAGAAAATAAAGCAAAAATTTGTTTGATGTATAAATTCATAAAAATATTTTTTAAATATCAATTGAAATATAATGACACTTAGTTTGTTATTCATATCCTGATAAGAATAATGTCTTAACAATATGAATAATTTTCTATTGACATTATTAGATGATCGAAACAATAAATTAAGGTCTTGTGTTGTATGCGTTTCCCCAATATACTTGAAACTATCTTAAAGGAGAGTGGGGATTGCGATGATTATTAAGGGTGAGATACTCAAGCATCAAAGAGAATCAATGGGGTTAAGTCAAAGATCATTAGCTGATGGAATTTGCCATCAATCATTAATTTCACGAATGGAAAGTGAAAGTCATATAACTAGTATGGTGATATTACAGGAGTTATGTCATCGTTTACAAATTGACTTAGATCAAATTGTTTCCTTGGAAGAACCCAATTATTTGAATTTGAATGCAGTGCGTAGTGCCTTAAATGTTGGAAACTATGGAATAGCGCGGCAATTACTCAAAAAGCAATGTAATATTAAACATTTGCCGGATGAATCAAAACCTCTATTTCATACACTCCATGCTCAATTAGATCTCAGTGCACGCAATTTTTTTGGAGCACTTAATGATTTACAGAATGCTAGTGTAGCGGTCACGCCTTTACAACGAAATCTAATTTTAGAAATTGAGATGGTGACCACAGAAGTTTGGTTAAAATTAAAAGACTGTGATAAAGCACGTTATTCCAATTCTATTGCACTTAAAAAATTACGTAATTTTCAAGGCATTAAACATAGTGTTTTAGACAATAACATAATTGTTGGAATTTATCGACAAAGCGCGCAACTTGAATTAGAGCAAAAGTCATTGGTGGTAGCAGAAAAATTTTTAAGACAAGCACGTGAATATGCGTCTAAAGTCACTTTAACTGCTGAACTGGTGCGCTTAAATTTAGTAGAAGGACGTTTAAAAAAATTACAAAATGAAAAGAGAGAATCATGCAAAGCCTATATCCGTGCTTATACTGGTGCGGAACAACTAGGTGATACAGTTATGATGGATGATATTAAGCCCTTTTTAGCTGAACATAAAATTGATTATTTTGATTAAGGTCATCTTAACTTAAATTTGGTATCATATAGACAATAGCCTTCAAAATTAAGATAGATAAAATTGAGGGATTTGGGCAGGTAGTATGATGGCAAAAAAAAGAAATAAATGGATTAAAAAATTTAATTTAAAAAAAGTGTTTGTTAAAAAAGGACGTCTACAGGTTGGACGGGTTTTGATTGTACTATGCTTGTTATTGTTGGGGGTAAGTCGCGTGTCAGATCTGTTACATTATCAGCCCAGTCAGAGCGTGGATGTTAGTAAGTTACCAATGAATAAACTTACTAAGCAACAGTTTATTCAAAGAATTGCTCCTGAAGCTCAAGATATTCAAACGCAAACAGGAATTCGTGCATCAATTAGTATTGCACAAGCTGGTTTGGAATCGGACTGGGGTAAATCGACTTTGGCGTATAAATACAATAACTTTTTTGGGGTTAAAGCCTCAAGTGGGATGCAAAGTATTGATTTATCAACTAGTGAATATATTGATAATAAATGGGTACAAGTTAAGGCACCTTTTCGAGTTTATAGTTCATGGCAAGCCTCAATGGAAGATCATGCTGATCTATTGTTAAAAGGAACAACGGATAACCCTAATCGTTATGCTAGAGTGGTTTCAGGAAGTAATGTGGAAGAGTCCGCTCAAGCATTAGTGGATGGCGGATATGCAACTGACCCAGATTATGCAGTAAAGCTGATAGATATTATAAAGACTTATAACTTAACGCAATATGATCATTAAGGAGTAAAGAAAATGCAAATTTTACCAGGAAGCACCATTGGTATACTTGGTGATAATACAAATAATGCACCTTTAATTCGGCATGCACATAAGATGGGGTTAAATGTTGCTTTATTTACCGAAAAAAAGTATGAAAATTATCGAACAGAATCCGATTATTGGTTCATGGGGGACGATCAATGGGCTGACTTTATTGGCTTATCAACGGTAATTATTTATAATCAAAATTGGTTGTCATTTCAAATGATGGATCGCTTAGCTGAAATTGATTTACCACAAGGGACAACCTTATTAGAATTAACGAGTGATGCCACTTTGTTAAGAGGACTCTTTGAAGAAAATGCAATAAATATCTTGCCATATCAGTTGGCTAGTACATTAGATGAAGTAGCATTGGCTGCTAGTGCTTTAACATACCCCGTGAGAGTTAAATCGATCTTTAAGACTGGTCAAAATAGTAAATCAGTTATTCTAATGGGGTCTTGGGATTTGGGCCTAGTTGCGCCTCTAATTGATGGGGGACAGTTATTAGTTGAAACTTGGGCAGTTGACGCCAAACAGATTAGTTTACCTATAGTAATTGACCAAAAAGACCAATATGTTAGTTATCCACTTCTAGAAGTCACTACTAAACAAGGGGTTAAACAATTAGCATCTGGGATCAGACTTGAAGAAGATATGGAACAAGCCTTATATGAGACGACGTCTGAAATTTTAAAGACTATTCAATATGTTGGAGCGTTAACTATTAATTTCTTGGTTACACCAGAAAACAATTTATATGTACATGATATTATTACTGGAATTAACCCAGGACAATTAGTATCTGAGGTGGGTGAAAACTCGGATATTGCCTTGCAAATGTTACGGGCAATTACAGGTCAAGCTTTACTACCAATTAAAAATAATGTTAAAAATAAGATCTTATCTCGCAGTATTGAGCCGGAACACCTACCTCGTTTATACACACAGTGGGAAATTCGTGATAATTGGATACTAACGGTTTACCCGAATATTAATGCTAAAGGAGTTGTGGGTGAAGTTGTTGCGATAGGTGATAGCTGGGATAAATTACAAACTCAATTCGATGTATCAGGTATTTGGTTTATTGATGAAGAAATTAATGATTAGAAATAAAAATTAAAAGCCCAATGAATTCTGATGAGAGAAAGCATTGGGCTTATCTATTTTAAGCATTAAATTTAAATAATGTAAAAAACGGTAATGAAGGCACTTGTAAGAGCTAGAAGTAACATTAAGTAAACGAAAACTTGTAATGTTTTAGCCATACGTGATTTTTTCTTTTTGGGCATATTTTCTCTCTTTCTAATCGTTCGTCTGAAATATATTGTAACAAACGTTTTTTAATTTGAGTAGGATTACATGCTATAATAAAAAAATTAGTGAAAGGAGAATTGATATGTTTTCAATATTTGATTGGAAGCTTGGTTTGGGAGCGATCTTAATTATTTGGATCTTTTTGAATCTGGGTCATTCATTACCGTTAATAAAAATGATTCCAAAGCATATCAAACCTCTTAGTATTGTTGTTCCATTATTTTGGTGGGAAATTGGCGCCATTTCCTTTCAGAGTTGGCAATTAGCATTTATACCCTATCTTTTTTTAATGTTTATATTATGGGGAATTGCACTTGCTGTATTTCAAGGATTTTTAGGGCAACATTATACATTTAGACGCTTTATCAGAGTATGGTGGAGAATTATTGAATTAACCACATTAATTACTCTGATTATTTTTATCATTATGGGTTGGGGGCATTAAGCAAAATGGAAAAGATTAATGGAATTGTGAAAAGTTGGAATGAAAAAGACGGTTATGGGTATATTGAGGTTCCCAATGAAGATGATGTTTTTGTGCATTTTTCAGGAATTGAAGACCGAAATCGTAACCTTGAAATTGGCGAAAATGTTAAGTTAGTAGTTATTAACGGTGTACGTGGAGCACAAGCTGCTTTAGTGAGCCGTGACTTGGGAGAAGAATAATTAAAGATTTAGAAATTAAAGAATATGAAGAAAAGGTTTTAAATGAAGAAACCGTATATGCAGGGCATATTATTGATGTTGTAAAAGAGACTGTCGAATTACCTAATGGAACATCTGCTAGCCGAGATATTGTACATCATGTACCGGCTGTGGCTATTATTGTAATCAATCAGGATGACCAGATTTTAGTCGTACATCAATGGCGTGCTGCAGTACGTGCTATGACTATTGAGATACCGGCTGGTAAAATGGATAAACGTGATCTTAAACCCATTGAAACGGCAGTTCGTGAATTAAATGAAGAGGTTCGTTTAGAAGCTGGTGAATTACAATTAATTACTAATTTTTATTCATCAATTGGATTTGCTGATGAAAAAATTTTCATCTATTATGCTACCAATTTAACACCGGTAAAAAAAGCTTTACCTCAAGATGCAGACGAACAATTAATGCTAGAATGGGTAGACTTTTCAACAATGGAACAAATGTTTAAAAATGGAGAATTAAATGATGCTAAAACTAGTTTCGCTTTTCTATATTGGCAAAGTTTAAGACTAAAGGCGGCAAAATAATATGAATAAACCGTGGGAAAATTTTAAGTATAATCCTTTTAACCGAAAAAAAACATTATCTGCTGAGGAAGAAACAGAAAGTGTTTTTGAACAGTTAAAAAGGTATTCTGGGGAAGATTTAAAAAAACCTTTGACACGAGCAGAGAACCGTTTAACCCACAAAGGTAAATTTGAAATTGATCCTGAAACTAGAAAATTAACGCCAACTGGTAAAACTGACCGACTTAAATATCGTTTGAATTGGATTATTTTATGGTTAGTACTAGGTTGTGTAATTACATGGTTGGTTTTGTTTTTTCTATAAGAATAAAAAATTAATCTATTAAGTGAAAAATTTAAATAGACATATCAAGAGGTAATCTAAATGAGATACGGAATTATAAATGCTGAACAGACCGAAATGGATGGATTACTGGCAGCAATGAAAAACGAAACCATTAAAACAATTCAAGGTGTTGATTTTCACGAAGGTTTGATTGGATCAAACGAGGTTGTGGTGGTTAATGGTGGGATTGGAAAAGTAGCCGCAGCCTTAACAGCAACGTTATTATTATCACAATTTGAAATTGATCGAGTGATTAATTCGGGCTCCGCTGGTGCTTTAGGGGATGGCCTTAAAATTGGTGATATTGTGGTGGCTGATGAATTAGCCTACTTCGATGCAGATGCGCAAGTCTTTGGATATGAATATGGACAAGTTCCACAACAACCAGCACGTTTTACAGCTGATGTAGAATTAGTTTCAGGGTTGATTGCTTCTTATCAAGATCAACAAGCACAAGTTAAAACTGGGTTGATTGTTTCGGGAGATACTTTTATTAATTCTGTGGAACAAAAGCAAGCGATTAAAGCTCATTTTCCAACAGTTCAATCTGGTGAAATGGAAGGGGCAGCGATTGCGCAAGTTGCTACTCAATTTAAAATCCCATTTGCAGTAGTTCGTGCAATTTCAGATAATGCAAATGGTGAGGCTGGAATGTCATATGACGAATTTGTCGTGGCTGCTGGAGAACAATCAGCAAAAGTTTTAATCGATTTTTTGGCCTAGGAATCAAGTCTTGTTAATGCCGGGCTAAAATGCTATGATGAGTAGTGTAAATAAAAGCTCTTAATCGAGTGGTCTGGGAAACATTTTCTAGACCGCTCATTTTTTTGGAGAAGCTCATAATTTAAATTAAATTTTTATTAATGAATAAAGGAGGAGTCCTATGTCAGAAATTATTGAAAAAGTCCGGAATGTGATTGAACCAGTACTTGATGAACAAGGCTATATGCTTTGGGCGATTGAATATGATCGAATGGATGATGATATGGTTTTACGAGCCTTAGTTGATCGTAAGAGTGGTTCCATTAATATGGATGATTTAGTTCATTTAACTGAGATCATCGGAGAATTGGTTGATACGATTCAACCTGATCCGTTTCCAGATGCTTACATGCTAGATGTTTCATCACCAGGAGCTGAACGTAAATTAGTGCAGTTGCGTGATTATGAATGGGCTTTGAATCAAAAAATTGTCCTAACTTTGAAACAACAAGCTGCTAATGATGATGACTTGATTGGCGAATTAATTGAAATTCAAAATGATGGTGTAGTTATTAAGCAAACAATCAAGAATAAAAACATTTCGACTCCTGTAGCTTGGACCGAAATTAAAGGTGCTAAGTTAGCCTTAGTTCAAGATCGTAGTTTAAATTCAGATGAAGATTTTGCATGGGCTTTAAATAAAATGGTTCAAGTAAATACTTATCAAAAAATTGATGGTGAAAAAGTCTTTAAGGGTGAGTTGATAGACTTTGATGCAGATCAATTAGTCATTGAGTCCGAAGAGCAATCAGTGTCTGTTCCAAGGACAGCGATTGCCAAAGCTCGTCAAGTAAGCGCAGATTAATAAGTGGAGATAAAAAAATGAGTAAAGAAATCGTTGCAGCGTTAGACGCATTAGAGACGGAACGTGGAATTCAATCAGAAGTTTTAATCGATGCTATTGAAGTTGCTTTAGCTAAAGCTTATGAAGAAAACTATGATGACGCAACTAATGTTGAAGTAAATTTTGACCGTAAAAAAGGTAACATTAAAGTTTATCAAATTAAGACCGTGGTATCAGAAGAAGAATTAGAAAATCATAATTTACAAATTAGTTTAGAAGAAGCACATAAATTACATAAAGATTATGAAATTGGGGATGAAATTAAATTTGAAGTAACCCCCGGTGACTTTGGTCGTTTGGCCGCTGGAAAAGCTAAGCAAATTATTATTCAAAAAGTTCGTGAAGCCGAACGAATGAAGGTTTACAATGAATATAAAGATGACTTAGATGAGGTGATCACGGGTGAAGTGGCTTATCAGGATAATCGTTACTTATATGTAACATTACCTGGCGGAAAAGAAGCAGCTATGAAGACTCAAGATCAAATGACTAATGAAAGTTATCGAAATGGCGATCTAATTAAAGTCCTTTTGACTGAAGTAGAGCAAGAAATAAAACGTGGACCACAAATCTTCGTTTCTCGGACGGCTCCTAATTTGGTAAAACGTTTGTTTGAGGCTGAAGTTCCTGAAGTTCAAGATGGAACGGTTGAAATCAAAGCAATTGCACGTGAAGCTGGTGACCGTTCAAAGGTTGCAGTCGTTTCATATAATGAAAACTTAGATGCTGTTGGTACAATGATTGGACAACGTGGTGCACGAGTTCAAACGGTGATTTCTGAATTATCTGGAGAAAACTTAGATATCATTCAATGGTCAGAAGATCCAACAGAATTTATTGTGAACGCCCTACGGACGACCGATAAGGCTGAGGTATTGGAAGTAATCTTTGACCTATCTAATGATCGTGGTGTTACTGTTTTGGTTCCAGATGATCAGCTTTCACTTTTCATTGGGAAGCGTGGTCAAAATGCTCGCTTAGCAGCTAAATTGACTAATTTTTCAATTGATATTAAGCCAGAGGCACAACGTGACGTAGTATATGCTGAAATGGAAGAAAAGGTTGGAACAGTTGGGACTAAGCCAACAATGAATGAGGCCGAAAAAGCTTTTGAAGAACTTGACCTAAACTAGAGTTTGGAGGTTAGCGATGAAAGAACGTAAAATTCCAATGCGCAAAGATCTTGTAACGGGTGAGATGGTCCCAAAGCAAGATTTAATTCGGATCGTTAAAACTCCCGATGGAACGGTTAAGTTAGATGAAACTAATCGAGCCAATGGTCGGGGGGCTTATTTAAAAGTTGATGTTGAAATTGCTAAGAAGGCAAAGCAACGCCGTACTTTTGATAAGGCATTTAGCACCCACTTAGATGATCTATTCTATGATGAATTAATTGCTTATGTCGACCATCAACAAGGACGACGGGAATTATTTGGAAATGGAAAATAGACAAAAATTATTAAACCTTTTAGGCTTAGCACGCCGCGCCAGAAAATTAGTGACCGGAGAAGATATGGTTTTAAAAGCTATTCGTAACGGAAAAGTACAACTAGTATTCTTTGCACAAGATGGTGGCGACAGCACTAAGAAAAAATTTACTAATAAAACACAAAGTTATAACGTTGCTTTTTCAACAATGTTAACTCGACAAGAAATTGCAGATGCAACTGGTATGGCACGCTCATTAGTGGCAGTTTCAGATCGAGGCTTTGCTAAAAAGATGAAAGAATATCTAAAACAAGAGGAGGAAACTCAATGACCAAGCGAATTTTTGAATTAGCAAAAGAATTGAATGTTCCATCAAAGGAATTGGTCGCTACGGCTAAAGCTGCTGGAATTGAAGTTAAGTCGCACATGTCAACGGTAGACGCTGACCAAGAAGCGGCTTTACGTCAAAAGAAACAACCGGCATCAAAAGAAGCAACTAAGTCAACCCAAAATGCAGCTAAGCCTGCTAATCATAAAAAAGAGGTTCAACCGGTGGAAAAAAAGTCAGCTGAGAATCAAAAACCAAAAGAACAAGAAAATAACAATCAACCAGCTAAAGCAGCCAAACCTGCTGTTAAAAAAGTTGTCGTAGCACAAAAAAGTCAAGGTAATCAACGCAACAACCGTAATAATAATGGTGGTTGGAGTGATCGCCGTGGTAATAATAACGGTAATCGCCGTGGTAAGCGTAATAATAACCGTAATCGCAACAATAATAATGCTAATCGTCCAGCACCAACTGTTCGTAAAGACCAGCCTTTACCAGAAACTTTGGTTTATTCAGTTGGGATGAATGTTCAAGATATTGCTAAGTTGATTCATCGTGATGCAACAGAAATTATCAAGAAGTTGTTTATGCTCGGTGTAATGGTCAACCAAAATCAATCTTTGGATGCTGATACAATTGAAATTTTGGCTGCGGATTATGGAATTAATGCTGAGCCAAAAGTTGAAGTTGACATTACTGATTTGGACCAATTCTTTGAAGCTGAGCCAGAAAATAGTGATGATTTAGAGCCACGAGCACCCGTTGTTACTATCATGGGACACGTCGATCATGGAAAGACAACTTTGTTGGACTATCTTCGAAACTCACACATTACAGAAGGCGAAGCTGGTGGAATTACCCAACATATTGGAGCTTACCAAGTTAAATTAGATGGACGAGTTATAACTTTCTTGGATACTCCTGGTCACGCGGCCTTTACGGCAATGCGTGCACGTGGAGCTGATATCACCGATATTACGATCTTAGTTGTTGCGGCTGATGACGGTGTGATGCCACAAACAATTGAAGCCATCAATCACGCTAAGGCAGCTAACGCACCAATTATCGTAGCAGTTAATAAGATTGATAAGCCTGGGGCTAATCCTGAAAATGTTATTAATCAATTAATGCAATACGAATTGATTCCAGAAGAATATGGTGGAGATACCATTTTCGTTAATATTTCAGCTAAGTTTGGTCAAAATATTGATGAATTATTGGAAATGATCTTGTTGCAAGCTGACGTTTTGGATTTGCATGCTAATCCTAATCAACGTGCGGCTGGTTCAGTTATTGAAGCACGTTTGGATAAGGGACGTGGAGCAACTGCTACGGTCTTAGTACAACAAGGGACAATGCACGTTGGTGATCCAATTGTTGTTGGGAATACCTTTGGTAAAGTTCGTACGATGACTAATGATCGTGGTCGTCGAATTAAAGAGGCTACACCATCAACTCCAGTTGAAATTACTGGATTAAATGATGTACCATCAGCAGGAGATCGTTTCGTGGTCTTTGAAGATGAAAAGACAGCTCGTGCAGCTGGTGAAGAACGAGCAAAGCGTGCTTTGCTTTTGGATCGTAAGCGTAATAATGTTGTTTCAGTGGCCGACCTCTTTGATAAGATGGCTGAAAATGAAATGAAGTCTGTTCCTGTTATCATCAAGGCCGATGTACAAGGATCAGTGGAAGCATTAGCTGGTTCATTGAAGAAGATCGATGTTGAAGGCGTTAAGGTTGATATTATCCACACTGCTGTTGGGGCAATTAATGAATCTGATATTACTTTGGCTGAAGCATCTGGGGCAATCATTGTCGGATTTAACGTTCGACCAACACCACAAGCAAAGATGCAATCTGAATCTAATTCAGTTGATATCCGTTTGCACTCTGTTATTTATAACGCTATTGATGAAATCGAAGCTGCTATGAAGGGTCAATTGGAACCAGTCTTTGAAGAACAAGTAATTGGAACGGCTCAAATTCTTGAACTATTCCGTGTTTCAAAGGTTGGAACAATTGCTGGTTCAATGATGATGAGTGGAAAAATAACGCGGGATTCAAGCGTACGTTTAATCCGTGATGGAATTGTGATTTTTGATGGTAAAATTGGTTCATTACGTCGTGGTAAAGATGACGTTAAGGAAGTTAAGAATGGAACTGACTTTGGAATGACCATTGAAAATTATAATGATGAAAAAGTTGGCGATGAAGTTGAAGTTTATCAAATGGTCGAAGTTAAGCCGAAGTAAGGTTATTTCTGACAGTGTAAATATTTAAATTGTCATAATTAATTATAGGAGGTTCCAATGGCACAACAAAATTTCCGGGTCGGGCGTTTAGAACAAGAAATTCAACGTTCCGTTAATGAAATCTTATTAAAAAGAATTCGGGATCCCCGAGTTCAAGATGTAACAATTACCGGGGTTGAAGTTACCGGTGATTTACAACAAGCTACAATTTATTATAGTGTGTTGTCAGAGCTTGCTTCTGTTAATCAAAAAGCAGCAGATGGTTTAACTGCCGCTACGGGATTAATTCGTAAAGAGGTTGGAGCAACTTTGAATATCTATAAAACACCGGAGATATTCTTTAAAAAAGATGATTCAGTGGTTTATGGAAATAAAATTGATGATTTAATTCGTCAACTGCATACAGAAGATCGTCCTAAGCGTCAAGATTAACCTTGATTTTAGAACACTTGTATTATAAAAGAGGACTGGAAAATTATTTTTCTATGTCTTCTTTTTTTATGGCAAAATTAATCAAAACATGAAAAGTTAAAGACCACAATAAGATTTAAAGAGATTAAAATGTCTTCAATTTAAGATATGCTATACTTTTAATTGATTGTTCAATTTAAAAATAATATTAATAAAATTCAATGGGAGGAATTATGGCAAGTCCACGAAAAACCACGAAAAATGCTGCAAAAAAAAAGCGGAAGACAAGTCGTAAAAAGCAAACAGAAAATACAAAGTATACTCTTCATATTATTGGACTAATTGGAATTTTAGCTGCCATCACTGCCATTGGACAATTTGGAATTGTTGGAGCATTCTTAGCTAATGTGACCCGCTGGGTGGTTGGTGATACCTACCAGCTATTTTTAGTTTTAACTTTGATTGTTTTAGTTGGATTAGCTGTTTATGGAAAAATGCCGGCAATTAAGCGACAACATTTAATCGGTATTGGCCTCTTTTATCTAGGTTTGACTCTTATTGGATCAATTAGGTTATTTAATCATTTAAATCAACATCATCAATTTGTACATAGAGTTACAAGCTTGATTGAACAGGATATAAATAATAATTTAGTTCGAACATCAGTTGGTGGAGGAAGTTTAGGAGCTCTTACTCTATCCCTTACTTATCCAGCACTAGCTAATTGGGGTTCTTGGATTATTGCGGTTGTGTTATTGATTAGTGGGGTTGTAGTACTCTTTAAATTACCTGTTAAAGATTTGATGATAGGAATATTTTCAGCAACAGAATATACTGCCAATAAAGTTAGTGACTCTACTCGATCAGCAGTTGAAGTAAGTGCTAAAAAAATGACAGAATTAAATGAGGCTTATAAACAGCGACGTAGCAATATTGCAGCAGAAGTGTTTGAAGCTGATTTTGAGGTTAAAAATAGTAAACACACCTCTAATAAAAATGTGGTAGAGACGCCCTTTTCAAATCAGGATGTTCAAAAAGAAATCCATGGGAATCCATTTGCGCCAGAGTTTGGTGAACCGGCAAGTGACCAGACTATTTCTACCAAAGATGAATTTGTAATGCCAGAAATTATTGCACCAAGTGGTGGTCCCGCAGTGATGCAGACGGTCAAAGCACCTGGTTTCAGTACAATTAAGCATCAAATTGATCCTGAGACAGGTGAAATTTTAGATTCAGATTCCTCAGATGAATTAGAAGTAGATACGATGGTTCAGACCAAGGTTAACGAAGTGGAACATATACAGTTCAGAACTAATCCTAATTTTAATTCGAATGTTATAACTACGCAGATTAATACAGGGATTACTGAAGATAATAATTTGGAAAAGATTGCAGAAAGCCTTGAGCCAAATTTGCTTGATAGTGAAGAAATCGCAACGCTTAATAATTCGGATCAAACGGGAAACTCGAATTCTGATGAATCTGAATTTGAACCTGAACTTGAACCTGATCCTGATCCTAAACTGGGTTCTGTAACAAATGAATTTAAATCAGGCGCTGAGTTGGCTGCAGAGTTAGTGCCAAAATCAGAAGCTGAAGAAGTACCAATACCAAAATCAGCAGCTGCTAGTCATGTTGATTTGCTTCGCTCAGATGCAAATTATAAAGCCTCACAGCATCAAACAGTGGCCGAAGAATATCATTCTACGCCTGAAGTCGGCATTGATGTGAACGGATTCAACCAACAGGTTAGTGCTAAACCATATGAATTGCCAGATGTAAGCCTTCTAACTAAGGCTGATTCAACCGATCAAAGCGATGAGAAGAATCAATTGGCAGAAAAATCTCGGATTTTGCAACAAACTTTAGAGAGCTTTCATATTAAGGCCACGGTTGAAAAAGTTGTTTTGGGACCCACAATTACGCAATATGAGATTAAACCGGCAGTTGGAGTAAAGGTTTCTAAAATAACCAATTTGGCAGATGATTTAGCAATGGCTTTGGCTGCTAAAAGTTTGCGAATTGAAGCCCCGATTCCTGGTAAATCATTGGTTGGAATTGAAGTAGCAAATGAACATCAAGCTGTGGTTGGATTCCGAAATATGTTTGAAAAGGTTGGGGTTAATCGTAAGAAAATTTTGGAAGTTCCTATTGGTATGAGTGTAACCGGTGAGACTGTAAAAATGGATCTTACGAAGATGCCACATCTTTTAATTGCTGGATCAACTGGATCTGGTAAGTCGGTAGCAATTAATACTATTTTGGCAGCAATTTTATTGCAGGCTAAACCATCAGAATTACGGTTAATGTTAGTTGACCCTAAAAAAGTAGAATTAAGTGTATATAATGATATTCCTCATTTGATCACACCAGTGGTTTCAGAGCCGCGTAAGGCAGCCGCAGCTTTGAAAAAAGTGGTTGCTGAGATGGATAAGCGATTTGATAAACTAGCTGAGATGGGCGTTCGAAATTTGGATGGCTATAATAAGGCAGTTGATGAACATAATGCCCAAGGGCAAAGCCAGTTACTACATATGCCTTATTTAGTTGTCATTATTGACGAATTAGCTGATTTGATGATTACAGTATCTGGTGAAGTTGAACCAGCTATTGTCAGAATCGCACAATTAGGCCGAGCAGCTGGAATTCATTTGATTGTTGCAACTCAACGACCTTCTGTTGATGTTATTACTGGTTTGATTAAAGCCAACGTGCCATCTAGAATGGCCTTTGCGGTAGGTTCTGGAACCGATTCTCGAACGATTTTGGACGGAAATGGCGCTGAAAAATTACTTGGACGTGGAGATATGCTATTTAAACCTATTGGTGCAAATGGTGCTGAGCGTGTTCAAGGGGCCTTTATGTCTGATGATGATGTAGAAACATTGACAAACTTTATTAAGCAACAAGGTAGCGCAGAATACGATCAAAATATGGAAATTACAGATGCTGATCTTAAATCTATGGATGGGAATGGGTCTGAATCTGGTAATGACAAAAGTATGTTAGATGAAATGTGGGACGACGCACTAGACTTTGCTGCAATCGAAGGTGAAGTTTCAGCTTCAATGATGCAACGTCACTTCCGTATGGGTTATAATCGTGCAGCACGATTAGTCGATGATATGGAAGCACAGGGCGTGATTGGCAGCGCAACAGGTGGTAAAAGGCGTCCGGTCTTGATGAATAAAGAACAGTGGTATGCCAGTCAAGAACAATTGAACAATTAGGTCAAATTGTTATGAAAAATAATGGTATTTTATAAGATATTAAAAAAGCTAGGGTTATTTTCCTTAGCTTTTTTATTTAATTTAAATAAAGATTATAGTTATAGGTATGTATTAAGTTATTAAGATCATAGAATATATTTAGGTCAAAGGTAAGTAATTAATACATTTACCGTGTATAATTAAGTTAGATAATAAAAACTATAAAAACGAGGACATGATTATGACACCAGGAGATATTTCATTTTTAATTATTGCCATTGCCATTTTAGCATTGGTCTTGTTTATCGGTTATTTTTTAGTACAATTAAGTGCAACTTTAAATTCAGTGACTCAAGATGTAAAATTAATCGCGCATGATGCTGATGACCTTTTGATTAATACCAATGATCTTTTGAAAGACGTGAACGGTAAAATGGTCACGGTTGATCCAGTTTTTAAAGCAGCCGGAGATTTGGGAATAAGTGTTTCTGAATTGAATGAATCTGTTAGAAAAATTAAAGAAAAATCTGGTAAGAAAAAAAGTGGATTAGGTTTTAGTTTAGGAACGGCTGCAACAACAGCTAATATGTTTTTTAATATGAGAAATAAGAGCAAACAAAAAGCAAGTCGGAGGGGAAAATAATGAAAAATTTAACTAAAGGAATTTTATTAGGAACTTTAACAGCGGGGGTTGCAGCAGCAACGGCTTATTATCGTTCACTATCACCAATGCAAAAAGAGGCAGTACAAGATCGCTTCTTAGATCAATTGGCAGCAAGCAAAGTAAAAATGGATCAGTTAAAGAATGATACAACGGATCACTTTAATATTTTAATGAGTGAACTAAGATATGCACAAGAAAATGATGAAGGGTGGCAAATTTTATTAGCTGATTTCAAGCAAGAATATATAAATCTTAGTAATCAAGCTAAAAACCAATATACTTATTGGCAGCAAGCATTGGCTGAACAGGTAGATGCTCATTTAGATATTGATGTTCCTGGCACAATGGATCAGATTCAATCTAACTACTCAGAAATCAAGAGTCAAGCAGCCAAAGTTTTTGCGGAAGCAAAGAGTAATTTAGTAGCTGATCATCAAAACTCAAAAAATGAAGTTGATAAAAAAATTGATGAAGCTCAAGCTGAATTTGATATCGTTTTAGATGCGCAACAAGCAGACGTTAAAGCTGCCTTAGGTTTAGCTGAGGATGTGATACCAACGAGATTAAGTAAGATCCATAATTAAGATGAAAGAGGGCCTATTATGGTAATTTTATCATGGATTATTATCGGTTTAGCGCTCATTCTATTGTTGGGATTTAGTTATTGGTTTATTCGTAAAACTAAAGTACAATTGGCAGTTTTACTAGGAGTAAGCGAGATATTACAACGTGAGTCTGAACCAGTTTTAGAACAGGTTGAGAAGTTGCAGGTGACGTTAGTCGAAAAACAAGCCCAAATGGAACGAGCTCAAGCTGATTTTAATGATCATAAAGATTAATATTAATATAACGGGTGTTTAAGAATGTGGGATAATATCATTTAAATCATGAATCTTTTGACACTTTTATAGAGGTCGGGACATTTTTGTTCTAACCTCTTTTTTAAATTCACTGCTAATATAATATGGATGAAAGTAGCGTATCCATCTGCTTTAGGAAAATATATTATTAATAATAAATTAAACCATTAAAATAGGAATTAATGATTATTAATATTAAATCTTTTGGTTAGAATAAATTGGACCAATTAAAAGTAATGTTTGATTGGTTCAAACGGTATGTTAAACTTAATATATTGATAAAACGTTTAGGAAACTTTTCCTTTGAATAAAAAATAAAAATGAAAATGGACATAAAATAATATGAGTAGTAATTTAACGATTATGCCGTTTGGTGGAATGCGCGAAAACGGTAAAAACATGTATGCAATTACAGTTGGTGAAGATATTTTCATTCTAGATGCTGGTTTGCAGTACCCTGAGAGTGATCTTTTAGGGGTTGATGTTGTGATTCCTGATTTTAAGTATCTAGTAGAACATGCAGACCAAATTGCAGGAATATTCTTAACCCATGGGCATGCAGACGCTATTGGTGCATTGCCTTATCTTTTGAAACAAATTTCAGCACCTATTTTTGGTTCAGAGTTAACAATTGAGCTTGCTAAATTGGCAATCAATAATGATTCTGAAATCAAGAGTTTCGACGATTATCATGTGGTGAAGGGAAGTCAAGAAATTGATTTTGGAGCAGTTAAGATTTCTTTCTTTGAAACCACGCATACCATTCCCGATTCTTTGGGGATTGTCGTTGGTACGCCAGAAGGACAAATTGTCTATACCGGTGATTTTAAGTTTGATACCACAGCACAAGGTGCTTATCAAAGTGATTTAATGCGTTTAGCTGAAATTGGCCGTAAAGGGGTAAAAGCTCTTTTGATTGATGCAGCTGGGACTGGTAATATTGGGCAAACTGCGCATGAATCAGAAATTGCTAAGTATATTTTTGAAACTTTCCGGCACCATGCTGGACGGATTATTGTGGCATCAGCTGCCTCAAATATTCAACGTATACAACAAGTAATTAACGCTGCTTTTCAAAATCAACGAAAACTGGTATTATCAGGAAATGATATTGAAAAGGTTGTTCGAACAGCACTTAATCTGGGTAAATTGGACTTACCAATTCCTGAGAATGAGTTGTTTGTGTCGTTAAAAAATATGGATTCCTTAAAGCCAGAAGAAACTGTCATTTTGGAAACTGGTAAGATGGGAGAACCTGTTCGACATCTTCAACGGATGGCGCATGGGGATGATCGTAATATCAAGATTCAAACAGGAGATCTTGTTTTCATAACAACGACTCCGTCTACTGCAATGGAAGGTTATGTTGCCCGAACTCGAGACATGTTGTTCCGAGCAGGAGCTGATGTTAAACAAATTTCAAATGATATGAAATCATCTGGACATGCTTCTAAGAATGATTTTCAAATGATGTTGAATTTGATGAAACCGGAAAATATTTTACCGGTTCAAGGGGAATATCGTTTATTAAATTCAGGTGCTCGAGCAGCCAAAGAATTGAATTATTCTGATGACAATATCTTTATTTTGGAAAATGGGGATCGATTGGTCTTAGAAGAAAATGGTAAATTTGAATTGAGCGGCTCAATTCAAGTTAATGCTACTATGATTGACGGATCTGGTGTTGGTGATATTGGATCAATCGTCTTAAATGACCGACGTATTTTGTCAGAAGATGGTGTTTTCATTGCAGTGATCACGATTGATCGTAAGAAAAAGAGAATTGTGGCAAATGCTAAAATCGATTCACGAGGTTTTGTATATGTTAAAACTTCACGTGAATTGATGAAAGAAGCAACAGAATTAGTTGAAACTACTGTAGCTGCGGGGATCAAAAATTCTAAAGAATTTGATTGGGGTAATTTAAAGAGCTCTGTTCGTGATGCCTTAGGTAAGTTTTTGTACGATCAAACACATCGTAAGCCAGTGATTTTACCGGTTATTATGGAAGCTAATCAAAATGGACGTCGACGCCGAAGCCCTAATAAAAAGGGGGATGAACATCAAAGTTCCCCTAAGAATAGTAACCAAGAATCATCGAAAAAAGAAGTAACAAATAATAAAACTGAAAATAAGCCTAATAGTAATAAAAAGCGTCCTCGCCATAAGCGACCAAACGAAAATAATGTCAAAGCCAATGACGTTAATGAAACTAAAAATTAATTTTATTTAAGGGGTTGAAATTATATTATTTCAACTTCTTATTTTTTTCTAAAAAATCTAGTAAGATATTTTAGTGAAATTAAACACATAAAGAGTAGAAAGGAAACTGTTAATGGTAGAAAAAAATAATGAATTTCAAAAATATTTTATAGCTGGTCAACAAGCATTGAACGATCAAGATTGGCTTAGAGCAAATGAACAACTAGAAAAAGCCTATATTTTAGAACAGACTGATGCAGTCTTGTTGATGTTAGTTACAAGTTTGGAACAAAGCGAACAGTATCAACAGGCTTGGGGCCTCATTCGGACCAATGAGTCATTATTTAAAACTTCAGAGACACAAGCCTATTTATACGTTGAAATTGCTTTAGCAAATCAAATGTATCTAGCTGCTTGGGAATTTGCGGTGACAACAACTTGGGCGGAAGAACTAGTTAATAAAGTTCAATTCCAGGAAAATAAAGATCAAGTCGAATTATCACAAACAATTAAAAACCGCGCACGACATTTCTTTAATCTAAGTGATGTAAATTTGGCTGAACAAGCTGAACGTTTACAAACAGCAGAAATGTTACCGAGAAATTATTATTTACAAGGGGCTAAAACCTTGTTGGTTGACCCATTTTTACCAGCAATTACCCGTTCAACTTTGGTGGATCGATTACGTCGCTTAAAAGTATCAGAAGAATTAGAATTTTTATGGTTGGATCAACAATATAAAAAAATGATTCCCAGTCAATTGGAATCACTTGAAGAAATACCATTCTGGAAAAAATTAACTAAGGCCTTGCAAAATGGTATATATCAAGATGATCCAGTCATTCTAGAAGGTTTAGAAAGACAAATTTATTTAGAAATGACGTTAAGTTACCCACATTTTCCAACTTTTTACTTAGATGCAGATGCTTGGATTCAGACAGAAATGTTGGGACTTCATACGTTGATCGATCAAAAAGAAACACCTGAACAAGAAAAATATCATCGGCTATTGTTAAACGAACAGGCTAAATTAATTTAAAGTTCAGGCTAAATGAAATGTTTTAGTTAATAAAATTCATTAAAAAGATCGATTTAATTTAAAAAAGACGAAAAACGTTAAATTGTTGTTACATTAAAGAAAAAACATATTTACAAACCAATTTTGGTCTTATATAATTATTAACAGCTTCCCAAAGGGGAGAAATCAATTAAATTATTTTCGAATGGGTTGTTTATACTATTATACTTTTGGGGTATAATGGTTTTAGCAACTTTTAAGTTGTAAACAATGTTTTCGACTTACGAAAATTAGGAGGATATGCTTTTGGCTAAGGAACACTACGAGCGGACAAAGCCGCACGTTAATATTGGAACTATTGGACACGTCGACCACGGTAAGACTACTTTGACTGCTGCAATCTCAAAGGTTTTGGCTGATAAGGGATTAGCAAAGCAACAAGACTTTGCTGCGATTGACGCTGCACCTGAAGAACGCGAACGTGGAATCACGATCAACACTGCTCACATCGAGTATGAGACTGAAGCACGTCACTATGCCCACATCGATGCCCCTGGGCACGCGGACTACGTTAAGAACATGATCACTGGAGCCGCTCAAATGGACGGTGCCATCTTGGTTATCGCCGCTACTGACGGACCAATGCCACAAACTCGTGAGCACATCTTGTTGGCTCACCAAGTTGGTGTTGAATACTTGATCGTCTTCTTGAACAAGACTGACTTGGTTGATGATGATGAATTGACTGACTTGGTTGAGATGGAAGCACGTGAATTGCTTTCAGAATACGATTTCCCTGGAGATGATGTACCATTCATCCGCGGTTCAGCTTTGAAGGCCTTAGAAGGTGATGCTGAACAAGTTAAGGTTATCGAAGAATTGATGGATACTGTTGATTCATACATCCCAACTCCAGTACGTGATACTGACAAGCCATTCTTGATGCCTGTCGAAGATGTATTCACTATCACTGGACGTGGAACAGTTGCTTCAGGTCGTATCGACCGTGGAACTGTTGTATTGAACGATGAAGTTGAAATCATTGGTTTGAAGCCAGAAGTTCGTAAGACTGTTGTTACTGGAATCGAAATGTTCCGTAAGACAATGGACCAAGGACAAGCTGGAGATAACATCGGAGCTTTGTTGCGTGGTGTTGAACGTACTTCAATCGAACGTGGACAAGTTTTGGCAAAGCCAGGTTCAATCAAGACTCATACTAAGTTCTTGGCTGAAGTTTATGTTTTGACCAAAGAAGAAGGTGGACGTCACACTCCATTCTTCACTAACTACCGTCCACAATTCTACTTCCACACTACTGACGTAACTGGGGTTGTTCAATTGCCAGAAGGTGTTGAAATGGTTATGCCTGGAGATCACGTTACATTCGATATCGAATTGATCGCTCCAGTTGCCATTGAACAAGGTTTGAAGTTTACTGTTCGTGAAGGTGGACGTACTGTCGGTGCCGGAACTGTTTCAGAAATCAATGACTAATTTTTAATTAGACTTAATTTTTGAAGAAGTAATACTTCTCAAAAGAAGAGAGAACTTGAATTTATTCAGGTTCTCTTTTTTTAGCCATTTTTGAAAATAAAAATTTAATTAAGCTAGGAAATCATAATAAAATTATCTTCAACTCAATTCAAATTAAAAAGGGCAGAAAACATACAAAATTAACTAGTGAACCCTATGCAAACGGAATAAAGTACGATAAAATATATAAGTATGTTAATTGAAATTAACGGATTAACTAAAAATATAAGTTAATTGACTGTGGAGGAATAATTATAATGGTTGCAAATAATGCAGAATTTACACGTGGTGATGGAAATAAAGGGACTTTGAAGTTTGAAATTCCCGTTGAAGATCACGCAGCAGCAATTGATGCTGCTTTCAACAAGATCAAGGATACTTTGGATGTTCCTGGATTCCGTAAGGGTAAGATGCCTAAGCAAATGTTTATTGCCCGCTTTGGTGAAGAAGCCTTGTATGAAGATGCATTGAACTTTGCATTGCAAGAAGCATATCCTTCAGCGATTGATGCAACTGGAATCGCTCCAGTGAACCAACCTCAAATTGGTGTTGAATCATTGGAAAAGGGTCAAGCTTGGGTTATTTCAGCTGAAGTTGAAGTTGCACCTGAAATTGAATTGGGTGATTACAAAGGTTTGACTGTTAAGAAGCAAGATGTTGAAGTTTCAGATGCTGATGTTGATGCTGAAATCGAAACAATGCGTCAAGGACAAGCTGAATTGGTCTTAGCTGAAGATCATGCTGCTGAAAATGGTGACACTGTTGTTATCGACTTTGATGGATCAGTTGATGGTGATCACTTCGAAGGTGGTAAGGGTGAAAACTTTAACCTTGAACTTGGTTCAGGACAATTCATCCCTGGCTTTGAAGAACAATTAGTTGGTCATAAGGCAGACGAATCAGTTGAAGTTAAGGTAACTTTCCCAACTGATTACCAAGCTGAAGACTTGGCTGGTAAAGAAGCTGTCTTTGAGACAACAATTCATGAAGTTAAGGTTAAAGAAGTACCAGCCTTGGATGATGAATTTGCCAAGGACGTTGATGAAGAAGTTGCTGGTTTGGAAGAGTTGAAGGCTAAGACGAAGGATCGTTTGGCTGAAGCTAAGAAGAATGAAGCAGCTGAAGCTAAGGAAGATGAAGCTGTTTCATTGGCTGTTGACAATGCTAAGGTTGTTGGTGAAGAAATTCCAACAGCAATGCTTGAAGAAGATATCCACCGTCAAATGAATTCATTCTTCGCTTCAATGCAAAACCAAGGTATTTCTCAAGAAATGTATTCACAAATTACTGGTCAAACGAATGAAGATATCCATAAGCAATATGCTGAGGGTGCTGAAAATCGTGTAAAGACTAGCCTAGTTTTGGAAGCAATTGTTAAGGCTGAAGGAATTACTCCTGATCAAGCTGCAATTGATGCCGAAGTTAAGTCATTGGCAGACCAATATGGAATGGAAGAAGATGCCATCCGTAATGCTCTTACAGATGATATGTTAGCTCATGATATTGCTGTTAAGGAAGCAGTTAACACAATTGTTGACTCAGCAATCGAAGCTTAATTAAAAGTATGATAAAACTCAACTAAATTTCATGTTAATTAATGACAATTGTAATTTAGCTGATGATGTTTAATATAAAATGGAAGTACCTCATACTGGTTAGACTAGTTCTAGCTCGTGTGAGGTACTTTTTATACCTCATTTTTTAACTTGATAAAAAATAGTATTAGTAGAACTAATATGTTTGGATTTTAGTTATATTTTGTTACAATGGTATTAATTGATTTTGATAGTAAAGAAGGGGAGATAAAGTGATGATTGATACAACTGATAACACAACTGCAGCTTATTGCTCATTTTGTGGAAAATCATCAACTGAAGTAAAAAAATTAGTTGCTGGACCCGGTGTTTTTATCTGTAATGAATGTGTAGAATTAGCTCAACAAATCATTGATGAAGATTTGAAGCAAGACGCACAAGATAATCAAATTAAATTGATGACACCGGCTGAAATTGTAGCCAATTTAAATACTTATGTAGTTGGACAAGAAGACGCAAAACGTACACTTGCGGTGGCTGTCTATAACCATTACAAGCGAATTAATGCCACATTAGATCAGGACTCTGACCATGGTGAAGTAGAATTACAAAAATCTAATATTGCGATGGTCGGACCAACTGGTTCAGGTAAGACCTACATTGCACAATCGTTGGCAACTATGCTGAATGTTCCATTTGCCATTGCAGATGCTACTACCTTAACTGAAGCTGGTTATGTTGGTGAAGATGTTGAAAATATTTTGTTGAAGTTAATCCAATCTGCTGATTTTGACATTGAACGAGCTGAGCATGGAATTATCTATATTGACGAAATTGATAAAATTGCTAAAAAGTCTGAAAATGTTTCAATTACGCGAGATGTTTCAGGTGAAGGAGTTCAACAAGCTCTTTTGAAGATGATTGAAGGAACAATTGCGAATGTGCCACCTCAAGGGGGGCGTAAGCATCCAAACCAAGAATTTATTCAAATAGATACAACCAATATTCTGTTTATTGTTGGTGGTGCCTTTGCAGGAATTGAAAATATTGTTAAAGAACGTCTGGGAGCCAAGACTATCGGATTTGGTACTGATAGTGATGAAGCGCATGAGCAGGCAGATAAGAGCATTATGCAACAAATTCTGCCAGAAGATCTTATGACTTTTGGATTAATTCCTGAATTTATTGGACGTTTGCCAATCTTAACAGCCCTAGAACAATTAACAGAAGATGATTTAGTTTTAATTTTGACGAAACCTAAAAATGCTTTAACTAAACAATATGAAGCTTTGTTGGCGTTAGATGGAGTTCAATTAGAGTTTGAACCAGAGGCCCTTAAAGCAATGGCTCACTTAGCAATAGAACGTGAAACGGGTGCACGTGGACTACGTTCAATCATCGAAGAAGTTATGTTAGATGTGATGTTTGAAATTCCAAGTCGCGATGATGTGAATAAGGTAGTTATTTCAAAAGAAAATGTCGAAAAACATACCGAACCCACAGTGGTATTAAAGTAAGTTTACTTAAAAGGAGATTTAGCTCAAATGGAAGTGCATAATGTTGAAATGGTAATGTCAGCGGTAGGACCTAGTCAATATCCAACTGATAAATTACCTGAAATTGCTTTAATTGGACGTTCCAACGTTGGAAAATCTTCGTTAACGAATACTTTAATCAATCGTAAGTCGTTTGCTCGAACTTCATCCCAACCAGGAAAAACACAAACTTTGAATTTTTATAAAGTTGAGGATCAGGTGTTTTTCGTCGATGTTCCAGGATATGGTTACGCTAAAGTTTCGAAAAGTTCACGTGCAAAATTTCAAGTTATGATTGGTGAATATTTATCAAAACGACAGGTCTTAAAAGGAGTAGTTCAATTAGTTGATGCTCGACACGCACCTTCAAAAGAAGATGTTGAGATGTATCAATGGCTAACTTCTGATGAAATGGGCGGATTGCCAGTTTTAGTTGTCGCAACTAAGGCTGATAAAATTGCTCGCGGACGTTGGAATAAAGCAGAGAGTACTATTAAAAAGGAACTGCAGTTTAAGGACCAAACATCAGACTTTGAAATTTTCTCTTCTGAGACAAAATATGGAAAAGATATTGTTTGGGAATGGATTGAAGCTCGGATGTTGGATGGAACTGACTTTGCTGAAACAGATGATTAAGACGTTACAATAAACTTTGTTTATAAGGCCGGGATTTTTAATCCTAGCCTTTTTATCCATTAATTAAGTTATTTTAAGATATAACTGATAAATTCAAGTGGATCCGTTCTTATTAATGATATTGTGCTCGAACGGAATGAAGGAGGAATATAAAATGGTAATGAATCGAGTAAAAGGAAATGTACTAGGTAAAAGTTATACCTTGTCAACACCAGAAGACGAAGCTCATATGCAGGCTGTTTTTAAGTTAATTAATACACAATTAGCTGATTTACAAAAGCAGAATCCAAGTCTAGAGCAAGATGATGCATTAGTCTTAATGGCAATAAACGCTTTATCTGATCAACTTAGGATGCAACGTAAATACGAGGAAAACTAATGGTCATTACAGTTGGAATTTTAGTTCTTTTTTTGATGGCGATCATGAATGGTTATCGTAGTGGGTTAGTAAAAACTCTTTTTCGTTTTGTGGGCCGGATTATCATTTGGGTGGTAGCTGTAATGTTATCTCACAATATTGGACAATTTTTAGCAGATAACCTACAATGGTCGATTGGATCTAACTGGTCATCACCAGTAACGGACAATTTAGTGGATAAATCTAGTAGTTTCCTATATTCTGGGATCGGATTTACAATAATTACGGTAATTGGATTTTATCTTTTACACCGTTTACAAAGCGGATTGGCATTTATTAATAAGGTGCCTTTGGTTGGAACGGCTAACCGTTTAGCTGGGGCGTTGCTTAGTTTTATAATTATGTATTTAGGAGTGTTTTTCTTCTTATATATAGCTGGAGCGTTGGATATATCATTGCTACATGAGCAAATTACCTATTCAACATTAGCTCAAATTATTATGCAGCAGACTCCTATATTATCTGAAAAAATATATGAATGGTTTTTGTTAATATAAGGGAGTAAAAAAAGAGAGGTTGAGATCCAAAATCTCGACCTCTCTTTTATGCACTAAATATGATTTGAATTTATAAAAGTGTTATTAAAGTTATTTCTATTCAATTAAAGGAGCCTGTGATAAAGCCGATACTGTTATAATAAGAAACATAGATTAAAAATAAAAAATAATGATGAAGGGAATTCATATAAAAATGAATCAAAAAATTTTAGAAACCCTTGAATATGATGCTATAAAAAAACAGTTACAGAATAAAATGGTAACCGCTGGTGGTGCACAAGAATTAGCAACATTAACACCAACAGATGATGCTACAGAAATGCAACAATGGTTAGCTGAGACAGCAGATGCCATGACGATTATTCGAATGGCTGGGGGGATGCAATTAACTAGACTAGGCAATATTCAGCCTCAAATGAAGCGACTTAAAATTGATGCTGATTTGAATGGTACAGAGTTAGCCCAAGTTGGGCGGGTTTTGTTTGCAACAGGTCAGGTAAAACAATTTTTCGAAAACTTTATCTTCGATCATGATGAAAAATTATTGAATCTTCAAAGTTATGTCGATCGATTGATTACATTACCAGAAGTGACGCGTCAACTAAATCAATCAATTGATCAAGATGGTCGAATAACGGATGAAGCTTCGCCAGAATTGAAACGAGTACGTCAGCTAATTTTAGGAACGGAGAATGGTATTCGGCAAAAAATGCAAGAATACACCCGGGGTAAGATGGCTAAATATTTGTCTGATCCGATTGTAACTATTCGAAATGATCGATATGTGGTACCAGTGCGTGCTGAAAATAGAAATAAATTTGGAGGTGTTGTTCACGATCAAAGTCAAACTGGACAAACACTGTATATTGAACCAGCACCAGTTGTGGATTTAAATAATCGTTTGAAAGAGGCGCAACTAAAAGAACGGGCGGAAGAAGCACAAGTCTTGCATGATCTATCAGCGGCATTACAACCATATCAAGATGAAATTTTAGAAAATGCTAAAGTTTTGGGACATCTTGATTTTGTGAACGCTAAGGCACTTTATGCGATTGACCTGAAGGCCGTGCAACCTGAATATAGTCCAGAACAACATATTCGTTTATTACAAGCGCGCCATCCTTTATTGGATCAAAAGCAGGCAGTTGCTAATGATATTATTTTGGGCGAAGATTATACGGCGATTATTGTAACTGGACCTAACACTGGTGGGAAAACCATTACTTTGAAGACGTTGGGATTGTTACAGATTATGGCTCAATCTGGGCTATTTATTCCAGCTGATGAATATTCTACCGTTGGGATTTTTGATAATATTTTTGCTGATATTGGGGATGAACAGTCAATTGAACAATCCCTCTCAACGTTTAGCTCACACATGGTGAACATTGTTGATATTTTGGACAAAATGACGCCAAACTCATTGGTGCTTTTTGATGAATTGGGAGCAGGAACTGATCCTCAAGAAGGAGCAGCATTAGCGATGGCGATTTTAGATGCTGTCGGAGCTATAGGTGCTTATACGGTAGCGACGACCCATTATCCAGAATTGAAAGTTTATGGGTATAATCGAGTTGATACTATTAATGCCTCAATGGAATTTGATGTGGAAACATTAAGACCCACCTATCGATTTATGATTGGAATTCCGGGACGTTCTAATGCGTTAGAAATTTCAAAACGTTTGGGACTGTCGGAAAATATCATTGATCAAGCTAGCCAATTAACGAGTGACGATTCACAAGAATTAAATGATATGATTCAAGATTTGGTTGATAAAAGAAACTTGGTTACTAAGCAAAAGATTGAATTGGAACAACAATTACAGTTAAATCGAGTTAAAACCAATCAATTGGACCAAGCAACTGAAAAAATTGCAGTTGAACAAGCTACAATGTTAGAAAAGGCACAAAAAGAGGCTAATCATATTGTAGCTGAATCACGGCAAAAAGCAGATCGTATTATCGATGATTTGCATCGATTGCAACGTCAAGGCGGTAATGTGAAAGAAAATCAAATTATTGATGCTAAGGGTGCTTTAAATGCACTCCGTCAAGAACCTACCGCTGAAAATAATCGAATTTTACGACGCGCTAAAGCTAAGAAGCAGGTTAATATTGAGGTTGGAGATACGGTCTTGGTACCAGAATATGGACAACAAGGGACTATCTTACGTAAATTAAAAGATGGAAAATATGAAGTTCAAATCGGAATCCTCAAGATGGTCTTGCCAGGAGCTGAAATTGAGAAGCAAAGTGGGGTAATGGCAACTAAAGCTACCAAGACTAGTAAGCCAAAAAGTAGTGCTAAAAAAAGTCGTAGTGTCAGCACGAATCAAGCCATGAATCGTGCTAATGCCTCAGCGACACTTGATTTAAGAGGCGTTCGATATGATGCAGCGATGCACGAGTTAGATCGATTTATTGATAGTGCCTTATTGAATAATTTATCCAGTGTAGAAATTATTCACGGGAAAGGAACCGGTGCCATTCGTAAAGGTACACACGAATACCTGCGATCACATCGAGCTGTTAAAGAATTTAATTTTACGGGCCCAGATCAAGGTGCTACTTACGTTGAATTCAATTAAAAAAAACTAGTAATTTGAAACAATTGGGTGAAAAATACGCAGTTTAAAATTGCTAGTTTTTTTTATATCTTGACACAAGAAATTGGTTGAAATTACTATAATTGTTTATTTATGAAAATTAAAAGGAGCAGCTAATATGTCTAAAACATTAGAAAATAAAATTAGTTTAAATAATGGAAAACAAATGCCACAAATGGGATTAGGCGTTTACCAAATTCCAGAGGATCAAACTGCTGCAGTGGTGGAACAAGGAATTATTAATGGATACCGTTTAATTGATACAGCACAAATTTATCATAATGAAATTGGAACAGGAGTAGGAATTAAAGCTGGATTAGCTTCAGCTAATTTAAAACGAGAAGATTTATTTATTACATCTAAGATATGGAATCGTAATTTAAATTATGAGGAATCATTGGCTGCAGTGGAAGATAGCTTGACTAAATTACAATTAGATTATCTTGATTTATATTTAATTCATTGGCCTGGACAAGGGAGCTTTAAGCCAGCTTGGCAAGCGTTAGAAACAATGTATAAAGCTGGAAAAATTAAAGCGATTGGGGTTAGTAACTTTAATACTGAGCATTTAGCCACCCTTGATACTTTTAAAACAGTTGAACCTGTAATTAATCAAATTGAATTACATCCAGCTTTAACGCAGCTACCCTTACGCTCAATTCTAGCTGAACGTAAGATTGTAACCGAAGCTTGGTCACCGTTGATGCAAGGAAAACTATTTACCGAGCCATTATTAGTACAATTAGCTGAAAAATATCATAAGAATCCGGCCCAAATTATTTTAAAGTGGGATCTTCAACAAGGATTAGTTGTTATTACAAAGTCGGTAAATCCTGATCGCTTAAAAGCGAATGCAGATTTAGATGATTTTGAATTAACAGCGGTTGAAGTGGATGCGATTAGTGCTTTGAATCAGAATGTTCGAGTTGGTCCAGATCCAGCTGAATTTGATTTTTAATAAAACATGACAAAATAAAAAGGCTGAGGTAATCCTCAGCCTTTTTAAATTATTTTTAAGTAAAAAAAATAAGCAATTCTACTTTACGTAGAATTACCTATGGACGATAGCTCATCAGGGAGTCGAACCCTGGATGCCGGTGTGAAAAACCGGAGTCTTAACCGCTTGACCAATGAGCCATGATGACTTGTTGTCGCTTAACAACAAATAATATAATATCAAGAATATAAACATTATGCAAGCTTTTTTTAAAATTAATTTCTATTTTTTTCAAAATTAAAAGGGAATACATTAAAAAGCGGTGGTTATGATAAAATAAGACTTAGCAAATTAGCCATTTAAAGACCCTGTTTAGAGTTACAATTTAAAGGATGGTATGTTGAAATCAATTTTATAGTATCGATCGAAGAAAAATTTCAAGAAGCTTTGAGGTAGGATAAAATGTTTGAGAATAAAAAGATTGTTTTAATTGTGACTGGTGGCATTGCGGCTTATAAGGCAGCAATATTTGCACGACTTTTAATGAAAGCTGGTGCAACAGTTCGGGTGGTGATGACAGCAAATGCCCTTGAATTCGTAACTGAAAAAACTTTTGCGGTTTTGACGAAACAACCGGTTTTAACGGACCTCTTTAATCCAGCGCAGAGTACCCAAGTTGGACATGTTGAAATTGCTGATTGGGCTGATTATATGATGGTCGTACCGGCGACAGCTAATATTATTAGTAAAATCGCTCAAGGAATTGGGGATGATGTTGCTAGTACTGTTTTATTAGCTCGACATACACCATTATTGGTTGCACCTGCGATGAATGCAAATATGTATAATAACCCAGCCGTTCAACGGAATTTGCAACAATTAAGACAAGACCAGGTCTTAATATTAGAACCGGCTTATGGTATGTTGGCAGAAGGATATGCTGGATTAGGACGGTTGCCCGAACCTGATGAGTTATTGGCTCAGGCTGAACTAAAGCTTCGACAAATACAAGGGACTTCATTGGAAGGGCAACATTATTTAGTCACCGCGGGTGGTACAAGAGAATATTTGGATCCAGTACGTTATATTGGTAATCGTTCTTCAGGTAAAATGGGTTATGCAATTGCACAAGCCTTAACGGAGGCAGGAGCCAAAGTAACCTTGATTTCAACAGTTAACTTAAAAGTACCAGTCGGGACTGAAGTTATCTCGGTGCAATCGGCATTAGAAATGCAAGCTGAAATAGATAAACTGTTTCCTCAAAGTGACGGATTAGTAATGGCGGCAGCAGTAGCTGATTTCCGAACAGCTGAAGTCGCGACACAAAAAATTAAGAAGAATCAGAATCAAGGACTTGATTTACAGCTAACCCAAAATCCTGATTTAGTAGCTACTTTTGGTGCTAAAAAACAGAATCAAAAAGTAATTGCTTTTGCAGCGGAAACAAATGATTTAATTGAGCATGCGCAGACTAAGTTACAAAAAAAGCATGCAGATTTATTAGTTGCAAATGATGTTAGTCGAACAGATCGTGGTTTCGGGGTTGATCAAAATCAAGTGACCATTCTAGAACCAGGTCAACCAAATGAAACGTTACCATTGTTAAGTAAAATTGAAACAGCTCGCTTGATCGTGCAAAGGATCATAAAATTATCAGTAGGAGAAAATTAAATGCAAGTTGGAATTGATCAAATTAGTTTCTTTTCACCAAATTATTATATTGATATGGTTGATTTGGCCATGGCAAGAGAGCAAGACCCCAATAAATATTTAATTGGGATTGGTCAGACTCAACAAGCAGTAATACCACCAACACAAGATGCTGTAACAATGGCTGCTAATGCAGCTGAATCTATTTTAACAGACACAGATCGGGAGCAACTTGATTTAATTATTTTTGCTACCGAATCTGGAGTGGATAATTCAAAATCAGCTGCTGCTTATTTACAACGTCTATTAGGAATTCAATCATATGCTCGAACAATTGAAATTAAACAAGCTTGTTATGCTGGAACATATGGATTAATGCAAGCTCGTGATTATGTGGAATTAAATCCTAATAAAAAAGTCTTAGTAGTAGCAAGTGATATTGCTCGTTATGGGCTTGGAACTAGTGGTGAAGTGACGCAGGGTGGTGGTGCAGTAGCAATGTTAGTTACGGCTAACCCACGAATTATGACTTTAGAACGTGATAATCAATTTATGACTAAAGAAGTAATGGATTTTTGGCGGCCAGTTTATGCCACAGAAGCGCGAGTTGACGGTAAATTTTCAAACGATGTTTATCAATCATTCTTTGTGGAATTATGGGACCGTTACCGCCATATAACAGGTAAAGATATTAATGATTTTAAAGCCTTTGTCTTTCATTTGCCATACACTAAATTGGGCTTAAAAGGATTGCGTAAAATTTTGCCAGAAGCGGATGAAGCCAAGCAAATTAGCCTCTTGGAACAATTTGAAGCGAGCCGTGTAGATAATAAGAATATTGGTAATTTGTACACTGGTTCATTGTATCTTAGTCTGCTTTCATTATTGAATCATAGTCATGACTTGATTGCTGGTGATCGAATCGGATTATTTTCATATGGATCAGGGGCTGAAGGAGAATTTTACTCTGGTATTATTCAAGAAAACTATCAAGAAGCTTTGGTTACGGATCAAATGGAAAATATTTTATCAAATCGAACTAAGCTATCAATTCTAGAATATGAAACAATGTTTAATAGCGCTTTAATGGGCGCAGATGATCGACAATTGGATGGGACTAAAGATCCTGCTAAATATATTTTAACGGGTCTAAGAGAAGAGCGACGCCAATACGAGCAGCATTGATATGAAAGCTGGATATAATTAAGGGTGGTTTACACCTTATAATTAGAGTAAAATAATTGAGTAATAGACGACCATGAACCGCACGTTGATTTAGGAAGAGGACATTTATAATGAAAAACATTTATTTGGCTGGGCCATTTTTTAGTGACGAACAAATCGCACGTTTAGAACGAGTAGAAGCTGCTTTGGAAAAGAATCCAACGGTAGCATCGTTTTATAGCCCTTTCCGGCATCAATTAGAAGATCTTGAATTTGGCTCAAAAGAATGGGCTGAAGCAGTTTTTGATGAAGATCGTCGTGAATTGCATAATTCTGAAGTAGTCGTTGGAATTGTTGATTATCAAGATGAACATGTCGACCCAGGAACAGCTTGGGAATTGGGTTATGCTGGTATGCAAGAAAAGCCAGTTATTGTATTCAAGGAAAAAGACGGTGGAATTAATATCATGATTTCTGTTCCTGGTCATGCGTTTGTTAAAGATGCAACAGACCTTGCTGAATATGATTTCGATGCTCTTCCAAAGGGTGACTGGGATGGACCAGTCTTCTAAAGACAATTAAGCAGGGGTAGTAGCGGGAATGTTGCGACGTGGATTGGATATAATCAAGAAATTTTTAATACGTTTCTGGCTCCCTTTGGGGATTACAATCGGAATGTTGGCAATTGCAATTACATTTACGATGGTACTATTAGCTCGACAACAAATTACGGTTCATATCAGTAACATAACTGTTCGCCAAGGACCAGACGTTTTAAAATCAGCTGAAGGAATTTTAAAAAAGGGTGAACACCTAAATATTTTGGACCGAGATAATGGTTGGTACAAAATTCAGCGTGAGGATGAGACCACAGGTTGGGTGGCAGGTTGGTTGCTGGAGCGTAAAGAACCTGTAAAGCATATGAACTTGTTGTCAGAGGCAACGATTGAATTGGACCCAGGTCATGGTGGCTCAGATAATGGAGCGTCAAGTATTGATAAAAAACATTTTGAAAAAAATTATACTTTATCTTTGGCGCAAAAGACTAAAAATGAGTTAGAAAAAAATTATGGAACACGAGTTTTTATGTCACGTGACGATGATCGTGTTGTTGGCTTATTGAAGATTCCAAAGGTGGGTGAATCACATCGAGCGAATGCTTTTGTCTCATTCCATTTTGATTCAACGGAAGAAAATAATACCGGAAGTGGTTTTACGGCTTACTACGGAAAAGAAGACAATGGTTCGCAAGAATTGGCTCAATATTTGAATAGTTCAATGGCACCAACGATGCCAATTAAAAACTTAGGAGTTAAACAAGCTGATTATATGGTTTTGAAATATAATTCAGTCCCAGCAGCATTGCTTGAAAATGGTTATATCAATTCAAGTCGTGATTTTAAAAATATTAAAAATGTAGATTATCAGAAAAAGATTGCTAAGCGAGTTCCGCTAGGGTTAGAGCAGTACTTGAATTATCAAGCAAAACAAGCAGAATAACTTGAAAAAACAAGTTAATTAAGGGATAATTAATTTTAATTAATAAAGAACCTATGAGAAAGATTATCTCGTGAAAAATGTTTAGCGAACGGGGATTGGTGGAAGCTCGTCATTTAATTCATTAGTGGACACTTTTAAGGTCGCATTTGCGCGTTTGCCTCGTTACGGTATTTAAAGTACAAACTAAGGTGGTACCGTGCTCTCAAGCGCCCTTGACGATTTTTTTAGTCAGGGGCGCTTTTTATTATTTATTCATATAAAAGATTGGAAGGATACTCAAATGGCACAAAGTATGTATCAAAAGCCCAAAGGAACGGCTGATTTATTACCCGGAGAATCACATAAATGGCATTATGTAGAGGAAACGGCACGCTTATTATTTGGTGATTACCAATATCAAGAAATTAGAACGCCTATTTTCGAAAGTTTTGAAGTTTTTTCAAGAACCTCAGGTGATACTTCTGATGTGGTAACAAAAGAAATGTATGATTTTAATGATAAAGGAGATCGACATTTAGCATTGCGTCCAGAAGGAACGGCGGGGGTAGTTCGTTCCTTTGTTGAAAATAAATTATTTGGACCGGAGTATCAAAAACCATATAAAGCATTTTATATTGGACCAATGTTTCGTTATGAACGACCTCAAGCTGGTAGAATGCGTCAATTCCATCAAATTGGGGTCGAAGCATTTGGGGCAGATGATCCATCACTAGATGCAGAAATGATCGCTATGGTGGTAGACTTCTTTCAAACTTTAGGTCTTTCAAATTTGAAAGTTGTGGTAAACACTTTAGGTGATGTAGAGTCACGTCAAGCGTATCGTCAAGCTTTGATTGATTATTTAACTCCTCACTTTTCTGAATTGTCACATGATTCGCAAGTGCGTTTGGAAAAAAATCCGCTACGAGTATTAGATTCAAAAGATGCTAAGGACCAAGAAATTGTGGCAGATGCTCCTTCAATTCTAGATTACCTTTCTGTTGATGCTAAGGCTCGATTTGAGAAACTTCAAATCTTATTAGATGCGTTGGGAATTGAATATGAAATTGATGCTAATGTTGTTCGCGGATTGGATTATTATAATCACACAATTTTTGAAGTAATGACTCAATCAAAGGCATTAGGACATGGATGGACTACTATTGCTGGAGGAGGACGTTATAACGGACTAGTTGAAGAATTAGGCGGACCTGAATTGTCAGGAATCGGATTTGGAATTGGACTAGAACGTTTAATGCTCTTGTTAGAGAATGAAAATGCAGTTCTACCTGAGGCACCGACTCTTGATCTTTATGTAGCTAATCAAGGTGATGGCACCGATTTGGTGGCTTTGCAATTAGTTCAAGCAGCTCGTTCGTTTGGCTATTCAGTTGATCGAGATTACTTGCAACGTAAATTAAAGGGACAATTTAAGTCAGCTGATCGTCAAAAAGCACGATATGTGGTGGTGATTGGGGACCGCGAATTAGAAACTCAGAGTGCTAATTTAAAGAATATGCAAACTGGAAAAGAAGTTAATCTTAAATTGGCTGAATTGTACACGAATTTGCCCACTTATTTAACTGATGAAAATGATGTAGACGAAGATAATAATATGGAGGCTGAATAGAGATGCAGCGCACAAACTATGCAGGATTGATTGATGAAGAGTATTTGGGACAAACGGTTACTCTTCAAGGTTGGGTACAAAAACGTCGTGATTTAGGGGCTTTGATTTTCGTAGATCTTCGTGATCGCGAAGGTTTAGTACAGTTGACTTTTTCAGATGATGTTAGTGAATCTGCATTAAAGGTTGCTGATCAATTACGGACTGAATTTGTTATTGAGGTGCAAGGGAAAGTTGCTTTACGTGAAGCGGGGGTTAATCCTAATTTGCGTTCCGGAAAAATTGAAGTACAAGTGCAAAGTGCTAAAATTTTAGCCACAGCTAAAACCACGCCTTTTAATATTGATGATAACGTAGACGCTTCTGACGAATTACGTTTAAAGTATCGCTATTTGGATCTTCGTCGTCCAGTCATGCAAAAGAATTTAAGAATTCGATCAAAGATTACGGCGGCTACTCATGAATTCTTGGATGACAATGGTTTCATTGATATTGAAACCCCTTATCTGGCAAAGTCAACACCCGAAGGAGCTCGTGACTATTTAGTTCCATCACGGGTCAATCCAGGATCGTTTTATGCTTTGCCCCAATCACCTCAGCTGTTTAAGCAATTATTAATGGGAGCTGGATTCGATCGTTATTATCAAGTTGCGCGTGCCTTTCGTGATGAAGATTTGCGTGGAGATCGTCAACCAGAATTTACTCAATTAGATGTCGAAACTTCATTTATGAATCAATCTGAAATTATTGCTTTGGTGAATGAGTGGGTTGCATCTATTATGAAAAAAACCGTCAGCTATGAATTGAAGACTGACGAGATTCCAACATTAACTTGGCAAGCATCCATGGACCGCTTTGGAACGGATAAGCCAGACTTACGTTTTGACATGGAATTGATTGATTTGACAAGCTTTATGCAAAATTCAACATTTAGTGTTTTTGCTAAGGCGGTTGCTAATCAAGGACAAGTTAAAGCCATTGTTGTTCCAGGTGCTGCCGATAACTATTCACGTAAGGATCTCGATAAAAAAGCTCAATTCGTAGAGCGTTTTGGAGCCAAGGGACTACCTTGGTTAAAAGTGACTGATGAAGGATTGAAAGGTCCAATTGCTAAATTCTTTAACGAAAATGAAGCAGAATTATTGGCCGCTACTAATGCGAATGTAGGTGATTTATTGGTGTTTGCAGCTGACCAGGCTAGTGTAGTAGCAGGATCTTTGGATGCTTTGCGTCGAATGTTTGCTAAAGAACAAAATTTGATTGATGAACAAAAATGGGCTTTTGCTTGGATTATTGATTGGCCATTATTTGAATATCAACCTGAAGAGGACCGATGGATCTCGGCTCATCACCCATTTACTATGCCAAATGAAGAAGATATTGAACTGTTAGATACGGTTGAAGGCGCTCATCAAGCGCATGCTCAATCCTATGATTTGGTCTTAAATGGTTATGAATTGGGATCTGGTTCAATTCGTATTCACCGTATGGATATTCAAGAAAAGATGCTTCATGCACTTGGGTTTACACCAGAAGCAGCACAAGAAGCGTTTGGATTCTTACTAGAAGGAATGGAATATGGATTCCCTCCAATGGGTGGAATTGCCTTGGGATTAGATCGGTTAGCTATGATTTTAGCAGGAACTGAAAATATTCGTGAAGTGATTGCGTTCCCTAAAAATTCAAAGGGAAGCGAGCCGATGACTGAAGCCCCACTACCAGTTTCAAAGCAACAATTAGCAGAACTAGAGCTAACTGCGCCTGTTTATGCTGATACAAAGACGCCGAATTTATCAGAAGAATAATGAGGAATTAATAATTTTATGCAAACAGTAAAAGACTATATGCGAGGCCATGAATACACAAGTCGTTTAACGGCGGCTGTTGTTTACGCAGTGTGTGCGGCGATTGCTTTGAACTTCTTTTGGACTAACGGGCATATTTATTCTTCAGGTTTTACTGGGTTAGCTCAGTTGCTTAACACGGTTTTAACTAAAGCTTTTGGCGTTCCGCTACCAATTTATATTATTTTTGTCCTATTAAATATTCCTTTGTTATTATTTTCAATTAAAAATATTGGAGGACGGTTTACTTTCTTTACAGCTGTGGCTATTTTCCTAGCATCATTTGCGATGCGGTTTGTTGTTGGACCAGAGCACCCTTGGACTCAAGATCCATTGATGGACGCCATTTTTGGGGGATTGATCAATGGATTTGGAACTGGATTTGCTTTACGTAATGGCTTATCAACTGGTGGCTTAGATATCATTGGAATTGTATTGCGCCGTAAATATGGGATTAATATGGGGAATGCCAATTTAATCTTTAATTTCTTTATTTTGTTAGGAGCAGGTTTCTTATTTGGACCTAAATATGCTTTATATACAGCGATTGGATTAGTTGTTAATGCACGAATGATTGATGCGTTATATACTCGTCAACAGAAGATGCAAGTGATGATTATTACAGAACGTCCTCAGGAAGTAGCTGATTCGTTACAGAATAATTTACGTCGCGGAATTACAATTATTCATCACGCAGAGGGTGCATATAATCATCGACCAAAAGAAATTTTGTTCACAGTAATTTCTTTGTATGAAGAAATTGATGCATATCATGCTATTGATCAAGCTGATCCTAAGGCATGGTCATCGATGTGGAAAATTGAACGAACCTTCGGACGGTTCTATGAACCACGATTATAGTAGTTTGGTAAATATCGTTTAATTTGTTACTAGTTATAAAAACCTTGCTTTGAGGGTGAAGGTTTGGTAATATTTATTATTGAACATAGTGTGGGTCTTATTGACTAATTAAACACGAGAAAGGAGGGAATTTATCATGACAAAGACTGTTGTTCGTAAGAATGAGTCTCTTGATGATGCTCTCCGTCGTTTCAAACGTGGTGTGTCAAAAGATGGTACTTTGCAAGAATACCGTAAGCGCGAATACTACATCAAGCCATCAGTTCAACGTAAGTTGAAAGCTGAAGCTGCACGTAAGCGTAAGAACAAGAAGAGCCGTTAATAGGTTCAGGACCGAACTATCAATATATTGATAGTTCGGTTTTCTTTTATAAATTACGCTAAATATGGAATGCTTTAATTAAATTCGCAAGTTGAAAATTAACTAGATTTAATATTTCAATTTCATTTTTGGATTTTGTAATATTTAGCCATTAAGATTAGTGAGATATTTAATTTTTAAATTAGTAGTCGGCAGTATACATTAAGGTGTTATATGCCGTATAATTAAGTTAGAAAGAAAAAGAAATGAGGCTCTAAAGATGACATTGTTAGATACGTTAACTGCTGATATGAAAACGGCCATGAAAGCTAAAGACAAGGCAACTTTATCAGTTATTAGGATGCTAAAGGCATCAGTTTCGAATGAACAAATTAAACTTGGACATGATTTGAGTAATGAAGAAGAAGTCGCTGTGTTGTCTCGTGAATTGAAGCAACGAGTAGAAGAACGTGACTCATATCAAGCAGGCGATCGACCAGAATTGGCAGCTGCAATTGATGAACAAATGGATGTGGTAAAACGTTACATGCCTGCACAAATGTCTGAAGAAGAAGTAGAGGCTATTGTAAAAGAAACGGTGGCTAGTGTTGGGGCTACTCAAAAAAGTGATATGGGTAAAGTTATGGGCGCTTTGATGCCAAAGGTTAAAGGAAAAGCTGATGGTAAGTTAGTGAATGACTTAGTCCAAAAGTATCTCAATTAATTTTGATATAAATAGTGAGTTTGAACGGTTGATTGGCAAAAAGATAAGTTATTTTTCTTGGAGCATAAATGAATCATTCAAACTTTTTTATTAAATCTATAAAAATTGAGCAAACGTTAGGTGTCTTATTTAATGTGCGGTATAATATATAAGATATTGTACGTGATAATGGTTAATTATTTTGGTCGATACACAGAATGTGTGGCCTTTATAAACCAAAATTAAGATAGGATACTTATCTTGATTTCAATGCTGATCTAAATGATGTAGTATATTCACTCGACTATGGGTGCAATTATATGAGAATATAATTGATATGAAATGAAAATTATAAAAGATTCAGGAGATGAATGATAATGGATTTGGCGATTTATGATCAAACGAAGCTAGGGGTGCCTAGTGACCAAATAGATTTGGTTAAAAACGTTTTAGAATTTGCAGGTAATTATCTAGAACTACCCGTAAATACTGAGATGTCAGTAACGTTTGTCAATAATGATGAGATTCAACGAATTAATCGGGAATATCGAGATTTGGACAAACCAACGGATGTGATTTCTTTCGCATTGGAAGATGATGATGATGATTTACCAATTATTATGGATTCGGAAATGATGTCCGAATTACCTAAAAACATTGGCGATATTTTTATTTCTGTGGATAAAGTTAAAGAACAAGCTGACTTTTTAGAACATCCTTTTGAACGTGAATTAGGATTCTTATCTGTTCATGGCTTCCTGCATTTAAATAATTATGATCATATGCGTAGTGCTGAGGATGAAAAAATAATGTTTCGTTTGCAACGGGAGATTTTAGATGACTTTGGACTCAAACGATAATAAAAAAATCAAGCCAATAACACCCCTTGATGAGCAACAAGTGACCAAGAATTCTCATTTCTTGCAATCTTTTGGACATGCTGTGGAAGGAATTGGACAACTATTAGTACGTGAAAGAAATATGCGATTTCATTTTTTTGCGTCAGTTATAGTGATTTATTTAGGATTTCATCTTCGAATCGGGCGTCAAGACTGGCTCTGGACAGCTATGGCTATTTTTGCCGTAGTGATGTCAGAGTTCGTTAATACAATGATTGAGACTATGGTTGATTTGATCGTTGGGTATGAATATCATCCTTTGGCTAAAATTGCTAAAGATGTTGCAGCAGGGGCTGTTGTGTTTGCTGTGATGTTTGCAATGGCCGTTGGTGTTATTGTTTTTTATCCTTACGTGCTTCCAATTATTGAACAATTATTAAATTTAAAATTTTAAAATAAAAATTTAGTTTTTATAATAACTAACTTACGTATAACTAATGACAATGAAAAGTTGTCACTAACAGTGAAAAAAAGAGGAAAATAATGAGCGAGCAAGAATTTAAGTCAGGCTTTATTGCCTTAGTTGGACGTCCTAATGTTGGAAAGTCTACTTTATTGAATCAAATGATTGGTGAAAAAATCGCCATTATGTCACCAAAAGCACAAACAACACGTAACAAAATTCAAGGGATTTATACTACGACGCAAGGACAAATTGTTTTCTTGGATACGCCTGGTATTCACAAACCTCAAAATTCATTGGGTGACTATATGGTTAAAACGGCTATGTCAGCAATTCGTGAATCTGATATGGTATGGTTTTTAGTTGATGCTGAAACACCACGAGGCCGCGGAGATGATTTCATTATTAACCGCTTAAAAGAAACGAAGACGCCAGTTTACTTAATCATAAATAAAATTGATTTGGTGAAGCCTGAAGCTCTGCTAACTATGATTGCAGATTATCAATCTCAAATGGACTTTGCAGAAATATTCCCTATTTCAGCTCGTAATGGAGATGGCGTGCAAAGCTTGTTAGATTTTGCAATGCCAAAGATGGAAGTAGGACCACAATACTATCCAGCTGATCAAATTACAGATCACCCTGAACGCTTTATTATGGCCGAATTAATTCGGGAAAAGGTTCTTCAACTAACACGCCAAGAGGTACCGCATTCAGTAGCAGTCGTTATTGATAAAATTGAACGTAAAGATGAAAAGCATTTGCATATTCAAGCTACAATTATCGTTGAGCGTCCGACTCAAAAGAATATTGTCATTGGAAAACAAGGTGCGATGATTAAAGAAATCGGAATTCGAGCTCGGCGGGATATTGAACGTTTATTGGGGGACAAAGTCTTCTTAGAGACCTGGGTAAAGGTAGAAGAACGTTGGCGTGACAGGCCTCAAGCGCTTCAATCATATGGTTATAAAGAGGATTCTGATATCTAATTAAAATGATTTTTTGAGGGGGCTAACATGGTTGAGACCCGATTAAGTACTTTTCATGGGATTGTCATGTATCAGCGGGAACATAAAGAACGAGATCTACTGGTAAAAATACTCACCCGTGAATTTGGTAAAAAAATGTTTTTTGTCAAAAATGGTAAATCTAAAAAAAATCGCTTAACAGCTGATCTTCAGCCCTTAATGCAGGCGACTTATGAAGGAACAATTAATTATAGCGGTTTGAGTTTCATTGATGATGTTAAGGCCACTCGTTTGGCGCGAATATTTATGAATGATATTGAATTAAATGCCTATGGAACATACATTCTAGGTCTTATTGATTCGGCATTTGTTGATAATAAAAATCTAGTTAAGTGGTTTGACTTGGCACAGTTGGGGTTGGAGAAGCTTGAACAGGGATTTGAACCTCAAGGAATCGCTAATTATTTTGAATTGGCTTTATTACCGTCATTTGGATTAGAGATGACCTGGAATAAATGTGTAATTTGCGGGCGTAGCGATTTACCTTTAGACTTTTCAGACCAGTATAGTGGAGTTCTATGTCAGAATCATTTTAAAGCTGATGAACAACGATGGCATATCGATCCAAGAGCGGTGCTGATTTTATCTAAATTATCACAAACACCACTAAAGCAGTTAGGATCTTTAAAATTAAAAGCCGAAACTAAGCAAGAAATGGCACGTTTAATGAATCATATTTATGATGATCAGGTTGGTGTCCATTTAAAAAGTAAATCTTTTATTCAACAATTAGAAAATTGGCAAGGTCGCTTACAAACACGGCAAGTACCACCATTAGAAAAAGGAATATAAAAACATGACTAATCATATTGTTTTATTTGAGCCTTTAATGCCTGCTAACACAGGTAATATTGCACGGACGGCTACAGGAACTAATACAAAGTTACATCTAATTGAACCTTTGGGGTTTCAATTAGATGACAAGCATTTAAAAAGAGCCGGCTTGGATTATTGGGATACTGTTGATATTACAATTCACCCAGATCTACCTAGTTTTATGGAAAGTTTAAAGGATAATGATGAATTGTTTTTAATTTCAAAATTTGCGGAGCGAAGCTATCATGAGGTCGATTATACTCAGCCAGAACGTGATTATTACTTCATGTTTGGTAAAGAAACGACCGGATTACCGGAAGAATTTATGCGTAAACATTCTGATTTGGCTTTACGTATTCCTCAAAATGATCAACATATTCGTGCTTTGAACTTATCAAACACAGCTGCAATTGTGATTTATGAAGCGTTACGTCAACAAAGTTTTCCTGATTTGGACTTAGTGCACACTTATGAACATGATAAATTAAAGTAGGCAGCAGTGAGGCTGGGGCAAATAATTGTCCTAGCCTCTTTAAAAACGTGCTTCAAAACTTAATATGGTTAGTATTAATGATATTTTCAATGTCTTCCTTGCAAACCAAGGTATGGAAATTTTATTAAAATAACAATTTTTACTACACTCTTATTTATTTATTCGGAGGATCAAGATGGACGGAATTATTGCAGTTAATAAGCCAAGTGGTATGACTTCACATGATGTAGTTTTTAGATTACGTAAAATTTTACAGATGAAAAAGATCGGTCATGCTGGTACCTTGGATCCTTCAGTTGATGGTGTTTTACCAGTTGCATTGGGACGGGCGACTAAAACGATCGAATTTTTACAAAATAGCGGTAAAGTTTATACGGGTGAAATAATTTTCGGATTTTCAACAGAAACGGAAGATTTAGATGGCGAAGTAGTGGAGAAAAAGCCTCTATCTAACCCCTTTGATACGGCGACAATTACTACAGCCATGGAGCAAATGACTGGTGAAATCACCCAGATTCCGCCAATGTATTCAGCGGTCAAAGTGAATGGTCGACGATTATATCAATATGCGCGGGCTGGTGAGACAGTTGAACGACCAGAGCGTCAAGTTATGATATACGACTTTGAGATGACAAATGATCCATCTTTTGATTTAAGTGCTGGGACGCAAACTTTTACATTCACCGCTCGTGTTTCAAAAGGGACATATATTCGAACTTTGGCTGTTGATTTAGGTAAACATTTAGGTGTACCAGCAGTTATGAGCCGTTTGACTCGGGTAGAGGCAGGTGGCTTTAAATTAGAACAGGCTCACTCTTTAGAAGAAATCGCAGCTCAACCAGTGGAAAAAATTATGGAAATAATTTATCCACTTGATTATGCTTTAAATGAATTACCGCATGTTGAATTAACGCATGCCCAATGGGTTGAGGTTAAGGATGGAAAAGGCCTCTCGGCAGAAGAAATGCCATATCAAAGTGATCAATTAGTATATGTCTACGATGGAGAGGTTAAGTCGGTCGTTGCTTGGAACCAAGATAAAAATCAATATCGGCCGTATCGGACTTTTAAGATTCATTAAATTGACGAGAAAGGTTATAAAGAGGTACTAAACGTATGCAAGTTATTAAATTACATCATCCTTATCAAATGGAACAAATTTTATTAGAACCAGTCGTTTTAGCGATGGGATTTTTTGACGGTGTCCACATTGGACATCAAGCAGTAATTAAAAAAGCTGCTCAAAAAGCACGTCAAGAAAATGTAAAGTTAGCGGTGTTAACGTATAATCAACATGCTTCGGTGGTTTTTAGTAAGCAACCACAACCCTTTAAATACCTTACACCAACGCCACAAAAATTAAATATGTTTGCTGACTTAGGTGTTGAGATTGTCTACTTAATAGAATTCACATCAGCTTTAGCTCGACTTTCACCAGTAAAATTTGTTCAACAATATATGGTGGACTTACATGCGGTGGCTGTTGTTGCTGGTTTCGATCATACTTTTGGCCCAGCTAAAACTGCTAATATGCAAACTTTGCCACAATTAGCGCAGAATAGGTTTGAAGTCATTGAGGTTCAGCCAGTTTTAGTTAAAGGAGTTGAAGCTGCTTCCACAGAAATTCGTGCTCTGTTAGATGCGGGTCAGGTAGACTTATTACCACCCATTTTAAATCGACTTTATACGACAACTGGACTAGTGGTGCATGGAGATGCGCGTGGGCGTGAGATGGGCTTTCCAACTTTAAACTTAGTGACACCTAGTGATGAAAGATTACCTAAAGATGGAGTCTATATTGTTGAAGTCCAAGTAAATGAGAAATGGTACGGTGGTATGGCACAAATCGGGTATAATGTTACCTTTGGTCATGGAAGAGCACAGACATTGGAAATCAATCTTTTTGATTTTAAAGATCTAGTTTATGGAGAACACGTGACCGTTCGCTGGCATCGTTATCTTCGAGCTGAAGTTGAGTTTTCTGGCATGGATGCTTTAATTGAACAATTGAACCAAGATCGGCAACAAAGTGAAGATTATTTAAATAATAAATAAAATATTTGAACTAAGAATTAATAAAAAGCTAATAGATAAAGGAGGTGTCTCATGGCATTTGATGGATTATTCACACATGCAATGGTACATGAATTAAATACAACCTTGGCTGGTGGAAGAATTACTAAAATTCATCAACCGTACCCAAATGAAATTTTTTTAGTGGTCAGAAATGATCGTAAAAATTATCCGGTTCTATTGAGTGCTCATCCTAGTTTTGCTCGAGCCCAAATTTCACAAATTAAATATACTAATCCGCAAACAGCGCCTAATTTTGTTATGATGCTTCGAAAACATCTTGAAGGGGCACAGTTATTAGGAGTTGAACAAATTGAAAATGATCGGATTATTAAATTATCTACGACCGGTCGAAATGAATTGGGTGACGAGGAAAAAACTTCATTATACCTTGAAATGATGGGACGCCATTCTAATTTGTTTTTGGTAGATGAAGCAGAACAAAAGATTATTGATTTAATTAAACATGTTTCACCAGATCAAAATCGGGTACGTTCACTTATTCCTGGTGGACGTTATATCATGCCGCCCAAGCAAGATGTTTTAAATCCTTTTGAATCACTACAAGGATTAGCAAAATTAGTGTTAGATATCCCTGAAATTCCGGAATTAGCTAACGCGCTACAACAGCATTTTCAAGGAATGGCTAAGGATTCAGCTTTAGAGTTTGCGACTGTTTTACATAATCCTGGAGATACTTTGGCAAATGCACAAACTTGGCTAAACCAATTTAATACTCCTAAACCACAAATTATTGAACAAGAGCGTGGTATTAAATTTGCACCGTTTGACTGGCAAACTTTGCCAGGAGATGCTACAAATTATGCAACATTGTCTGAAATGCTGGATCAATATTTTTCTGAGAAGTCTGAACGTGATCGGGTAAATCAGCAGGCTAATGTGGTTCTTCGTGTAATTAAAAATGAGTTAAAGAAAAATAAAAATAAGGTCAAAAAATTTCAACAAGAATTAGTTAAGGCTAGTCAAGCCGATGAATATAAGGTTAAGGGAGAACTCTTAACTACCTACATGCATGAAGTTGAACGTGGGATGACAACGATTGATTTACCAAACTACTATGATGATAATCAACCATTAACGATTGAACTATCTAATCAAATTAGTCCTTCACGAAATGCACAAAAATATTTCACACGGTACAATAAATTGAAAGTTTCTGTTAAGTATATTGATGAACAGATGCGTTTGGCTAATTTAGAAATTGACTATTTTGAAAATCTACAGGCCCAGGTTAACCTTGCTGCACCTAAAGATATAGAAGAAATTAAGCAAGAGTTGATCCAAGAAGGATATTTGCGAATTCAAACCAAGAAAAAGCAAAAGCCAAAAGTTAGTGCACCCGAAAAATTCTATGCAACCGATGGAACATTAATCGAAGTTGGTAAAAACAATTTGCAAAATGAACGTTTATCAATGAAGACAGCTGCACGGAATGATATTTGGCTACATACAAAAGATATTCCTGGATCTCACGTAGTTATTCACTCTAATGATCCAAGCGATGAAACTTTACAAGAAGGAGCAATGTTAGCGGCTTACTTTTCTAAAGCCCGTGATTCTTCTAACGTTCCAGTAGACTATTTGCCGATTCGTCGTTTACGTAAACCAAATGGCTCTAAGCCTGGTTTCGTTATTTTTGAAGGACAACAAACTTTGACAATTACACCACAACGTTCCAAAGTAGAAGCATTAAGAAAGAATCACGAATAGTAAATCTAAGTAAAAAAGTATGATATAAATTTATAAGGCAAATTCTAATTTTAAGTATATGCCTGTGCTAATTAGACTATTCATTATTAAGAAGCAGCGATAATTCTGCGTTTAACTTGAAAAGATAAACTTTTTTCGATACCATAGTTAAAGCGATTGAATTGATACTTTAAATATAAAGGTGAAAATAATGCTTGATGAAGCGAAACAATATACGGTGCGAGCAAAGGGAATAACCAAAAACTTTCAATTATTTTCAACTCAATCCGAAAAATTAAAATCAATATTTAAAGGAAACACCGATGGAGCTAATTTTTGGGCTTTGAGAGGTTTAACTTTTGATATTGAACCTGGTGATGTTGTTGGAATCGTAGGAACAAATGGTTCTGGTAAGTCTACTTTATTAAACGTATTGAGCGGTGTTATTCCACAAACTTCAGGTACCTTAGAAATCAATGGATCCATTGGGGTCGTGGCAATTAATGAAGGTTTAAATTGGGATTTAACTGGACGTGAAAATATTCGGTTGAAGCAGTTAATGATGGGGATGAATAATCACCAAATTGATTTGGCAATGCCTGATATAATTGAATTTTCTGAATTAGGAGAATTTATAGATCAACCAGTTAAAGACTATTCTTCTGGAATGCGATCAAAGTTAGGATTTTCGATCGTAACGCATAATGACCCTGATATTTTAGTTGTGGATGAGGCCTTATCAGTTGGAGATCAAAACTTTTCAAAAAAGGCACTTACTAAAATTCGTGAATTTATTGCGGATGGTAAAACGATTTTCTTCGTTTCCCATGATCTAGAGCAGGTTCGTGAATTTACGAATAAAGTAATGTGGATTCAATATGGTCAAATGCTTGATTTTGGTCCAACAAAAAAAGTTGCTGACGAATACCAAGCATTTACTCAAAAATTAGACCATATGGGTGAAGATGAACGGACATCGTTTGTTAATCATGAAAAACAACAACAACAATTATTTACGCTTGAACAATTAAAAGATAAATACATTCAGTCTGGCATGTCAGAAGATGAGATGTATCAAATAACTAAATTACGTAGTTTTGAGGGATTTAGTCGTTTTAGTTTATGGTTCACAATTGTCTTAATCGTAGTACTGGTAGTGCTAGTGATTTGGTTTGGATATGGTAGGTAAATTAGATGTGGATTATTATTAAATCAATGTTTCAACTTATGATGGAACAAATTAAAAATATTGGATTAACTGTCCGGCTAGCTATTTATGATACGCGTGCCAATAACGCTCATAAGTATTTAGGTAGTTTGTGGGAAATTTTGGATCCGTTATTTCAAGTTTTAACGTATGCGGTAATTTTCGGTGGTGGATTTCAAACTCGAGCACCACAAGACGGAATGCCATATTTCACTTGGATGGCGGTTGGATTTTCAGCATGGTATTTAGTCAATCAAGGTTTTTCTGATACAATTCGTTCAATTCAAACTCAGTTGTATATGGTAAAAAATGTTAAATTTCCAGTCGTCATATTACCAATGATTCGAGTGGTTCAGGTTATTCCTGCGGTTCTATCAATTTCTGGGATTGCGATGATTGCGATGATTGTTACTGGACATTTCCATCCAAGTATTTATTGGTTCCAGATTATTTATTACTTATTTGCAGCTTTTGTTATGTTATTCTTTTTGGGAATTTTTAATGCGACGATTAATATTTTGATTCCAGATTATGACTTAGCAATTCGTCAAGTATTGCGGTTACTTTTCTTTGTTTCAGGAATTCTATCGGAGCCAGTACAAGGTAATGGGTTTAATAATTTTATTTACTTTATTTCACGAGTAAATCCTTTTTATTATATCGTGAATGGTTGGCGAGCAACCTTTTTGAATAATCAGTGGTTCTGGGATTCACCAACAATGATGGCTATTTTCTGGTTAGAAATTGCATTTTTTGCAGTGATCGGAACTCACTTATATTTGAAATTTAAAGATCAATTAATTGATTTTGTATAATTTATAATTAAATTTGGAGATTAAAATGACAAACAAGAAGGTCACGGCAGCCATTGTTACGTATAATCGGTTGGCATTGTTGAAAGAATCATTGCAAGCGGTTTTAGATCAAACAGATTATCTTAGTCATGTGATTGTGGTTAATAATAAATCAAATGATGGAACGGCAGAATATTTAGCTACGATTGAAGACCCCCGAGTGGTGGTATACAATTCACCAGACAATCTAGGTGGAGCTGGCGGATTTAATAAAGCGGTTCGTTTATTTGCCGAGGAATTAGATGATAATTATGTATGGTTAATGGACGATGATACGATTGTTGAGCCAGATGCTTTAAAGTATTTAGTTGAGTTCATGGAAGAAAATGAAAATGTTGGTTTTGTTAATTCCGTAGTACGTTGGGGTTCTCGAAATGGAAACCCATCATGGATGAATGTTCCTGCTCCCCGTGGATTCACTTGGCAAAGTCATTTAAATGTTGAAAATAATGGAATAGAAGTTGTTAATTCAACTTTTGTTTCGGTCATGTTTTCCCGTGATATGGTTGCCATGGTTGGATTACCACAAAAAGAGTACTTTATTTGGGGCGATGATATGGAATATACCAATCGAATTGCAGACGTGAACCGTGGATATACAGTTTTGAATTCTATTGTCGTGCATAAGTCAAAAGAAAATTCGATGCCTGGTGATGTTATTCGTGAAAAAGATGAAAGCCGTCTTTGGCGATATGGCTATGAATTTAGAAACCGTATTTTAACTGGCCGGCGAATTAACAAACGTGATGCAAAAAATCTTGCTAAAGGGGCGTTTAGATACGAGCTGCCTCGGGTATTGTTGAAGCGAAATGTTAAATTTAGGATTAAAAAAGCTAAGATGATCATTGGTGGTGTTTTCCGTGGACTAAGTTTTAATCCGCAAATTGAATATGCCAATATTCCGCGTAAACAAAAACGTTCAATCAATGCCATTCTTCGGGCTTATCAATTGGCAAATCCGGAGGAACGAGTGACTTTAGATCGCGAAATTGAAATTATTAAAAGTATTCAATTAGATGATTTGAAGGGAATTACTAATAAGGCAGATAAGTTTATCGCAAATTATGAACGTGAACAAGCAAAAGCACAACAAGATTCAAAATAAGAGACTTTTTGCTAATTGTTAGTTTTTAGCTAATCTGAATTTATTATTAAAAAGGCTGTGGATTTAGTTCCACAGCTTTTTTAATAATAAATTCATGAAAACGCTTGCAATATTAAATCGTTTTAATTATAATAAATCATGTACTTAATTTACTTATGTATTTATATGTAAAACTCTTACATGCAAAACGCTTGCATTGTTAAAAAGATTTACATATAATGGTTAATAATTAATATAAAATAATGCGATTTTTTCATATTGGAGGATTGAGCGAATGGATTATTTAATTGGTGTTGATATGGGTACGACCTCAACTAAGGCCGTACTATTTGATAAGGCAGGACATGTTATTACTTCTGCAAACAAAGGATATAACCTTTATCGGGATGCACCAGATATGGCGGAAGAAGATTTAGATGAAATTTTTGAAGCCTTCTCAGATGCAATTAGAGAAGTGGTGCGGTTTGATCGGGATGCAAACATTTTAGCCGTTTCATTCTCATCAGCGATGCATTCATTGATTGCCTTTGACGGTGATTGGAACCCATTAACGCGAGTGATCACTTGGGCTGACACACGAGCTGTTAAGTATACTGAAGAGCTAAAGGCAAATGGACTAGGAGCTGAAATTTATGCTCATACTGGAACTCCCATTCATCCAATGGCACCTTTGTCAAAGTTACTTTGGTTGAAAAATGAACATGCAGATATCTATAATAAAGCAGAACATTATTTGGGAATTAAAGAATATATTTTCCATCGTTTGTTCGGAGCCAATAAGATGGACATTTCAATTGCATCAGGAACTGGGATGTTTAACATTTTCGATTTAGATTGGGATAAACAAGCTCTTGAAGTTACTGGTGTAAGTCGTGAACAAATGCCAACTCCAGTTGATCCATATACAATGGAAACTGAAATGCTAGAAGAATATTCAGCTTTGTTGGGATTGCCAAAGGATACACCATTTGTTTATGGAGCTGGAGATGGTCCATTATCAAACTTGGGAGTTAATGCTGTTCAACCAGGTGTTGCCGCAGTTACAATTGGAACTTCTGGGGCCATTCGGGTCGTGACAGATGCACCAAAGATTGATCCAAAGGGGCGTACCTTTACTTATGCTTTGGATAAAGATCACTGGGTTGTTGGTGGTCCGGTTAATAATGGTGGAGATGTATTCCGATGGGTCCGGAACAATTTGTTTGATTCAGAGAAGTCAACCGCATCATTGTTGAATATGGATTCATATGATTTGATTACTGAGATTGCAAGTCAAGTACCAGCTGGAGCCAATGGATTGTTGTTCCACCCATATCTAGGTGGTGAACGTGCCCCAATTTGGGATGCTAATGCTCGTGGATCATTCTTCGGACTGACCCACAGTCATACACGTGCCCACATGGCTCGTTCAGTCCTTGAAGGAATTATTTTTAATATTTATATGGTTGAACTAGCTTTGGAAGAAGTTGTTGGTGATTTGAAGTCAATTCAAGCGACTGGTGGATTTGTTCGTTCAGCGCTTTGGCGTCAAATGTTAGCAGACATCTTTGAACAGTCTGTAACTGTTCCTGAGGCCTTTGAATCTGGGGCATTAGCTGCAACTGTTATGGCACAAAAAGCCTTGGGACTTGTTGATTCTTTGGAGGTTATTGGAGATATGGTTGGAGAAGCCAACACATATGAGCCAAATCCAGAAAATTATACTGTTTATCGTGAACTTGCTCCAATCTTTATTCGTTTAAGCCGTCAACTACAGACGGAATACAAGAATATTGCGGACTTCCAACGTTCACACACGAAATAGCTAACCAAATTTATTATGCGGTGAAAAAAATTAGGAGTGTTTTGTTATGTTTAATCTTGCTGCTGGGGCTGCACCTAGCTTTTATTCATGGATGGTTAATGGGGTCAATGTTTGGCCTTTCTTGATTCTAATCCTTGGAATTGCCTTATTATTAGTATTTATTTTGAAGCTAAAAGTTAACACTTTTGTTTCTTTGATTATTATTTCAATCTTGGTTGCTCTTGGACTTGGAATGGGTCCTGCTTCGATTGCCGACGCCTTAAAGTCGGGAATTGGTGGTACGATGGGAGAACTGGTCGTGGTCTTTGGATTCGGTTCAATGATTGGTCGATTGGTTGCTGATTCAGGTGGATCATACCGAATTGCGTCAACGTTAATTACTTTATTTGGTAAGAAACGATTGCAATGGGCTGTGGCTATCGCTTCATTCATCATTGGAATTTCTCTTTTGTTTGAAGTTGGACTTGTAGTTTTGATTCCTATCGTCTTCTCAATTGCCTTGGAAGTTAATGTTCCATTGCTCTACCTTGGAATTCCAATGGCTGCTGCTTTGTCAGCTGCGCAAGGATACTTGCCTCCACAACCATCACCAACAGCTGTTACGAACATCTTGGGTGCTAACATTGGTGTTGTCTTGATGTACGGAGTGATTGTTGCCTTAGTTGCATTAATCATAGCTGGTCCAATCTTTACTCGCTTTGCTCAAAAAATAGAACCAAGTGCCTTTAAAGTTACTAAGAAATTAGATGCTTTGGGTGAAGTTAAGAAATTTGATTTGAAGGATACACCAAGCTTTGCGATGGCCATTGTCACTTCATTGATGCCTGTTTTCTTCATGTTGATTGCTACTGCTTACACGATGATTAAAAATGGTGGAAAGCAAGTTTATGCTGGATCTATTGGTGATACCGCATGGAAGGCAATGACACATGCCGCTCAGAATGGTTACTTGCACAATCCATCAACTTTTGATCAAATTATGGCGATGTTGGGTAACCCAATGATCGCAATGGTTATTGCGATGGCCTTTGCCATCTGGTCAATGGGACCTAAGCAAGGTCGTACGATGACCGAAGTTGGAAAGACAATGTCTGATGCATTGAGTTCAATCGCTAACTTATTGATGGTTATCGGTGGTGGTGCAGCCTTTAAAGGTATTTTGACTTCAGGTGGGATTTCTGATGCCATTGCTCAAGCCTTCCAACACACATCATTGTCACCAATCATCTTTGCATGGTTGATCGCCTTGATTATTCGTGTGTCAGTTGGTTCAGCTACAGTTGCTGGATTGACTGCTGCTGGAATTGTTGCTCCATTAGTTGCCGGACAAACTGCTGTTAATCCAGCATTCGTTGTTCTTGCTATCGGTGCCGGTTCAATTGGTTTGTCTCACGTGAACGACGCTGGATTCTGGATGTTTAAAGAATTCTTTGATTTGACGGTTACACAAACTTTGAAAATTTGGACCGTTTTGGAAACCATTCTTTCAATCGTTGGTTTGATTGTTATCTTAATCTTAAGCGCAATCTTCTAAAAATTAATTGTAAGTTTAAAAGCTCCTTTTGACGAAGGGGCTTTTATGTTAAAATCTAATAAATACTTGCTACTACAGCAACGATAGGAGTATTCATTTAATACTATGCCATTTTTATATCTACATATTAATGTTTTCGCAGATATTGTGGTTTTATTGAACACAATTGCAGCTATTGCCATTGTATTTCGAGGTGAACGAGAAGTTTCCTCGATGTGGGCTTGGCTAATGGTTTTAATTACTTTGCCAGGAATTGGACTAATAATTTATATGTTCTTGGGACGTAATCTAAATAGTAAGAAAATCTTCAGTCTACAAACCCAAAAAGTATTAGGGATTGATAAGATTGTCAAAAATCAAAAAAAGTTGGCGCATGAAATTGATACCGCTGAACATTTGGAAGAAGAAGGTAGTTTTGTACGCTTGTTTTTACAAAATGATGCGGCTCTTTTAACTTTTCAAAATTCAGTGCATATTTTTACAGATGGTCATGATAAATTTGATCAATTGTTTGCAGATATTAAAAAAGCGAAACATCATATTAATCTTGAATATTTTACAATTTATGATGATGAAATTGGTAATCAATTGGTGGATTTGTTAACTCAACGTGCACAAGCAGGGGTCCGAGTTCGAGTGTTATTTGATCAATGGGGTTCAAAAGGACGGCATGATAAAATGTGGCGTCGTCTTCGTGATGCGGGGGGACAAGTTGTTCCGTTTTTATCACCACGTTATGTGGCGATTACTTTTCGAATTAATTTCCGAGATCACCGTAAAATAGCGGTAATTGATGGCAGCATCGGTTACATTGGGGGATTTAACGTCGGTGATCAGTATTTGGGGCGCTTTAAAAAATTTGGTCATTGGCGGGACACGCATGTTCGAATTGAAGGGGACGCAGTTTTGGCCATTCAATCTCGTTTCTTTACTGATTGGAATGCGACAACTAAGAAACAACAATTAAATTTTTCAGATGACTATTTTCCAAGTCAACAAGCATCTAATAATCGAACAACCGCTATTCAAATTGTTTCATCCGGACCAGATGATACGAAAAAACAAATCCAAACTGGTTACTTAAAGATGTTTGCATCAGCTACGGAAAGTATTTATATTCAAACCCCATATTTTATTCCTGATCAAGCTGTTTTAGAGGTTTTAAGAATGGCCGTTTTATCAGGTGTTAAAGTTAAAATTATGATCCCAGCATTTCCTGATCACCCATTTGTTTATCGGGCAACTGAGTGGTATGTAAAACAACTTATACAGGTAGGAGCTGAAATTTATCGTTATGATAAAGGATTTATGCATGCTAAGACTGTGACTATTGACGGCCGCATAAGCTCCATTGGATCTGCTAATATGGATATTCGTTCGTTTATTTTGAACTTTGAAGCTAATGCCTTTATGTATGATCGAAATTTAGCAAAACAGCTTGAAAATATTTACCATGCTGATATTTTAGAATCAACCAAATTAGATTTGGCTTACTTTGAGCATCAATCTGTTTGGAAAAAAGCGCTTCAACGGATGTCACGCTTATTGGGACCAATTTTATAAAAACATTTTTTGAATTGGAATTAATTCAGCATGGATTAAGAAAGAAGGCAAAATGACGGATCAAATAAAATTGACTGATGGGGTTCACCTACAGGTTGAAACAACGAAGCAGTTTACAACAACACAAATTAGTATAAATTTTGCAACGCCCAAATTAAACGCGGATTTAGCTGGGCGTTTTTTAACTTCAAATTTTTTAGAAACAGTTTCTAAAAAATACCCTAGTCAACAAAAATTTGCTCAAATCTTAAATCAATTATATGGGGCAAGTTTTAGTGTAGAAGTTAGTAATATTGGAGGAGTTCATAATTTTTGTGTAAATTTGGAAATTGTAGATCCTAAACTACTGAATAGTAGTGAAGATCTTCTAACAGAAGCCTTTAAATTTTTACAAACGGTAATGTTTGAGCCATTAGGTGATGATATAACAGGTTTTGATCCTACGATTTTTATGCGACAAAAGGAAATTGCTTTAGATGAAATTGAAGGACTTAATGAAGATCGAGAATATCAAATTGTTCGTACAACAATTGAAGATAGTTTTGTTGACCATAAATTAGGTTTAGCTGCCTATGGAAATCAAGCATTAGTCCAAAATGTTACAGAAATGTCAGCGTGGGCAACCTATCAAAAATTATTACAAACAGATCAAATTGACATTGTGGTAGTGGGGGGAGTTACTGCTGATCAAATAAAGCAATTGATTCAAAAATATTTGCCTTTTAATGCCCGTAAAGTTAGTTTACCAGTTAAGCAAACTCCAGTTTTTGTAGAACCCCAAATTAAAGAAATTTATGAACCCGTACAACAGGCACAGATTGTATTAAGCTGGAAATTATCATTAGATTGGTCTGAACGTTTTACAGGCTATGTTTTAAATTCATTACTTGGTGGAACTGGAATTTCACGTTTGTTTTTAAATGTGCGTGAACAGGCCGGATTAGCCTATACAGTTTATTCTGATTTCAATTTCTATACTGATTTAATGTTTGTAGTGGCAGGTGTTAAGGTTGATCAAGTTGAATCAGCACAATCAATGATCTTAGGGGAGGTTAAACGTCTTAAAAAAGAACTTATTACCGATACAGAGTTACAACAAGTAAAACAATTAATGTTGAATGAGTATCGGTTAGGTCAAGATCAAATCAGAACGCGGACTGAACGTGGCTTGAGTCAAGCAATCACACACAGAAGATTAACCTCAGATGAATGGCAAGCTCAAATAGAACAGGTAACCAAAGAAGATATTCAAAGAGCAGCACTTCGTTTAAACTTACAGATACAAATGATTTTACGTCGAAAGGAGGGATGAAATGAACCGACAAATTCCAAAAGGACAACATTATAAACTTGAAAATGGACTACGTGTTCATTTGATTCAACGGCCGGAATTTCATCAAATTGTGAGCTTATTAACGGTTGATTACGGAGCACGTGATTTATATGTTAATCAAATTGATGAAAAATTAAATGTTGGAACACCTAAATTAGGGATTGCTCATTTTTTGGAGCATCAATTATTTAAGCAACCTGGGTATGATGCCATGGTTAAAATTAATCAGGCAGGCGATACGGTGAATGCATATACTTCTCCCACCCGAACTAGTTATTTTACTGTCTCATTAGCTGAACGATATCAAAGTCTTGAAGAATTGTTGACCTTTACTCAGGAACCATACTTTGATCAAACTGCGGTAACCCGAGAAGCTAATATTATTAGCCAAGAAATAGATATGTATCAGGATGATCCTGCCTCACAACTTTATCAATCCATTCTGGGGCAGCTTTATCCCAATGATCCTCTTTCTTTTGATATTGCTGGTACAGTTGAGAGTGTTCATGAAATTACGCCATCAGATTTAGAATCAGCTTATGCCGTAGCTTATCGACCTGATCAAATGGATTTAGTAGTCGTAGGTGCCTTTGATTTTTTAACCGTTCAGAATTTGATTGAAAATTCTCCGGCCGGAAAACGTCCATCTGCCCAAAGAATATCAAAACCATCAGATCAAATGTTATCGAATGTTACACAGGTTAAAGAAGATACGTTATATCTTGAGGCAGATATTCATCGTAATCGGATTGCAGTAGGTCAAAGAATTATCTTACCCCAGGCTACAGGAAGAGCTGGTTTGAAAAATGGTGTGGCGCTAGATTTAGCCTTAGACTTAGTTTTCAGTGAAAATTCCCCTAATTATCGAACATGGTATGATATGGGCTTGATTGATGATAATTTGAGTGTGGAATTAACTTGGGAAAGAAATTTATCTTATCTAGTATTGCTAGGTGAAACACCGGAACCAGAAGAATTAATCGCAGTACTAAAACAAGAATTACAATCTCTTCCGGAACGGTTAGCTGAGTTATCTATAGAATTTGAACAAATTAAACGTGGGGCTATTGGTCGCTTGATTAATAAGTTTAATTCGCTTGAAGAGTGGGCTACTCAATTTGAAGGGACCACCTTTGACGCAGCTTTTTTGCCAGATGAGTTAGACTTGCTGCAAAGTTTAACGTTTGAAGAAATGCAAACGATTACGCAACAAACTAAAACAAGTGAAATAGCGAGCGTAATTATCCAACCGGAATGATAAAATTATGGTAAAATAATCATATAAATATATGTAGTAAAGGGATTAAGTGATATGGCAGACATGGGACAAAAGGGAATTGGTGAGGAACTTCAAGCTGCCCGCATTGATAAAGGGCTAACCTTAGATGATGTACAAGCACAGACGAAGATTCAAAAACGTTATTTACAAGCGATTGAAAATAATCAATTTGATCAATTGCCAGGCAAATTTTACGAGCGCGCTTTTACGCGTCAATATGCAGCAGCAGTTGGAATTGATGCTGATGATTTATTAGAACGATATGATTTAGTAGCGCCAGCTGAAAATCCAAATATGGAACAAGTTCGAGTAGATGAAGATAATGTTACTCGAGTTGGGATGCGTAGCGAAGAAAATTTACAAAAGAAACAATTGGTAAATGCTATGCCTAAAATAATCATGGGTGTTGTTGCTTTGGCGGTTGTGATCGTGGTTTGGGCGTTAGTTGCAAACTTTGCAGGTCATTCGAAATCTTCAACAGAAGATTCACATGTTTCTATCAGTAGCTCTTCTGTAGCAAATAGTTCATCAAAACAATCTTCAGATTCATCAAATGAAAAGTCTTCATCTTCTGAAGATAAGAAAAAGTCCGAAGATAAAAAGAAGTCTGATAATAAGAAAACAGAAATATCAGAACCTGCTATTGCGGGAACCACTACTACTTTTGAAGCTAAGGTACCAGCTGATACTGATCGTAAGTTGACTCTAACTGGTCAAAATGGTGATTCATGGGTATTAGTGAAATCAAATACAGGGGTGGTTTTGTATTCAGGAACCGTTAAGTCTGGTGTGAATCAGGAGTTTAATTTGAATAGTGATGTTACAAGTGTCAATATTCAAACTGGAAATGCTAATAATTTGAAGGTTAATTTCAATGATAATGATCTAAATTTGAGTAATACAACCTTAGTTTGGCATGCCTTGATTAATATCACTCAAAAATAGGAGTAAGTTAGTAAAATTATGAATTTACCAAATAAATTAACCGTTTTTAGAATCATTTTGATCCCAATTTTTGCAATTGTTTTAATGTTACCAGTTGATATATGGGGTGGTTTATCGCAATTACCTATGACGCATTTAGTGGCTGCAATTATTTTTATTGTCGCTTCGTTAACTGATACGGCTGATGGTCAAATAGCCCGTCGACAACATCTTGTAACTAATTTTGGGAAGTTTGCAGACCCATTAGCGGATAAGCTTCTTGTAATGACAGCGTTGATTTTTTTCGTCCAATTTCAATGGTTACCTGCTTGGATGATTGCTTTAATTGTGATTCGTGAATTAGCGGTAACTGGTTTAAGAACGTTAATCGTAGAAAATAACGGTGAAGTTATGGCTGCTGCAATGCCCGGTAAAATAAAAACTACTACGCAAATGTTGGCAATCATCTTTTTCTTATTACATGATTTAGGTTTTAACTTAATTCATGTTCCATTCGCGCAAATTATGATCTGGATTGCGTTATTCTTTACAATTTATTCAGGGATTGAATATTTTTGGAAAGCGCGTTTTGTTTTTAGTGATGGTTTTAAATAATTATAATATCAATTAGATACTAAACGGAGTTATCTAACATTGATTTTTCGTTTATAAAGGACTGGAAGTTTATTCCAGTCTTTTTCTTTGAAAAATATTATAATTAATTTATTAGTTAGGTGGATCCTTATTAGTTAGGAGCAATTAAAATGAAAAAGATTGAACAACTAGGTCGGTTATTAATTGAGAAAAAGCAGAGTATTACGGCTGCTGAAAGCTTAACAGCAGGAATGTTCGCTAGTGAATTAGCCAATGTCAGTGGTATTTCAACCGTTTTTTCTGGTTCCTTTGTTACCTATAGTGCCGTAGCTAAAGAGCAATTGGTGAATGTACCCATGGCTTTAGTTGAAGAATATGGAGTAGTTTCAGCACAAGTAGCTCAAGCTATGGCTAAGGGGGCGCAAGCACGGTTAAAAACAGATTGGGCCATTGGATTAACAGGGGTTGCAGGTCCCGACGGATTAGAAAACCATCCGGCTGGGACGGTTTATATTGGTGTGTCACAACCGAATGGACAAGTTAAAACTAAATTATTTAATTTAGTTGGAGATCGAATGTCTGTTCGACAGCAGGCTGTTGAATGCGGGGCGCAATTAATTTTAGAATTAATTGGGAAAGACGTTACAAAAGATTAAAATTAGGTTATACTTAATATATTGATTTTCAAATGAACGGAGAAATTAAATATGGCAACGAGTGGAAAAAATATTAATCCTAATAAAAGAATTGAAGGCAAAATTACGGATCCAAAAGCGCGACAAAAAGCCTTGGATGAAGCACTGAAAAAAATCGAAAAAAACTTTGGAAAAGGTTCAATTATGCGAATGGGCGATTCTAAATTCTCACAAATTGAAGCTTCTTCTACTGGTTCACTAAAATTGGATATTGCACTTGGAATTGGTGGTTATCCAAAGGGACGAATTATTGAAATTTATGGACCTGAATCATCTGGTAAAACTACTTTGGCTCTACATGCTGCTGCAGAAATGCAAAAAACAGGAGGAAATGTAGCTTATATTGATGCGGAAAATGCGATGGACGTGGAATATGCTAAGGCATTGGGCGTTAATATTGATGACCTTTTACTTTCACAACCAGACACTGGAGAACAAGGTCTATCAATTGCTGATGCGTTGATACAGTCATCTGCGATTGACTTGATTGTTATTGATTCCGTGGCTGCTTTAACACCTAAGGCAGAAATAGATGGTGAAATTGGTGATGCGTCTATGGGATTGCAAGCCCGAATGATGTCATCTGCCTTAAGAAAGCTTTCAGGCTCAATTTTGAAAACGGAAACTACAGTTATCTTTATTAATCAATTGCGGGAAAAAATTGGAGTTATGTTTGGAAATCCTGAGACTACACCTGGAGGTCGTGCTCTTCGTTTCTATTCAACGGTTCGTTTAGATGTTAGACGTCGAGGTGGGATTGATGGAACTAAACAAGACGGTGAAGATGTTAAGTCAGTTGGTAATTTAACTAAGATTAAAGTTGTCAAAAATAAGGTTGCAGCTCCGTTTAGAGAAGTTGAAATTGAGATTATGTTTGGAAAGGGAATTTCTAAAACTGGTGAGATGATTGATCTAGCTGTAGACAAAGATATCATTAAAAAAGCTGGTTCTTGGTTCTCATATGAAGGAGAGAAGATTGGCCAAGGTAAGGTCAATGTGATGCGATGGTTAGATGATCCAGAAAATAAAGCTATTTATGATGAAATTATGAAGCGAGTTTTGGATGAATACTTTAAGAAACCAACGGATGAATCACCTGAAGAAAATAATACAGATACATCAGAATCAGATGAGGCTGAATTAGAGATTGAAGAATAATAAATTATTTTAATCATTGTTGATTAAAGCGGGATGAATTTGTCCTGCTTTTTTTATGTTATTCGTTTTTTAACCCCATTTTTGGTATACTGGTTTTAGTTTAAAATGATTATAAACTAGGAGTGAATAATATGAGTAAGAAAAAACAAAGCTTAGCGCAACGAAGTAATATTGTCCGAGCAGCGGTGATGGGTGCTAATGATGGCATTTTATCAGTTTCTGGTATTGTGATCGGGGTTGCAGGAGCTACAACTAATTCTTTCGCCATTTTTATTGCTGGTTTTGCCGGAGCATTAGCTGGGACGGTCTCAATGGCGATGGGTGAATATGTTTCAGTTCATTCGCAAAATGATGCGCAAAAAAAAGCGGAAGAAACCCAGTCACAACGTTTAGAAAATGATTGGCAATCTGAATTTGATTATGTTCAAAATAAATATGTAGTCGCAGGGATTAAGCCAGAATTAGCTCACCAAGCAACTAAAGAAATGATGGCCCAGGATGCTTTAGGAACAACCGTTCGAGAGCGATATGGGTTTACTTTGAACCAAGAGATGGATGCTATTTCGGCTGGGCTAGCCTCGATGGTTTCTTTTCCATTAGGATCCATTTTACCTATGATAGCAATTACACTTTTACCAGCTAAGATGCATCTTAACATCTTGGGTACGGGTGTAGCTGTGGCGCTTGCTTTAGCTATTACTGGTTCTTTGGCGGCTCGACTTTCAGGAGCTAATTTAAAGCGTGCGACATTCAGGAATGTAATAGCTGGGATTTTTACTATGATTATAACGTTCGTAATTGGAACTTTGATGGGGGAGATTTAATATGAATTTGTCAGCAGATGAAGAACGCCTAATGCAGTCGGGTGTACAAAAACGTGAAAAACTTACATTAGAGGAACGTTTAAACGTGGTTCGAGCTGGAGTTTTAGGAGCTAATGATGGGGTATTGACCGTTGTTGGGGTTTTATTTTCAGTGGGAGCTGCGACTAATAATTCATTTACCCTTTTAATTGCTGGAGTTTCAGACCTCTTGGCTTGTGCATTATCCATGGCGTCGGGAGAATATGCATCAGTGAGCTCTCAATCAGATGCTGAAAAAGTTGTGGTTCAAAAAGAAGCACAACGTATTAAAGAGCAACCCGAACTGGTTGAAAATGATTTGCAAGAATTTTATGAAGGTCGGGGAGTGGCTAAACAAACAGCTAATTTAATTGCTAAGGATTTAATGAATAAACAGCCATTAACAGCTATTTTGGGAACCAAATATGATGTGCAGCTAGGACATTATGTCAATCCATGGGAAGCGGCCTTTTCGTCAATGATCTGTGCAGCTCTGGCAGGTTTAGTGCCACTGCTATCAATGGTTTTATTAAGTCGAACAAAGGGGATGTTAGTAGCTATTTTAGCCACTACGATTGCTTCGGCTATTATTGGCTGGGCTAGTGCTAAATTAGGCAAAGGTTTCGTTAGAAAGTCGGTTATCCGGAATATCATTATTGGACTTTTAACAATTACGATTCATTATGGAATTGGATTGTTGTTCTAATGGTTGGTATGAGCGGAACTAGACAGAATAAAGTCATTGATTTTAACTTAAATTAACCTTTTAGCGTTATAATAATAGTTAGTATAATAACGGAGGAAAATTATGATAACTTTAAAATCAAAACGTGAATTAGTGGCGATGGAGAAATCTGGAGCAATTATTGCTGGAATGCACCAAGGAATGAAAAAATTAATCAAACCTGGTCTATCGACTTGGGAAATTGAGGAATTTGGTCGGCAATATATTGAAAGTCATGGTGGTCGCGCCGCACAAATTGGTTTTGAGGGATTCAAATATGCAACCACTGTTTCTGTCAATGATGAAGTGGCACACGCCTTTCCAAGAAAAGGATTAATTCTTAAAGATGGTGACTTGGTTAAAGTTGACACTGTAGTTGAATTAGATGGAGCTTATTCTGATTCTGCTTGGAGTTATGCTGTGGGGAATGTTTCACCAGAAGTTCAAAAATTGATGGATGTCACACTAGAGGCCCTTTATATTGGAATTGACCAAGCTCAGGTTGGGAATAGATTAGGTGATATTGGGGCAGCAATTAATCACTTTGTTGAAGATGAACATGGTTATGGAAATGTTCGTGATTACATTGGCCATGGAATTGGTCCAACGATGCACGAAGAACCAGCTGTGCCTCATTATGGAGTAGCAGGACGTGGCTTGCGGTTGAAGCCTGGAATGACGATTACAATTGAACCTATGGTAAACATGGGTGGCTTTGAAGTTGAAACTTCAAAGGAAGATGGTTGGACTGTTCGGACGATTGATGGTTCATGGTCAGCTCAGTATGAACATGTTGTAGCAATTACAGAAGATGGGCCTAAGATTTTAACTTCACAAGATCCAATCTTTGATGCTAAATATTTATTAAAATAAATTAAAAAAATCATCTTATCAGTTTTAGTACTGACTAAGATGATTTTTTAATTTTATTCATCCATGTGGGCGGATTCGATAGTCAAAACGGTAAAAATAACTGTGTCTTTGTCGAATTCAACTTGGGCTTCTGCGCTTGAACCAATTTGTTGCTCTGTTTGTTGAGCTAGAAAGCCAGCTTCTAAGAAGAAATCAGGCTTTGATGATTCAGTCATCCGGGTTTCTACTAATGATCCAGTTAAAAACCATTTTTGACTAGTTGCTTTTTGAGATTCGATGTTTAGAGTCCCAAAGCCAGCATCATTGAAGAAATTAATCACTGCACTAATTCCTTTTAGCGGAAATTCACGCGCTAAATTTTTACCAGCCCAGTACGTAATATCACTAAGATCATCGGTTAACAGATCTGGTAGTAAATGATCTCTTAACAACGTAATTGGAAAAATATTATTATTTTGATCAGCCATATGACGCTCCTTTTTATACTTCTTATTATAACGAACAGAATTCAATTTGCCAAATAGGTTGCAAAAATGTTACAATTTTTTAATGGAAAGGATGGGTAATTAAATATGGACTTACCAAATAATCCATTAATTAATAGCACCCTTGGGATGCTTGATGGTGATTTATTAACACAAAAGCATCTACCATTAGAGCAAAGACGTTGGAGTAGTGGTAGTTCGTTAGCCCTTGCAACGATCGATGCTTTATCAATCAGTTATGATATTAATAAGATAATGCAGGCTTTTGAAGCATGGTATGAACACGGTAAGTATACAGTGGATGGTCATATTCAGATTGCAGGTAAGACAACAAAAAAAGCTTTAGATGATTATTTAATTAAACAGGATCCTTTTTCATCAGGTGGATCTTTAGAGGATGATAATGGTAGTGGAGCCTTAGCTCGAATTCTGCCGATGGTCATTTATATTTATAGCCATTATGGGTCAGATTTTGTAAATAACGAAACGGCCATGTTGACATTACATCAAGTAGCGGGTTTAACGCATAATCATCCTCGTGGACTGATGGGGATTGGTTTATATGCTATTTTAGTTGGGCAAATTTTAGATGGGTTTGATTTTGAAAATGCTTTAGATCGAGCAGTTGGAATTTCATATGAATATTATTCAGAACATGGTTTATTTGCTGGTTTCTTAAAGGAGCTAGATAATTTAAATACTCCTGATTTTAGTAGCCAACCGCAAAGCGCCTTAAACGGTAGTGGTTACATTATTGATACACTGGAAAATTTGGTGTGGATTTTATTAAATACTCATTCATATCAAGAGGCGATTCAAGCTGCTGACCAAGTTAAAGGTCCTTCTAAAAAAATTGTACCAATTGTGGGATCAGTAGCAGCTTTGATGTACGGAAGACCTAATGATATTAACGTTATGAAACGCCTTGATGCTGCTTTTGACGTTAAAAATATGCTATTTAAAGCTAATCAAAGTGGTGAATTTGTCATTAAAGTGCATGCTTAATTAAAATAATAGATTAAAACATACATTGATGAGAACAGTTGAAATAATTGTTCTTATCTTTTTTATTTTATAATTATATGTAATCTATTTTAAATAATTTATTATAATCTTTTATTATATATGGTTAAAAAGATTAAATTCATTGCTAGATTATCAGTAAGCCTCAATAAATAATGGTAAATTAAAAAATATTGCTAACTTGATAGCGTTATAATATTGCTAAACAGTCTAATTAATTGATAAACTAGGTAAGAAAATGGTAAAATTATCTAGTTTTTTGAATTTAAACTTATTTTCAATAACGAGCGTTTAATTTTATTAAAAATACAATGTGATTATTATGGATCAAATATTTAAGTGATTTGGTACTTAAAAAGGCTGATACATTGGCATAGTTCAAAGAATTTTAGTTTTATGCCACACATAATAAAGCATAGGAGAAAAAATGCAAATATTTAAAATTATTGTCGGTATTTTGGCGGCTTATTTTTTAGGGTCAATTCCTTTTGGATACCTCATTGGTAAGTACGTTTATCATAAGGATATTATGCAAGTTGGTTCAGGAAATATTGGAACAACCAATACTTTTCGCGTTTTAGGCATGTTTCCGGGGTTAATAGTATTTATTCTAGATGTTTTAAAGGGGACTGTTGGTGGGCTTTTAGCTTACTTAATATGGTCACCATTGCCAGATAATCGTCACTATTTGATTTTGGCAGCTGGAGTGATTGCTGTTTTGGGGCATACTTTTTCAGTTTGGTTAAATTTTAAGGGTGGTAAGGGTGTAGCAAGTTCATTGGGAATTTTATTGGCTTATTCACCCAAGTTATTTGTAATTTCATTAGGTATATTTTTAATTTGTTTATTACTAACCAGTATTGTTTCAATTAGCTCACTTTTGAATTTTTTCTTTAGCACTATTGTTTTTTGGTATTATGATGAAAAATTTTTAGCTTTAGTGGCGGCTATTTTGATGGTCTATGTTACTTATCTACACCGTAGTAATTTAGTACGTATGGTACATGGCAAAGAAAATACTGTTAAATTTGGAATCCCATATTGGATCAGGCAAGCGAAGGTAAAGTAAATCAATTTAAATGATCTAGGCTAATTAGAAAGTAGGCAATAAATTTTATGCAATTGGAATTTTTAGGAACGGGAGCTGGTTCTCCTGCACGTTATCGCAACGTGACCAGTGTGGCTTTAAGGCTATTAGAAGAATTAAATGAAGTGTGGTTATTTGATGCAGGCGAAGGAACTCAACATCAGATGCTTCGTTCAACAATTCGGCCACGCAAAATAACCAAAATTTTTGTTACTCATTTACATGGGGATCATATTTTTGGGTTACCAGGATTATTGTCTTCACGCTCTTTTCAAGGCGGTGATGATCGTTTAGATTTGTATGGGCCACATGGGATTAAGCAATATGTTGAAACCAGCTTGAGGCTTTCGCAAACGCACCTAACTTACCGAATTAACTATCATGAAATTAGCGATGACGGTGGAGTAGTTTTTGAGAATGAAAAATTCCGTGTTTTTGCTTTGCCACTTGATCATCGAATTTTATCATTTGGTTATCGTATCGTTGAAGCTGATCATGAAGGTGAATTATTGGTCGATCGATTAAAGGAGTTAGAAGTGCCAGCTGGTCCTCTTTATGGAAAGTTGAAGCATGGTGAAGATATTACTTTGTCGGACGGAAGAATAATTTATGCTAAAGATGTAGTTGGAAAACCTAAAATTGGGCGGATTGTGACGATTCTGGGAGACACGCGAAGGACACCTAATATTGATGTTTTGATGGATCAGGCTTCAGTTGTAGTACATGAATCAACTTATGGCAAAGATGAAGCTAAATTAGCGCGGTCATACCATCACTCAACGAATTTGCAAGCTGCACAAGCAGCTACGAATCAACATGTAGGGCGTTTATTATTGACTCATATTTCAGCGCGTTACCCTGGACGTTTAGCAAATGAATTAGCTTATTCAGCACAATCAGTGTTTAAAAATACACGGGTAGTTAATGATTTTGATGTCTATGAAATTCCGATGGGTAAGCAAGATAACTCGGGACCAATTAAAATTCAAATTGAACCAGATGAAAAAGAGGAATAAACAATGATTGAACCACAGTATCAGTGGCAGCTTGATCAACTGCCTCAAGATGAGCGGGTGTCTCAATTACAAAAGCAGATTGGAGCACAGCCTTTAATCGCACAATTGTTGGTATCACGAGGATATGAAACGCCAGAGGCAGTTCAAACTTTCTTAAATCCAACTTTGGATGATTTAATTGATCCATACGAGTTACATGACATGCAAAAAGCTGTTGATCGAATTTTTTCGGCCATTGATCAAGGCGAAAAAATTGTTGTTTATGGTGATTATGATGTTGATGGAATTACTGCTACCACAATCATGGTTTCAGCTTTAGAAGTATTGGGAGCTGAAGTTGATTATTATGTTCCAAACCGTTTTAAAGATGGATATGGTCCGAATGTAGAAGTCTATAAAAATTTGGCTGAACAGGGGATGCAACTACTGATTACAGTGGATAACGGAATTAGTGGTAAAGCAGCGATTGAAACGTTGATGCAATATGATGTTGATGTGATTGTAACGGATCATCATGAACTTCCTACTGAATTGCCGTCAGCTTTAGCTATTGTACATCCGCAATTTCCAGAACATCCATATCCTTTTACTGGCTTATCAGGAGCTGGAGTAGCCTTTAAGGTTGCCTCTGCTTTATTAGATGCTCCAGCAGATGAATGGCTAGATTTGGCAGCTTTAGGAACGGTTGCTGATGTAATGCCGCTAACGGGTGAAAATCGAACCATCGTTAAACTGGGCCTAGCTAATCTCAATGAGATGCAACGTCCTGGAATCGCGGCGTTACTTCAGCTAGCTAAAATATCAGTTGATAAATTAGATGCTAAAACAATTGGCTTTCAAATCGCCCCCCGTTTAAATGCGATTGGTCGAATGGATGATGCTAAGCTCGGGGTACAACTATTATTAGCTGAAGCTGAGAAACCGGCGTTAGAATTGGCTCAGACCATTGATCAAGCTAATCAAGAACGCAAAAAATTAGTTGAATCGATCGCTGAAGCTGCTTTAGAACAAGCTAAAAACCAATTTTATTCAGATTCAGTTTTGGTATTAATGGGTGAAAACTGGCACGAGGGTGTACTAGGAATTGTTGCGGCTCGGATATTAGAGGCAACTGGTAAGCCAACGATTGTCCTAAATCAAACAGGCGCAATCGCTAAAGGATCAGGCCGTTCACTTGCTGCTTTCGATTTGTTTTCGGCGATGGATCCTCATCGTGATTTGTATTTGAGTTTTGGAGGACATGCTTTAGCCGCGGGGATGACCATCTCGGTGGACCAAGTTCCTACTGTTCGTAAAATGCTAAATGAAGCCGCGGTTGAACAAGCATTTGATTACCAGCAAAAAAAGGTTATAACATTAGCTGGTAACATTAATAGTAGAAATTTCAATTCTGATTTTTATGAACAATTACAACTACTTGGCCCGTTTGGGGAAGGTAACCCAGAACCAGTTTTTGCATTGGAATTAGATGGTGTTCAGAATGTCAAAACGATGTCAGAGGGTAAACATTTACGATTTACAGGGATGGATAAGCGACAATTGATTCCTGTAGTGGCATGGCAAAAAGGCGCCCTGGCAAATGAATTACAAGGCCATTTTAAGAAAATGACGGTTGTTGGAACCTTAGATCAAAATACATATCGAGGATCAACCAGCTATCAATTAATGTTTAAAGATATTGAAGCTTCTGGGTCAGCATTGATTGATGCAAGGACTACACATTTAACTAAGCCCATGTTTAGCAAGCCTGCTACTTACTTGTTTTTTAATCATAATCTACAAAAACAATTGACTCCTTTAATTTCAAGTGCTGGGCAAGCGATGTGGTGGGAAGATGCTTTCAATGTAACACAAATTGATCGGGCCATTTTTGTCGATTTACCACACACTTTAGATGAATTACATCAAGTTTTGGCATATGTCGAAATTGGTAGCTGGGAAACGATTTTTTATACTAAAAATCCTGCCTATTTACAAAAAATTCCAACTCGAAATGATTTTTCGAAATTCTTCAAATTTATTCAGCAACAAAATTATATCGATCTTAAAAATCAATTTCAGGCGATGGAACAATATTTAAATATGGACGAATTAATGTTGAAATTGTTAATTAAAGTGTTTTTGGACGCAAAATTTGTTACAATTGAAGACGATTTCTTAAAAAAAGTAGAAAAACCGGATAATGTTGATTTAACAACTATGCCGTCTTATCATAATTTTTTACAAAAAAGGGAAGTGGAAGCTAAATTAATTTATAGTACCACGGCCGAATTAGAACAATTGCTAAATGAATTAGCACAAGGTGATTAATTTAAATCATCGACATAGGAGCTTAAAATGACAATGGACTTGCATGAATATATTGCATCTATTCCCGATTTCCCAAAACCAGGAATAACTTTTCGAGATATTACCCCTTTGTTAGCTGATACTAAGGCTTTCAAATTTACAATACATGAATTAGCCGCTTATGCTAAAGAAAAAGGAGCAACCGTAATTGTTGCTCCAGAATCTCGAGGCTTTTTGTTGGGAACCCCAATGGCTTTTGAATTAGGGGTTGGATTTGTTCCAGCTCGTAAGCCTGGAAAATTACCACGTGGAACGGTTTCAGAGAGTTATACTTTAGAATATGGTTCAGCAACCTTGGAGATGAACTCTGACTCGATTAAGCCAGGGGATAAAGTCGTGGTTGTTGATGACTTATTGGCAACTGGTGGTACTATCGCAGCAACTAATAAGTTAATTGAACGTTTGGGGGGTGAAGTGGTAGGTTTAGCTTTCCTCATTGAACTAACTGAATTGCAAGGCCGTGAAGTCCTCAAGGATTACGATATTAAGACCTTGTTAACTTATGAAGGTGAATAATAAAGATACAAATGACCATTTAAGCGAGATAAATCTCATTAATTGGTCATTTTTTTGATAATTTTGATGATAAATATTTATTATGACAATATTTTAATAAAATATAATAAAAATGGTATAATTATAAAAATATTAAAATTGGAGGCCAAATGATATGAGTGAAGATAATCATATGTTAGCAGTGCGCGAAAGAATTAATGAATTAGCAGCTAAGGCTAAAACCCCCGCAGGATTAACGAAGGAAGAAATGGAAGAACGACGGGCTTTACGGGCTGAATTTTTAGAAAATTTCCGGTCATCGTTCCGTTCTCAAGTGGAAATGTTACAAGTCTTTGATAAAGATGGTAAAGAAGTCACTCCCGATAAAGTTAAAAATATTCAACGCGAAAAAGGCTTACGTGATAACTAGTTAATATTTTATGGATCTTAACTAGTATTCTAGGCTAGATTTGATACAATTAAATATGATTAAAAAAATAAGTTAGGTTAAGGTAAAGACATGAGTACGTCAATTTGGATCGTTATTGTTGTTATTGCATTAATTGTAGGAGCCGTTTTTGGTTTCTTCATGGCACGTCGTTCGATGGAAACTTATTTGAAGAAGAATCCACCAATTTCTGAAGAAATGATGAAGTCTATGATGACTTCAATGGGTCAAAAGCCTTCACAAAAGAAATTGGCTCAAATGATGGCTCAAATGAAAAACCAACAAAAATAAGTAAACATATAAAAAAGCTGAGACACTTTTGCCTCAGCTTTTTTGATTAAATTTATTTTCCCGATTGGTGTCGATGATTAATGTGTTAAAACATTGTATGAATTATCAAAAATAAAACGATCAGGCATTGGATATGCAAAGCTTGATCGTTATGAGATTAAATTATTTTTTATGTTGATCGATGTATTTAAAGTCCGGATTAATACTTTGATCTAAGGCGTTGAAAGAATCCTTTAAAATTTGATCAAACTCTTGACTAGCAAGTTCTTTATTTTTTGAAAAACTTAAAGGGTCGATTGGATCACCATATGCTAAAGTGACATTATTGCGCTTGAAGAGTCCGCTAAACTTCAAAGGACCTTGATAAACAAGTGGAACAATGGGCTTTTTTGCCATTCTTGCAATGAGGAGTGCTCCGTCCTTCATGTCAGATGAGTGTCGAGAACCAGAAGGGAAAATGATTAAACTCATATTGCCTTTTTTTAAACCCTTAACTGGAATCTTTATTACAGATGGGCCAGGATTATCACGATCTACTGAGAAACCATTTGCATGGCGGATAATCCAACCAATAATTGGATTTTTGAATAATTCTTTTTTAGCCATAAACATATAAACTGTGGGATAACCCACTGCAGCGAAGAATAGGGGATCCCACCAAGTGCGGTGTGGACCGACGAGAACATATTCGCTATCGGGAACTTTATCCTGATTTAATACGGTGACTTTTCCGTTAATTAACCAAATTAGACCCCGAACAATATGGGCCGCAAATTGATAGAACATATTAAAAATACCTCTTATTTTCTTAAATCATAACTTTTATTATCCCACAAAATGGAATTGGTTGACAATTAATAAATCGAATTGGAAAATAAATAAGACATAAAAATGGACGGAGAAATTAAAATGACGATTGAGTTACGAGCTGATGAGCGATTGGATATGCTATATCGGGATGAAATTCAAATTATTCAAAGCCATTCAGTGTTTTCATTTTCACTGGATGCGGTTTTATTAGCCCATTTTGCTAATCCGCGAAATGGTGGACGTGGAACTACTGTAGACTTAGGTACAGGTAACGGAGCTATTCCATTATTTATGGCTCACAAGGTAACTGGTCAGATCATTGGGGTTGAAATTCAACCACGGTTAGCTGATATGGCTCAACGTTCGGTTCAATTGAATGAATTATCAGATAAAATTAAAATTATTAATAAGGATATGCGTGATGTTTTTTTTGATATTAAACCTGGTTCAGTCGAAAATGTGGTTTCAAACCCACCTTATTTTGAAGCAACGGAAAAATCACATAAGAATCCAAATCAACACTATGCCATTGCACGTCATGAAATTAAGGCTGATTTGAATTTAGTGACCCATACAGCTAAAAAATTACTTAAATCTGGGGGCCATTTTTTTATGGTTCATCGACCTGATCGATTATTTGAAATTTTAGATGCTTTAAGGGACAATAATTTAATTCCAAAAAGAATTCAATTTGTTTATCCTAAGGTGGGAAAGGAAGCTAATATTGTTTTAATAGAATCAATCAAAAATGGTAAATTAACTGGAGCGCAAATTCTACCACCAATCATTACGCATCAAGATAACGATGAATATCGAGATGAAGTTTTAGCTATTTATGAAGGCCGGGCTTAAAAATGCCGGATAAAAAATATTATATGTATGTGCTCCTAACTGCTGATAATACATTTTATGGGGGTTTCACTGATAATGTATTACGAAGATTAGCGGTGCATGAAGCTGGCAAAGGGGCGAAATATACTCGACCCAAAAAAAGACATCCATTACATTTAATTTATTCTGAAAAATTTGAGACTAAAGGGGATGCTTTGAGAGCGGAGGCTGCTTTTAAAAAACTAACCCGGTTAAAAAAAGAGACTTTTTTACTTGATCATGGTGTGGATTGGAAAAAATTAAATAATTGACAACTTTAATGCTTCAGCGTAAAATTTGTTATTGGTTTAATAACCAAAAATACTCACTAAATCTAATAGTTGAACGGGTGCCGTTTCGGTCGTCGAACTACATGCGGATTTAGGTGGAAAAACAATTTGGAGGAATTTTACTCATGGCAGTAATCTCAATGAAGCAATTGCTTGAAGCTGGTGTCCACTTCGGTCACCAAACTCGTCGTTGGAACCCAAAGATGGGTGAATATATCTTTACAGAACGTAATGGTATTTACATCATCGACTTACAAAAGACAGTTAAGATGGTTGACCAAGCATATAACTATGTTCGTGATGCCGCTGCTGATGGTGCAATTGTTTTGTTCGTTGGAACAAAGAAGCAAGCACAAGATGCAGTTGCTGAAGAAGCTACACGTGCAAACATGTACTTCGTGAACCATCGTTGGCTTGGTGGAACTTTGACTAACTGGACAACAATCCAAAAGCGTATTTCACGTTTGAAGGAATTGCGTTCTTGGTCAGAAGATGGAACTTTCGATCGTTTGCCTAAGAAGGAAGTTGCATTGTTGACAAAGCAACGTGAAAAGTTGGAAAAGTTCTTGGGTGGAATCGCTGATATGCCACGCATCCCAGATGTATTGTATATCGTTGATCCACACAAGGAACAATTGGCTGTGCAAGAAGCAAGCAAGTTGAATATTCCAATCGTTGCTATGGTTGATACAAATGCTGATCCTGATCAAATCGACGTTAAGATTCCATCAAACGATGATGCAATCCGTGCCGTTCGTTTGATCACTGCTAAGATGGCAGATGCAATCATCGAAGGTAATCAAGGTGAAGATGCTGTTGCTGAAGAAGCCTTTTCTGAAGAAGGAGCTGAAAAAGCTGCTTCTATTGAAGAATTGACTGAAATCGTTGAAGGCGACAACAAGTAATTATCTGCTTTAAATCAAGCTGAGGACATTAGGACTCGGCTTTTTTTATAGCTTGATCAAAAATCACTGGTGTAACAGTGTTAAAACACTGTTAAATTGTGTATAATTAACTAGATAAAAACTTATATATTTAAAGGAGACCATTTACAATGGCAATCAAAGCTGCACAAGTTAAAGAATTACGTGAAAAGACAAACGTGGGAATGATGGACGCAAAAAAGGCGTTGGTAGAAACTGACGGTGATATGGAAAAGGCAATTGATTTCCTTCGTGAAAAGGGAATGGCTAAGGCTGCTAAGAAAGCCGGAGCTATCGCTGCTGAAGGAATGACTTATGTTGCTGTTAAGGGCAACTTTGCTGCAATTATCGAATTGAACTCACAAACTGACTTCGTGGCTGGCAATAAAGAATTTAATGATTTGTTGCATGCCGTTGCGGAAACAATTGTTGACGCAAAGCCAGCTACTGTTGAAGAAGCGCTTGAATTGCCAATGGCCGGTAAGACTATGAACGAAGAAATCATCCACACTACGCAAATTACTGGTGAAAAGATTACTCTTCGTCGTTTTGCAGTTATCGAAGCTAAAGATGGTCAAGTTTTGGGAGCCTACTCACACATGGGTGGACGTATTTCTTCATTAGTTTTGCTTGATGGAGCAAATGCTGAAGTGGCTAAGGATGTTGCAATGCACGTTGCTGCTATTAACCCACAATATGTTTCACGCGAAGAAGTCCCTGCTGATACTTTGAGTCACGAAAAGGAAATTCAATTAGCTGCTGAAGACTTGAACGGTAAGCCAGATGCAATCAAAGAAAAGATCGTTGAAGGACGTTTGAACAAGTTCTTGTCAGAAATTTCATTGGTTGACCAAGCTTTCGTTAAGGGAGATGGTGAAACTGTAGCAGCTTATGTTGAAGGACAAAATGGTAAAGTTCTTTCATTCGTTCGTTATGAAGTTGGTGAAGGAATCGAAAAGGCAGAAAATGATTTTGCGGCTGAAGTTGCAGCACAAATTAAGTAAGATTTGATAGGGGTGCATAAACATGGCAGACGTAAAGTATAAGCGCATTTTATTAAAGCTATCAGGGGAAGCCATGGCTGGTGATAAGGGTTTTGGAATTGATCCTGAAACAGTTAATAGTATTGCTGCTGAAATTAAAGAAGTTTATGAGTTAGGGATTGAAATTGCTATTGTTATTGGTGGTGGAAATCTTTGGCGTGGTGAAAATGGTGCTCAGCTAGGAATGGAACGTGCCCAAGCTGATTATGTTGGGATGCTTGGAACTGTGATGAACGCTCTTTCTTTGCAAGATTCATTGGAAAATATGGATGTTCCTACACGCGTACAAACCGCAATTGAAATGCGTCAAGTCGCGGAACCATATGTTCGTCGTAAAGCAGTTAGGCATCTTGAAAAAGGGCGCGTTGTTATTTTTGGAGCTGGAACGGGTTCACCGTACTTTTCAACCGATACGACTTCTGCCTTACGTGCCGCTGAAGTTAATGCCGATGCGATTTTGATGGGTAAAAACGGGGTGGATGGTGTCTATAACGATGATCCACGTAATAACCCAAATGCAGTTAAGTATGATAAATTAACGCACATGGACGTTTTGTCGCAAGGTCTTAAAATCATGGATTCAACGGCTTCAACGCTCTCAATGGACAATGATATTGATCTTGTGGTCTTTAATTTGAATACGCACGGCAATATTAAACGCGTTGTTTTGGGTGAGAACATCGGAACAACAGTTGGAGGAAAATAAAGCATGGCAAATCAAATTTTAGAAAACACTAAAGAACGAATGGAAAAAGCCGGTATGGCTTTGCAAACTCAACTTGGTAAAATTAGAGCTGGAGTTGCTAATCCATCAATTTTAAGAGATGTTAAAGTTATGTATTATGGAGCCGAAACACCTTTGAATCAAGTTGCTTCAGTTTCAGTACCAGAAGCACGGATCCTTTTGATTACTCCATTTGATAAGACAGCATTAAAGGATATTGAACAAGCTATTTTTGCTTCTGATTTAGGATTAACTCCTACAAATGATGGTTCAGTTATTCGTTTGGTTATCCCTGCTTTAACTGAGGAAACTCGTAAGGATTTGACGAAAGAAGTTAAAGCTGAAGCTGAAAAAGCTAAGGTTGCAGTTCGTAATGTTCGTCGGGATGCTTTGGATCAAGCTAAAAAAGAAGAATTATCAGAAGATGAGTTGCGTAAGATCGATAAAGATATTCAAGGCTTAACTGATGATGGAGTTAAAAATATCGAAAAAATTGCCGCTTCTAAGGAAGCCGAACTTTTGAAGATTTAATATAACTTGTATGTTTTTATAATTATATTGAATTAATTTATATAATTTAATGCATAAAAATGATAAAATAACCTTACTTTAAATTTAAGTAAGGTTATTTTTTTACCTATAAACTAATAAATTATATGTAAAAAATTGGATAAAGTGAATTGGTTATACTAATAAAAAGTGAGTGTTTATAACATTTCTGAGTTAAAATAGCATTATTTTTATGTAATCAATGTATACCAATTTATACCATTTATAAAAAATAAACATTTTAATTAGTTGACTTGATGCGATCCGAAGGTATAATTATACTTATAATTTAAAAAATAAAAAACTATACCAATTTATAAAAGGTATGAGGGAGAATTTAAATGTATTATTGCGGAATTGTTGGTTATACAGGAACACAAAAAGAATCAGCGCCAATCTTATTAAAGGGCTTGGAGAAATTAGAGTACCGTGGATATGATTCAGCTGGTGTTTTTATCCCTAATCAAGATGCGACTGGTGATGAATTAGTCCGTCAAAAGGGACGTGTAGCTGATCTTGAAGCCTTATTGGCTGACAAAAATGTAAATGGTAAAGCTGGAATTGCGCATACCCGTTGGGCAACTCATGGTGAACCTTCTGTTAGAAATTCACACCCACAATACTCTGAAGATGAAAAATTTTATTTGGTTCACAATGGAGTGATTGAAAACTTCATGGAATTAAAAGAACAATATCTTTCAGATGTAACTTTCCAATCTGATACTGATACAGAAGTGGCTGTTCAATTGATTAGTAAGTTTGCTCGTGAAGACAATTTATCAACTTTTGATGCTTTCAAAAAAGCCATTAATTTATTTGGCGATTCAGCTTACGGTTTCCTTTTGATGGATCAATCAGAACCAGATCGGATGTATGTTGCAAAGCGTAAGTCACCATTGTTGATTGGGGTTGGATCTGACTTTAATGTAGTGACTTCTGATGCGGTTGCAATGTTGGATGAAACACATGACTTTATTGAGTTGCTTGATGGTGAAGTTGCAATCATTGATCCAAAGCAAATTCAACTTTTTAATGCTGACGGAGAAGCGGTTGAACGTGAACCATTCCATTTGGATATTGATGCTTCAGAAACTGATAAGGGAATTTATCCTTACTACATGTTAAAGGAAGTTGATGAGCAACCGGTTGTAATGCGTCGTTTGATGGAACGTTATTTTGATGATCAAGGAAATGCTTTGATTGGAAAAGCTATCTTAGATGAAATTAACGCTGCTGATCGAGTTTACATCATCGCTGCTGGGACTTCATACCATGCTGGACTAGCAGGAGCTCGCTTGTTTGAACAATGGGCTAACAAGCCAACCAGTGTCTTTATCTCATCTGAATTTGCTTATGAGGAACCTTTGTTGTCAGAGAAGCCATTCTTTATTTTCTTGAGTCAATCTGGTGAAACTGCTGATTCACGTGAAGTTTTGCAAAATATCAATGAAGCTGGATACCACTCATTGACGTTGACCAACGTTGAAAAGTCAACGCTTTGGCGTGAAGCAACGTACGCTTTGCCATTATTGGCTGGACCTGAAATTGCGGTGGCTTCAACAAAAGCTTATATCGCACAAATTACTTTGGAAGCAATCTTGGCTTATGCTTTGGCAGGTAAGCAAGACCTTAATTTGATGGAAGAATTATCAAATATTGCGGTTGCAATTCAAGCTATTGTTGATGATAAGGATACTTTTAAGCAAGTTGCTAATGAAATGTTAGTGCCAGCATCGACAAATAGTGCATTTTACATTGGTCGTGGTGTCGATTCAAGCGTAGCCTTAGAAGCGGCATTGAAGTTGAAGGAAATTTCATATGTTCAAGCAGAAGGCTTTGCAGCTGGAGAATTGAAGCATGGAACTTTGGCTTTGATTGAAGAGGGAACTCCTGTGATTGCCTTAATTACTCAACCAAAGACGGCAGGTCTTGTTCGTGGGAACTTATCAGAGACGACAGCACGTGGATCACGTTCTTATACCATTGTTTCGAAGTCTTTGGCAAAGGAAGGCGATGGTTATGTTTTGCCAGATGTTGATCCTTTGCTAGCACCATTAGTTGAAGTTGTTCCAACACAATTATTGGCTTATTACACTTCACTTGGTCGTGGATTGGATGTTGATCGTCCACGTAACTTGGCTAAGTCAGTTACTGTTCAATAGATAAAAAATTTGTATTGAAAAGCCCGATCACATTTAGTTGTGGTTGAGCTTTTTTGCGTTATCTTTTTATTTAAATAATGTTGGATATCATTTAAACGCAATAAATTTGTTATTGAAATTTTAAGTTTATGCTAATAATAGGATTTAATCTAATCTATTTAAAAGTGCCTTATCATGAACTCATATTTATAAATGAAATATTTACAAATGGATATAATGACTGAGGTAAAGCCATTTTAGTACATTCAAACCGTTGGTCATAACATAACTAATTTAATAAATGAAGTATTGTATTTAAAGTTTTATTTGGGTAATATAGTTATAGCAAGTTTCCTAACGCTATGTTAGGTTAAAGATAAAATTTAATGAAAGAAGGACAATCATGGTGATTATTACGGCAGGCATGATTGGGGTTGGTAAGACAACCTTGACAGACTTAATTGCAAAACATAAGGGGACACAAGCTTTTTTTGAGCCAGTGGGAGAAAATCCAGTTCTACCATTATATTATGCTGATCCTAAGCAGTATGGTTTCTTACTGCAAATTTATTTTTTGAATAAGCGTTTTGCCATGATTAAAAAGGCGTTAGTAGACGATAATAATGTCTTAGATCGTTCCATTTATGAAGATGCTCTTTTCACACAAGAAAATCATAGTTCAGGTAATATTTCTGATGCTGAATTAGATGTTTATATGAAATTATTAGATAATATGATGAATGAATTGAGTGGTATGCAAAAAGGTCGTCCAGACTTGATGGTTTTCGCTGATGCTGACTTTGATACGATATTATATCGAATTAAAAAGCGAGGTCGTGATTACGAACAATTTGATGATAATGCTGACTTAAGAGATTATTATTTTAAAATGTGGAGTGCTTACCAACAATGGTATAAAGATTACGATGCATCTCCGAAGATGCGAGTAGATCTTCAAAAGTATGACTTGGAAGATCCAGAGAGTCAAAAAATAGTATTAAAGATGATTGACGATTATTTGGAAGAGTTAGAAGTACAATAAATAATATAAAGCTGGGCCTTAATTTTAATATAAGAGCTACGGCTTTTTTTCATGGAAAAATTTATGATAGCATATCTTAGAAGTGGATCATTACTTATGTATAAATAAGTAAACGCTCTTTTGATTTGATCATGGTAAAATAGAGTTATTATTATAGATGGGGGAATGAAGCATGAAATCTATTATTTTTGATGTTGATGGAACGCTATTATCGACGGAAAGTATGTATATTACGGCCTTAGCGGAAACATTAAAAGATCATAAAATTACACGGTCAGATGCTGAATTGCATCATGTTTTTGGATTGCCTGGGCCAGAGTCATTAGAATATTTAAAAATTCCTAATCCTGAACTCATTCAGGCAGATTGGATCGCACGTTTAGATGATTTTCGCGATAGTATTTTCTTATACCCTGAAGTTCTAAATATGTTAGAGCAATTAAAAAAAGGACAATATAAAATGGGAATTGTGACCTCGAACACACCAGCCGAGTTTGCAGCACACCATGATCGATTTGGAATTGAACAATTCTTTACTGATTTTGTTTTTGCAGGAATGACTAAAAATATGAAGCCAGCCGCAGATCCAATTTTATTAGCAATGAATAATTTAGTGAGTGATCCAAGTCAGACAATTTATATTGGTGATTCTATCCATGACATGCAAGCAGCTCATAATGCTGGAATTGCATATGGAATGGCAGGCTGGGGTGTAAAAGATCGAACTGTCTTTAAAGATCAAGCAGATTATATTTTTGAAACCCCTAATGACTTAGTGGAATGGGCTAAGCAGTAGAAAGTAGGCAGTGTAATGGACAATCGAGCTATCGGTTATATTGATTCAGGTCTAGGCGGATTAACCGTAGTTAAAGCGGCGTTAGCTAAGTTACCGAATGAAGCGATTTATTATCTAGGAGATACCGCCCGGATGCCATATGGACCACGACCGCAAGCAGAAGTAGTAACTTTTACGCGCCAAATGATTCAATTTTTAGTCGACCAACAGGTTAAGATGGTAGTGATTGCTTGTAATACTGCTACTGCGGCAGCATTACCTACAATGCAACAAGAATTTGATATCCCTATTATTGGAGTGATTGAATCAGGAGCAGCAACAGCAGCAACTCTAACCAATAATAAGATCGTTGGGGTAATTGCAACACAGGGAACGATAAATTCAGGTAGTTATGTTAAGGCATTACATCAAAACAATGCTGATTTATCAGTTTATCAATTGGCAGTTCCTGAATTTGTTACTTTAGTTGAAAGTGGAACGACAGATTCAATTGAAATCCAAGCGGTTGTTGATCGAAATATGGCTAATTTTCCAAGTTCAGAAATTGATACTTTGATTTTAGGATGTACCCATTTTCCACTATTAGAAAATAGCATTCAAAAAGGACTTGGAAGTAAAGTTAAGATCGTCGATGCGGGAGCAGAAACGATAACGATGGTAGCAACACAATTAAAATCACTAAACATTATGCATCAAGAAAGTTTGCAAGTTGATCATCATGCTGATCGATATTATACAACTGGTGATGCAGCTCAGTTTAAAATGTTGGGTGAACGTTGGTTAGAACGAGACGATTTACAAGTTAGTACTTTAACGATTGGTGCTGAAAAGTTATATTTAAAATGAGGTTAATTCATGAAACAACTAATTGTTGCTACTAAAAATTCAGGTAAAGTGTCAGAAATAAAGACCTTTTTAGAGCCTTTTTCAATTGAGGTAATTTCATTAAATGATTTACCAGAAATGCCAAAGATTATTGAAAATGGTCATTCTTTTGCTGAAAATGCGTTAATTAAGGCTCGGACAATCTGTCAGGCACTACAAGTTCCAGTTTTAGCGGATGATTCTGGATTGACAATTCCAGCCTTAAACGATGAGCCTGGAATTTATTCAGCACGGTATGCTGGTGACCATAATGATACAGCTAATAATCAAAAAGTTTTGCTGAAGTTAAAAGGTGTACCAATTGATCAACGGCAAGCATCTTTCCATACGGTCATGGTTGGGATAAAACCGGATGGTAGTCAAATTATGGCTGAAGGTCAGGTGGATGGATTGATTTTGGAAACTCCTCGAGGATCTAATGGGTTTGGTTATGATCCATTATTTTATTATGAACCATATCAAAAAACGCTTGCTGAAATGAGCCCATCAGAAAAAAATACCATTTCGCATCGAGGAAGAGCTTTAAAGGTATTATCACAAAAATTTAATGAATGGTGGTAAAAAGCAAGACAAAAATGCTCTATATTTTGCTTTGATAGTTTTGTCTTGCTTTTGCCGAAAAATTGAAAGAAAAAAATATCAGTAGATAAGATTGACTGATTTGTAAAAATGTTTTTATAGAGGACGGTGATATCTTATCCGACCTCTAAGAAGGAGGACAGAATGGATTATTTAATCGTTTCAGATATTCACGGTGATCGCTCTATTTTAGAAAAAATTGTGAACCATTATGTTGATCAAGTGCAGGCAATGTTTTTCAATGGTGATTCAGAATTGAAAGCTGATGATGAACTGTTTCAGCAAATTCAACCAGTTATTGGGAACATGGACTTCGATTCATTGTTTCCTGATGATCGATTATATGGTGACCGTTGGATTAAAATTTATCAAACGCACGGTCATTTATACCATACTGAATCAGATTTAAATCTGATTCGAGAACATGTAGCACCCTTGGATGCCAATGTTGTAACATTGGGACATACACATCAATTAGGGGCCGAAATGATTGATGGAAAATTATTTATTAACCCTGGATCTATTTCACTTCCTCGAGGACCTTATGCCTATTTAAAGGGGACTTATGCTATTTTATCGGTTCAACCAAAACAGTTAGACGTACAATTTTATAATCGAGAATTAGAGCCAGTGGAAGAAATGAGTTTTAGTTTTAATCGTCAAAAGTAAGAATGGAGTAGCTATTATGGCTTTTACAAAAGAGGTAACAATTTTAGGGGATGATATTACATATGAAATCAATCCAACCTTGAAAAAATATGCTCTTACGGATGTTGGGTTTGTTAAAAGTAATGCGGGAACTTATGTTATGCAACGTGCACTGCAACCGGATAAAGGATTAGAAAATTCGGTTAAATTAAAAGTAGCCATAAATGGAAGTGTTGATGGTTTTAAAATGAAGGTTGTGAATGCTTCTGGAAATACCAATATTAATATTTTTAAGTCAAATAATCAGTCCGATTTAGTGGAATTGTTGCGATACTATCTCGATGAATTGGTTAGTCGTGAAATTATAAAAATAAAATAATATAGATAAAGGCCGGAACGTTTTGTTCTAGCTTTTTTTGTAAGCATTAATTAAATTATTATATTGAATTTTTAAGCTAAAAAGGAATGGTTAATACACTTATCTTTTTTAAGTTCGTGATTTAAATAAAAAAGTAAAAATAATTTGCTTTTTGTTAATAAATTGCGGTAAAATTTAAATATAATAAAAAAAGGCGGAACGGAAATGATTGAACGATATACGCGGGCGGCGATGCAGAAAGTATGGTCATTAGAACAACAATACCAATCATGGCTGGAAGTGGAAATTGCAGTTATGGATGGCTTGGTACAAGAAGGTGGACGAGTTTCTGAATTGCGATCGATCCGACCAACAGCTACTGAATTGGCGTTAGTTGAGCAAAATGCAAAATTTAATGTTGAAGAAATCGCTGATTTAGAAAAAGTTACAAAACATGATATGGTTGCGTTTACCCGAAATATATCAGCTTCATTAGGGCCTGAAAAAAAGTGGATTCATTATGGATTAACAAGTACTGACGTAGTAGATACCGCACAAGCTCTTCGTTTGCGAGATGCTAATAAAATTATTCGGAAAGAATTAATCGCATATAGCGATGTCTTACGTCGTTTAACTTTGAAATATAAGACAACGGTTATGATGGGTAGAACTCATGGTGTTCATGCTGAACCAACCACGTTTGGGTTGGTTTTGGCCCGTTACTACCAAGCATCATTACGAAATTTAGAACGTTTTGATCGAGTGGCATCTGAAATGGAAACAGGAAAATTGTCGGGGTCCGTTGGTACTTTTGCAAATATTTCGCCTGAAGTCGAGATGGCAGCGATGAAACGATTAAAGCTGCAACCACAACCGGTTGGTTCACAAGTTTTACCAAGAGATTTGCATGCTGATTATATTTCGACTTTGGCTTTAATTGGAACTTCATTAGAGGAAGTTGCTGTTGAAATTCGAGGACTGCAACGTTCAGAAATTCATGAAGTCGAGGAGGGGTTTGCTGGAGGACAAAAAGGTTCTTCTTCAATGCCGCATAAACGTAATCCAATTGGCTCAGAAAATATTGTTGGTCTTTCACGAGTTTTACGGGGGATGACAATTCCGGCCTATGAGAATGTTCCGTTATGGCATGAACGAGATATTTCGCATTCTTCAGCAGAACGGGTCATTTTACCTGAGGCAACGTCGACATTAGACTATATGTTACATCGGATGACCAATATTCTTGATAATTTACAAGTATTTCCAGAACAAATGAAAAAGAATATGAATAGAACTTATGGTTTAATTTATTCACAACGATTGATGTATTCACTAATGGATGATGCTGATTTTTCAAGAGAGCAAGCATATGATGTAGTACAACCATTAACTGCACGTGCCTGGGATGAACAAATTCAATTTAGAAGTTTAGTTGATGCTGATCCAGTGATTCAAGAAAAATTAAGTAAGAAGCAAGTTGATGATGCATTTGATTATCATTGGCATTTACGTCATGTTGACGATGTGTTTGCTCGTCTTAATTTGAATGATGGTGAGTAAAAAAAGTAATAACGATTATAAAAATAAAAAACAATAAATAAAACTGGGGCATAATTTGTCTCAGTTTTTTTCTATAGGTGGGAATCATAAGTTAAAGTTAACTTTCAAGGTTTTCTTGTTATATAATGTAAGTAACACACAATAAGGGAGTAAGGCATGACAAAATTATATTTTATTCGTCACGGTAAAACAGAATGGAACAACGAGGGACGCTTCCAAGGAGCGCAAGGAGACTCACCATTGTTACCGGAGTCATACGAACAAATTGAAAAATTGGGAAACTATCTACAAGATATTGAATTTAAACATGCTTTTATTTCACCACTAAGGCGGGCACGTCTAACAGCTGAGGGAACATTAAGCCTACTTAAGAATCGACCATCAATGACTTTGAATTCTGGGTTAATTGAATTTAAATTGGGTGCTTGGGAAGGGCAGACTTTTGCTGCTGTGAAGAAAAATCAAGCAGAACAATATGAGGCCTGGCGTAATCATCCCGACCAATATGATGCCACCCAAGTTCCTGGAGCAGAGACATTTGAAGCCGTTCAAAAACGGTTTAAATATGCAGTTGATGAAGCAGTTCGAGCTTACGGCGGAGAAGATGTCAATTTGATTTTCTTTGCGCATGGTATGTTGTTGACAATTGGAATTGAAACTTTGTTAGAAAAGCCGTTAGCCCAATTACGGGCACGAGGTGGCTTAAGCAATACTTCAACATCTATTTTAGAGACCAATGATGGACAGACTTATCATGAAATTTCACGAAACGATACAAGCTATTTAGGAGTCATTGACGATCCAAGTAATACGATATAAATTGACAGGAGGTACAATTACATATGGTAGAAGAAAAAGATGAAGAAAACAAACTACAAGCCGATATGCATCAATTGGTCGAACTAATTCAAAAAGATGAGAATAATTGGCGTGCTTATGTTGATTTAGTCAATTTATTGGCAACAAGTGAAAATTTAGTTGAGGCTGAGGAACTGGGGCTTAAAAGTTTAGCGCTATTTAAGGAAGATCAAGTTGCACAAGACAATTTACATTATACGTTGGGTAACGTCTATTATTTAGCTGGTAGCTACGAACGCGCGAATGAATTCTTTCAATTAGTTACTGATGAGCAATTAAAGTATGATGCTGTTATGATGCAGGCTCAAACTTGGTATAATCAACAAAATTATCAAAAAGCTCTCGTTTATGCACTAACCGGGACGGAAATGCCGGAAACTGATTTAGCTGGTTTTATTTTACTAGGTAATATTTGGTTAAGCTTAGAAAATATGGAACAAGCAGCATCTGCTTTTGAACAGGCATTAAGCTTTGATGAAAATAATTTTGATGCCAATTTTGGCCGGGGATTAATTGCAACTGTTTTAAAAGAGGCCTCGAACCCTTGGTTTAAACGAGCACAAGCTCTTGATGAAAAACATTTTGAACAACAAGCAGGGCAATTAGATGCTTTAACGCAAATTATGATGGGAAATGATACCAATGAATGATATTCGCGATTTAATGGTGGATGATGCACCAGCGATGATTGCTCAGGTTCAAGGAATTATTTTTTCAGCAACAGATAGCTTTTATAAAGTGATTGCAGTTAAGATTGATGAAAAGAACTTTGAATATGATGTGGATGAAATTACAGTCACTGGTTCTTTTGGAGATCTTCAAATTGGATCAAATTATCAATTCACTGGTCAACTTAAAAATCATGCTCGTTTTGGACAACAGTTTGCGAGTGAACATTATCAACGGTTAGATACCAGTTCAGCAGCAGGATTAGTGCAATACCTTTCTGGAGCTGATTTTACGGGAATTGGTGCTAAAACAGCTGAAAAAATTGTCGATAGTTTAGGTACAGATGCAATTGACCAAATTTTAGATAATCCGGCTGTGTTAAATAATATTGGGTTGAGTGAAAAGCAAAGTTCCACGCTTGTAGAACAGTTAAAACAATCCGATGGGATGGAACGTTCAATTATTGCTTTGAACCAATTTGGCTTTGGATCGGCTTTAGCAACTACTATTTATGAGCACTATGAAAATGAAACCTTAGAAATCCTTAAAAATGATCCATATCGAATGGTGTGGGAAATTGACGGAGTTTCATTTAATCGAATTGATCAAATTGTTTTACAAGAAGGTTTGGATCCCCTTGATCCCAGACGCATTCAAGCAGGGGTTGTCGCAGCTATGAATAAAGCGACTTTTGAACAAGGGGACACATATGTTGAATTAAGTGTTCTAAGTTATGCTGCTAAACGGTCGTTAGAACGAAATGACCATACACAAATTGAACCGGAAGTAATACAAAATGCTTTGCTGGATTTAGTAGAGCAAGAAATTGTTGTTGCAGATGATGATCGGTTATTTATGACCAACTTATACTATGCAGAAGTTGGAATTGCTCAACGAATTGTGGAACTAAATTCGCAAAAAGGTATCTTTCCAAGACGTGACGTTGAAAAAGTCCTTAAGCAGGTAGAAAAGCAACATCAACTGCAATATACTGATGAGCAGCATGAAGCAATGCTAGCCGCTTTAACAAGTAAATTGTTTATTTTAACGGGAGGACCTGGGACCGGTAAAACTACCATTATTAATGGGGTTGTCGATGCCTTTGGCCGTTTGTTACAACAAGATGGTTTAGATGAAGATAAAATTGAGTCAGCAATTAAGTTAGCAGCACCTACCGGACGAGCAGCTAAGCGTTTATCCGAAGCGACTGGGAAACCAGCGGCGACAATTCACCGTTTGCTAGGTGTTTCAGGACGTGAAAGTTTAGCCGATTTAGATTTAGATCCATTAGAAGGGCAACTTTTAATAATTGATGAGATGTCAATGGTAGATACTGAACTATTTAGCTTCTTGTTAGAAAACACCCCTAATTCAATGCAAATTATTTTAGTAGGAGATAAAGATCAACTGCCATCAGTAGGTCCGGGTCGAGTTTTCTATGATTTGCTAAGTAGTGGAAAGTTAAATTATCGCGAATTGGCAACAATTCATCGACAAGACGCAGATTCTACGATTATTGAATTAGCTAATGAAGTTAAACGTGGGCAACTACCTAGTGATTTAATGCAGCGTCAGCCCGATCGTTCATTTTTCCCCGCACACGTTCAACAAATTCCGGATGCGATGGAAAAAATCATTATGAGTTGGATTGAACGAGGCAATTCAGTTCGCGATATGCAAATTTTAGCGCCGATGTATAAAACTGATGCAGGAGTAAACCGGTTAAATCTATTAGCGCAAGATCTTTTTAATCCTAAGACAAAACAGAAGCGTGAGATAATGTGGCGTGAAGGCGATTTTGAATTTGGCTTTAGAATTGGCGATAAAGTCATGCAAAAAGCCAATGATCCAGAACACGATGTTTTTAATGGTGATATTGGTTATATCAAAACGATTATGTTTGCGAAAGATCCTGAAAATGAAATGAAAGTTGATTACATTGAAGTTGATTTTGACAATAATTATGTTTTGTATCAAAGAACTGATTTTATGAATCTTACTTTAGCTTATGCAACCACAATTCATAAAGCTCAAGGCGGTGAATATTCATTAGTTATTATGCCGTTAGTACAGGCTTTTAACCGAATGCTACAACGCAATTTGCTTTACACTGGCCTTACACGAGCGAAGGATTCGTTGGTTCTATTGGGCGAACCAGGGGCATATCAACAGGCTGCTCAAACTGAGGGAGCTAAACGGAAAACGATGCTACCTACGCGTTTGGAAAAAGCTTTAGTGGGAATTTTACCTAAAGGCCCAACACAAAAGGTGGAAGTTTCCGATCAAGATGTAGCAGTAGATTGGGATAATAAAGTTATATCAGAAAAGGGTTCTAAAACTGAATCGATCGATGACGTAACTGAGCCTGGTTTAAACCATGAGCAACAATCTATAGCGATTAAAGAGGAAGTACCAGTTAATAAAAATCAGCTTAAACTCGCCATGATTCAAGCACAAACGATAGACCCCAATGTGGGGATGATGGGGGTGTCACCTTATGACTTTATGTAAATTAAATGCAACTCAGCGTAAATTTATTTTAGGGTTGGGGGCGCTGTTAATCGGCTTAAAAGTCCATCATCGGACTGCTGAATAGGAGGATTTTATGCAATTACAAAAATTACCATTAGAATTTGAAAATGCTTTGCCAATCGTACAAAAACTTGAGGATGCTGGATATGAAGCGTATTTTGTTGGCGGTTCGGTCCGGGATACTTTATTAAAAAAGCCAATTCATGATGTCGATATTGCAACTTCAGCCTATCCAGAAGAAGTTAAAACTATTTTTAATAAAACTGTTGATACTGGAATTGAGCATGGGACTGTGATGGTATTAGATCATGGAAATGGTTACGAAATTACTACATTTCGAACAGAATCATCTTACACTGATTTTAGACGTCCAGATGAAGTTAAATTTGTGCGGCAACTGGCTGATGATTTAAAGCGTCGTGATTTTACCGTAAATGCTTTAGCAGTTAAAAGTAATGGTGAAATTGTGGATTTATTTGATGGATTAACTGATCTAAGGCAACAAACTTTACGAGCAGTTGGAAGTGCTGATGAACGATTTCATGAGGATGCTTTACGAATGATGCGTGCTGTTCGTTTTGCTGCCCAATTAGATTTTAATTTGGATCCTGAAACGAAATTGGCTATTAAAAATAATGCAGAATTATTGCAAAATATATCAGTTGAACGAATTAATGTTGAATTCACTAAATTATTGCAAGGTAAGAATGCCCAATTTGGATTATTAGCATTGCTAAGTACGGGTCTAAATGAATATATGCCAGGGCTCAATCATACAGAAATTGATTTATGGGGATATGCAGAATTATTGGCCGTTGATCAAGCACATACGGATGCTGAAGCTTGGACTTTGCTGGCTTTTGAATTAGGATTAACCGCTGTGGATGTGAAGGACTTTTTGAAATTGTGGAAGCAAAGTAATGAATTAATTCAAACCATTCAGCGTTCGTTAGATCTTTTGAATCAATTGCGCTTAGATGATGCAAGTAATTGGCAATTATACGTAACTGGTTCAGCAATAGACAATGCACTATCGGTTCTAAAATTAAGTGAATTGACTATTGATTCAGAGCGATTAAGAGAACGGTATCAAAATTTAGCAATTCATCAACGCAATGACCTAAAAGTGAATGGTAAAATTTTGAAAGATAAACTTAATTTAAATCCAGGACCAATTCTAGGTAAATTATTAACTGTCTTAGAACAAGCGGTGGTTGCGGGACAAGTTAAAAACGATGAGACAATTTTATTGAAATATGCTGCTGATTATCTTCAAAAACATCCAAAAGTATAATTTAACCTAAGTTTAAATTATGGATGGTATGATAAATGATATAAATATAAAATATTAGGAAGATAGTGGGGATAGTATATGAATAGAAAACGACTAACTCAGCAAGGCTGGTTTCGAGTTTTAGCCATGGTAATTGCATTGGAAATGGTAGCTATCGCTATAAATTTCTTTTATGCACCAATTCATGTTGCAGCAGGTGGTGCAACTGGAGTTGCAATTTTATTGGATACGGCCTTTGGCATTAATCGCTCATTAACCGTTTTGATTTTTAATATTGCGATGATTATTTTATCGATTATTTTCTTAGACCGAAAAAGTGTTCGTAATATCACAGTTGGTAGTTTTCTACTGCCACTCTTGATGTACATAACTCCTAGCTATAAATTAGTTAATGACGCTGTTTTAGCGGTTATTATTGGCGGAGGAATTTTTGCAACTGGGGTGGCTTTATTATACCGCTTGGAAGCTTCAGCAGGTGGGACCACTGTGCCACCTATGATTTTAAAGAAATTCTTTGGAATCAATACTGCTGTTTCATTACTTTGTATTGATTTAACTATTACGTTATTTAATTTAATTGTCTCAAGTACGAATGCTTTCTTTTTAGCGGCTTTTTCATTGGTTGTGACGATCATTGTAATGCGTTATATTGAAACTGGGTTTGATTTAAAGCGCCAAGTTCAAATTATGAGCAATGATCATTTATCAGAAATTCACAAAATGTTATTGGATGAGAAATTGAGTTTGACGATTTATGAAGCCAGAGGTGGTTATACTAATGATGCCCGTGAGATGATTATGGTTATGTTAAATGGTAATGAATATGCTCACCTTTTACGTAAAATTCATGATATTGATCCCGATGCTTTTATTACCACCACCAACGTAACAGAAGTTCATGGTGGAAGTTTGGGATATTAATTTGAAAGAAGATAGTAATTCAAGAAAGTTCAGAAAGGACGTTGATTCATGAGCGATCAATATCAATTTAATCAGTATCTTGATGCGGGAAATATTGATATTAGTTTAGTTTTATTGCAAAGATATCATGAAATCGGTTTGACAGATCAAGAATTGATCATATATTTACAAATTAAAGCTATGCTAGATCGAGGGTATGTTGAACCAAGTACGGAAAAAATCGCTAAATATATGGGCTTGCAGCCAACGCAAGTTTTCTCAGGAATTGAAAATATGCGTGCTAAGAATTTAGTAGTTTTTGAAACTAAACGTGATGAAAACAAACGATTGATAACTACTCTGAATTTTCATCAGTTATATCAAAAACTATTGAAATTACCGGATGAATCAGCTGTTCGAGCAGTTGATCGACAGTCGAATAATAATAATAGTTTTCGACAAATTAAAGATGAGCCAACACGAGCAGAAATTTTCACTATGTTGGAACAGGAATTTGGCCGATCGCTTTCACCAATTGATTTAGAAATTGTTAGTAATTGGTTTGATGTTGATCATTTCTTACCAGTATTAATTCAAGAAGCGATTAAGGAAGCTGTGGCGAATCAAGCTTTGAATTTACGATATATTGAATCAATTTTGGTGAATTGGACTAAGCAAAATTATCATTCTAAACAGGATGTTTTAAAAAATTCAAAAAGGCGTAAGAACTTTCAAAATAAGCAAAATGGTATTAAAAAAGACACGCCTAAGATTCCTTTGGATGTTGACCTGTTAAGTTTGGACCCCAAACAATTATAAAAATTAAAGGGAACAATTAATGAAAAAGTGGAAAAAAAGTAAAATAAATGGTGTTTTACCTGAACAATTATCGGCGACAGTAAATCGGGTAAATGATTTAGGCGATATTGTCATGGATAGTGCTCTGGCTGGTGATTTTCGTTCCTTTTTAACAGGTGATCGAGTGACTGGTTTTGCTATTGGTGTGGTCGTTGGAAACGCCTTTTCCAATTTTGTGAAGGATTTTGTTAATTTAATCAGTGGGATGTTACATTTTTTAGGTATTTGGATCCAAAAAGGTATCTGGCAATTTAACGTTATCCCTTGGGCTGATTTTGGCAAATCTTTTTTGACAATGATTTTGATTGCTGGTTCTGTGTTTTTCTTTATTCGGATCCTAAATACTTTCGTTGCAAGAAATCCTACAGAAAAATTTGGATATAATGTTAATTTAATGGAAATTAAAGCTTTACGTAAAGAACAGCAGGAAACAAATCAATTATTGTCAGAATTAATATCGTTAGAGAAAAAACGGCAAAATTAGGTTAAAATGTTATAATGGATTTATTAAATAAATGGGGTTAAAATAATGAAAAAATATGATAAATTAGCAAAAAAGCAAGCAACTAAGATGACAAAAGATATTGAACTACAACTCAAGCGGGGACAAATTCATGTAGAACTGGTTGATTCACCAGAAGAAATGGATGAATTCTTAGCTGGATTACATTAATTTTTTAACAGTAAATCGAAAGATCTTCGCGTTTGCTAAAAATTTAATGTAAAGGAGGTATGCATGATGGAGATGGAACGAATTAATGAGGATACTATTCGGGTTCTAGTTACTAAAGAAGATTTAGATGAACGTAGTATTTCGTTGGTGGATTTACTTAGTAACCAAGACGAAGTTGAAAAATTCTTTTATAGTATTTTAGCTGAGGTCGATGTGGAACATGATTTTGAGCAAAATGAAGCGGTCTCTTTCCAGGTGATGCCTAGTAAAAAGGGATTAGAAATTTTTATTACTAAAAATATGACCGACGATCAGGTACCAAAAGAGATTTTGGATAAGCTGATGGGATCTGAAAAAAATGAAGTTAATGAAACTCGTGATGAAGTATCAGATGATACTTTGCACGAATTGTTAGAAACTGACCAAAATGAGCAACGTAACAAAACTGATGATAGTGCAGCATTGTCTGGCAACGAAAAAGCGGGTCAAATTGCTAAGACTCCACAAAGCTTAACTTTTAAATTTAATGATTTCGAGTCATTGATTCAATTATCACAGGTCTTGGAGATTGAGGCAGCTAATAAGTTGGTTCAATATGATGGTGCTTATTATCTTGAATTACTATTTGACGAAACTTATCAATTAAATGAGATTAAAAATATTACTGCAATCGCCCGCGAATTTGGAAAACTTTCTGCAGTCGCAACGGCAGTTTTGGCTGAACATGGTAAAATTATTTTTGAAACCAAAGCGCTTAGTGAAATTGTAGAATATTTCAAATAAATTATTTTTAATAAACAAAAGCTAAAATTTAATTTAATAGTAGTTAATGTTTTACGTTAAAATGGGTCCTTACTTGTTGTAGGGACTTTTTTTATTGGAGATATAAAAATATTATTCGCAATTAATCAACATACAAACCAAGTTACAAGTGCTAAATGTGCTAATCGAGATATAGAGTATCGATGCTTAGACTGTCATCAGTTGGTGCTTTTAAGATTTGGACAGATTAGGCTACCATATTTTGCACACCAAGCACTAGCATCATGTCAAATTTTTAGCGACAATGAAAGTAAAGAGCATGTTTCTGGAAAATATCAATTAGCTACTTATTTTACTGAACGGGGTTATCAGGTAGAATTAGAACAATATTTACCAAAAATCAAACAACGACCAGACATGATGCTCTTGTATCCTGAGAAAAAGCAAAAATTTATGATTGAATATCAATGTTCACCAATTACTATAGAATATATAAAGGCACGTAATATGGGATATCAACAAATGGAATTGTTAGTCCGATGGATTTTAGGAAAGCCATATCAGAAAAAACAATTACAGGATGGGACTTTGGCTAAATTTGCTCAGCCCATCGGAGCAAATCAAATTGGGATATGTTTTTGGAATACCCAAAAGAAACAGTTATTTAAAATTCCATGGTTAAAATTAGATGGTCAAAGGTCAATAAAAAATTATGTAAAGCTGAAAAAATTAGCAGATTTACAAATCAAGCAATTATTGAGACAGAGCAAATCATTTAATATTATAAATAATCAACTTTATCAAATGCATCGTTCGCTATGGGGAATTCCATGGGAGTTGCATAATTTTAAACATTTAACTGGTGGGCTAAAATGTTCTAATACCTTGGCATTAGTTCAATTATATTTATTTATTGAAGAACAGCGACGATGTACAAAAGATACACTGTTTGATTTTACTAAAACTTTACCTTGGTATGAATTTTGTAGTATGGATCAAGGAGTTGTCCAAAGGCTTTGGTTGGATCAAGTATTAAGTGAGTGGACTAATTTAAAGTTGGTTTCATGGGAATCAAATTATTGGTTTTTATTACGAGAACCAACTTGGTTTAATCATTTAGATTTAAAAATAATGTCATTGCATCAACATAATGAAACCCTTATTGGAAAGGATAGTGGTAGAATTAAATACATAAATTAAAGAGAGATGGAGAAAATTAATGGTAAAAGAAATTCCAATCCGTTCAGAAGTGCCTACAAGCCAAACTTGGGACTTAACAACGATTTTTAAAGATGATCAAGCTTTTGACGCTGCTGTTGAAGATTTGAATCTACGACTTGAATTATCAGATGCTTTGGCTGAAAAGGTGTCTAATTCTGGTCAAGATTTATATCAAGCTCTACAATATGGTTTAAGCTTGATGCGTGATTTAGAAAAAGTATATGTGTATGCATCAATGAAGTCTGATCAAGATACTGGTAATCAATATTATCAAGGCTTAAATGCAATTGCTGGAAATTTAGCGGCACAAGTATCAAGTGCAATTGCCTTCTTTGATCCAGCAGTATTAAGTCTTTCGGATCAACAATTAGCTGAAATGTTTGAGACTGAGCCTAGATTAAAGGACTATCAACATTATTTTGAAACGATTCTAACGCAAAAAGGGCATGTTCTATCACGGGAAAGCGAAGAACTTTTGGCTGGGGCTTCTGAAGTCTTTAATGCTTCGCAAAATACATTTAGTATTTTAGATAATGCGGATATGGAATTTGGAGCAGTTGAAAATGAAGATGGTGAATTCGAACAATTGACGAATGGTGTTTATAGCCGCTTGTTAGAGTCGTCTAATCCAACAGTCCGTAAAAATGCTTTTCAAACTTTCTATCAATCTTATGCGCAATTAGAGAATACGTTTGGAACACTTATTAGTGGAAATGTTAAACAACAAAATTTTCAAGCGCAAGTTCGAAACTATCAATCAGCACGTGAAGCGGCCTTGGCACAAAATCATATTCCAGAAGTTGTTTATGATAATTTGGTTGAAACTACACATCAAGCCTTGCCTCTGTTACATCGTTATGTAGCACTTCGTAAAAAAATGTTGAAGTTACCTGAATTACATTCATATGATTTGTATACACCTATTTTAGGAACACCTGATTTTGATATCGACTATGAATCAGCTAAGGCGATGGCTTTGGAAGCTCTGAAGCCTATGGGTGATGAATATCTATCAATTATGAATGATGCCTTTGATGAACGTTGGATTGACGTTGTTGAAAATAAAGGGAAACGTAGTGGAGCATATTCGGGAGGATCGTATGATACCAATCCTTTCATGCTATTAAATTGGGTGGATAATTTAAATAATTTGTACACCCTGGTTCATGAAATGGGACATTCGGTTCATAGTTATCAAACTCGAAATAATCAACCTTATCAATATGGAGATTACCCAATCTTTTTAGCTGAGATCGCTTCAACTACCAATGAGAATCTATTAACTGATTATTTGTTAAAGACAATTACGGATCCACAAATTCGAGCTTATATCTTGAATCAATACCTAGATGGATTTAAGGGAACTATGTTTAGGCAAACTCAATTTGCTGAATTTGAGCAATGGATGCACGAACAGGATGCAAGTGGGGTACCTTTAACGGCAGAAGTTCTTGATGATGCGTATCTGGATTTGAATCAAGAATATTATGGTCCAGCGTTGACCGTTGATCCAGAAATTGCATATGAGTGGGCTCGTATTCCACACTTCTATTACAATTTCTATGTATTTCAATATTCGACTGGCTTCGCTGCAGCGACGGCCTTAGCAAAGCAAATTTTGCATGGAGGAACTGAAGGAGTGGCTGCTTATATGAGCTATCTACAAGCTGGTTCATCAGATTTTCCATTGGAAGTTATTAAAAAAGCTGGCGTTGATATGGCTAAAACGGATTATTTACAAGCAACCTTTGACGTCTTTGAACAACGTCTAAATGAATTTGAATCTATTATTGATACGCTTTAATAATTATATTTTAGCGATGTTATTCTAATTGTTTTAGATTGAATTAGGTCTTGCTGAAAGATAAGTTTAGGCATATAATTTTCTAGTACGCTAAGATCGTAGAAAAAATAAAGTTAGATGCATTCAGCAAGTTATCGTTAATGTGAGGATAATTGTATCTTTTTATGGGGAGCTACGGGAGCGCTTTAAAATTTAAATGAAGCTGTCAAATGATGATCTTAACATTATCGTTTGGAAGCAGGGTGGAACCGCGTTAAAAACGTCCCTGCATCAATCATGTTTAATTTGATTGGTGCAGGGATTTTTATTTTGAAATCAATCAAAAAACTAGTTGGAGAAAGGAATTAAAATGAGTAATACTTTATCAGTTCAAGATATTATTTTAAAATTGCAAGGCTTTTGGGCCAAGCAAGGGGCGATGTTGATGCAATCATATGACACAGAAAAAGGGGCGGGGACTATGTCGCCGTACACTTTTTTGCGCGCTAATGGTCCAGAACCATGGCATGCCGCTTATGTTGAGCCCTCACGCCGTCCAGCAGATGGTCGGTATGGAGATAATCCAAACCGTCTTTATCAACATCACCAGTTTCAAGTAGTTATGAAGCCTTCTCCTGATAATATTCAAGAACTATATTTAGCTTCTCTTGAAGAATTGGGAATTGACCCACTTGAACACGATATTCGTTTCGTGGAAGATAACTGGGAAAACCCTTCAATGGGTGCAGCTGGGATTGGTTGGGAAATCTGGCTTGATGGAATGGAAGTGACGCAATTTACATACTTCCAACAAGTTGGAGGAATCCAAGTTGACGCTGTGACTTCTGAAATCACCTATGGTTTGGAGCGTTTAGCATCATACATTCAAAATGTTCCAACAGTCTATGATTTGGAGTGGGGAAATGGGGTTTTGTATGGTGATATCTTCAAAGAACCTGAATTTGAACATTCAACCTACTCATTTGAACAATCTGATCAAAAAATGTTATTACGGCATTTTGATGAATATGAAGCAGAAGCACAACGTTTATTGGATCAAGGGTTAGTTCACCCTGCATACGATTATATTTTAAAGTCTTCACATACCTTTAATCTGTTAGATGCTCGGGGAACTGTTTCAGTTACGGAACGAGCTAAATATTTGAGCCGGATTCGTAAGATGGCGCGCCAAGTTGCACGGGCCTTTATTGATGAGCGTAAAAAGTTAGGATTCCCATTATTAAAGGATGAAGTACTGCGAAATAAATATTTACCAGATGAAACGGAGGAAAACTAAAATGGCTGACTTTTTGATGGAAATTGGTTTAGAAGAAGTACCTGCACATTTAGTAACCCCAGCCATTAACCAACTGGTTGAGCGAACCGCAGCTTTTTTTGATGAACATCGCTTAGAACATGGAGAAATTCAACCATATTCTACACCGCGACGGTTAGCTGTTTTGGTACATGATGTTGCAAATCAAGCTTCTGATATTGAAGAAGAAATGAAGGGCCCAATCAAGCGGGCTGCTTTAGATGCAGATGGAAATTTCACCAAGGCGGCACAAGGTTTCGCACGTGGAAAAGGAATGACCACTGATGACATTATTTTTAAAGAATTTAATGGACAAGAGTTTGTTACATTAAGCCGACATGAAGTAGGTAAATCAGCACAAGAAGTATTAAGTCATTTTGATGAAGTTGTGACAAAAATGACCTTTTCAACAACTATGAAATGGTCACGACATACCTTTGAATATGTTCGTCCAATTCGTTGGATGGTAGCCTTGTTGGACGCCGATTTAATCGAATTTGAAGTTTTAGATGTAAAAACTGATCGAACATCTCGTGGACATCGTTTCTTAGGTCATGATGTTGAAATTAGACATGCAAAAGATTATGTAGATAGTTTGAAAAACGAATCAGTGATTGTTGATGCTCAAATGCGAAAAAATATGATCAAAGATCAAATTAAGCAATTAGGAATTGATAATAATTGGCATGTTGTAGTTGATGCTGGATTACTTGAAGAAGTGAATAATATTGTTGAATTCCCAACGGCCTTTGCAGGACAATTCTCTGATGATTATTTGGAACTACCAGATGAAGTTTTGATTACTTCAATGAAAGAACACCAAAGATTCTTCCACGTTCAAAATCAAGCAGGGCAATTACTACCATTCTTTATTTCAGTTCGAAATGGTAATCAAGAGCACCTTGAAAATGTGATTGCTGGAAATGAAAAAGTTTTGGTAGCCCGTTTAGAAGATGCTAAATTCTTCTATCAAGAAGATCAAAAGCATGACATTAATTTCTATAATGAAAAATTAGAAGTAGTCTCATTCCATGAAAAATTAGGTTCAGTTGCTGCACATACTCGCCGAGTACGGGTACTAGCTGATATTATTTCTGCTCATTTATCATTTAATGAGGAGACGAAGCAACTTTTGAGCCGTGCTAGTTCAATTTATAAATTTGATTTGATGACAGGAATGGTTGGCGAATTTGATGAATTGCAAGGTGTCATGGGTGAAATTTATGCTCAACACTTTGGAGAAGAATCAGCTGTAGCCCAAGCCATTCGTGAACACTACATGCCTATTTCCGCGGATGGAGTATTACCAACTTCTGAACTAGGTAAGGTTTTGGCAGTGGCAGATAAGTTAGAATCATTAATGGCCTTTTTTGCTGGTGATATGATCCCATCTGGTTCAAATGATCCATATGCATTGCGTCGAGCTGCTTCTGGATTAGTGGCTATCTTGGCATATAATCAATGGCATCTTGATTTGAATCAAATTTTGGATGAATTTATTGTAGCCATGCAAAAGCAAGATGATCAATCTGGATTGCCAGCACCAATTCTAGATCAATTACCAGCTCAAATTAATAATGTAATCCACTTCTTAACGGATCGAGTAGTTAAAGAATTACAAGATCAACAAATTCGACGTGATATTATCGATGCAGTTACTAAAAATGATAGCTCCGATATGGTATCAATGTTGGCTAATGCTAAAATGTTACAGGTTGAAAGCCAAACTCCAGCTTTCCGAAGTGGGATGGAAGCGTTAAGTCGGGTGGCTCGTCTGGTAGTTAAGAACCCAACATCAGCACAAGTCGATCCTGCTTTATTTGAAAATGAGGTTGAGATGGATTTGAATCGCGGAATGAAGCGATTCCAAGAGGATCAAACACAGGATCGTTTGCAACAATTGCTGAATTTGGAGCCATTGATTTCAGCTTATTTTGATCAAACGATGGTTATGGTCGATGATGAAGCTGTTAAAAATAACCGTTTGGCAACTTTGGCACAGGTTCAAACTGAAACTACTAAAATTGCGAATGTTTTGGAATTACAATTAAAATAATTTACTGTTATTTTAATCATCGATAATTATTATCGAAAAGGTTAGACCGATTTTTTTGGGGTCTAGCCTTTTATTGTGAACTGGTAAAAGTAAAACCAGGATTGGTATTAACGTTATTGACACTTAATCAAAAGCGAGTTAACATAATCTATGTCGCATGCGACCTATATTATGTTATGAGGTAATTATCGATATGATGTTGAACGATATTGGCGGGAAAATTAAGGCAGCATCATTACTGACTGACCGTGAATTTACGCGAAGAGTTGAAAATAAAAAATTATCGGCGACTCAGCTACGATTTTTAAAATTTATAGTATTGAATCGTGATAATAATTTGACAACGAAACAGATTGAACGAGCTAGTTTACAAGGGCATGCCACAGTAAGTGGTGTTTTAAGAAGATTGATTAGAGATGGTTATACCATTGAATCGGTTAATATACATGATCGCCGAGAAAAATTTATCGAACCAACGGAAAAAGGGATACAACTAGTTGTTGCAAATGATAAATATCTTGAAATTATTGATACTATGATGTTAAAAGATGTTTCAGAAGATGAGTTAGAACTTTTGAATAGGATATTAGATAAAATTGTTACGAATTTAAGCAGTCAGATATAGTAAAAGATGTGTTCATATATATTGAATTTTTATTTTATTGATATATATAATATAGGTAAATGTCAGATGTTAAAAAATGAAATAAAGAAAGAAGATTAAGTTCATGAAATATGTTGCTATTGTAGGAAGTATTAGTAAAGATTCTATAAATATGCGTTTAGCTCAATTTGTAGCTAAACGGTATAGTAATGAAAATAATGAAATTGAAGTATTACATCTTGATAAACTACCAATGTACAATCGTGATGATGAACAAAATATGGTTCCAGAAGTTATAGCATTTAAAAATGCTATTAAAGCCGCCGATGGTGTGATTTGGGTAACACCAGAATATAATCAATCAATTCCAGGAGTATTGAAGAATGCTATTGACTGGATATCGCGTGTTGATAACGTGATTAATAATAAGCCATCAATGATGATGGGAACCACTCCAGGATTCTTAGGAACAGTTCATGCGCAATTACATTTGCGGGATATTTTATCTGCACTAGGCTCTCCTGTTTTGATTGGCAATGATGTGTTAATTGGCGGAGGACATAAAAAATTAACGTTAGATAATAATTTAAATGACGAGAGCACAGTTAATTGGTTAGATATAGTTATGAATAATTTTGAAAATTTTGTTAATAATAAAAAATAATGGCTATAAGATGCATTTTTAATAATTAAAAAAAGGCGGGCTTTTAAGCTCGTTTTTTTAATTTCTTATAAAAAAGTATTAACCAACAAGGTTAAAAAATGATAGGCTTGTTTAAGTGGAATTTTAAATTGCAATTATATTATTAAGATATTGCAGAAAATAAAGAGTGATCTAAGAGGAGGTTATTTTAGTTGTGAATAAAATAAAAACAATGCCAGTATGGCAACGCAATATGTATATTTTGTGGATAGGAGTCTTTTTAACCGGAATTGGATTAAGTATGGTAACACCATTTCTTTCCCTGTACATAAACACATTAGGGCATTATTCTAAAAGTATGTTGAGCTTATATTCAAGCCTAGCATTTTCAGGAAGTTACTTAACGATGGCAATTGCCTCACCATTTTGGGGCCGTTTAGCTGATACCAAGGGTCGTAAGAAAATGATTGTTCGTGCAGGTTTGGCGATGGGTGTAGCTTTTTTCTTAATGGGCTTAGTAACAAATGTTTGGCAATTAATCTTGCTGCGTGCTATTCAAGGAGCATTAGGTGGCTTTACTTCTAATGCTAATGCTTTGATTGCTTCAGAAACACCAATTGATCGATCAGGATATAGTATGGGAATTATGATGACTGGTTCTACAGCTGGAACATTGCTTGGACCGTTAATTGGAGGTGTTTTAGCAGACACAGTTGGTTATCGTTTTTCATTTACTTTGACTGGTGGTTTGATCTTAGCGGCAACGGTATTGGTTATATTTTGGGTTAAAGAAGAATTTTCCCCTAAAGCTAAAGAAGAACAGCAAACGTTATCACGAAAAGAAGTATTTGCGATGTTACCATATCCAAGAGTTATGTGGGGCTTCTTTATTACAACCATGATGATTATGGCTGTAAATCAATCAATTAATCCAATTCTGGCCCTCTTTGTGCAAGAATTGACGCACAATGCCAATAATACGGCATTTTTGGCTGGATTAGTGGCTGCAACACCTGGTGTGGCATCTCTTATTTTTGCTCCTCAATTAGGTCGATTGGGTGATAAATATGGAACCTCAAAAGTGATGTTAAGCGGATTTATTTTAGGAGTGATTGTATTCTTACCAATGGGTTGGGTAAGTGCTGTGTGGCAACTAGCAGCATTACGTTTTTTCGTTGGAATTACTGATTCAACAATGATGCCATCCATTCAAACTTTGATTACTAAGACGACACCACATGAGGTGGTGAGCCGGATGTTTGCTTATAATCAAAGTTTTCAATCATTAGGATCCGTTGCAGGTCCAATTATTGGGGCTGTAGCCACTGGATTATTTGATTATCAAGGAGTCTTTATTATTTCCGCTTTGATTATTGGAATTAATGGGCTATGGTTCCATCATAATACCAAAGTTTTGCGACAAGATGGGATTGCTTAAATTGATTGTGTGATTCTGCATAATGAATTAAAATGCCAGCGAAGATAGACTGGTTGAGAACGATGAAGATAAATAGTAAATTGTTTCGTTTGATAGTATAATAATAAAGTTATATGTAAATTAAACTTATTGAGAATGGCTGGTTACAATTATGTCAAAATATTTTAAAATATCATGGGTTCATCCAGTTTTAGTGTTTTTAGCACTAATCTTAGATGGCGTTATTGCTTTAAATTGGGCCCCAGTTTTATATAAATTACCAATGTCGGCTAGTCCGTTATTGGTTTTACTAGTCTTGTTGATGCCTATCCTAGTTAAAGTTGATAATAATTTAAATGAACATATTAATTTATATGTTTTAGCTGGGATTGTCGGATTAGTTTACGATTTTTATTATACGGGGTATGTTGGAGTATCATTGATTGGTTTCCCGTTAATGGTTGGTTTAGCTGTGTGGGCTCAAAAATATTTTGAATATTCATATTTCTGGGAAATGTTAATTTTCTTTGTGGTTATTAGTATCTATTTGATTTTTGATTATCTAGCATTTGGAATTATTAATGTGGCGAAAGCTAACTTACAAGAGTTTATTATTTTTCATATGTTCCCATCAATTTTGATCAATTTAATATTTTTTATTGTGTTTTTTCCAGCATTAAGTATCTTATATCGTTGGCTAGAGTCACCTAATTTAGTTGACTACCAAGTTGAAAATAAGCAAATAAATAATCGCCTGATTTTTAAGCGTTCTGATCGAATGTAACCAAAAATTATTTGACATTTAGTATTAAAACGCTTATTCTTACAACATAAATTAAATTCACATAGAAGAGTAGGTCGTTTAATTTGCTCAGAGAGTTGCGCTGAAGTTGAGAAGCAATCAAATTGATGATTCGAACCACACCTATGTTTGTTTGAAAATTGTAATGATTTTTCGGCTGATCGCGTTATAGATTCCCGCCATTATGTTAATAGTGGTGGCAGAGTGTGCGTTAGTAATAGCGTACAAAAATTGAGGTGGAACCACGAATTCGATCGTCCTCAAGATATGTTAATCATATCTTGAGGGCTTTTTTTATTAATAAAGGATGGGGAGAATTATGGATTATTTATGGTCAATCTTACCTAGTATGTTAAATGGTTTGAAAATGACTTTTGGGGTGTTTGGATTAACCTTAGTTGGTGCCATTCCATTAGGTGTTTTAGTTGCAATGGCTCTACGTTCTGAAATTGGACTATTGAAATTGTTGATGAACTTCTATATTTGGATAATGCGGGGAACACCATTGCTATTACAAATTGTCTTTGTTTACTATGGACTTAGCTTGGCACAGATTGTAACTTTCCCTCGTTTTGAAGCGGCTGTTGTCACCTTTATATTGAATTATGCGGCTTATTTTGCTGAAATTTTTCGAGGTGGATTACAAAGTGTACCTCAAGGACAATATGAAGGGGCTCAGGTTTTAGGATTTTCCAAATGGCAAACTATGAAAAAAATCATCTTACCACAAGTAGTTAAAATCGTGATGCCATCAGTTGGAAATGAAGTGGTTAATTTGGTTAAAGATTCATCATTGGTTTATGTCATTGGATTAGGAGACTTAATGCGAGCTGGAAACATTGCTGCAGCACGGGATGTTACTCTAGTGCCATATTTATTAGTTGGAGCTCTATATTTGATCCTAACTGTTGCTGCAACATTGATTATGCGAAAAATTGAAAATTCATTAGATTTTGATCGTTTGGATCGTTAGAAAGGATTGAATATGTTAGAAATTAAAGATTTACAAAAAAAATACGCTGACCATCTTATCTTTAAAAATTTAGCTTTGACGATCCCAACTGGAAAAATCATGGCGATAGTAGGACCATCTGGAATTGGGAAGACGACATTTTTAAAAATTATTGCCGGACTATTACCAGCTGATCAAGGTACGATGGAATTGAATGGAGAAAGACTGGATTTAACTGGTAATCGTAAAGGTGCTCAAGTTGGAGTTATTTTCCAAGACTTTAACCTTTTCCCCCAGTATACAGTCCAGGAAAATATTACTTTGGCCCCAATTAACGTTTTAAAAGATTCAAAATCGGCGGCAAATAAAAAAGCTGAAGAACTTTTAAAGGAATTAGGATTGTTTGATCAAGCTCATCAGTATCCTAATCAATTATCTGGTGGTCAGAAACAACGAGTTGCGATTGCGCGTGCTCTAGCTATGCAACCGGGTATGTTGGCTTATGATGAACCAACCTCAGGGTTAGATGCAGCTTCAACGCAGCAAGTTGTTCATGTGATGCAACAAATGAAATCCCAAGGGGTTACACAGTTGGTTGTTACTCATGACTTACCATTTGCTGAAGCTGTGGCAGATTTAACGTTTGATTTTGGAAAAGAGGTTCAACGTTGAGACATAAAAAACAAATTTGGGGTAATTTAATTGTTTTTGTAATATTAATAGGAATTATTGGTGGGTTAACTTGGAAAGTTAATCACCCCAAAGACCAATGGGGTAAAACACAACAGAAAAAGGTGATCGTTATTGGAGTCGATGATACGTTCGTTCCAATGGGTTTTCGAAATTCCAAAGGCGAGTTAGTTGGTTACGATGTTGATCTTGCACGAAAAACTTTTCAAGCGATGGGATTAAAAGTTAAATTTCAAGTAATTGATTGGTCAATGAAAGAAACAGAACTTAAATCTAAGCATATTGATGCAATTTGGAATGGTTATACTGAGACACCCGAGCGAGCAAAACATGTTGCCTTTTCAGAATCATATCACCAAGATGAGCAAGTTATTTTAACTTTAAAAGATCATAACTTTAAGCAAGCTAAAGATTTAAAAAATCACGATTTAGGGATTCAAACGGGTTCTTCTGGAGCAGCAAGTTATGATGGACAACCACATATTTTGAAAAGCATCATTCGTGATACCGTTCAGTATGATGATTTTTCAAAGGCGCTGAACGATTTACAAGTAGATCGAATTCAAGGGGTCTTAATTGATAGTGATTATGCGCGTTATTATATAGCTCATTCGACTCAAGGTAATCAATTTCAGATGCTTCAAACGAGATTTCCAAAGGAACAATTTGTAGTTGGTTTCCGGAAATCAGATGTTAAATTAAGATTAGCCGTAAATAAACAGTTGGCAAAATTTGAAAAAGATAGTACTATAAGTGAGTTGACGGAAAAATATTTTAATTAATACGGCAACATCAATCAAATAATATTTACTAAAAAATGAGGTCGTTCACGCGCCTTCATTTTTTATTTTTATAAATTATTTTTAGGGGAGGTAGAATTGGATGCAAACAACAAAAGGTATGTCTTTAAAATGGCTGTTAATAGCGAGTTTTATTAATAATTTTGCTTTAGGGTTTATTTGGCCATTAACTTCTATTTATTTACATAATCAATTAGGTCAAACATTGATTACTGTTGGATGGGTTATGTTAATGAACGCTGTAGGTCAAATGGTCGGTAGCGTTATTTCGGGGCGGCTTTTTGACCGGATGCAACCATTTAACCTCATTCGAATTGGGATTGGAGTCATGGCACTTTCACAAGTTGCTTTTATTCTTTGGCATGGTTGGCCAGCTTACCCAATTATTTTAGCTGTTACGGGAATTTTTAGTGGTTGGAATACAGCAACAATTAATTCATATGGGACTCAGGTTAGAGGTCATGATGGCCGATATGTTTTTAATATGTTATATTTTATTGCTAATTTTGGTATGGTTTTTGCTACTGCCATGGTTGGTACAATTTATAACTATGGTATTGTTTGGCTTTTTATTATTTCATTTATCATGTACAGTGCTCTTTTTATTATTATTCAAAAATTCTTTAACTTTAAGCTAGAACAAGCGCAAGTAGATGATAATCAAAGTATGGAGAAAATTAAATTGCCAACCTGGAATTTACGTATTATTTGGACGGTGATTTTAGGACTGAGCGTTCTTTGGATTTCTTATGCTCAGTGGCAAGGGAATTTGTCTGTCTATATGTCTGATGTTTTACATTTACCATTGTGGCAATATTCAATGCTTTGGACGATTAATGGCCTTTTGGTAGCGGTTGTGCAACTAACCATTAATTTTTTGAATCTTTCCACTAATCGTAAAATGATGTGGATCCAAATTTATGGAGGTATTGCTTGCTTTGGCTTGGCATTCTTGATTTTGCCATTTGTTGATGATTTTAAAGGATTTGCTTTGGCAATGGTTATCACAACTTTGGGCGAAGCAACTGCGTTCCCAATGATCCCTGCCTTGGTAAATGAGTTAACACCATTGAACTTTAAAGGACAATTCCAAGGATTAGTGGCGGCAGCACCATCAGCAGGAAAAGCGATTGGCCCATTGATGGGAGGATTCTTTATTGAGCGTCTCGGATATCATTCAATGTTTTATTTAGCTGCAGGGCTAGTTGCAATAACATTGGTATTTGTTATCTTAATTATTATGATTGGGTTTAAGAAAACGACACTTTATTAAAACATATAAAACGGTAATGATCTTAATTTATGTAAATAAAAAACGTATTCAATATTTGAATACGTTTTTTATTTAGTCATTTTTACTATCTGTACCGCTTGGTTCAGGAGTAGGAGTCGGTGTTTGACTAGTACTTGAAGACGTAGCTGAACTACTTGTGCTTGGCGTTGTATTTGAATTTGAAGTAGTAGTAGAATTAGTACTATTTTGACTCTGTTGTTGTGTTGATGATGATTCTTTAGTCGTTGAGAAAATCGTAGAAGATCGTGCAATGGAAGAAGAAGAAGATCCACTAACAGCAGTAGTTGAACCAAATACACGATGAGCAAACGGATCCTTAAAGTCGGCATCCTTGACCTCATATTCAGTTTGACCGTACTTGGTAACTTTCGTAACTGATGACGGAACTCGCCAGTTAGAACCGTCACCATCATTTTTATCCATAACATATTGCATCAAAGTGTCATAAATTTCACTTGGCAATTGCGAAGTTGAACTTAATGGAGTATCAACTTGCATGGGTTGATCATATCCCGTCCAAACTGAAATAGCAGCAGATTTAGTGAAACCAGTAAACCAAAGATCTTGAGCACTATTACTAGGGAATTTTGAGTCAGAAGGGTAAGCAACGGTTCCAGATTTAGCAGCTTGCTTATAATCAGAATGAATGTACTTGTCATAACCTAAGTTCCAAGGAGCTTTAGCAGTGAATACGGATTGTAGCATATTATTGATCATAAATGCAGTTGATTCTTTCATCGCTCTGGTTCCCTTGCTACTCATATCAGTAACTTTACCTTCTCTTGTTGTAATAGACTTAACATAAGAAGGCTTATAATAAGTACCACCATTAGCAAAGGCAGAGAATGCTGCTGCTTCTTGTTCAGTTGAGATGTTAAATCCAATTGCAGAACCACCAGTTAACTTTTGATTGATGCCTAATTTTTTAAGGAAGTCACCAGCCCGCGTATAGCCAACGTACTCATCTTTTTTACCATTTGGTAGTGTACTTTGTCCCTCTAAGGTATGCAAAGCCGGTACATTCAATGAACGTGAAAGAGCGTTACGCATTGTCACATATTGTTGTCCACTTTGTTTAGAGTAAGGTAAGTTGTTTGTCATACCAGCGTCACCAACATTGAGGTCAGTTCCAGCATATTTAAATGATGAAGAATCGTCTACGGCTCGATAAGTTGGCCAGTTAAATTCTTCAATTGCAGGAGCATAATCAATTAAAGGCTTAACCGTTGAACCACCAGATCGTTGAGTAGAAGTAGCTAGATTGAGGCCTTGCAAACTGTCCTGATTACGACCACCAATTTGTGCAATGACGTCCCCTGATTGTGGATCCGTAATGGTTACAGCAGTTTGAATTTCGTCATCAGGGAAGTTAATCCCATATGAATTACCATTTGATGAATTAATTATATCGTAAGCTTTGTTTTGAACATCACCATCCAAATTGGTTTTAATGGTTAAACCATCACGATTAACATCGTATTTTGCTTTTTTGACTTGAGCTAAAACAGAAGTTACATAAGAGTCTGATATTTTTTCTTTCTCTGCTTCTTCATCATTTTCAGGGTGAGAAGAAACTAATCCATCATCAATTGGGGTGTTTTTATAAGTCTGAGCTTCATTTTTGGAAATTGTGCCATACTCAGCCATCGCATTTAAGACTTGATCTCGGCGATATTTAGCACCTTTTGGATTAGTATATGGATCATAGCCCGAAGGAGACTGAGGTAATCCAGCGATCAAAGCAGTCTGTGGGATGGTCAAATCTTCCATGTCTTTATCATAGTAGAATTTAGCGGCGGTCTTCATTCCATAGACCCCATTACCCATGTAAACTTTGTTCATATAAAGAGTCAAAATTTGAGCTTTTGAATATTGTTTTTCGACTTTAATTGACATCCAAGCTTCTTGAACTTTACGCTTTAGGGTTTGATCACTTGTGGCTGATGAAAAGGCTGTTTGTTTGATCAATTGTTGAGTTAAGGTAGATCCACCTTGTAGACCAAGTGATGAACCAGTTAGATTAGCGAAAGCAGCGCCAACGATTCGACGAATATCAATACCACCATGCTTATAAAATCGTCGATCTTCAATAGCTACGACCGCATTTTTCATGGTATCAGTATATTCACTTTGACGTGCAATTTCACGTCGTTCGTTACCACTTGTCCAAACGGTATTTCCATCTTTATCTAAAATAGTAGATTGAGATGAACCGGCTAAACCGGCATTAGTGACTTTTGGAGCAGTGATGGACCAGTAAGAAACCAAAGCAATCACAATAATGGCAATGATTCCGATCACACTTGCAACAATGAATAAGATTCGCTTTTTAAGCGGATGGTTGGCACGCTTCTTTTTAGGATGTGTGCGATTAGCTCTAGAAAGATTTTGATCAGGCATTTGATCGTTCTCCTTGAATAATATAAATTTAATGTATTGCAATTAATTGATCAACTGCATTGAGATAAGGTAGGGAAGGTCTTAAACCAGTTGGGATTAAGATTCCTTGTTCGACAATTTCGGTATATGGAACTGACTTACGGTTTTCTTGCCGATTTTTCCAATAAGTGATTAAGAGACTACTATCAATCAGGTAGGTTTCATTACGTTTTGTAAAACGAATAATAAAAAAGCTTAGGCCACCAAGCCGTTTAATATCATCTAAATGATCAATTTGATGTTGATGGACATTACTAAGTGGAAATGAGGTTTGGTTGGCTGTTTCCTTGGCATCAAAATCCAGATAGCGTCCTTGATAAATTCCATTATAATCAGTCGTTGAAGCTTGACGAAAGTAAGCTTCTGTTATTTTGGCGGCTGATCTTTTTGGATACTCAACATTTACAATTTGAATAGGGGTTGGCTTTTTATGAATGTTAGCCAAACCATTTTGTAGATAAAATTGATTGGCTTGATTTAATTCGCTTTCTAAAGACATTCCACGATGACCTTGATTAGGACGTTTTATGTCATTTTTTGTTGATCGCGATGGTTCAAATGGTTGTCCATTTGGGTATTTAATGGTCATCGCAACACCTCCATATGAAAGATAATCGTTATTATTATACCAAAATTACCCAGACTAGTCCTATATTGAGGGGATTTAATTTATTAATTGAGGTATATTTTTATCAGCAATTTATAATTTTTGTTTCTAGATGATAGAAATAAACTAGATTATAGGATGATCTAGTTTAGATAAAATAATCTCATAAAATGTGATATGAACCGATTGAATCTTGATTTTCTGCTATAATTAATAGGAAGAATTATCAGCAATTGAGGGATGGATGGATTATTTTTTAATTTTAATCTAAGAAAATTGTGGTTAAAATATTATTGTTTATATAATATTTAGGATTATTACGTTGAAAGAGGAATTTTACGTATGACAAGACTGTGGATCACTGGTTTTAGAAGTTTTGAATTAGGCATTTTTGGAAATCAAGATCCTAAAGTCGCTGTTATTAAATTTGCTCTTGAAAAGTTGCTGAAGAGAGCATTAGATGAAGGATTAGAGTGGGTTATAACGGGTGGACAATTAGGTATAGATCAATATGCATTAGAAACCGCAAATGCGTTGAGATTGGATAACCCGCTGTTAAAAACAGCCCTAATGACTCCATTTATTGATTTTGGAGGACAGTGGAATGAAAACAATCAGGCTCAACTTCAGCAATTAAAAACAGCAGTGGATTTTACACAAAGCGTCAGTCCAGAACCTTATAAAAATCCTCAGCAATTCAAAAATTATCAAAATTTTATGCTAAAGCATACAGATGGAGTAATTCTATTCTATGATCCACAAGCAGATGAAAGTAAGGTTCGTTTCCTGTATGCCGCTATGCAACAATATCAGCAAAATCGTTCATATTCGATTACTTTAGTTGATTTTGACCGTTTACAAGAATATGCCGATGAATATGCTGAAAGTATTCGAGAATGGTAAAAATTATTTTTTCAGATGAAATAAGTTAGATAAACTGGTAAACTTGAAACAAGATTAAATAAAGGAGCTCCACTATGGAACAAGTACGGCACACCGTTGAAGAAATTTTTAATAAAGATTTTAAGAAAACTGCAATTCAAGGTTACAATACTAATGATGTTGATAGTTATCTTGATGAATTAATGGCGGATTATCAAATATTTGAAAGTAATATTAGTGAATTAGAAGAAACCATTGAGAAACAAAAGTTGGAAATTGCTGAGTTAACACGTCGAGCTAATTCAGTTACAGCAACAACCAGTACTAGTAATCCGGCAACTCCTTCAGCAAATGCAAATATGGATATCTTAAAGCGGCTCTCTAATTTAGAACGGCGTGTCTTTGGAACAGCTAATGAAAAAACAGAATAATAAAACACTATAAATTGCGAAGCATTTGGTGTATAATTTAGGATGTTGTGTTAGTGGGTAATTGCGTATCATTTTTATGGTATGAGGAAAGTCCATGCTCGCACTGGCTGTGATGCCAGTAGTGTTCGCGCTAGCTGAAAAAATAAGGCTAGGCAGCCATGTAAATGGTTGACGGCCAACGAATGACCTAAAGGAAACCACGGTTTAATAGTTGTGAAAGTGCCACAGTGACGAACCTTTTTAGAAATGGAAAGGCTGGAACGCGGTAAACCCCACGAGCGGGCAACCCAAACTTTGGTAGGGGCGCTTGATCTAACAAATTGAAGTGATGATCGGGGAGATATTTTTAATATCTGAGATAGATGATTGCCACCAAACAAAGCCTGCCAAGCTCTGTTTGGAACAAAACATGGCTTACAGCTAACACATCCGGCAGCCGACACTTTAGGGTGTCGGCTTTTATTTTTGTATTTTTTATAAAAATAAAAGTAATAAACAAGTTTGCTCACTAAATTGATATAATTTAAATTGAAGTGAGGTTACTTGTTGAAACATATAAAATATAGTTTTTAATGATTTAAAGAAAATGAACTAGCATTAAGTTGATACTCAGTTATTGAAGGAGACAGCTTAATATTTACGAATGAGGAGTATAGGATGACCGAACCAACTTTTAAATTAATGGCTGTCATGGGCGCTGGGATGGAAGCAATTGTTGCTAAAGAACTAAAAAATTTAGGTTATCAAGTTAGAACTGAAAATGGTCGAGTGTTCTTTGAAGGAACTTTGACTGATATTTATCGAGCTAACCTGTGGTTAAGAGTAGCGGATCGAATTAAAATTGTTTTGACTGAATTTGAAGCCAAAACTTTTGAGGATTTATTTCAAGGAGTTAAAGCTTATCCTTTTGAAGAAATTTTGCCTTATGACGCGGAATTCCCCGTCAATGGTCGGTCAAAAGGGTCAATCTTACATTCCGTTCCAACAGTCCAAAGTATTACAAAAAAGGCAATTGTTGAACGTTTATCTGAAACGTATAATACACGAGGACATTTACCTGAAACCGGTGCTCGGTATCTAATTGAGGCAGCAATTGATAAAAATCATGTCATGATTACCTTAGATACTACTGGAGACTCCCTCTTTAAACGAGGTTATCGAACTGAAAAGGGAGGAGCGCCATTGAAAGAAACTATGGCAGCAGCTCTTGTAGATTTGGCTCATTGGTTTACTGATAATCCGTTTGTCGATCCCGTTACTGGATCTGGGACCATTCCAATTGAAGCTGCTTTAATTGGTCGAAATATCGCACCAGGACTTAATCGCGAATTTGATATTTCTGATTGGGAAATGTTTGATCCATCAATTGGGAAAGAATTGAAAGAAACCGCCCGAGGTATGATTGATTTTAATGTTGAATTAAACATCAAAGGTTATGATATCGATGAAAATATGATTGATATTGCTAAAGATAATGCGAATAAAGCTGGCGTTGGGGAAGATATTGAATTTAAGCAATTAGCAGCTAAAGATTGGGTCCCTGAAGATAAAAATGGAATTATTGTCGCTAATCCTCCCTATGGAGAACGATTAGGTGATGAAGAAACCGTCCGTCGTTTATATGGCGAAATGGGTGATATTTATAAAAATATGCCAACTTGGTCAAAATATATTTTGACTAGTGATGAAGAATTTGAAAGGGCATATGGAGAAAAAGCAACGAAGAAACGTAAACTCTATAATGGAGCGTTAAAGGTTGATTTGTATCAATATTGGGGAAAAAAGGAGCGTTAATTAATGAGTCAAGAAATGTTAAGGGGCATGAATCCACAACAGGCTGAGGCTGTGACGACAACGGAAGGTCCGTTGTTAATTATGGCTGGGGCGGGATCTGGTAAAACTCGGGTTTTAACACATCGGGTTGCACATTTAATTAAAGACAAAAATGTGGCGCCTTGGCGGATTTTGGCTATTACTTTTACCAATAAGGCTGCACGAGAAATGAAAGAACGGATTGCTGATTTAATTGGGGCTGAGGATGCTGATCGAGTTTGGGTTTCGACTTTTCACGCCATGGCCGTTCGAATTTTACGACGCGATATTGATAAATTAGGTTATAAACGTGATTTTACGATCATTGATGCCGGAACTCAAAGAACGCTGGTTAAGCGAATTTTAAAAGATCAAAATGTTGATATTGAAAAGTTTGACCCTCGGAGTGTTTTGAGTGCAATTTCAAATGCTAAAAATGCCATGGAAACTCCCGTCGATTATGCTAAAACGGCTAATGACCTATTTGGTAAAATTGTGGCGAAAGCCTATGCTGCTTATCAAAAACAATTAGGCTTATCTCAATCTGTGGATTTTGATGATTTAATTATGTTGACGATCGAGCTCTTAGAACAAGAACCAGAAGTTTTACAGTATTACCAAGATAAGTTCCAATATATTCATGTCGATGAGTATCAAGATACTAATGATGCTCAATATCGATTAATTCAATTATTGGCTGATGGTTGGAAAAATTTAGCTGTTGTAGGTGATTCTGATCAGAGTATTTATGGATGGCGTGGTGCTAATTTAGAAATTATTTTGAATTTCGAAAAAGATTATGTAGGGGCTAAAAAAGTCCTTTTGGAACAAAATTATCGTTCGACTCAAACGATTTTAAATGCAGCTAATGAGGTAATTGCTAATAATAATGGGCGAATTACTAAAAATTTGTGGACTGAGAATGGTGATGGTGAAAAAATAACTTATCATCGTTCAAATTCAGACCGAGATGAGGCTGTTTATATTTTAGGTGAAATTGCGAATCAAGTTAAAAATGAGAAACGACAATATCGAGACTTTGCAATCCTTTATCGGACAAATGCCCAATCACGTGGGATAGAAGAGGCGTTAGTTAAAGCTAATATTCCATATACAATGGTTGGTGGTTCAAAATTCTATGATCGAAAAGAAATTCGTGATATTTTAGCGTACTTCTCACTCCTTACGAATCCTGCTGATGATGAAAGCTTTTTACGAGTAGTCAATGAACCTAAACGGGGGCTTGGTGATACGTCAATTATTAAGTTACGGGCATTTGCTAGTGAGCATAATTGGCCTCTTCTAGAGGCAGCGGCTAATGCTAATTTAATGAATGATTTACAAAGTCGGGCGCAAAATAAATTTATGGATTTTGCAGCATTGATGCAAAATCTAATTCAACAAGAACAATTTGATGTTTCAATTACTGATTTAGCACGGGTGATTTATAAAGAAACGAATTATGTGGAAACATTAAAAGCTAGTCCTACGCCTGAAAACGAAAACCGTTTAGAAAATTTGGATGAATTTTTGACGGTGACCGAACAATTTGATAAAAATTACGTTCCAGATGAAGAAAGCGTTTCTAAATATGTAGACTTTATGAGTGAATTGGCTTTGGTTTCCGATATTGATAATGTTGATGAGGATGATAATAATGTAACCTTGATGACTTTGCATGCAGCCAAAGGGCTTGAATTTCCAGTTGTCTTTTTGGTAGGGATGGAAGAATCAATTTTCCCATCATTCCGGGCTATTATTGATCCAAAACAGTTGGATGAAGAACGTCGTCTGGCCTATGTTGGTATTACTCGGGCTAAGGAAAAACTTTATTTGACAAACGCTTACACACGCATGCTTTACGGTAAGATGAATAACAATATGCCTTCACGGTTTATTGATGAAATTTCACCAAAATATTTGGATCTTTCCACTGTAGGTCAGTTAGATAGTTATAGAGCGCGGGAAGCTAGTTTACCTTTTGCACAACGAACGCAATCAGTAACTGGTACAACCTTTCAAGGACGTCAGGCCCAGCCTAATCAAAGAACAAATTCAAGTACAAGCCGGAATTTAACTTCAACGCGGCAAGTACATCAAGCACCAAATAATACTACATCTGACGAACAATCCAACTGGGCGGTTGGTGATTTGGTTTCTCATAAAAAGTGGGGAACTGGAACAGTTGTTAAGGTTAATGGGTTGGGTGAAAATATGGAATTAGATGTTGCCTTTGCATCACAAGGAATTAAACGACTATTGGCAGCATTTGCACCCATCAAAAAGCAAAGCTAAAGGAGTAATGTATGGTCGAAGATCAATTGACATTAGCGGAAGCAAAAGAAAAGTTAGCTATTCGGCAAGCTCAGTTAAAAAAATGGGCAGTAGAATATTATCAAAACGATGCACCCACAGTGGAAGATAGTGATTACGACCTTGTCTATCAAGAAGTAATTGATTTAGAATATCAATTTCCTGAATTGATTACACCTGATTCAATTACGCAAAAAGTTGGGGATCAAACGAAAGATGATCTGCCAAAGGTTGAACATTTGCAACCTATGTTATCTTTAGGCGATGTTTTTTCTATTGAAGCTTTAGATGATTGGATGAATACAACGCAGCAGAGTACTTCGGATTTTTTGGAATATAATGCAGAATTGAAGATTGATGGATTAGCGATTAGTTTACAATATACAAATGGCCAATTAACACAAGCTTCGACCCGAGGTAATGGGCAAATTGGTGAAGATGTTACCGCGAATGTTTTAAACATTAAGAATATTCCACATCAATTAACCGAGCCTTTAAATTTGGAAGTTCGGGGCGAAATTTATATGCCTAAGGCAGCTTTTGTCAGCTTAAATGAACAACGAGATCGAGATGGATTGGCGCCCTTTGCTAATCCTCGAAATGCGGCGGCGGGTTCTTTGCGTCAACTTGATCCACAAATTACTAAACAGCGTCAATTGGCAGGCTTTATATATCAAGTTGTTGATTTACAGAACCAATTAGAGGTCAAAACCCAATCAGAATTGTTAATACGTTTAGCTAATTTAGGGCTTCCAGTTAATCTTACGAATCAAGTCGTTGATAATATAAATACGTTAAAGAATTATATTGAAGAAAAGACGGCTAAAAGAGACGATTTAGCATATGGAATTGACGGAATTGTGGTTAAAGTTAATAATTTAGATCTACATGAAGCATTAGGCGCAACAGTTAAAGTCCCTAAATGGGCAATTGCTTATAAATTTCCAGCGGAAGAAAAACAAACGATTTTAAAAGATATTGAATGGACAGTTGGACGCACGGGGGCTGTCACACCAACGGCAGTTATGGATCCTGTTCAATTAGCTGGGACGACAGTGTCGCGAGCTTCATTACATAATCCAGAATATTTAAAAGCAAAAGATTTGCGAATTGGTGATACAGTTACATTGCATAAAGCTGGCGATATTATTCCGGAGGTGGGGATGGCCGTTTTAGACCAACGTCCTAAGGATAGTGTCCCATATGACATTCCAAATCATTGCCCTGTTTGTGGGGATGAATTGGTGCATGTAAATGGTGAGATTGCCTTACGATGCTTGAACCCCTTTTGCCCTGCTCAAATTAAAGAACGATTGACACATTTTGCATCGCGGAATGCCATGAATATTGATGGATTAGGTCCTAAAATCGTCGAACAGTTATTGGATCGTGGATTAATTAAAACAATTGCAGATTTATATCAATTGGATGAAGTAGAACTTTTGGAATTGGATAAATTTGGTCCAAAAGCGACCCAAAACCTATTACAAGCTGTGGAACAGTCTAAACAAAATTCGGCTGAACGACTTTTGTTTGGATTTGGAATTAGAACGGTCGGAGCTAAAGTGGCTCGACAAATCATGCAAAAATTTAAAACAATTGATCAATTAGCGAAGGCTAGTGTGGAAGAAATTGCTAACATACAAGGGCTAGGTTTAGTTATTGCTGAAAATGTTGTTCAATATTTTCAAGAATCGCTGGTACAAGAGCTCTTAACTCAGTTGCAACAATTGGGAGTTAATTTTGCTTATCAAGCCGAAGCACCAGTGACAGTTTTGCCTGAGTTTGCTGATCAAAAAATTGTTTTGACCGGTAAATTGACAATGTTTAGTCGATCAGAAGCAGAAAAATGGTTGGAACAACACGGTGCACAAGTTGTGGGAAGTGTTTCTAAAAAGACCAATCTTCTCATAGCAGGTGCTGATGCTGGAAGTAAACTCGCTAAAGCTCAAGATTTAGGCATTACCATCTGGTCTGAACAAGATTTTCAAGATATTATGCAAAAGCAACCGTAATTTGTTAGAATATACAGTATATAAATAATATTAAAAATGTAAAAGGGGCGGACAAATGCGCTATATAAAATGGATTGGGGCCGTGGTTGGTGTAGTGCTCTTGGGCGGCGCTTTAATCTTTTTTGGTAATTTTTATTCTAAAAATTCATCAAAGGTTGAATCTCAAAAAAGCAAAACCACCGTTAATAATAAAATCACCACTAAAAAAGGGATTAAATTAACGGGATCAAACTCCGATGATCAATATAAGTCGGTTATTAAAGATGGAAATTATTTGGTTGGAAAGGCTCGAGGAGTCACAGCAAATCAAAATGGAAATCAATATAACACAGTTAATTTTGAAAATGGATTGTTAGATGTGGCTAGGAAGCATTTCTCGCCTAAATCTTATATTTTTCAAGAAGGTCAATATTTAGATACCAAAACGGCCCAATCTTGGTTAAAACGAAAGTCGCATGATAATCCATCTGGATTAAACCCTGAAGATAATGGTAAAACCGATGATGGGCGGAATCCTTATTATTTACAGTCAATTGAAGAACAAGACTTTATGACTCAAGAAGATAGTACTTTGAAATTAAAGGGAATTGTCTTAGGATTGGCTATGAATACCGAAGATATTTATCAAAAGGAAGAATATGGAGTTAATTTCACTCAAAAAATAGAGGATAGTACTCGAATTGCCAAGGGTAAAGAGATTGCTGCTGAGGTTGTTGCTCGCTATCGTAAAATGGAAGGCATAAGCAACAATACGCCCATTGTTGTAGCTATGTTTAGCCAATCTTCTGATGATAGTCTAGCGGGTGGGAGCTTTTACAGCTATGTAGAATCTAAATCTGGAACTAAATTGGGCAACTTTAAGTCAATTAATGAAAAAAATGTTGTTTTGCCAATGCAAGAGAACACAAAAAATTATCAAGATATGGCAAGTGGCTTGAATACCCAATTTGTAAATTTCCAAAACAATATTCAAGGCTTCTTCCCCAATGTGTCTTATGTGACAGGAACTGCTAAGTATAATGATAAGGATGTTAAAAGCTTAAAAGTTGATATCACTACGCAATTCTATTCACAAACCGAGATGGATAGTTTTTCAAATTATGTAGCACAAACGGCACCAAGCTTTTTGCCAACGAATTTGTCAGTCCAAATCCGCATAAAAACTGTTGAAGGAGTTCAAACGGTCTTGGTTCAAAAATCAAATAGTAAAACCTATGATATTACGCGCTTAGAAAGTGATTAATAAATATTAGGTTGAAGATGTTTATTATATTTTTGGAAGAAGAGTACAACCTATATGGTTGCGCTCTTCTTTTGTTTTTAGATCCAATATTTGATGATGTGATATGAATAAATACATTTTTTTGAAAACCCTTGCATCAAGCAATTGTATTGTGTATAGTTTATATCAATTAAACCGTTGGATTGATTGTTTTCAGAAAATGGAGGATGTTAAGATGGGATTTAATCAGTATTTATCAGGATTAACCGAGTTGGAGATGATTAATCGAGCTCCAGGGTACTTTAAATATTTCCCTCATTCTGTGGCTGCGCATTCATGGAAAGTCACGCAAGTTGCCCAATTTCTAGGCGATATTGAAGAACAGCATGGCGAAGAAGTTAATTGGAAATTGTTATATGAAAAAGCTTTAAACCATGACATCAATGAACGGTTTATTGGTGATATTCGCACACCGGTAAAGTATGCATCTTCTGAATTACGCCATATGTTGGCTGATGTTGAGGAGTCTTTAGCAGATAATTTTATTCGGGTAGAAATTCCAGAAGAATACCGTGATAGTTATCATCGACGACTTACTGAAGGTAAGGATGATACCTTAGAAGGACGGATTTTATCTGTATCAGATAAAATTGATTTATTGTATGAAGCATTTGGTGAATTACAAAAGGGTAATCCAGAACCGGTTTTCATGGAAATATATAAAGAAAGTTTAGAAACTATTTATGCGTTTCGGGATATGAAAAGTACGGATTATTTCATACATGAGGTTTTACCAGAAATGCTAGCGGAAGAATTTCCTGGCTCTGAACGGTTACAAAGAATTTACATCGGTATTTTTAACCGCGGTAGTAATGAAAAATAATTAATGAGATGAAGTATGCTAAAACTGGGGGAACTTAGTTAGGGCGTACTTTTTATTTTGTGATTTATTATAGATTAAGATGTAATTATTTGAAATTTATTTAGTTTTAATTTGACAAAACTAAATAAACATCTATAATTAATATTTGTTAGTTAACTAAAACAAAAACTAAATATTTAACGAGGTATTTCTAATGGAGCAAAAAGATATTTTAATCAACTTAACTGAATTAATGCGACAACCAAGTTTGTGGTTTACAATGATGTCACATGGTCAGGAACACCGTCAACGGCCGAATAACCAGCGCCGTTTATTACGGATTTTAAGCACTAGTAGCCAACCAATTACTGCGGGAACAATTGCGGATATATTAGATATCCGTCCAGCGTCAGTAACCCAAATTATTAAAAAGCTTGAAGAAGGAGGGAGGGTTGAACGAATTAAGGACCAGCAGGATGCTCGGATTGTCTTAATTAAAATTACTCAAAATGGATTAGACTTTTTAAATGAATTAGACTCGACACGCAATAAACTTGAGAATGAAATTTTTGATGTTTTCACTGATTCAGAGCAACAACAATTCGGTGAACAATTGGAACAACTCAATGCTCATTTAAATGATGAAAAATTTAATGAACAATTTGTAAATCACTTGAATCCACAACAACGTGAACAATTTGAGGAGCTTACAAATAGAAGAAATAATATTGGACGGCATTTTAACCATCCACATAATCATCCACGGGGAAACTTTAATGATCCACACTGGTTTTAAATCTAAAGGAAAGAGAAAACATAATGCAACGGAAACAAGGACAATCACAATTTGAAAAACGCCCCCAAGGTGGGACAAAAAGTTTAGTTAAAATCATTAAAATGGCTCACCCACAATGGGGATATATGATCACGGGATTACTATTATCGCTAGTTGGGGTCTTTGCTAATTTGTTAGCACCCAAGTATTCTGGAAATTTGATTAATTCATTCATTGGTAAGCAAGGCGCAGATTATAAATTGATAGGAATCGTCTTAGCTCTTTTCATGGGTGGTGCTTTAATTTCGGCTTTGGGAAGTTTTTTAACATCAGTTGCAGGGGAGCAATTAGTTAAAAACTTACGGTCAATTATATGGGAACGTTTGGCCATACTAAAAGTACGTTATTTTGATCAAACAAAATCTGGCGAGATCACATCACGTTTAACAAATGATACAACACAAGTGAAACGGTTAGTAGCTAATGATTTACCAAATTTTGTGACGAGCTTTTTACAAATGTTGGGAGCAATTGTGTTAATGTTTTCAACCGATTGGCATTTAGCGCTCTGGATTCTTTTGGCAGCACCTGTTACCTTACTATTTCTAATGCCTATTATGATGTTTTCACGAAAAGTGGGACATGCAACACAAGACGCAATGGCCGATTTCTCAGGGGTGGCACAAGAAATTTTAGCTGAAATGAGATTAGTTAAATCTTTTGGTGCTGAAGAACAGATCAAAACAACGGGGAATCAATCCATTGAGCGCCTTTTCCACTTCGGACGAAAAGAAGCAGTAATTGATGGAACAGTTGGGCCAGTAATGAATTTAGTCATGATGGGTCTCTTTGTAGTAATTCTATTTGTAGGAGCCTTGCGAATTGCTCATGGGCAATCAACTATGGGAACTTTATTTAGTTTCTTAATGTATCTATTCCAAATTATGCCAGCATTTATGTCGATTGGAACTTTTTCGACTACCTACGCAAAGACACAAGGTTCAACTCAACGCTTAACTGAAATTTTAGATGAATCGGCAGAAGATTTTGAAAAAGGTCAAGTTGTCGAATTAGAAGGCAAAACTTTATCAATGCAGAATGTTAATTTTGGTTATTCGGACTCTGAAGAAATTCTGCATAATATTACCATGGAAGCAAAGCCAAATACCATTGTGGCCTTTGTTGGACCATCTGGTGGTGGTAAAACCACTATTTTCCAACTCTTAGAAAGGTTTTATGATCCCAATTCAGGAGTTATAAAAATTGGAAATCAATCCATTGAAAACATCAATTTGAAAAACTGGCGTCAGCAGATTGGTTTTGTTTCCCAGGATTCTGCCATCATGGCCGGGATTATTCGTGATAATTTAACATATGGATCAGATGCAACTTACACGGATGATCAGTTATGGCATGTTTTACAATTAGCTTATGCTGATAAATTTGTAAAGAAAATGCCAAATCAATTAGAAACGCAAGTTGGTGAGCGTGGAATTATGATTTCGGGTGGTCAACGACAACGATTGGCGATTGCTCGGGCCTTCCTTCGTGATCCAAAGATCTTGATGTTGGATGAAGCTACAGCCTCACTTGATTCTGAATCTGAAGCCATGGTACAAAAGGCGTTGGAACAATTAATGAAAAATCGAACGACTTTGGTAATTGCTCATCGTTTAGCTACCATTGTTGATGCTGATCAAATTTATTTTGTCGAGCAAGGGACAATTACTGGATCAGGGTCACATGCTGAACTCTTAAAAACACATCCGCTTTATAAAGAATATGTACAAGAACAATTAGTAACACAATAGATAGTAGAAATTATGTTACTTTAAACTGAACTCTTTATCAGGGGATGTATGTAATTTGATAATAATTTTAAAATGAGGTGAGGACAAAGATTGTCCCGACCTCATTTTTATTTAAATATTGATGCCTAAATAAGTTAATATAATCAACTTAAGTTAGTTTAAACTGAACTTCGAATAGCGTATAATAAAAAGGTGGATAATAGAACGGATATTTTAAATAAATATAATGGGGGCTGTTGATGATTACACGACAAGCAGATCGTAAATATGAAGTAGTATCGAAGTATCAACCCACTGGAGATCAACCCAAGGCGATTGATAAATTAGTTAAAGGACTCGCCAACGGTGTTAAAGAACAAATCTTATTGGGGGCGACAGGAACAGGAAAAACATTCACGATTTCTGAAGTGATTGCCCATGCCAATAAGCCAGTTTTAGTGCTTTCACATAATAAAACTTTGGCTGGACAATTGTATGGTGAATTCAAAGAATTTTTTCCAAATAATGCCGTAGAATATTTTGTTTCTTATTATGATTATTATCAACCAGAAGCTTATGTTCCCTCATCAGATACCTATATTGAAAAAGATTCATCCATTAATGATGAGATTGATAAATTACGTAATTCGGCTACTTCGTCATTGCTTTCACGAAATGATACCATTGTTGTGGCTTCGGTTTCATCAATTTTTGGATTAGGAGATCCTTATCAATATCGGGACCATGTGATCTCAATTCGGGTAGGGGATGAATTAGAGCGAAATACATTGATGCGTGACTTGATTGATATCCAATTTCAACGCAATGATATTGATTTCCAACGTGGACGTTTTCGGGCTCGAGGGGATGTAGTCGAAATTTTCCCTGCATCTTCTGATGCGAAAGCTTTACGTATTGAATTTTTTGGAGATGAAGTTGATCGAATTCGGGAAATAGATAGCTTAACCGGAGAAATTGTGGCTGATTTAGATACAATCACCATTTTCCCTGCAACTCATTTTATGACGAATGAGAAAATTCGAGAAAGAGCCTTGAAAACTATTCAAGCCGAGTTGGACGAGCAATTAAAAAATCTAGAAGACTCTGGTAAATTGTTAGAAGCACAGCGATTAAAGCAACGGACTGAATATGATATTGAAATGATTCGAGAAATGGGCTTTACCACAGGAATTGAAAATTATTCAAGACATATGGATGGAAGAAAACCTGGTGAACCACCATTTACTTTAATTGATTTTTTTCCAGATGATTTTTTAATTGTTGTAGATGAATCGCACGTTACGATGCCCCAGATTCGAGGAATGTATAATGGTGACAGGGCTCGTAAGCAAACGTTGGTTGATTTTGGATTCCGGCTACCATCAGCTCTTGATAATCGTCCATTGAAGTTGCAAGAGTTTGAAGAGCATGTCAATCAAGTCATCTATATGTCAGCAACACCAGGTGACTATGAAAATGAACGAGTACCAGAATCAGAGGTTGTTCAACAAATTATTAGACCAACAGGGTTACTTGATCCAACAGTGGAAGTTCGTCCTGTAAATGGACAAATTGATGATTTATTGGGTGAAATTAATGAGCGCGCAGCTAAAGATGAACGGGTCTTTGTAACAACATTGACTAAGAAGATGGCTGAAGATTTAACTGATTATTTGGAAGATGTGGGAGTGAAAGTTAAATACTTACATTCTGATATTAAGACGTTAGAACGTACTGAAATAATTCGTGATTTAAGATTAGGTAAGTTTGATGTGTTGATTGGAATTAATTTGTTACGAGAGGGTATTGATGTCCCTGAAGTTTCATTAGTGGCAATTTTAGACGCAGACAAAGAAGGGTTTCTTAGAAATACCCGTTCGTTAATTCAAAGTATGGGACGAGCTGCCCGAAATGAAAATGGACACGTAATTATGTATGCGGATCATGAGACTGGTTCAATGCGATCAGCAATTGATGAAACGGCCCGAAGGCGTCAATTACAAATTGAATATAATGAGGAACACGGGATAGTTCCTCATACGATTATTAAACCCGTTCGTGATTTGATTGCCGTATCACATGATTCAGATGATACTTCTAATAATGAGGGATCATTCACAGAAGTGGCGTTCCGTGATATGGCTCGTGATGATCAGGAGAAGATGATTAAAAATTTGGAAGAGCAAATGCGAGCTGCTGCTAAACGCATGGATTTCGAAGATGCTGCTAGTTTGCGTGATTCAGTAATGGAGTTAAAATTGCAACTTGGTAAATGAAATTAAAGGTAATTTAATTAAATTAAAATTATGTTCGGACGTTTTTTCAGAATTAAAATTAATAAAGTAGTTTATTTACAATCCAAATATTTCATAAAAAGTCGGAATATTTTCCGGCTTTTTTTGTGAAATAAATTAAAGAAATATTAAGTGATATGATTATTACTTTTGCATTGTAAATCGATTTGTGTATAACAATATTGGGTTTGGTATATACAAACGTGCCTTTTTAGCCTTATTATGAGCTTTTAAAAGATTCGTTTTTTTAAAACATTGTGAAATTGAGAGGCTTAATTTGCTATTTAATAGCTACATTTAAACTTATTAATTTGGAAAAACATTTGAAATTAATTCAGCTATTTTGTTACTTGATAATAATAGACATAAATTATAATTGAAATATTTTTCATGGTAGAAGAAATTTATGTAGTAAATCAAAACATGAAATAATTTAATAGGTCGGATAGTCAAAAAAATTTTAGAACAGATTATAAATATTTGTTAATAAAGTATCAATTTTTTTATTACAGCACAAATTAATTTTATCATCGGTTTAACAACAATCTTATAAGAAGAAGCCATAGTTTGTTTTAAGTTGCTTTAACTGAGTGATATTAACTAGTTTTTTGGCATAAATAGCCATTTCTCTGGTATACTTATGAATAATTATAATGTGAAAAAGGAGGGTATCATGCGAAGCTATTATCAAACAGGAGGCCTATCAGGCTTGGTGATTTGGGCATGGGTCTTAATGATTGGACTTTTAGCATTAACATTACAGTTGGAATTTATTACATTTAATGTTTGGACATACCTAGTAGCAAGTATTTTTGTGGTGGCAGTTGTATTTATGGTTCTTCGCCACAAAGTAGAATTGACTGATGATTATATTCATTTGAAGCAAATTCTTAGTTTCAATCGGTTATCAATTCGTTTGGATGGGATTAAACATGTTCAAATGACTAAGCATGGTATTATCTTTGATTACAATGATAATTCATATGATCTTTTATTAACTAAAAAAATGCGCAGTGCGATTGAACAGAAAATAGGGGCAAAGAAATGACGTTGGAAAAATTTGTGGTAACTGAAACAACCGGACGCTTGGATAAGATTATTGCGGAATATTTACCGCAATATTCACGTTCACAGGCTAATGAATGGATTAAAAATGAGTTAGTGCGTGTCAATGGTGAAATTAAGAAGGCTAAGTATCACGCTAAGCAAGACGAAGTTATTACTATTGAGGTACCAGCACCGGTGACTTTGGACCTTAAACCACAAGATATTCCTTTGGATATTGTTTATGAAGATGATGATGTTTTGGTTGTTAATAAGCCTCAAGGAATGGTTGTTCATCCTTCGCTTGGCCATGAAGATGGAACGCTGGTTAATGCTCTAATGTTCCACACTCCTCTTTCAAATATTAATGGGGTATTTCGCCCTGGGATTGTACATCGGATTGATAAGGACACCTCAGGGCTCTTGATGATAGCCAAAAATGATAAAGCTCATGAAGCCTTATCAGCTAATTTAAAAGCGAAGAAAAATTTGCGTGAATATTTAGTTTTGGTCCATGGTGAATTTAAAGAAAATATTGGAACAATTAAGGCTCCATTAGGACGATCAAGTAAGGATCGCAAGAAACAAGCAGTTGTTTCAGGTGGACGTGAAGCAGTGACTCATTTTAAAGTTATAAAACGCTTTGTTGGTTATACTTTATTATCAGCGACTCTTGAAACAGGTCGAACTCATCAGATTCGTGTGCATTTAGCATATATTGGTCATCCGGTTGCAGGTGATCCATTATACGGTCCAAAGAAAACCTTGCCAGGTAATGGACAGTATTTACATGCCCATACATTGGGACTTACACAACCTACCACAGGTCAAGAATTAGAATTTGAAGCACCATTACCAGAACACTTTACAAAGATGCTTGATCAATTGGAACCATATAGTAATCAGGGGAGTGAGGAATAAGAAATGGCAGCTAAAAAAATTGTTGATGCAATGTCGATGCAACGGGCTTTAACTCGAATTACTTATGAAATTATTGAACGAAATAAAGGAATTGATAATTTAGTTCTCGTGGGAATTAAAACACGTGGCGTTTATTTGGCGCGGCGAATCGGGGAACGATTGCAACAATTGGAAAATGCTCAAGTGCCAGTCTTAGAACTTGATATCTCAAATTATCGCGACGATCGAGATAATACGGCACAAATTGATAATAGTTTTGACCTTAATTTGGATCATAAGCGAGTTATCTTAGTGGATGACGTGCTTTATACCGGTCGGACAATTCGAGCAGCCTTGGATGCCTTGATGGATAATGGACGCCCAGCAGCAGTTAATTTAGCAGTTTTAGTGGATCGAGGTCATCGTGAATTGCCTATTCGTGCTGATTTCGTCGGTAAAAATATTCCAACGGCAGCTTCGGAAAGAATTAAAGTTCATGTACGAGAATTAGATCAACAAGATTCTGTTGAAATTGTTTAAAAAATATATCAAGAAGTTTAAAATTAAAAGCATTAAGGGGATCAATTCATGACCCAGCGATATTTAATACTACAAGACCAAACGGTGTTCAAAGGGGAAGCTTTTGGATCACCCGCAACAACTTTTGGTGAAATTGTCTTTAATACAGCCATGTCGGGGTATCAAGAGATTATTACCAATCCAATTTATCATAATCAAATTGTAATGTTTACAACACCAACTATTGGAGCTACAGGGATTAATCATCGAGCAGATGAGGCAATCGTTCCTACAATTAAAGGAGTCGTTGCTCGTGAAATTTCAGACGTTTCAACCAATCGTCTGCAACAAATGAGTTTAGACTCTTTTTTGAGGCGTCACAATATACCTGGAATTTCACAGATTGATACACGGGCTTTAGCTCGACATTTGAGAAAAACGGGAACACAAAAAGCTAGTATTGTTGATGTTCCAGACGACCACGCTTTTGATCAATTAAGAGCAATGGTTTTGCCAACAAATCAAGTGGCACAGGCTTCAACACCTAAACCTTATGCAAATCCTGGTCGAGGTGCTGATGTAGTCATATTAGATTTTGGTTTGAAGAATGGAATTTTACGTAGTTTAAGAGATTATGATGCTAATATCACGGTTTTACCATACGACGCGACATTAGAACAAATTGTTAATTTGGATCCAGATGGGATTGTTTTATCATCAGGACCTGGGAATCCTTTGAAGCTAAATGAGTCGATTTTAAAATTGATTCGAATGGTTCAAACGGAAATGCCCTTGCTAGGAATTGGACTAGGTCATGAATTATTTGCCCTTGCAAATGGTGCTGAATTAGAACCATTGACTTTTGAACATCATGGAATGAATCATCCAATTCGAGAGCAAATTACAGGTGAGATCATCTTTGCAAATCAAGGGAGTGGTTATGCTGTCAATCGAGAATCTTTGAAAGAAACGGAATTAATGGTCACTCACTTGGATTTGATGGACAAATCAATTTTAGGGATAAGGCATCGAGACTATCCAGCATTTAGTGTTCAGTTTTTCCCAGACGGTGCACCTGGACCGTATGAAGCAACTGATATTTTTGCAGAATTTATGGAAATGGTGACAGCTCGGAAAGGGGGGAACTTACGATGAATGAAAACGTTTTAATCGTTGGTGGCTCCGCGAATGATTTTAACCACGAAACAGAGAGTGATTTTGCTAGCTATCAAGCTGTTTCCGTATTAAAAGCTAAAGGAGCAAATGTCTTTTTAGTTGATGATAATCCTTATAATTTTACAATTGAACGTTCTGATATTACGCCCGTTATTGCTGATTTGACGGTTGAAAATTTAATCGAAATTATTGAAAAATATGATATTGCCAGTGTGATGGCCAATATTGGCGGGACACCTGGGGTACAGATTATTTACCAACTTGTTAATACAATGGGAGATGCTACACCTAAGATGCTCGGTCTTTCAATGGCTGCTTTGGAAGCAACTCAAAACACCGAACTTTTGCGTAGAAATTTGGAAGATTTAGGTGAAACAGGGGTTAAAACAAAGTTAGCTACAAACGTCACTGAAGCCTTTGATGCTGCTCGGGATATTAATTTTCCAGTGGTGGTTAGACCTGTAACTTCAAGTTCTGGAACTCTACGTCTAAATGCAAATAGTCCAGAGCAATTGGAGGAGGCGGTTCAACTAGCATTAGAACGCTCCCCAACGAAACAGGTGAACATTGATCAAGGAATTAGTGGATATCAAGAAATTACATTGGTTGTGCTTCGCGATCATTCAGATCACATGATTTTGGTAGGAGGAATCGAAGATATGGATCCAGTTGGTATTCATACATCAGATTCAATTGCCCTAACACCAATTCAAACTCTGTCTGACCCAGTTTTACAAAAATTGCGTAGATCAGCTTTTAATTTGATGCGAGGATTTAACATTATTGGCTTGGCTCAGGTCCGATTTGCGGTTAATTCCGAGACTGAAGAATATGTTGTAACTCGGTTAAATCCATATTTTGATCGTCAATCAGCATTTATTGCAGTTTCAACGGGTTATCCTTTATTGCCAGTTATGGTTAGCTTGGTAATGGGTGAGAATTTGACTGAAGTGAAGTTACCATCTAACTTCACTGACAATACGGCCCTATTAGAACCAGTTATGGATCATATTGTGACACGTTTTCCAGTTTTTAGCTTTGGTGAGTTTGAAGCCTCGTGGGTGGTTACAGATCATCGGCTAAATACGATTCAAAAATCAGTTGGTGCTACGATTGGAGTTGGACGTAGTGTGGAAGAGGCACTCGAAAAGGCCTTACGAGCAGCGCACTTTAATAGTCGTGATTTCTCACCAACAATTATGAATACGTTATCTGAAGATGATCTAATCGAACGTATTATTCATCCACGCGATAATCGAATACTTGTACTGATGGAGGCGTTGCGTCGTGGATATACTGTTGACGAATTGGCGGAGATGACTAAAATTAATCCGTTCTATTTTTATAAATTACAACGGATCATGCGTATTGAAGAAGATGTTGCCTCTCATCCGTGGAATACGGATATTTTACGGGAAGCCAAGTATTATGGGCTAAGTGATGGATTGATGGCTAAGTTGTGGGATGAAGAGTATGAAAAAATTAGGCGTTTCCGTTGGGACAAAAATATCTTACCAACGTTTAAAGCTTTTGATCCGTCGGCTGGAGAATTTGATGAAAACAATCCACATTTCTATAGCACATTTGAAAAAGAAAACGAAACAAGCCGGCTTTCACAGAATTCCGCATTGGTTGTCGGAACTGGGGCATTTCGCTTAGGGGATGGCGCTGCTGGATCATATACTATGTCGATGGTTAGTTCAGAGCTGCGACGTTTAGGTATTCCAACGATTGTTATGAATAATAATCCTAATGATCTATTATTCATTCCGCAAATTGCTGATAAACATTACTATGAGCCTTTAGAATTATCTGACGTGATGAGTATTCTAGAAGTTGAAAATCCTCAGTATGTTTTTATTCCGGGAAATCGAATTAAATTAATTACTAAATTAAGAGAAATGGGTGTATCAGTTAATGTCATTGCCAAAGATAAATATTTACCAACAAGCTTATCTGAAAACAATGAACAAACAATTGTAAATTATTTCTGGGATGGTCAAATATTGACGCCAATTTCAATGGCACAACAAGATAATTCTCAGATAATTATTGATCAAAAGGTAATGACTGAATCGCTCTATAAATCATTACCACGGCCTAAATTAAAGGTGGCTCATCCAGGCTTATATCAATTGGTTGTTGACCATTGGCCTTTTGAACAAGAAGTGCAGGCAGATGATTTAAGACCAATGCCGTTTACACATTTAGCATTTTTAAATAAAATTACTGGCGTCAACTGGATTAGAATGATGGTAAGATATATGACAGATCAGGTAACCTCAGATGATGAAGTGTTGCTCCAAAATTGGCGAAACCAAAGTTGGGCAATCCCAGCAGGTCGGCTTTCATATTCTAATCCAGATTTTGCAGCCCATCTGAAGATTCGAGAATCCCAAATTGATAATGGTCAATTTGCAATGGGTGCTCGGATGAACAAAATTGAGAACGATTAATAAAGGAGTGTTATTTTTTATGAAAAAAGGTTTATTAGTATTTGGTGGATTAATAATTATTGCAGGTGGTTTGGTAGCTTTTGGATTGTCAAGCGGAAAAAATGTTGCAACTTCAAATGCAGGTTCAATTTCAGAACAGAAATTATATGAAAATTTGAAGAAAACACCAGAGGGTAAGCAAACATTTGCGAACTTGATGATTAAGCAAGTTTTACAAAAAGATTATGGGGATAAGGTAAATCAAAAAGATGTTGATAAGCAATATGCTGATGCAAAGAAGCAATATGGTTCATCATTTGAGACAACCTTGCAAAGTAGTGGAATGACAACTGAATCGTATAAGGATAGCCTTTATCTTTCAGCTTTGGAAAAAGCCGCTTATCAAGCTAATCAAAAATTTACAAATAAAGAATTGAAGCAGACTTATGACGCTTATACACCAAATGTTAGTGCTTCAATCATTAAAACTGATTCAGAAGATGATGCTAAAAAGGTGATTAGTGATATTAAAGACGGTACTAGCTTTGAGGATGAAGCAAAAGATAAGTCAACTGATACCGCTACGAAGGATAAGGGCGGAAAACTAGATAAATTTGATTCAACCGTTAGTTCTTCTGTTGTGAATAGTACAGTGCGTGATGCTGCTTTTAATTTGAAAGTTGGTGATATGTCAGAAACACCAGTGAAGGTAACAGCTGATGGAACTACTAGCACCAGCGATAGTTATTATGTTATCAAATTAAATTCAAAGGATAAAAAAGATAGCTTTGCCAAGTCAAAGGCAAAGATGAAGGATATTATTGTTGAAGATAAATTAAATTCTGATTCAAAGGCAATGCAAACCTTTATTGGAAAGCAATTAGATAAGGCTGATGTTCATATTGCTGATAGTGATTTAAAGACGGCACTTTCGTCTTATACAGAAGCAGCTAATCAAAAATAATTAACAATACAAATGGTGGACATAAGAGAGAATAAAATTCTTTTTTATGCCCATCATTTTTTGTTTAAAATCTTTTATAGACAAATGGAAAAATAATGTCATTTAGGAGTCACAAAAGGTTATATTCTTTTTGATATTTGAGACATTTACATTTTTTAATCTAATTATAATGTAATCGTTTGCTAAATATAATAAAAATTGTTAGAATATAATTATAGCAACAATGTAAACGTATACAAAAAGGAGGTGATTCTATTCGAGTTTAATTATTGGAATGTTAGCCATTAGGATTATGTGGCATTATTAGTATCTTTTATAATATTGTTGGTTTGTGATTAGGATAAATATTTAAGGGCCAACATTGTCTGGTATAGTTTTAATTCTATTGCTATTGAGGGTAATTATATTAGTATTAATTATTTCATTGGTTATTAATAGAATGAAATAAAGGCGGTTGATAATATGAAAAAATGGAAAAAAATATTAATGGCTATTGTTACTATATTGTATATATTCCCTTTCATATCAATGATTAAACCTCATGAAAGTAAAATGATAGGGAATCAAATTAATGCATGGTTAATTCAAAACAATATTAATAATTTTACCGTTGAAACAATTATCGAAATTTATCTGATAATTTGTGTTGTTTTTTTGATTATTATGTTATTTACGATTATTTTCTGGCCATCGGCTAAGAATAATGTTGTATTAACCAATCAGAAGAGTGGAAAATTGGCTCTTGATAATCGCGGGATTAGTAGTTTTATTAATCAAAGATTTAAAGATGAAAATTTGGAAAATATCAATATTAAAATAAAAAACCAAGTTCATTCAATTAAGATTAAGGTATCTGCCGAATCAAAATATCAACAAGATAAAGTACAAAAAATCATAAGATTACAAGACCAAATTAACAAGGATTTAAATGAATTACTTAAAAATACTGATATAAATAAAATTAATACAAATATTGTTATAAATCGCCCAAAAAATAGTAAGAATATTCGCGTCCTTTAGTAGAAGGAGGTAAGGAGATGCAAAATTTAAAATTAGAAGCATCTAAAATTGGACTAGTCATTGGCTTATTACTAGCAATTTTGATTCTAGTTTTTGGATTCTGGAATTCTGTTTTAGTTATTTTATTTGGTGGAATTGGTTGGTTTATTGGTTGGATCATTCAAAATTGGAATATATCATTTGAAAAAATCAAACAAATATTTACTGAATCATAAAAAAGGAGATATTATTATGGAAAAGGGAAGTAATAAAAATCAAGTAATTAAAGGCGATTTAACTTTTGATGATAAAGTTATTCAAAAAATTGTGGGTTATTCAATTGAGAAAATTGATGGACTACTTGGAATTGACGCTGGATTTATTGCAAATGTTAAAAACAAGTTGGTTAATAGTTCAAATCCCACAGAAGGTGTAGAAGTTGAAGTTGGTAAAGAGCAAGTTGCGGTAGATCTCGATATCATTACCGAATTTGGAAAGGATGCTCGTACCATCTATCAAAAGATTCAAGAATTGGTTAAGACTAAAATCATGGAAATGACAGGTCTTGAGTTGATCGAGTTGAATGTAAAGGTAGTAGATATTCAAACTGCTCGTGAATTCAACAAAAATCAAGTAACTTTGCAAGACAAAGCGGGTGATATGGGTCAAACTATTAAGGATAAAACAAAGGATGGCTATGATTCAGTGAAAGATAATTTAGCTGATAATAGCGAAAATCAAGGAGAACGGGTCAAATAAATTAGAATGTATTTACGACAATTACTCAATATAATTAGAATTAAAAAAGATTGAACCTAAACAGAGATGTTAGGTTCAATCTTTTATTTTGGAATGGTATTAAATTTTTATAGAAATGATCCTTGTGCATCTGTCATTTCTTTTGCCATCTCTGCTAAACTTTCAATTGAATCGTGCATTCCTGTTGAAATCCAACGAATCGCAATTGCTAGCATACCAGAAGCAGTGAAGTCTGAAATATAATCGACAATTGCAGCATTAGTAGCATGATTACGTAAAATATCAGAATACAAGTCATGCAAGATATCTCGCAAAGGCGGGTAGAATTGTTCGCGGAGACCTGCATTTAAAAGAATGGCAATCTCAACCGCGTTAGCTTGGATGAATTCAAAAAATGCTTGCGCTACCGCTCTTGAATCTTGCGGGAGGTGCTGGGCATCATGTGAAAAATCATTGGTTAATTGTTCAATGATCGTGTGAATAATATTTTCTTTTGTCCCGAAATGTCGATAGAAAGCCATTCTAGACACGCCTGCCTTACGGGTGATTTCAGTTACCGCAAGTTGGTCATACGACTGGCTTTGAAGTAGTGTTAAAGTTGCATCAATAATTTGATCATCCGTTTGTTGGCGAATGGTTTCAGTTTGTAAATTTCTCATAGCTTAAGTATATAAATAAAAAGCGAACTTGTTTAGCAAGTTCGCTTTTTTGACGTAATAGTTTATTAAATCGCAACTTCTATTAATAAAAATTTAAAAATTAGGCTAATCTAAATGACGTTGTTGAGCATAACTATTTAACTCAGGGCTTAAAATATATGGAACATTTGGTAAATCATTCTGTCCATTTGCACCTACTAGAGCATAAAGTTTAGGCAGATGAGATTGCCATAATTGAATGGTTTCAATTAAGTGATCCGGACCATATTTAAGTAGGTCATGTAAAAAGTAACCGGCAACCCCCACTGCCTTAGCGCCTAAGACCTGAGCCTTAACAACATCAAGGGGAGAGGTGATGCCACCAGTAGCCAAAATCTTAGCATGGCTATCTTTAGTTTCTAATAGCGATTCTGCTGTAGTTTGACCCCAATCGTATAAATATTGATGACTTTGCTTAGTTACAGTAGTGCGGTTTCTTCGATCTTCAATTATTGCGAAATTAGTACCAGAACGGCCACCGACATTAATATATTGAGCACCCATTTGTTCAAGTTGCTTAATAGTTTGTTGATCCATTCCAAAGCCAACTTCTTTAATGATTACTGGAACGTGAATCGTATTAATGATTTCCCCAATTGATTCCATCCAATGAAAATCACGATCCCCTTCAGCCATTACAATTTCTTGGGCTACATTTACATGGATTTCAAGCGCGTTAGCGCCAATCATATCAACTACTTGTTGAGCTTCATGAGCAGTATGTCCTGCTCCTAAGTTGGCAATTAAAAAACCATCAGGATTGGATTTACGAGCAACTTCAAAAGAAGAAATAGCATTATGATCTTTGAGAGCGATACTTTGTGAACCGACAGCCATGGCTAATCCGGTTATTTTTGCGATTTTAGCTAGCTGTTCATTAATCTCACCTGTCTTTTGACTTCCACCGGTCATAGCTTCAATGTAGAAAGGATAATCCCAACCCAAAGCTGAATCTTGAACCTGTAGATTGATTTCTTGGACATTTGTTTCTGGCAAAGATCGATGAATTAAGCGGATTTGCTCAAGTGATGAAATCGGGGGATTTTTTTTAAATTCAGCTTCCGCTAAAGCTAAGTGTTCATCTTTACGATGTGCGTGTTCAGATTCCATAATAAGTTCCTTTCACCGGTGCAATGTTAAGAGGGAGATTTTGAATACCATGAGTTTTCCAAGTATCTAATAGTTTAGGATCGGGAATACGATTTAATGTAAAAGCAATACCGTTGTCGCCATTTCCAGCCCCTGATATTTTACTAGGAAGATTAAATAACTTTGCATCGGATAAAAAGTGCTGTAAAGCTGGTGTTTGATAAGGTATATTTTGATTAATAGTGTAATTAATTAATGTCTTCTGAATTGAAGTTATTGCCAAATTAAAAGCAGACCAATCATTTTGTGCAAGTGATTTTTGTATTTTTAAGACATCTCGATCAGAATCTATTAAAAATTCTGATTCTAATTCTTGTGATTTACTTTGATTGATTTGTTTTAAACTAGTTTGGGTATCAGCAGGACTTTTAGTCCAACCCACAAGAAGGTGCCAATTATTTGGTAAATGGGCATTTTCTAATTTTAATAAAGGCCATTCCATATTAATTAAATTGAGAAGTGAAGTTTGGCGTTTTTCTTTTTCCACCCAAGCTTGATCAAATTTTTGATAAAAGACAATTCCGCCAAAACATGCTGCTGCGATATCACCCATTGATCCTTTTTTGAATTTAGGGAGTTGGAGGAGAGCTAAAGATGCTAATTTAAAAAGCTTTGTTTTAGAGAAAGAGATCTGATGAAATTGTAACAAACTAGCCAATACTCCGACCACCGTTGCGCCAGATGATCCCAAACCGATTTTAATGTGATCGATGCTCAGATGGCTTTCAATTTCTAAACTGAAAGGCTTTAGTGCAGGTGATTTTTCTAAATCTTTCCGAAATTCCTCAAAGATATTCAGTGCTGATTGAATTAGTTGCCATTGTTCATCAAGAGTATTAGGTAAATTTTTTAATTGATTATTAGGAATGGAATATGCTCCTAAGAGATCGCTTTGGATTTCTATTTGTGAAGCTGGTTTAATTTTAAAGTCAATGTATCGATCAATCGCCATCACTAAACTAGAGTGACCACTATGAGTAACTGCAAATTCACCTGCTAAAAATAATTTACCCGGAATCTGAAGCTTAAGCATGTGTGGCCCCATTCTGCCAGATTTTTAACCCTGGGCCCGGCGTAGCTACTTGAATTGTTATTTCAGGTAAGATTGTATGCAAAGCATCTTCAATTTTTTCAGTGTCATCTGGATGTGAGATTATTTTTACATTAGGTCCTGCATCCATAGTCGCATAGACTTTTAGACCATTTTCTCGTAATTCTTGAACCAAATTGATGATCTTCCATGAAATATCAGTTAAGTAAAAGAATGGAGGGTTAGCTACCATATTTTGGGCATGCATCTCTAATGCATTTTGTTCAGCAATTTTTCCTAAGGTGGCTAGGTCATGTTGATTGATCGCTGTTTGCATTGGTTTAACAAGCGCGTTGGAACGTTCAACCCAACTTTGATAAAAGGGAGAATTTTGCATGGCGTTCTGCATTCCACCACGAGAATTTATTTTTTTAGGTTGATCTGAAACAATTACTGTCAAGAGCTGAATGGGCCAATCGACTTGTTCCTGAAGCGGATGGGCAACAGAAGTTTGATGATCAGTTCCTCGATCCCACTGAACGAAGCCGCCAAAGATCGAACGGCTGGCAGAACCTGAACCTTGACGTGCTAAGCGAGAAAGGTCAGCAGGTGTTAGGTCAAGACCAGCGGCTGCAGCAGACGCACCAGCTAAAGCTGCAAATGCAGAGGCAGACGATGCTAAGCCAGCAGCGGTTGGAACATGATTAAATGATTCAACCTTGGCGTATGTATTGATATTGGCTTGTGCGCGAATTAAATCCAGAAAGTTAATGATTTTTTTCTGATCCTTTGCTTTTAAGGATTGGTGATCTAAAGTTATTTGATCATTTGCTAAATCATCATTAAATTCAACGGTGGTTTCTGTATAAAATTCATTTAAAGTTAGGCTAATCGAGGTGGTGGTGGGGATTATTAATTTTTGATCTGCTTTCCCCCAATATTTCAACAGGGCAATATTTGTATGTGCACGCGCTGTAAAAGCCACCATGATTAAGTTCTCCTTTTTTTAATGAGTAGGGTAGGTTTGAGTCCAAACTTCATTGGCCCCCGCAGCCTCTAATGATGCAATAATTTTGTTGGCTACTTCTTGATTGGGCGCCAGAGCTAACATTGTTCCGCCAATCCCGCCACCGGTCAACTTAGCACCAAGGGCTCCGGCTTTTTTAGCAGCATTAATTAGAATATCTAATTTGGGATGTGATACTTCAAGAGCTGTTAATTCTAGTTGGGCTTGATTCATTAAATTACCCAATTCTTTCAAATTATTAGTTTGTAGGGCTTGTTGCGCTTGAGTGGCTAACGAACCCAATTCTTTAATATGTTGCTTAGCTTCAACAGGGTTTTCTTCCAATAGGCTGCGGACTACGGAAACTGCTAAACCAGTTTGACCTTTGATCCCAGTATCGGCTAGGACAATCACCCCTTGTAAATTCAACGAGAACGATTGGGTTATTTTATGTTTAATAAACCAGATGGGAGAATTACTTGAGACTGTTGCGGCATCTAAACCAGATGGTGTTCCATGTGTGATTCTTTCTTCAATGGCCGTCCATTTTTGTAATGTAACAGCATCAAGGCTAGTATCAAAAAAATCGTAAAAAGCGCGAATAATTGCAGTGGCACTAGCGGCTGAAGAACCCATCCCTCGTTCTTGAGGAATATCGGAGCGAAGACGTAAGGTAAATGGTTGCTTGATTGCGTTGAAATTGATAAGTAGTCGATTGACTAACTGTCGAATTCCCTCATAACCTTCAGCCAAACCAGAGAAAGGTCCTTGATACGTTGGAGTAAAAATAATTTGACCAGCTAGTCGTTCTTCAATTGTGGCAGTAAAAGTAATATCGGGAAGCGGTAAAGCAATCGCTGGTTGGCCATAGACGACCGAGTGTTCACCCATTAAAATTACTTTGGCGTGACTTTTACCGATTGATGTTTTTTTCAAGACATTGAACCACCATTTCTAAAAATATTATTAATCAATACATTTTACCAACTTTTTAGCTAATATTGAAGCATTTAAAGATTCTATACCTTAATAATAGCGATAATTTAAGAAAGTCAAATGAATTTATAGCTATTTTATAATTTATGGCAGAATGATATTTTCATGATTTAAATGGGTTAAAACGGTAATTTTAAACCACCTAAAATGTAAACTCATGGTACAATTGGAAGGACATTATGGAACATGTGAGGTTAGATTGTGGATGCAAAAACGATTTATGCCGTCGTTGATTTAGAAACAACGAGTAATCAAAATCAGGCCGGCCGAATAATGCAGGTAGCGGTTGCTTTTGTGCGGAACCAAAAAATTATAAACCATTTTTCAACATTGGTTAATCCGGGACAATCAATCCCGATTGGAATTCAAAAATTAACACATATTAATGATGCAATGGTGAAAAAAATGCCATATTTTGAGGATGTGGCACAAACTTTGCATGCTATGCTCAGCGAGACGGTCTTTGTTGCGCATAATGTTAATTTTGATCTTCCTTTTTTAAATGCTGAATTTGAACGAGTAGGACTAACACCGTTAACAAATCTAGCTTTAGACACTGTAGCTTTAGCACAGATTTTGTGGCCTACTGCTTCAAGTTATCGATTAGGTGATCTTACGCAACAACTAGGAATTGACCATTTGAACCCGCATAGAGCTGATAGTGATGCTAAAGCAACGGGTGAATTATTGATTGCTGCCCAACGGAAAGCATTGGGATTGCCGATGATCACGCTTCAACAACTAAATGATTTACCTTTGGCATTACCACGGGAAACAAAACAAATTTTTGCTTGGGCGTTGGCGGAAAACAGGCGACATCCTCAACCACTTGCTAATAATTTAGAAGTTGTTGATCGTTTGGTTTTAAGACGCTTTTCAGTCCCATCAGCTTATAAGCAACACCAACCGGAATTACATTATCCTAAAAAAGAAGAAGAGCAGAAAACATTATTAGCTCCCGATTTAGACTATCGCCATCAACAAGCACGCCTTATGAATCAGATTTATGAACATTATTGTAGAACTGATGATTTATCAACTAATCCTGGTGAAAATGCAATGGTTGTTGAAGCCCCAACGGGAATGGGTAAAACTTTAGGCTATTTGGTTCCACTTGCGTATTTGGTGCTACAACAAGGGCGTCAAGTTGTCTTATCAGTACCGACTAAGGCGCTACAAAAGCAAGTTAACACTACAATTAATCAAACACTTAAATCTTTACTACCGTTTGAGGTACGTGGGGTTCAACTAAAAGGTCAGCAAAATTATTTGAACTTACAAAGTTTTAAGCGCTCGTTAGTGCGCGATGAAGGTTCGATCGCCATGCAATTTGTGAAAGCACAAATTTTAGTATGGTTGACAGAGACGTTAACTGGAGATTTTGATGAATTGAATTTGAATAACGTTAGTCCTGATTTTTTACGGCAATTGACGCAAACGGCCAATAATCCAGAAGCATCAAAATTTTATCAACATGAATTTGTACATCGCCAATTAATTTTGAGTAGTCAAGCTACGTTCTTAGTTGTTAATCATGCCTACTTGACTCGCCAAATTAACCAAATTACTCAACAAGAGAAGAAACCTTTTTTGGTTATTGATGAGGCCCAGAATTTACCAGATGTTGTTCTGCAACATAGCCGGCACCAAGTTAATTGGTCTAGTTTAATCGCGCAAACGGAATTATTGCAACATTCCTTAACAACTAATAAAAATAATGATTTGCAATTGATATTGGAACGTCTGCCAAAAGGGCATCAATTGGAAAAAAATTTTATAGAAAGCTTTGCACAATTGTTGATTCATCTAACAAATATTCAACAAAGTCTATATCGACAATTTATTTTGAGTGTCAAGATGCCTGCGACGGTAGGAAAAGATGAGTATTTAGTTACATCTGATAACTTAACTCGTTTTTGGGTTGAACATCAAAATGATTTTAGCCAGGTAAAACAGTTAATTCAGACTTTACAAGTGACTTTGAATGAAATGATGGAAGCCTTTATTCAGGTAGGGACGCCTTTTAGTATTAGTGAGCGTCAAAGTTTGGCCGATTTTCGTTATTTAGTGGAAAAAATTGGTCAAACGATAAATACTCTACAAACTTTCCAAGATTCTATGATCGATTATGCTGAGACTAGTGTCTTTTGGTTAACAGACTATCATGGTCAGAATGGACCTAGTATCCAATTAACAGGAGCTTTATTACATACAAAGGACTATTTTAAAAACAATCTTTATCCATCTTTCTTACCACCATTGATGATTGGCGCCACACTATTTAATAGTGCTAAGTCAACTTACTTGTACACGCGTCTGAATTTAGATGCTAAAACTGCACAAGTTGAGAAGTTTAAAGAATCATTCAATTGGTCTAAACAAGCAGAAATGTTATTGATTGAAGATGGTGTAGTTCCTAGTGCACCTGATTATGGTAATTATTTAGCAAAGCAGATTTTAGCAATCTTGGGAAAATTATCAAAAAACACTTTAGTACTGTTTACTTCACTGGAATTAATGGATCGCGTTTATCGCTTAGTAACGGAAAATAAAATTTATCATGAAAGCAAAATGACTGTTTTGGCTCAAGGAATTTCCGGAAATAAGTCGAAAATTTTAAAACGTTTGCAAAATGAAAAAGAATTGATGGTTTTTGGTGCACTTAGTTTTTGGGAAGGAATTGATTTACCTAAACAGCAATTAGAACTTTTGATTCTGACTAGATTGCCCTTTGAACAACCAGATACGATTTTACAAAAGGTTGAAGAACAGCAGTTTACAGCTAGTAAGCAAAGCTTTTTCCATCAGATTACTTTACCCAAGGCTACACTTAAGTTACGTCAAGGAGTGGGACGTCTGATTCGTTCAGATCAAGATTATGGGGCTATTGTTATTTTGGATTCACGTATTGTTCATAAACAATATGGGAAAACGATGCTTAAAATGTTGCCAGATGAATTACCAAGTCAAGTAATTCCAGCTAGTCAGATGGTAGAACAATTAGTTCATTTTTTTGATCAGCAAGATTTAGATAACAAAGATAAAGAATAATAATTCATGTCTGATCTTAATAAAAACAACAATTTTAAAAATGGTTGTGACAATATTTTTAGAATTGAGATCAAACCACGGATCAGGCTTTAAAATTGACTTTAAGTTTGCTACACTTAGCTAAGTGCAAAATGAAAGATTAATAAAAATATTGGGGTAAAATAGCATGCAAATGCGACAACTGAATCGGCGAAAATCACATACTCATTGGGTTTTGTGGATAATTCTAGGTGTAATTTTATTGGCAATTATTGGCTATAGTGTCTTGGTTGCGGCTACAAAACCAATTAATCACGCTAATCAAGAATACAGTAATTTAGTTATTAAAAAGCATAAATTAAAGTCGGTTCAAAATTTTTATTGGAGCAATCGATCAGGTGATTATTATACTTTGATTGGTAAAAACGATAAGAATAAAAAGACAGGCGTAATTGTGAATGCGAAGACTAAAGATATGACGGTTTTGGCGATGAATGAGGGAAAGTCTTATCAAACCGTTAAAAAACAAGTCGAACAAAAATATCAACCAAAAAAGATCACTAATATTGGAATGGGTATTTATAAAAAAGTGCCGGTTTGGGAAGTTAAATTTATTGACCAAAATGGAAATTTGAATTTTATCACCGTTCAATTTACTAATGGTAAAGTGGTACGGTCGATTAATAATTTATAAATGTAACAATGATTAAAATAATTAGAGGAGAAACAAGATGGATACAATTCGATTAGAGGATGTCAAAAACTACGTGGGGCAGGAAGTTAGAATTGGGGCTTGGTTACGTAATAAACGTGGCTCAGGTAAACTACAATTTCTACAATTGCGTGATGGAACGGCTTTTATGCAAGCCGTTGTAGTTAAGGCTGAAGTGGGTGACGAAATTTTTGCCAAAGCTAAAGAGTTAAAGCAAGAAACAAGTATGTACTTAGTTGGAACTATTAAAGAAGATGCTCGTTCTGATTTTGGATACGAAATGGATGTCAAGGATTTGGTAGTAGTTGGTGCTTCTGAAGATTATCCAATTACTCCTAAAGAACATGGAACAGATTTCTTGATGGATCGTCGTCATCTATATCTTCGTCACATCCAACCGTTTGCTGTGTTGCGTATCCGAAATACTATGATTGCAGCAACTTATGAATTTTTCAATAAAGAAGGGTTCATCAAAGTCGATGCACCGTTCTTAACTGGTTCAGCACCTGAGGGAACGACTGAATTATTCTCTACAGAGTATTTTGATACAGAAGCATATTTATCACAGACTGGTCAATTATATGCTGAAGCGGGAGCTATGGCGTTTGGAAAGGTCTTTACTTTTGGTCCAACTTTCCGAGCAGAAAAGTCAAAAACACGCCGTCATTTGACTGAATTCTGGATGATTGAACCAGAAATGGCTTGGATGGATCAAGATGCATCCTTAGAAATACAAGAGCGTTATATTGCTTATCTAATTAATTCTGTCTTAGAACGTAATTCATATGAATTAGACCTTTTGGGACGCGACAAGGAGCTATTAGCTTCGTATACGAAGTTGCCATATCCACGGGTTTCATATGATGATGCTATTAAGTTGCTACAAGAAAATGACTTTGATGTCGAATGGGGTGTAGATTTCGGTTCACCAGAAGAAACATTCTTGGCTAATCATTTTGCTAGTCCGGTCTTTATTACTAATTTCCCAAAGAAGATCAAGGCTTTCTATATGAAACGCCATCCAACACGGGATGATGTGGTTATTTCAGCAGACTTATTAGCACCTGAAGGTTATGGTGAAATTATTGGTGGTTCTGAGCGTGATACTGATTATGATTACTTAGCTCAACGTATTGAAGAGCAGGGACTTGATATGGATGAATATGCTTGGTATCTAGATCTTCGTAAATACGGTTCAGTTCCACATTCTGGATTTGGACTTGGCTTGGAACGAGCTGTTACTTGGATCACGGGTGAAGAACATATTCGTGAAGCAATTCCATTCCCAAGAACTATGACGCGTTTGCGCCCATAGAATGTTATTAAGTCGCTATTGTTGGCTCTATGTCAACGGTTAGCGACTTTTTGTTATTCGTCATAATTAGTCAAAAACGGAAACCATTTGAGAACAATTTAAAAAAACGGGCACCAAATTCGCACCAAATTTATATGATATTATGTAACATATTGAGTGCTTTGGGGATATTGGTTACGAGGATTATTACTGAATGGTTTTGGCAATTAAAATACCAAATAAATAGTGATCGTGTGCTATTTTAAATATCAGTAAAAATACAACGAGGCTAGCTTAAAACAAAAATCTTAATGTTATAATGTTAAATAAAGATATTTTAGGAAATACGAGATAATAATAAATGAAACAGCTACGGGCAATAAAATTGCAGAGTGTGTATGGTGAAAAAACGTTATTAGATAAGATCTCTTTCTTGATTGAAACAGGTGATCGAATTGGAATTGTAGGTGTGAATGGGACTGGTAAAACAACTTTGTTAAATGCTTTAGCCCAGACAGTTCCAGCCGATAATGGTGAAATTGAGACCCCTAATGATTATTCAGTCGGTTATCTAACACAAGATCCAGATCTGGACCCAGAAAAATTAGTTTTGGAGGCTGTTTTTGCAGGAGCTCAGCCGGTTTTCGAATTAATTCGCGATTATGAAAAAGCGGTGACAACATATGCTGAAAATCCTTTAGATGAAAAGGCTCAGGATCGCTATACTAAATTAGAACAACGGATGACCCAAGAGGATGCTTGGACGGCCGAGTCAGAAGTTAAAACGATTCTTTCGCAGCTTCATTTACCAGATTTGAATTTACCAATTAAAGCATTGTCTGGGGGTCAAAAAAAGCGAGTGGGGTTAGCTCAAGTTCTAATCCAAGCACCTGATCTTTTGTTGTTGGATGAACCAACGAATCATCTTGATTTTGATTCCATAGAATGGTTGGAGAAATATTTGGCAACTTATTCAGGATCAGTTATGACGGTCACCCATGATCGTTATTTTTTGGATCACGTTGCTAACCGTGTTTTCGAACTATCCTTTGGAAAGTTGTATGAATATACCGGTAATTATCAAGATTATGTTTTGGCTAAGGCTGAACGTGTGGCAGCAGAGGAAATTGCTGATCACAAGAGTTCCCAGCTTTATAAAAAAGAATTAGCTTGGATGAAAACTTCAGCCCGAGCTCGAAGTACAAAGCAAAAGGCGCGTGAAACTCGTTTTTCTGATTTACAAGAACAGCAAGGTACGCTTCAAATTGATGGGACTGTTGAAGTTAATTTAGGTCAAAAGCGGTTGGGTAAGAAAGTTATTGAAATCAATGAGGCTCAATTGAGTTTTGATGATATGACGATTTTAAAAGATTTTAATGAATTAATTCAAGCAAATCAAAGAATCGGAATAACAGGACCAAATGGGACCGGTAAATCAACATTATTAAATGTAATTAGTGGTAAGACTCCTTTGGATCAGGGAACAATTGATATTGGTGAGACTGTTCAGCTTGGATACTACACTCAACAAACTGAACCTATTCCAGAGGACAAGCGGGTGATTGCATATCTTTCTGAAGTGGCCCAGTCTGTAACTACTAGTGATGGCGAGAAGGTTTCAGTTGCTGATTTACTTGAACAGTTTTTGTTTCCGAGCTTCATGCACGGAACCTTAATTCGAAAGTTATCAGGTGGTGAAAAGCGTCGTCTCTTCTTACTAAAAATTTTATTGCAACAACCAAATGTTTTGTTGCTGGATGAACCGACCAACGATCTTGATATTGGGACATTAACTGTCTTAGAAGAATACTTGAAGCATTTTGCAGGGACGGTTATTACGGTTTCCCATGATCGCTATTTCTTAGATAAAGTTGCTGATCATTTGCTTATATTTAAAGGACAAGGTACCATTGATCGATTTACTGGTTCTTTTTCAGACTATTTAGATCAATATGGTGCTCCAACACTTACGGATTCTGATATTATAAAATCTGAAGAAAAATCAACATTAGTCGAAACTCCATTGGCCGCAACGCCTGTTGAATCGGCTAAAAAGAAGCTTACTTATAAAGAGCAACGTGAATTTGAAACTATTGAAGATCGAATTAATGAGTTTGAATTAAAAATTGATCAAATCACTAACGATATGAATGAAGCCGGCGATGATTTTGGTAAATTAGCAGACTTACAAAAAGAACTCGATGAAAATAATCAAAAATTAGAAGAGACGATGGATCGTTGGGCTGATTTGTCCGAGCGGGCTTAAAAAGGAGTTTGTAAATGGCAGAAAAAGTATTGATTTGGGCGCAAACAAAGGACGGGACGATTGCTAAAGATGGATCCATTCCATGGCACGTTCAAGGAGATATGAAATTTTTTGCGCAAAAAACCAAAAATCAGGTTGTTTTGATGGGCCGAAATACGATGATGTCCTTGCACGGACAACCATTGCCTAACCGAATTAATTTAGTTTTAACACACCAAAAAGATTTGGAAGTTCCTGTTGGATTTAAAAAGGTTTATTCAATTGAAACGGCAGAAGCGATTGCTGATGAAGAACAGAAGCAATTAATGGTGATTGGTGGTAAAGGAATTTATGATTCATATTTGCCGATTGCAGATCGGCTATTAGTTACTTATTTAGCTACTGACTACCATGGTGATGTTATGTTAGATCCAATTGAGGGTGCCTGGAAAAAAGAGCTTTTGACTGAAGGCGAAGCTGATGAAAATAATGATTATGCCTATCAAATTTGGAATTATTATCGGCCAACATTTAGATAAATAAAAGGTGGTAATTATTTAATAAAGGCGTAAAATGAAACTAAGTTAAATTAAAGATTTTTGAAGAGTGGAGAAAAAATAATGAAGTATTTTACGACTTTCTTTTGGACCGCCATTTTAGGGGCAGTAATCGGATATATTGGTAGTGCATTACAAAATGTACCAGCCGATTATACTCAAGCAATGGTTTCGGCCTTAGTTGCTGGATCAATAGGAACTTTTTTGGTTTATTATATTTCTCGTAGTTTTGCTCCTAAAACGAGCCAAGCTGAAGAAGATGAATCAAAAGAGAATTAATGTAATTAATTTAAATTAAGGCTGAGTAACTTACTATGTAGTTATTCGGTCTTTTGTTTTTAAAGTATGTTTTTTAAATTTGTTATACTAAAATATAATTAATTTCTGATGAAAGGGGGGATCTAAAATGGTGCCATTAAATGTTCGAAGTGCGTATAGTTTATTAAAAAGTCCGATGCTACCTAATGTATATACTGAATATGCTAAATATTTAGGTTATTCAGCCGTGGGTCTAGCTGATGAACAAAATTTATATGCAATGGTTAATTTTTATCAACAAGCTAAAAAGAATGGTCTAACACCTATTTTAGGAATAACTATTGAAGCTCAAGGCTTAATCAATAAGGGCATGACTTTTCCTCTGCATGTATATGTTCAAAATGAAGCAGGTTATCAAAATTTATTGATACTAGCTAGTCAACAACGAACACAGCAAAAAGCTTTAGATTTAACAACTTTAACGCAGCAAAATCATTTATCTGGACTTTTAATTGTGATCCCACCAACAAGTGAGTTGTCACTTAATTTAATGAATGATTTTAATCAAGGGCGTCTATTAATTGATCGGTTTAAAATATTACTAAATAGCGCACAACTTTGGCTTGGAATTGATTTACAGATGGATGCTGAATTATTGAGAGCAGAAACTAAACTAAGTCAAGAAATGAATGTGCCATTACTGGCCTTTGATGAAATTAGATATGCAAAATCACAAGATCATTTTGCATATAAGGTTTTAACCTATTTAAAAGCTGGTGAGACCATTACTAATGTGGGTGCGGCTAAAAAAGAATCAGGTGAACAAGCCTTAAGGCAAAGGGATGATTGGTACCAGTCCTATGTTGATTCAGGACTTCAAAGCGCGGCGGATGAAACAGATGTTTTGGCAAAAAAAGTTGACTTTACATTGCCACAAAGAAAAATTGAGTTACCTCGTTTTTACGAAAGTAAGCAAGAAGCCAAACAAAAGTTATTGAAATTAACTCAATCAGGGCTTGAAAGTTTAGCGATTTCATCAATTCAATATCATCAATATCAAGAACGTTTAGAGTATGAATTGAAAATTATTGACGAGCTAGATTTTGATGATTATTTTTTAATTGTTTGGGATGTAATTAATTTTGCAAAAACCCATGAGATTATGACTGGACCCGGGCGCGGATCGGTAGCGGGTTCTTTGGTGGCATATTGTTTAGGCATTACGGAAGTAGATCCGATTGCTTATGATCTATTGTTTGAACGTTTTTTAAATCCTAAACGAGCACAAATGCCAGATATTGATATCGATATTCCGGATAATAAACGAGAAGTAGTCCTAGACTATTTACATACAAAATATGGGCATGATAAAATTGCGCAAATTATTACTTTTTCAACGATGGGGATGAAGCAAAGTTTACGGGATGTAGCTCGAGTGTTCGGACTTAAACCAACTGAGATCGATAAATTAGCACGCAGCTTGCCTAAAGATGCTATTAATTTAGAAGAAGCTTATCAAAAATCACAAAGTTTCCAAAATGAAATTTTAGATCTTCCTGTTGACGGAGATTTATTGTGGAAAACAGCCTTACAGTTAACAGGAATACCGCGAAACAGTTCGTTACATGCGGCTGGAGTAGTTATTGCGAATAATCCTTTAGTGGAGTCTATTCCAGTACAATTAGGTGAGGATGGACGCTTAGTGACCCAATTAACGAAAAATCCGGTAGAGCAATTGGGTTTGTTAAAAATTGATTTTCTGGCATTATCTAATTTGAATATCTTAGCGATCGCATTGCGAGAAGTACACAAAATTGAACCAACGTTTGATTTGAAAACAATTGATTTAAATGATCCAGAAACATTAGCTTTATTTGGCCTTGGTCAAACAAATGGTATCTTTCAGTTTGAATCAAATGGGATGAAACAAATGTTGCAGCAGATGAAACCAGATCAATTTAATGATTTAGTTGCGGCTAATGCTCTATATCGGCCCGGTCCCATGGCCAATATTCCACATTTTATTGCGCGGAAGCATCAACAAGAAATGATTCCTAAAATTGCGGAAACTATTGATCAACTATTAGCACCAACTTATGGGGTAATTGTGTATCAAGAACAGGTGATGCGCGTTGCCGAAGAATTTGCTGGATTTAGTTTGGCTGAAGCCGATTTGTTACGTCGTGCAATTTCTAAAAAAGATACCATTCAGATGGAAAAAGTTAAGAAACAATTTTTGACAGGAGCTCAAAAACTGGGTCAATCTGATTTAGTAGCTGAAGAAGTCTATCAATATATTGAACGATTTGGATCATACGGATTTAATAAATCGCATGCGGTTGCATATTCTAAATTAGCTTTTGAATTGGCCTTTTTAAAGGTACATTATCCGTTGGCTTTTTATAAAGCAGTCTTGAACTTAGAAATTAGTAATCAAGATAAGGTGCGTATTTATATAAATGAGGCTCGAATGCGGGGCGTTAAAGTTTTAGGACCGCAAATTAATCAGAGCTTTTCTGGTTACTCCGTGACAAATGATTATTTACAGATGGGTCTAGCTAGCATTAAAGGTTTGCGTAAGGATTTTCGTGATCATTTAATTTTTTCACGTCAAACGAATGGACCATTTAAGAACTTGGGTGATTTATTATTACGAATTGATCAACCTTTTCGGCAAATGAAATTTTTGGAACCCTTGATTATGGCGGGAGGGTTAGATGCTTTACAACCCAATCGAAGGATGGTAAGTTTCATCTTACCTGGATATTTAGATGCAGTACAACTGGCTGGTAATTCATTGGATTTATTGAATAGATTGAAACCTAAACAAGTAGTAATGGATGATTATACGAAAATCGAAAAATTAAATCAAGAATTTGCAGTTCTTGGAATTTATTTAAGTGGGCATCCTTTGGAAAAAATTATTCAAGAAGTTGATTCTAGTGTTTATACCAATGTAAGTGAGTTGATAGCAGGTCAAAATGGGGTGAAACTTATTTTGATGATCGATAAGGTTAAAGTAATTCGGACTAAAAAAGGAACTCAGATGGCATTTGTTGATACAACGGATTTAACAGGAAAGTTATCATTAACCGTTTTTCCAAAACAATATCAGCAATATCAGACTCATTTAGTTAACGGCGGATTGATTGCTGTTTATGGAAATGTGGAGTATCAAAGAAATCAAATTGACTTACAAGTTGTGGTTGATCAAATGATCCCAGCCAATAGTTTGATTCAAAATGATAAGCAAGCAGGGGTTGAGAAAATTAGTCAAGGAATTTGGTATATTCGGCCCCATGTTTGGCCAATTCCAGAAGCAAGACTTAAAAATCTTGCTCAAATTGCACAAAATCATCCAGGGGCGAACGTAGTAATATTAATAAATCCTAAAAATAAAAAACAGGCCCTTAAATTATCTAGTGGTTATCAATTATCAGCTGGGCTTGAAGTAGAACAAAAATTAGTTCGAATTTTTGGGCAACAAAATATTTCATTTAAAGCAGTGAAGGTTGATTAACATAAACCAATTTGCAATGATCTTTATAGGTTCAAATAGGTTTGAATCTTTAATCCGTTATATTTATTAAGTTGACTTTCAAAATGTTTACAAATTGTTGAAAGAGGCCTTAGTCAAGATATAAGAAATGATTTTAAGACGAAGTTTTTTTGTTTTAAAAGAACAGATCCAACGAGTCTTGATATAAATTTGTAGTATTATAAAAATTATTAATTAGGATTGGTTTTTAAACGTTGCAGGTCGTGGTTTGTCAGGTAGCTTATTTTTAGTTACAATGATATTATCAAAACCGATTAAATGCTGCGGGTGAAAATCCCTATCGGCAATCAATCGAGAAATCAGGTTTAATATGACAGAAGCAAAAGTATATACACAAACAGAAGTACATGATATTTACACTAGCTATATGAATGCAAATCATGTTGCCGTAGTAGATCGTGCCTTTGAGTATGCCAACGGACTACATAAAGAACAACGACGACGGTCTGGCGAACCATATATTATTCATCCCATTCAAGTGGCAGGGATTTTAGCTGATTTACATATGGATCCGGATACAGTTATTGCTGGTTATTTACATGATGTTGTAGAGGATACGCCTGCTGAATTAGAGGATATTGTGGACCGGTTTGGGGAAGATGTCGCAGCCATTGTTGATGGTGTTTCGAAAATTTCTAAAATAGAATATAAATCTGATTCAGAACGTTTAGCAGAAAATCATCGTAAGTTGCTCTTGGCGATGTCCCATGACATTCGTGTAATTTTTGTTAAATTGGCTGACCGGTTGCATAATATTCGAACGTTGGATGCTTTGAACCCAGCAAAACAAAAGCGTATTGCAGGGGAAACTTTGGAAATCTATGCACCATTAGCTGATCGTTTAGGAATTATGACAATTAAATGGGAATTAGAAGATACTTCTCTTCGTTATCTAGATTATGAAGCATATCATGCTATTGCACAGGACATGCAGCTTCGTCGAAATGAACGCTTAGAGATTGTTGCAACGGCTGTTGATGAAATTAAGGTTACAATTGATAATTTGAAATTGAAGAATGTTTCAGTTTACGGAAGACCTAAACATATTTATTCTATTTACCGTAAGATGCAAAAGAAACAAAAAGCATTTGAAGAAATTTATGATTTGTTGGCAATTCGAGTTATTGTAAATTCAATTGGAGACTGTTATGCCGTTTTAGGGGCAATTCATTCCCATTGGACACCGATGCCTGGTAGATTTAAGGATTATATTGCTTTGCCTAAAGCGAATGGGTATCAATCTCTTCATACTTCTGTAATTGGTCCTGAAGGTCGTCCGTTGGAAATTCAAATCAGAACACATGATATGCATGAGGTGGCTGAATTTGGTGTAGCAGCTCACTGGGCTTATAAAGAAGGTAAGTTCGATGGAGCAGATGTTCAAAATTCAGATCAACAACAATTAAATATGATTCAAAGCATTTTAGAATTACAAACAGAGTCGAAAGATTCTGGTGATTTCATGGAAACAGTCAAAAGTGATCTTTTCACAGATCGAGTCTATGCGTTTACACCTTTAGGCGATGTAGTTGAACTGACCCAAGGGGCGGGTCCATTAGATATGGCTTATTCGATTCACACAAAGGTTGGAAATTCTACAACTGGAGCAAAAGTAAATGGTAAGATTGTTCCTTTAGATTATGAAATTAAGACGGGTGATATTGTTGAAATCATTACTAGTGCAATAGCTAAGCCGAATCGTGATTGGCTTAAATTAGTTAAGACGCGAAGAGCACGTAATAAAATACGACAATATTTTAAAAAGCAAAACCATTCAGAAAATTCAATTGCTGGAAAACAGGAATTGATGAATTATTTAATTTCTCAAGGATATAATCTCGATGAATTAATAACAAATAAAAATACTGAACAAGTGATGGAACGTCTACATTATCAATCAATCGGAGATATGTATGCAGCGATTGGCTACGGTGATCAATCAGTCCAAGGGGTGACGAATAAGTTAACAGAAGACCTCCGCAAACGAATGGAAGAACAACGCTTGTCTGAAGAGGAAGCTTTGGTCTTTGAACAACATGAAACAGTTGCAAAAGATGAAGAAGATCATAAAACTAAGCATCATCATGGTGATGATCCAATTGTGATTCAAGGGATTGATTCAATGCTTGTACGCTTAGGGCGCTGCTGTACGCCTGTTCCAGGAGATGATGTTGTTGGATATATTACCAAGGGTCGAGGTGTTTCGGTACATCGAGTGGGTTGCCCTAATTTAGCAAGTGAAGCTGAATTAAGTCAACGATTGGTTGATGTCAAATGGGATGAAGACTCAGATAATAGTAAACGTGAATATGTAACAGATCTAGTGGTAACTGGAGAAAGTCGAGCACGCTTGTTGAATGACGTTATCAGAATGATCGGAAACCATGCACAGACCTTGAATTCAATTAATGGTCGGGTTGATGGTAACAATCAAGCGATTATATCGTTGACGGTTGAGGTGCACAACTTAGCTCAATTAGAACGGGTGATGGATTCGATTAAAAATGTTAAGGATGTTAGTTCCGTTAAAAGGGCATTTAAGTAAGTTAAAATAGTATTACGCTGATACGTGAATCAAAAATAAAAATGGTTCGCGAAATTTTTGATGATATTCAAAGAAGATTGGGGTTTTATTTATCCTGGTCTCTTTTTTTATGGGCTTTAAATTATAAAAAAAGAGATTTAATTTATATTTTAAAATATTTTTGCATGATTAAAAAAATCATAGTATTCAATATTTAAGGCTTTCTTTAAGTTTTAAGTGTTGTAATAGGGCTGTTATAACAGGTAATTTTGAGACTAAATATTAATATTTGATGAAAAATTACGTCATTAAATGCCTCAATTTATCAAAATATCGTGAATTTTGGTAATATAAGTGAACAAATTCTTTTGACAGTCGTAATTTAAGCATGTTAATCTAATAACACATTTGAAATTTATATAAAAACGAGAGGAAGAACTTATGGCAGAAAAATTAATTCAATTAAGAGTTGAAGAGGGTGTTAAAGACGCCGCTGATGAAATTTTTAAGACACAAGGGCTAACTACCCAAACAGCAATTAAAATTTTCCTAACGCAAGTTGCCAATACTGGTGACTCACCATTTTCAAACTTGTTCACAAAAAAAGAACAATAAAAATTTAATTAAAGAATGACTTAAAAAAGACGTGGTTTTTAAAGCTTTTTAGCAATTAATAACAATCACGTCTTTTTTTATGGCATAATAGAGTTTAACCTTAAGAACCAGATGGATTTAAGTTAGTAGACGAATTATGTAATTTGGTTACACGATTTAAATAATAAATTAATGAGAGAGTTTAAGATGGAAAAAAAAGTCGGTATAATTATTACAGCTAAAGTAACTGATGAAAATGAGCAATCTTTCTTTGCACAAATTGATGGAGTTACTTATGAAATTGATAAAAGTGAGCTTCAAAAGCCCCTCCATATCGGGGGATTAGTGACTGGCTTTGCTTATGAAAACCAATCTAATCAGCTTCAAATTACCAAAAACATTCCAGATGTTCGTTTGGGACATTATGCTTTTGGAACGGTCACTGATGTAAGACGAGACCTTGGGGTGTTCGTGGATATAGGATTGCCAAATAAGGACTTAGTGGTTTCTTTGGATGAATTACCTACAATTAAAGAATTATGGCCACAACGTGGGGATCGACTCATGATTACTCTACGGATCGATAATAAAGATCGTTTATGGGGTGAGTTGGCCACTAATGAAATTTTGAATGCAGTTCGAATTCCAGCTAAGACCAGTATGAAAGGCCAAAAGCATGTAAAGGCAACGGTCTATCGTTTGAAGATGGTAGGAACTTTGGTCTTAACAGAAGATTTTAATATGGGATTTATCCATCCTAGTGAACGTTATCATGAACCACGGATGGGTGAACAGCTGGATACACGAGTCATTGGAGTAAGACCTGATGGAATTTTGAACCTATCATTAAAACCAATGGCTTATCAAGCTATTGATGGAGATGCCAAAATGATATTGACACTTCTACAACGATCACGGACAGGGCGTTTGCCATACAATGATAAATCTGAACCAGAGTCAATCACAAATTATTTTGGGATGTCAAAGGGGCAGTTCAAGCGGGCTTTAGGTCACTTATATAAAGAACATCTGATTCAACAAGATGAAGAAGGAATTTTATTAGTAGTTGATCAATCGACTAATGATGAACAAGAAGATTAAAATAATTTGTCAATTAAGATGAGGAGAGCAACAGCATGTTAGTGATGGTTTCAGAAACGCAACCTAAAATTGCGATGGGACTGATGTCACATGTTGATAATCTACCAACTTTTGTGGAGATCCAACGTGAAGTGAATTGGTACCATGCTAATTCGAATAGACATTTAATGTTATGGAAAGATCCAAAAACAAGACATTTCACAGCGGTTATCGGCGTTGAAGAAATGGAAGAAATTCTAATTTTGCAGCTCGTGGCATTTAGCCCAGAAGTCGTAAACTATGAACGTAAATTAGTTGGTGGTGAAATTTACACGGCATTAACTAATTGGTTTCCTAATACTATTTTAATGGGTACTATTCGTACACAAAAGATCTTAAATAAATGGCAAAAACAACAATTATCAGATTTAGATTTATCTGATTAGAAGTGAGGATTAAATGGCAGAAAGATTACAAAAGGTAATGGCACAAGCTGGTGTTGCTTCAAGACGAGCCTCTGAAAAGCTTATTGCTGAAGGACATGTTACCGTTAATGGAAAGACCGTGACTGAATTAGGAACACGCGTAGAACCAGGTAATAAGATTGAAGTCGATGGTAGTCCCATTGAAGGCTCTGAAAAATTGGTTTATTATCTCTTAAATAAGCCACGTGGTGTTGTCACTACGGCTTCAGATGAAAAGGGACGGACTACTGTTATTGATGTTTTAGATGAAGTCAAAGAACGAGTTTACCCTGTAGGAAGACTGGATTATGACACCACCGGAGCTCTGTTACTAACTAATGATGGGGAATTGGCGAACCAATTAATGCACCCGCGTTATAAAATAGATAAGGTTTATGTGGCTAAAGTAAAAGGTGTACCCACTAATGACGAATTGAAAGCACTACGACTAGGTGTGGTTGTAGATGGTAAGAAAACTGCCGAGGCGCGTGCTGATATTCTTCGTACTGATCGAAAAAAAGGTACTTCAACAATTCAGTTAACAATTCATGAGGGCCGTTATCACCAGGTCAAAGAAATGTTAAAAACAGTTGGGCATCCGGTTATTAAGTTACATCGTGAACGTTATGGAATGTTAGAAGTCACTGATTTAGCATCAGGTGAATATCGAGCACTTCGACATGACGAAGTACAATATCTTAAAAACGGACGGCAAATGCGGAAGAGTTCAGGTCGCTTGTAATACTTTAACGGATTTGTAGCTATTATTTCAGATAATAGGTATAGATCTTTTTTTATTTGAGGAATGTATTTATTTAACAAAAACAATAGCTAATAAAGAAGTATAACGGTATATTTGATAAGGACAAATTAGTTGTTGCTAATTTATTAAGTAATTCCATGAAGAGAGGGGCAGATTGAATGACACCAGAATTTTTATTAATGTGTTTTGACATGAAGCAACCTCGACGCCAACGTGTCATTTTTGGCCTATTAACTAATCATTTGACGGTCTCGACATCTTTTAATGGTTTGGCGTATCAATTATTTGCACTGATTAATTTTCAACCGCAATTAACCAAAGAACAATATGATCTTTTAATACAGAAATTAATTAAACAGAATGCTTTACAAGAAGTTGAGCCTGGGATGTTTATCAAAACTGATCAAGGGCAAAAAATTTTAGAAGAAGCACAATTAGATCATTATTATCCGCGATTTTTTTTGTATAGTGGGGAAACGAATTTGTTTGAGTTTCGAGAAATGTTCTTATTGGCTAATCAAGCGGTATCAGAATATTCTTTTCAAAATAATAAATATTATCCCATATCAAATCGTTTAAAATTACGAGGGTTGGTTAAACAATGGTTTCAATCTCAAAAGCAAAACGACTTAACTTTTAACTGGGTCCAAGAATTACAAAGGTTTTTAAGGACATTAACGGATTGGGACGCGGATCGATTGGTTAATACTTGGACAGGGTATCAACAACCTGGATTACGTGCTGATCAATTACAGTTTCCAATGTCTTGGAATGATCAAGATGTATATTTTTGGGAATTAGATCAGTATGCTAAATTAGTTAAATTTTTAGAACAGGCTGGTAATCAGTATTTATTAAAGCAACTTTGGAATTTATTGAAGCAAACTCAACAATTGTTAAGTTCATCGATGTTACAGACGTATCAGGCTTACGAAAATGGCATAGCACTTGATAAAATTAGTCAAATACGCCGTTTGAAGTTGGGGACAGTTCGTGAACATTTACTTTCAGCTGCTATTTTTATGCCCTTTGAGCAATTTGATTATCAACAGTTATTGACGCCAGAATTGATTGCTTATTTTGAAGAAAAGTTAGTCGGTGCGCCAGAATCATGGTCGTTTCAACAGGTGCGAGTTACAGGTGCACCAGATGAGTTCTTTTATTTCAGACTATATCAAATTCAACAAGTAAAAAAAGAATTATTATCTGAAGTAGAATGAATCTGGTATGACTGTGTTTTGTTAGATGAGGATTTTAAGCATGATAGACTTACAAGTAGCATTGAATAAATATTTTGGTTATAGTCATTTTCGACCTGGTCAGGAAGAAATTCTGACGGCTTTGTTGGATCAACGTAATACATTGGCGATATTACCTACTGGTGGTGGTAAAAGTCTTCTTTATCAAATGACGGGGCATTTACGTACTGGTTTAGTTGTAATCGTCTCACCATTACTTTCTTTGATGCAAGACCAGGTTTCTAGCTTGAATTATATGGGCGAGAAACGGGTTGTGGCACTCAATTCTACTTTATCTCGTGCGGAGCGACAACAAGCCTTACAACAATTAAATACATTTAAATTTTTATTTATATCACCAGAAATGTTGGCAGATGAACAAGTTCAATCGCGCTTAAAACAAATCGATTTAAACCTATTAGTAATTGATGAAGCTCATACTATGTTAAGTTGGGGGCCAGATTTTCGACCTGAATATTTGAGATTACCAGAACTATATCAAGGATTGAATAGACCACAATTATTATTGCTGACAGCAACAGCAACACCAAAGATGGGGCAACAAATGCTGAACTTATTTGATATTAATAATTCAGACACATTTGTGTATGAAACTTCGATAGACCGACCTAATATATTTTTGAATACCGAACAATTAGCAAATGAGCAAGAAAAAGAAAGTCGTTTGATACAATTAGTACATGGATTACAAGGGCCGGGCATTGTTTATGTTTCCTCTCGTAAATTAGCAAATTCTTTAGCTCGTAGTTTAACTGATGCAACGGGATTGACCGCGGTAGCTTATCATGCAGGCTTAGATTATTACACGCGTTACCGAATTCAACGACAGTTTATGTTAGATCAAATTGATGTCATAATTGCCACATCTGCTTTCGGGATGGGATTAAATAAATCTGATGTCAGATATGTGATTCATTATCAATTAAGTAGTGATTTAACCAATTATCTACAAGAATTCGGTCGAGCAGGGCGTGACAATAAGGCGGCGGTTGCAATATTATTGTATGCGCCAGGAGATGAATTATTACAATCATATTTGATTGATCTAACTCTACCCGAACCATCAACTGTTGATTTAGTGGCTAAAGAAAGAGATCAGGTATCAGGAATAAATGAAAACCAAGTTAACTTAATTAATTATTATTTGGAGCAAGGACAAACGCCGGATCAATTGAAGATTCAGTTTGATCAACGACGGAAACAAAGATTGAGGGCTTTAAGCCAATTATTAACGTATGTTAAGTTGGAACAAGGACTGCGGAAATTTATTTTAACGACTTTCCAAGATGAAAATCCTTTTGATTCAAAATATGAAGCAGCGAATCAGCCTTTGGATTTGCAAAAATTTGCACGTAAAAATTCAATCGTAAAGGCAAAAAAGGATAATAAAATACCCTCTTGGTCAGATAAAATGCAGCAACTGTTTAATATAAAGTAAAGACCGACATAAAAGGCTTCCCTTTTTATTGAAATTTATGGTAATTTAGTAACATTAAAACTGTTGTGGAGGTTTCCAGCGAAATGGATGATCAAAATAAGCCTTGGGAAACGTCATTTGACAACCAAGAAGAAACTGTTAAAAAATACTCACGTACTGCAAATCGCAAGAAGACTAAGCGAGTTAGTTTTGTTGTGGGATTATTAGTGACATTAATTTTAGTTCTTTCGTTTGTACCTGTTTATAGTTATTTGAAAGAATTAAATAACCCAAATCAAGCTAGTCAAGGTACAGCAGTATCAGGATTGAGTAATAATCAAACAAAAACATCGACTTCTAAGGTGGATGGTCAAACAAAGTCAGAAAAAGATAAATTGAAGAAACAAAAGGCTTCAGAAGCTAAGGCTGCTTCAGAAAAGAAAGCTGCCAAAGCCAAATCTGATTCTGAAGAAAAAGCTGCAAAAGATTCAGAAGAACAGGCTGCTAAGGCCAAATCTTCTTCAGAAGAGGAAGCAGCTAAAGAGTCATCTGATAAGGCTGAGAGTACCGTTAAAATGGAACTACCTTCGAACCGTCCAACTTTGTATGGATTTGCTGCCGCGAATAATATTTCTGTGGATCAATTATATGCATTAAATCCAGGATTAACTGCTGATAATTATACGCAATGGATCGGTAAAGACGTTAAGGTTAAATAAAGCATAATATATTGATGAAATTTTATTTTTATAATTAGTAGGATGGCTTATTAATTTGCTGGAACTAACGGGGTTCCAGCTTTTTTATTTTCTGAAAAATGAAATAAGGTAATTCAGACATAATTGCCTGGTTTATGATAATATGGAAAATTGAAATGGAATTATTTTTTAAATAATAATTCCAAATGATTAAAGATGATTAGGTGAGATATGATGAATGAAATACAAATTGCAATTGATGGGCCAGCGTCAGCAGGTAAATCAACTATTGCGAAGATTTTAGCAAACGATTTAAAATACGTCTACGTTGATACTGGGGCTATGTATCGAGCAATTACTGTGGCTGTTTTAAGATCAGGAATTGCCCCAGAAGATGAGTCGTCAGTTTCAGCGTTGGTTCCAAGCTTGGAAATTAGTTTTGCTCCAGGTGAACCGGTCCAAAAAGTATTCTTGAATCAAAAAGAAATTACACAAGAAATTCGTAGCATTGAGGTTACCGCAAATGTTTCTGAGATTTCATCATATGCTGCTGTACGTGATTTGATGACACAATTACAACGGAAGATTGCCAATAATGGTGGAGTGGTGATGGATGGACGTGATATAGGAACTACTGTTTTACCAAAAGCTGAAGTTAAAATATTTTTGATAGCTTCGGTACATGAACGGGCATTACGCCGTTATAAGGAAAATCAAGCTAAAGGGATGACCGAAAGTTTAGCTGAAATTGAAGCTGCTGTTCAAAAACGCGATTATTTAGATTCTACCCGATTAATTAGCCCATTAAAAAAGGCTTCTGATGCCATTGAAGTTGATACGACAGGCTTATCTATTTCAGAAGTAGTTAAGATTATTAAACAAATAATTAATGAAAAGCATGCTAATAATGAGCTGAACTTAGTCTAATTAAAATCAATGATCGCAAAAAAGAATAAAATAGTGTAAAATAAAGAGGTTAAATGTTTAATAACTTTTGACAGCTTTAAATTAAAAAAATTAAAAAGTCACACGAAAACACTGGAAATTGATGGCTGTTTATTTTATAATGGACTTTATTATCACATTCGTGTGACCAGGAGGAATTATTGTAATGAATGAAGAAAACAACGAGCTATTGGCTGCACTTGACGCACAACCTGATGTGAAGGTTGGCGATGTTGTCACTGGTGAAGTTTTAACGATTGATGATGCTCATCAAGTTGTAGTTGGAATTGATGGTGCTGGAGTTGAAGGTGTAATCCCTGCCCGCGAGTTGACTAGTGATCGTGATGCTGATGTTAACGACCTTGTTAAGGTTGGAGACAAGATTGAAGCTGTAGTTAAGATGCCTATTACTTCAGAAAAAGAAGGATACTCATGGATCCTTTCAAAGCGTCAATTAGAAGCTCGTCGTGCTTGGGAAGAAATCGCAAGCAAGTACAACGAAGATGACATTGTTGAAGCTCCTGTTACGCAAGTCGTTAAGGGTGGATTAGTTGTTGATGTTGCAGGCGTACGTGGATTTATTCCTGCCTCAATGATCGAGAACCGCTTTGTTCAAGACTTGAACCAATACAAGGGACAAACTGTTAAGGCACAAATCATTGAGATTAATGTTGCTGAATCACGTTTGATCTTGTCACGTAAGGCTGTTTTGTCAGCTGAGCGTTCAGAAGCTTTGAAGCGTGTCTTTGAAGAACTTACTGTTGGTGATATTGTTGAAGGTAAGGTTGCTCGTATGACTAACTTTGGTGCTTTCATTGACCTTGGTGGTGTTGACGGATTGGTTCACGTTTCTGAAATTTCATACGAACGTGTTTCACAACCATCAGATGTTTTGTCAGTTGGTGAAGACGTTAAGGTTAAGGTTTTGGGATTGGATCCTGAAAAGGAACGTATCTCATTGTCAATCAAGGCTACTCAACCTGGACCTTGGGACTCAGCTGCTCAAAATGCTCCTGAAGGAACTGTTCTTGAAGGAACTGTTCGACGTGTCGTTGACTTTGGTGCCTTTGTGGAAGTATTCCCTGGTGTTGAAGGATTAGTTCACGTTTCACAAATTTCACACCAACACGTTGAAAACCCTTCAGATGTTTTGAAGGCTGGAGATAAGGTTCAAGTTAAGGTTCTTGATGTTAACCCTGAACGCCAACGTTTGTCATTGTCAATCAAGGCTTTGACTGAAGCCCCTGCCCGTGAAGGTGGAGACAATAACGATGGTGAACAACGTCGTAGCAACAATAACAACAACTCAAATAGCTCAAATAACAACAGCCGTCGTAGTAACAATAACGGTGGTGGTCGTCGTAACAACAGCCGTCGTGAATCAGCTCCTATGAACTATTCAACGACTGAAGAAGAAGGAAATGCAACTTTGGGTGACTTGTTCAACTTGAAGGACTTCGACTAAAATTAATTATATTTTAAAATGTTAGATAGAAAGGCTGGGACTTTTGTTCCAGCCTTTTTTCATTCGACAATTAGTAACTGAATTATATACTTACTATAATATGTCTACAGTTTATCTAAGTTTTAATGGTATAATTGATGTTATTATATGAAAAAGCAAATTAGTAGAAAAGAGGTGGCGAAATGGCCTACCCAGTTGTAGCAATTGTAGGACGCCCTAACGTTGGTAAATCAACGATTTTTAATCGAATTGCGGGTGATAGAATCTCGATTGTTGAAGATACACCCGGTGTGACTCGTGATCGGATATATACACGCGCTGAATGGTTGACTCATGAGTTCCGGTTAATTGATACTGGTGGAATTGAAATGAGTGACGAACCATTCATGAGTGAAATTAAGCAACAAGCCGAAATAGCAATGGATGAAGCTGATGTAATCGTCTTTATGGTTTCTGGTCGTGAAGGCCTAGCTGAAGCAGATGAGCAAGTTGCTAAAATGCTTTATAAGACTAATAAACCAGTTGTTTTGGCGGTTAATAAAGTTGATAATTTTGAAATGCGTAGTGAAATTTTTGATTTTTATGCGCTTGGATTTGGTGAACCATTCCCAATCTCTGGTTCGCATGGAACTGGATTAGGTGATTTACTTGATGAAATCATAAGTAAATTCCCAACTGATGCAGGAGTTCCAGATGATGATACTATTCGATTCTCGTTTATTGGGCGACCAAATGTTGGAAAGTCTTCATTAGTGAACGCTTTGCTAGGAGAAGAACGAGTAATTGTTTCAGATATAGCGGGAACGACTCGTGATGCAATTGATACTAAATTCGTCACTGATAGCGGTGACCAATTTACAATGGTTGACACGGCTGGAATTCGTAAGCGCGGTAAAGTCTATGAGAACACTGAAAAGTATTCTGTTATGCGGGCGATGCGAGCAATTGATGATTCAAATGTCGTATTAATGGTTTTGAATGCTGAAGAAGGAATTCGGGATCAAGATAAGCACGTTGCTGGATATGCACACGAGGCTGGTAGAGCAGTAATTATCGTTGTTAACAAGTGGGATACACTTGAAAAAGATAATCACACAATGCATGAATTTGAAGAGTTGATTCGTGCAGAGTTCCAGTATTTGGCATATGCACCAATTGTCTTCGTATCAGCTAAGACTAAACAACGTTTGGACAAGTTACCTGAGATGATTAAGAAAGTTAATGAAAATCATCAACGTCGTATTCAATCTGCAACCTTAAATGAGGTGGTGATGGATGCGTTGGCCTTGAATCCGGCACCAAATCGCAATGGTAAACGATTGCGTGTTTATTACGCTACGCAAGTTTCAATTCAACCACCAACGTTTGTAGTCTTTGTGAATGATCCAGAATTGATGCACTTTTCATATGAACGATTTTTGGAAAATAAGATCAGAAAATCCTTTGATTTTGAAGGAACTCCAATTCATATTATCAAGCGAGCAAGAACATAAAATTGCTTGAATAATGTATTTTTTAAAATTATAAGTGGATTAAATATTAAAAAAGTGTTATAAAAGGCGCTGTTACGGCATTTGTTTCATGAAAACGCTTGTTATTGCGCTCAAATTATGATAAATTTAATATCGACATAAAGTTAGCTTAACTTTATGATTCAAAAAATTATGATCGAACATATCAGGAGGATAGTCGCATGGCTAACAAGCAAGACTTGATCAACAAGGTAGCGGAAGCTGGTTTCTCAAAGAAGGATGCAACAACTGCTGTTGATGCTACTTTTGCCGCAATTCAAGAAGAATTGAGCACTGGTGAAAAGGTTCAATTAATTGGATTTGGAACTTTTGAAGTACGTACACGTGCAGCCCGTAAGGGTCGCAACCCACGTACAAATGCTGAAATTGATATTCCAGCATCAAAGATTCCAGCATTCAAGCCTGGAAAGGGATTGAAGGACGCGGTTAAGTAAATTAATCCACCTACAAATCTTTAAGAGAGCGAATTTCGATTCGCTCTTTTTTTTGCCATTTTTAAGAAAGTATTTATAAAATTTTTAAGCATTAAATTAGTTAATTTTATATCTGATAAACCAATTTTAAAAAATATAGGATAAATGGTTAAACGATTTAACTATAGACATATGTACCAATTTGCAATTAATTTACAAAAAATATTAAATTTACAAAAAATAATGTAATTAATTTACAAAAAGGTAACGCTTTCATTGTTTTATGTGATACAATTCTTAACATAATATATATTTGGAAATGGGGAAATAAAAATGCAAGCATCATTATTAATTGCATTAATTCCAGCTTTAGCTTGGGGTGCAACTGGAATTGTGACAACCAAAATGGGAGGATCTGCAGGGCAACAAAGTTTGGGTATGACTTTTGGAGCATTGATCTTTGGAATATTAACTTTAGTATTGTATGTTATTCCATCCGCTGGATTTGATTTTGCAATGAATCCACGGTTATGGGTTGTTGGATTTGTTTCAGGTCTTTTTTGGGCGGTTGGAACGGCCGGACAATTTATCGGGTTCAAAAAAATGGGAGTTTCAGTTGGAAATCCTATTTCAACGGGAGGCCAAATTGTTGCTAATGCTTTGATGGCAGCAGCGGTCTTGGGTGAATGGTCAACTGGAAAAATGTGGTTGTTTGGTTCATTGGCTATTTTGAGTGTGGTAGTAGGAGCTATTTTGACGTCGTTACCAGATTCAAAAACTCCTAAGGTAGAAAACCCAGATTATAATTTTAAATCTGGTTTATTAGCAATGCTTGTATCTACATTAGGCTTCATGATGTATTTCGTTTTGCCTAACTTACTATTTAAATTAGGATATATTTCGGATGCAGTTCATGGTGCGCCCAATGGAAATGGCTTGTATTATATGACGGCAGTTGTCGGACCACAATCGATTGGACAAGTTCTAGGTGCATTCATTATTGTTATTTTCTTCTTAAAAGAACGTTCAATTATGTTTGAGTTACCAACTTGGCGTAATATTATAACTGGTTTAGTTTGGGCAGTTGGAAATGTCTTTATGTTCGTTTCAGCTGCAAATCCTGCCGTTGGTCAAGCAGTTGCTACAACGTTGTCACAAATGGGAGTTGTTGTTGGAGTATTTGGCGGAATATTCATTTTGGGCGAAAAGAAATCTAAACGTCAATTAATCTATGCCATTGTTGGATCACTTTTGGTAGTGTTTGGTGGAATTATGATTTCTAATCTCGGATCATTTTAAATGAAATGATATAATATTAACTGGATTAAACTACTTAATAATTTTGTGGTGATGGTAAAGTAAAGGATGACAGTATGAATAATATAAAAATTATATCAATTGATATTGATGGTACTTTGTTAAATGATCAGCATGAGGTTACATCCTCTGTTAAGGCAGCTATTCGCGATGCATTAGATCAAGGCATCAAAATTGTCATCACGACTGGTCGCCCGTTATCAGGTGTTAAGCCTCTGTTGAATGAATTGGGAATTGATGGTGGTGATCAATATGTCATTACGCATAATGGTGGATTAATGCAGACTGCTGATGGTCAAAAGATTCTTTTTTCCTCAGCTTTAACTTTGGATGAATGGACTGAAATTAATCAATTTATGCATGACCAGCGTATTTATCTTCAAGCAGAGGATCAAGATCAAGCTTATACGACAACTACTTTGATTGATCCGTGGGCTAGTTATGAAAATTACCTAGTTAACTTACCACTACATGTTTTGGAAAAAGATATTGATTTAGAAGATACTAACTTAATTAAGGCAATTGCCAATGCTGATTCTGAAAAGTTAGATCGAATTCAGAGGATTATTCCAACATCGATTGAAGAACAAGTTACGGTAATTCGTTCGACTGCAAATAATTTAGAATTTGTTAACAAAGAAACTTCTAAAGGGAATGCTTTACTTGCGTTAGCTGATTATCTTAATGTTGCTGTGGAAGAAACCATGGCGATCGGAGACCAGGCTAATGATGTAACGATGATTAAAGCTGCTGGCTTGGGAGTTGCAATGGGTAATTCAATTCCTGAGATTAAGGATTTGGCTAATGTCATGACGGATGATAATAATCATTCCGGAGTAGCGAAGGCGATTCAAAAGTATGCTTTGAATTAGAAAATTAAAATTATGAAGCCAAGTTAGTTTAAAAACTAGCTTGGCTTTTTTGATTAAAAATAGATGTTTTTATTATTTAAGCATGTAGTGTTTACAACAATAGTTAATATTAAAAACATTAGATATAAAGAAAATGATCAATAAAATTTAATATATAAATTATATAGCTTGAAACGTTACATTTTATCGTAACGTACCTATTTAATATGTGATATACTGAAATTGTAGGAAAGAGTAAGCGCTTTCATTAGTATATGCAAAGGGGTTGAAATTATGAGGTACATCAATTATTTGGGCCAAGATGCCTATGATAATATCGCGATGGATAGCTGGTTATTAGATAATCTAAAGCCAACTGAGCCAGTATTCGCTTTATGGCAAAATAAACGTGCCGTGATTGTAGGACAAAATCAAAATACTTTTGGTGAAATTAATCAAGACTATATTGATAAAAACCATGTTCAAGTTGTTCGTCGCGTTTCCGGCGGTGGTGCGGTCTATCATGATTTAGGTAATATTTGTTTTACCTTTTTTGTTCCAGTCGAAAAGAGTAGTTCCGTTAATTTTAAACAGTTTGTTCAACCAATGTATGAGGCTTTACATTCATTGGGGATTGATGCCAAAATCACGGGGCGTAATGATCTAGAAGTGGATGGTAAAAAAATTTCTGGAAATGCTCAACGTTATGCTGGTGGGTACCTAATGCATCATGGAACCTTACTTTGGAATACTGATGTTGATGCAATGGTGCATGCATTGAATGTTGCTGACGAAAAATTCATTTCAAAGGCAGCTAAGTCAGTACGTGCACGTGTCGGTAATATTAAAGACTATGCTCCTAAAGACCTCACAATTGAAAAATTTATTGATGAGTTACGTTATTTTCTAACGAATAGAGGTCAAGATGATGAAATTGTATTATCACCAGCACAATTAGAAGGAATTAAAAATTTACGAGATCAAAAATTTGCGACTTGGGATTGGAACTATGGAAATAGTCCAAAATTTGATTTTGAAAACCATGCTAAGTTTACGGGCGGTAGTATTGATGTTCAAGTCAATGTGACGCAAGGTATTATCCAAGATATTAACTTTAAAGGTGATTTCTTAGGGGTACGTGATTGGCGTGAAATCAAAGACCTTTTCGTTGGGGTACCCTTTGAAAAAAAAGCGGTTGAAAAGGTCTTAGCGACTAATCAAGATGGTCAGTATTTTGGCGGAATTACAAATCAAGAACTGACAAACCTCTTTGTTGGTGACAATGTAGATTAGAAAGGAGCCCGAAATGGCAAATATAACAGAAAAGAATGCAAAAATATTAGATTTTGATTACCAACTTCAGCAGCAAGATGAGGCTTTTCCGACTCTCCAGTTATTGAATAATGATGGAAAGATCATCGATGAAGAAACATTTCAACAAGCGGATATTAGTGATGAAGATTTAATTGCAATTATGCAACGGATGATTTTGAGCCGTCAATTAGATATTCGCTCAACCAAATTAGCTAAACAAGGACGTTTCGGGTTCTTCGCTCCGACTGCTGGTCAAGAAGCATCACAAATGGCATCTTCGTATGCTTTTAAAGATGAAGATTGGCTTTTCCCAGGATATCGTGATATTCCAGAAATCATTGTAAAGGGTTGGCCAATTTGGAAAGCGATACTTTGGTCACGAGGACATGTTAAGGGAAATGAAATGACCACTGAAGATGGTCAACCAGTTAATGCTTGGATGCCACAGATTATTATAGGAGCTCAATATGTTGAAGCGGCTGGAACGGCACTTGGACTTAAGAAACGCAAACAGGACGCTGTAGCATATGCCTACACCGGTGATGGAGGTTCATCACAGGGTGATTTCTACGAAGGAATTAATTTTGCATCTGCGTATAAGGCTAATGCAGTCTTCTTTGTTCAAAATAACGGATATGCTATATCTACACCACGTAAATTACAAACGGCAGCCCAGCATTTGGCAGCTAAAGGTTGGGCTTCAGGACTACCAAGTATGGTGGTCGATGGAAACGATCCACTCGCCATGTACTTAGCTACTAAGAAAGCCCGAGCCTGGACAGTTGCTGGAAACGGCCCAGTTTTGATAGAAACTTTAACAAATCGTTTGGAGCCACATTCAACGGCTGGGGATGATCCATTACGTTATCGTGATCAATCAGATATTGATGACTGGTGGAAGCGTGAGCCATTGATTCGGATGCGACAGTTTATGACTGAAAAGGGTATTTGGGATGAAAATAAGGAACAGGCTTATGTAGATGAAGTTAATGCATTAATTGATGACCAAATTAAAATTGCTGACAATATTGAAAAGCAAAAAATTTCGGACTTTATTAAAAACACCTTAGAAGTTCCAAGCCAAGCAATGCAAGAACAGATTGAAAAGTTTGAAAGCGAGGGAAAGTAATTATGGCTAATAAAACATATATTGCGGCAATTCAAGAGGCCTTGGATCTAGCCCTAGCAAAGGACGAAAATACATTAATCTTTGGAGAAGATGTTGGTAAAAATGGTGGAGTTTTCCGAGCAACTGACGGACTACAGGCAAAATTTGGAGAGGATCGTGTATTTAATACACCATTGGCTGAATCAGGAATTGGTGGATTAGCAATGGGATTGGCTATACAAAATTATCGACCAATTATGGAAATTCAATTCTTTGGATTCGTCTATGAGGTAATGGATTCAATCGCAGGACAAATGGCTCGAACTCGTTATCGCTTTAATAATACGCGTAATATGCCAATTGTGGTCCGTTCACCATACGGTGGTGGAACGAAGACCCCAGAGATGCACGCAGATAACTTGGAGGGGATGGTTGCTCAGGTCCCCGGAATTCGAGTTGTTATGCCTGCTAATCCGGCAGATGCGAAGGGACTTTTGTTAAGTTCAATCGAATCAAACGATCCCGTTGTTTTCTTGGAAAACCTACACTTGTATCGTTCATTAAAAGGCGAGGTTCCTGAAGGCTATTACACCACGCCACTTGATCAAGCTGCTATTGCACGCGAGGGCGATGACATTACGATTATTGCTTATGGTGGTTCAGTGCCAGTATCATTGAAAGCGGCTGATGAACTAGCTAAGCAGGGGATTAATGCAGAGGTAGTTGATTTGAGGACAGTTTCACCTATTGATATTAAAACGATTGGTGAATCGGTTCAAAAGACTGGCCGCGTCTTGGTAGTACAAGAAGCGCAGCGAATGGCCGGAATCGGTGCAACGGTTATGGCTGAAATTTCAGAAAGATTTATCCTTAGCTTAAAAGCTCCCATTGGCCGTGTTGCAGCACCTGATTCCGTTTATCCCTTTGGGCAAGCCGAGAATGATTGGATGATTAAAGCAGATGATGTAGTAGCCAAAGCTAAGGAGGTAGTAAATTATGACTGAAATTTTTAAAATGCCCGATATTGGTGAAGGAATGGCTGAAGGTGATATTACCAATTGGCTTGTTGAAGTGGGTGATCAGGTCGCAGTTGATGATTCAGTGGCCGAAGTCCAAAATGATAAGTTAATGCAAGAAATATTATCACCATATGCAGGGAAGGTGACAAAACTATTTGTTGATCCCAATACTACGGTTTCCGTTGGAGATCCATTGATTGAATTTGATGGGGACGGAACAGGTGGAAGTTCAGATGTAAAACCAAAACAAGAACAAGTGTCAAAACAAGATGAGGCTACGACAGTTAATGTCACAGAAGCTACGCCAACTTCAAATCAAGTGGAAGTTAAAAGTCCGGTTATGGCATCAAATGGTCAAATTTTAGCAATGCCATCTGTTCGTCATTATGCAGCAGAACATCAAATAGACTTGAACCAAGTGTTAGCAACAGGACGACATGGGCATATTACTTTGCAGGATGTTCAGAATTTTTCTGGATCAACTGTATCTCAAAATCAAACATCGTCAACAGAAACTAAAAATGTTCCAATATCAAATCCTATAGCTGAAGTGGAAGCTAAACCAACTCCGATTGTTCATGCACCTGAAACAAAAGAAGGACGTCAGCCAATGACTGGTGTTCGTAAGGCAATTGCTAAGGCTATGGCACACCAGAATGAAACAATCCCGACTGTTACTAACTTCGATAGTGTTGAAGTTTCTAAGTTGGTCCAGCATCGAAAAGCTTTCAAAGATCAGATGAAGGAACAGGGAATACACCTAACTTATTTAGCTTATGCCGTTAAAGCAATGGCTGCTGTAGGGAAAAAATTCCCTGAATTAAATTCTTCATTAGATATGAATACTAAGGAAATTGTATATCATAACACTGTTAATATGGGAATTGCTGTTAATGCGCCCGCTGGATTATATGTACCAGTAATTGCCCATGCTGAAAGTAAATCAATTCAAGCAATCGCACAAGAAATTAGTGAATTAGCAGAAGCAGTTCGTAATAATTCGATTAAGCCTGCACAAATGCAAGGTGGTACAATGACTATTTCAAATCTGGGTTCTGCTCGCGGAACTTGGTTTACACCAATCATTAATGGACAAGAAGTTATGATTCTTGGCTTAGGTTCAATTTTGAAGGAGCCAATTGTTGACGCAGAAGGTGAACTAAGTATTGGACAAAATATGAAGCTTTCCTTAAGTTATGATCATCGGTTGATTGACGGTATGTTAGCACAAAATGCCATGAATTATTTAAAGCAATTGTTATCTGATCCAGCATTTATGTTAATGGAGGTGTAGTGAAATGGTTGTAGGAGCACAGGCAACAGAAGTAGGAACCGTTATTATTGGTTCAGGCCCAGGCGGTTACGTAGCTGCTATTCGGGCAGCTGAATTAGGTCAAAACGTGACGCTAATTGAGCGGGACCAAATTGGTGGAGTTTGTCTTAATATTGGTTGTATTCCATCAAAAGCGTTGATTAACGTAGGTCATCATTATCGAGAAACACAGGAAGAAAATCCATTTGGGTTAACAATGACTGGTAAATTAGATTGGCAAAAAACACAAGCTTGGAAACAACATCAAGTCGTTGAAAAATTGACAGGTGGTGTAGCAATGTTATTGAAAAAGCATCATGTTAATATTATTAAAGGTGAGGCAAGTTTCAATGATAATGAAACTTTAAATGTGGTCCAAGAAGATGGACATCAACTTTTACAGTTTGATGATTGTATTATCTCAACTGGATCAAGGCCTATTGAGATCCCGAGTTTTAAATTTGGAGGACGTATTGTTGATTCAACTGGAGCATTGAGTCTTCCAGAAATCCCAAAGCATTTAATTGTTATTGGGGGTGGGGTGATTGGTTCTGAATTAGGTGGTGCATATGCTAATTTAGGATCTAAAGTAACTATCATTGAAGGATTAGACCATACGTTAAATGGATTTGATGCTGAAATGACTAAACCAGTCATTAAGGACTTTAAAGAGCACGGTGGTGAAATTTTTACATCAGCAATGGCAAAATCAGCAACACAAACGGATCAAGATGTAACTTTGACCTTTGAAGTTGATGGTCAAGAACAAACGGTGACTGGTGATTATTTGCTCGTATCTGTTGGTCGAAAAGCTAATACTGATACTTTGGGCTTAAATAATACAGATATTAAGCAAGGTGAACATGGTTTATTAGAGACTGATGACAGTATGCGTACCAGTGTTCCACATATTTATGCTATTGGTGATATCGTGGCTGGACCGGCTTTGGCACATAAGGCTAGCTTTGAAGGTAAAGTTGCAGCTGCAGCTATTAGTGGTGCTGATAATGCCCATGATATACATTATTCATTGCCATCTGTTGCTTATACGCATATTGAATTAGCTTCAACTGGAGAAACACCGGATTCTGTTGCAGCCAATCAACTTGATGCGCAAATTATTAAGTTTCCTTTTGCAGCTAACGGGCGAGCTTTAGCTATGGATGCAGGTGTTGGTTTTATCCGTTTGATTACAGATAAAACTACTAAAGCAATGTTGGGAGCACAAATTGTAGGTCCTGGTGCTTCAGATTTGATTTCAGAACTATCATTGGCAATTGAGAATGGCTTGACTTCTGAAGATATTTCACTAACTATCCATCCGCATCCCACTTTGGGTGAGGCGATTATGGATGCAGCAGAAGTCGCAGATGGAATGGGAATTCATATTTGAAGGCTATGGGAAGAGTAAAACCTATTCTTATATAAATTTAAATCTGATATCAAGTGTTTAAAATTAGGGAGCCACTACATCAAAGTTTTGAGATGCAGTGACTTTTTTTATTATCGGATACTTTTAAATAGGTATATCTATAATGTTAATAAATTTAATTTAATACTATTTGTAAGTTTTAAAAATTTAGACTAAGATAATTTTTAGTTTTATAGTTGGAATCAATAATAAAATAAAAAGAACTATGTAATGTAGACTGGGAGGGTTAATTAATGTCATTTTTCAAAACTAATGATGGAATTAGAATTCATTATCAGTGGGATGGACCATTTGATGGTCAGGTTGTATTGCTCCTTGGTGGATATTCTAGTAATATTTCAACTTGGTTACCACAAGTTGAGGCATTAAATACTGCTGGATATCGGACTTTACGGATGGACTACCGTAGCCATGGAAATAGTGATAAAACGCTTCAAGGATTGCGAATTGCTCGCTTAGCTATGGACGTGCAAGAATTGATAAAAACAGTTAATGTTAAAAAATTTCATGTTGTTGGACACTCAATGGGCGCTAGTGTTGCTGAAATTTATGTATCTCTCTTCGGTAACCAAAAGGTGATTAGTTTAACTACAGAAGATCAGCCACCCAAATTGCTCAATGAGGGAACCTGGACGACTGGGTTGAAGGAATCATCTATGACACAATTAGCGAGCTTTACAGACCGTTTTCCACGTATTAAATTAACAAAAAAGCATTTAACAGATGAAATTAAAAGAAATTTATCAGATTACTATACTCCGTTCGATTTTAAGTTAACGCGTCCCTTATTATTAGATGGACTTGTACAAGATTGGCGAGATGTTTTGCCGCTTGAATATCGTCCGCATTTGTTTTTGTCGGGGGATGACTCACCTTTATATCCATCAGATTATCCTGAAGTTGCCTTGAAATTGCAAGGTGATGCTAAATCGATTGGGTATCATTTTATGGGAGTTGGACATGTGCCACATTTAGAATCATTCGATGAATTTAATAAAATTTTATTAGTTTTTTTAAAACAAGGTCATAATTAAATTGTGGCCTTAAAAATATGGTATAGGATCATGATAATGCTAAATTATTTTTGTAATATTTTAACATTAGGTTATAATAAGTCTAATTCAAAAAGAATTGGGGAAAATCATGAAAAAATTTTTGTTAAGTATTTTAGGAATTATTGTAGTCTTAGGAGCTGGATTTGGTGGGTATGCATTCTACCAATTACACAATACAACTTCTAAAATTAATTCCTTAGATAGTGACTTGAGTAAGACCTCCGACAAAAAAACTGGTGCTAGTCAGTCTGTTTCATATTTGTTACTTGGAACTGATACAGGAGCACTCGGTCGTAGTGAAAAAGGTCGGACAGATACAATGATGGTCATGACCGTTAATCCAAAATCACAAAAAACTACCTTGGTTTCTATTGAACGAGATACTAAAATTCAATTAAATGGTCATACAGCTAAGCTTAATGCTGCTTATGCTGAAGGTAACTCAGAATCAGCAATCAGTGCTGTTGAAGATTTATTGGATATTAAACTTGATGGTTACTTATTGGTAAATATGAATGGTTTGAAACAATTAGTTAATTCCGTTGGTGGAGTGAATGTAACTGCACCTTTGACGTTCGATTATGAAGGATATTCATTTGCCAACGGTCAAAGTTATAGCATGGATGGAGCAGAAGCACTGGCATTTTCACGGATGCGTCATGAAGACCCTCAAGGTGATTATGGACGTCAACAACGTCAACAATTAGTGGTTGAAGCAGTTATTAATAAATTAAAGAAAAATCCAACCTCTGTATTATCAAGTGATTTCTTGGCATCTGTTTCAGATAACGTGCGATCAAATATCTCTCAATCATCATTACAAAACCTTGCTTTGAAGTATAACAAGGCAGCTAATACTATTAAAACTGATCAAATTATGGGTCAGGGAATTATGGAAAATGGTGTTTCGTATCAAGTGATTCCACAGAGTGAGATTACACGAGTTCATGATGAAATTGAAACAGCAATGAATGAAAATTAAAATGATAATTTAATGATTCAATTCACTGGAATCGTCTTTAGAATCTAATAAAATGATATGTAAAAATTATCAAAATAACCTAAAAAAGGACAATCATCTTTATGAATGATTGTCCTTTTTCATTTGAATGGGGAAACAGCATTCTAGTTTATTTCTATTTTTATATTGGATTAGATTTTATTTAGTGTATAATTAATATTAATTTTGGTATAAATTATAAAACTATAGTAGGGTGGATTTACATGAATAACACAATTGATTTAACTCGTATTTGGGTAATTATTCGTCGTCATATGGAATTGATGATTGTAATGGGTGTCGTTTTTGGTGCGATTGCATTTGGAGTTTCAAAATTTATGATTCAACCAGAATATAGCTCATCAGCTTCATTGCTGGTTAATCGGAAACAGGATGGTCAGAATGGTGGAACACAATATGCAGACCAGCAAGCTGACGTCCAGTTGATTAATACATATAAAGACATTATTACTAGACCTATCATTTTAAATGAAGTTGTGGACAGTTTAACAAAAACTCAACAAATTCAAACTAAAAAAGGGTCTGATGATACTCCGGATGAATATAAAGAAGTTCCGGGTAAATATACGACAAAAGAAATTAATGCTGATACTTTGGGATCGATGATTTCTGTTTCAAATCAACAAAACTCACAAATTTTCTCAATAACAGTAAAGTCTGATAATGCAAAGATGTCAAAAGATATTGCTAACGCAATTGCTAAAACTTTTAAAAATAAAGTGGCTTCTATTATGAGTATTTCTAATGTTTCGATTGTGTCGAAAGCAACTGTTAAAAATACACCTGTTTCACCTAATGTTAAATTAATAACGTTAGCTGGTTTGATTTTAGGTGTTTTGATTGGATTTATCTGGGGAGTGATTAGAGAATTAACTGATCGAACCGTTAAAGATGTTGATTTCTTAACTGATGAACTTCAATTAATTAATTTGGGAAAGATTAGCTATGTAGAAGGCCGATTAGATATTGAGGATGGAATAGCCATTCAAAATGAGATGCACTAGTGCTTAACTTACATGTAGCTAATTTTTTTGAGGCTTGAAAGGAGTCATTTATGAGTTTTTTAAATTTTAATAAAAATAAAAAAGTAGATAATGAAACGCAAAACAATGGCGCACGATTAATTACCTTCGTGGAACCAAAAAATGTTATTTCTGAACAATTCAGAACGTTAAGAACGAATATTGAATTTTCAGGAGAATTAGTCGACAACTTTCAAATTATTATGATAACGTCCCCTGAAATGTCGGATGGTAAGACAATGGTGTCAAGTAATTTAGCGGTAACTTGGGCTCAGGCTGGCAAAAAAGTCTTATATGTAGATGCTGATTTACGTCGTCCAACGGCTCATTCAACATTTGATCTATGGAATACGAATGGGTTGACGACGATCTTAGCTAAAGGCGATCAACCTCGAGAGATTGTCAAAAAAACTTTCATTGAAAATTTGGAAGTTTTGACATCAGGACCGGTGCCACCGAATCCTTCAGAATTACTAGGTTCTAATCGTATGACTCCCTTAGTTAAATGGATGCGTAATAATTATGATATTATTATCTTTGATGTTCCTCCGGTTTTGGCAGTGACTGATGCTATGGTCTTGCGTCAGCATACTGATGGAGTAGTGATTACTGTTAAGATTGGTAAAACTTTGAAAGCAAATATCAAGCGAACGGTTGAAAATTTAAAAATGGCTGATACTAAAATTTTGGGTGTCGTAGAACGTGTTGACCGTAAAGAAGAGAAAGATAGTGCTTATGGTTATGGTTATGGTTATGGATACGGGGAGACGAAGTAAAATATAAATTTTTAAGGGTTAGGTTGGGAGTTTATTATGTATAGGCGGGCAAAACGTTTTCTAGATACAATAATTGCTTTGTGTATGTTGGTGATCTTGATTATTCCAATGATAATTGAGGCATTATGTATTAAAATGACATCGAATGGACCGGTATTTTTTGCACAAAAGAGATATGGAATAAATTCAAAAATTTTTACGATGTATAAATTTCGTTCAATGAGAGTAGATACGCCTGAGATATCAAACCAAGAATTTAAAAATATTGGTGATTACGTAACTCCAGTTGGACGTTTTTTACGTAAAACGTCATTAGACGAACTACCACAATTATGGAATATTGTTAAAGGTGAAATGAGTATTGTAGGTCCAAGGCCACTTTCTGATAGTGATTTGTATGTAGTTAAGCTTCGTGAAAAAAATGGAGCTAATTTAGTTCGACCAGGTATTACTGGGTTAGCTCAAATTAATGGTAGGAATAATATTTCGGACGAAACAAAAGCAGCACTTGATAATGCTTATGCAAATCATATAACTCTCTTAGGGGATTTAACTATTTTATTACGTACGGTGCTCAATGTTTTGATGGTAAAAGATATTAATAAAGATATTGAAGACGATGTAAATAATGATATTAATAATTTGTAATTAAGTTAACTAACGCTTTTATTAAGTTGATGTAACAGAAATGTATTTTTCATTTCATACTACTTTTTTCTGTCTGAATGTGATATATATAGTAATAAGTTTAAAGGAGAAAATCATGATAGATGTACATAGTCATTTATTACCAAATATCGATGATGGTTCGAAGAGTTTGGCTGATTCTTTGGATTTGGCTAGGGCCGCAGTTGAGGACGGTATTACAGATGCTCTGATGACCCCGCATCACATGAATGGGCGATACATAAATCATGCAAAGGATGTCGTTGATTTAACGGCGCAATTCCAAGTAGCTTTGCAAGAGGCTAATATTCCATTGAATGTTTTTCCTTCTCAAGAGGTTAGAATCAATGGAAACTTACTGAGAGCTATTGAACACAATGATATTTTGTCAACCGATCCAGAAGGACGATATATTTTGATAGAGTTTCCTTCAGATGATGTTCCAAGTTATACGATGGATTTGTTATTTAAGTTACAACAAATGGGTAAAATTCCGGTGGTCGTTCATCCCGAGCGTAATACGCAATTTATGAAAAAGCCAGAACTGTTGTATCAAATTGTTTCTTCGGGTGCTTATGCTCAGGTTACTGCTAATTCTTATATGGGTACTTTTGGGAAAGCAGTCATGAAATTTAGTGAAGATATAATTGATGCTGGTTTGGCTCATGTCTTTGCATCAGACGCACATCATATTTCAGGACGACAGTATCAAATGGCTGCCGCGTTTGAAAAATTAGGTAAAAAATCGGGCGATCAAATGCCTGTTCTATTTGAAAAAAATGCTAAAGCATTGATGAACGGGAATAAGCTGGTTCGCTTTGAAGAATCTAAAATACATAAGAAAAAGTTATTTTCTGCATATTAGCATATTATAGTGAGGTATGTAACATTGAGTATAGGTAAGAAATTTACAATTGGATTGTTAGTTGCAATTATTGTTATTGGTGCTGGTGGTGGATATTTCAAGATTACAAGTGATCGATCATCAAATCAAGATTCAACGGTGGAGACACCAAATAAAGATTTTGTTAAGGTTAATAATACCGAACTATCCTTGAAGGATGGTAAAGCTAAACTAAAAGTAACTTTATCAGCTAATACGTCGGCTAATGTGACTGGTGATGATGATGTGATTAAGCCGATTGATTGGACAACATCTACCGAAGAACGTCGTTACATCTTAGTTCTAAAAAATAATGGTACTTATTATGTTGAAGCTAAGAATGGTAATGAAACTAAGAAAATTAAAATTGTAGTTGGTGATGGTGAAGATGATAATTCGGAATCATCATCTTCAGAGGAAAACTCCAGTGAAGCAGAAAGTGAATCGGAAGTAGAATCTGTGTCTTCATCTACTGTAACGCCAGCATATACTACTAGGACAACAACACCTGCTACTGTTCAACAACCAGTAGCATCATCTACCGCTCCTTCGTCTACAGCCAATAATACTCTAACTGGTAGTAATGATGGAACATCTTCAAATCAAGATGATGTTGACACTAATAGTGGCGATAATAGTGTTGGTGGAACTACAGGCGCAACTGTGGGAAGATAATATTTCACTAAATAGCTTTTATTTATAATTAATGGTAAAAATTGAATCATCTTATGTTAAAGAGGTATTTAGTGATAATACCTCTTTTTCATTTTTATTAAGTTATAGTTGGAATTTAATTTAGGGAATTGAGTCTAAAAGATACAGGCGACATCATGTTTGTTGTATAAATATAATTTTTATATCAAACACTTATATCGGTAATTATATATTTTTGGTTTTCCTAATATCATCGATAATTTTTAATACGAGAGGGTCACGCTCATCTAGATAAGCTAGACCGTAAAAGACACGTTGATATTGAGCATTCAATTCTTGAAAAATAGTATCTTGATCCACGAATCGCTTAGAAATAAGTGAAACACCTAATCCTGCTTTAATATGTGCGACGATCATATCATTGCTATTCATACTAATTAAATGATCAATTTGTAAAGAAGAAGATTTTAGATATTGTTTTGTATAGTGGCTGACTCCAGAACCTTCTTCACGAATAAAGAAATTACCGGTGTTTTGAGGACCAGCCAAAACAAGCTCATCTTGGAACAGAGCGAAACTTTGTGTTTGATCTCCTCGAATAGGCTTTTCAATAATACCAAATTGAATATTATGATTACAGACTAATTTAAAAACCTCTTCTGAATTTTGCATCTCGATGGTTAGATCAAGATTATCTAGATATGGTTCTAGGACTTTGAATATAATTGGCATAATGCTAGTGGCCGCACTGTGTGAAACTGCAATTTTAAAAGGCATTTTATTCGCCGAACGTTGATGCATATTAGCTTTAAATTGCTGCCAATCTTTTAATTGGGCAATGGCTTGAGGATAGAATAAAGTTGCTGCTTCTGTTGGAATAATTTGATGATTTTGATCTCTTAAAAATAGAGTAGCCTTTAATTCTTTTTCTAATTTTTGAATGCGAACAGTTACTGTAGGTTGTGAGATAAATAGATTTTGGGCGGCATGGGTAAAGCTTTTTGTTTCATAAACAGTTATGAATGTTTTAAAAAGATCAAACATGATTTATTTCCAATCGTTATTATAAATATTAATGATAATCATTATAACAATCTATTTTACTAATAGCACTAAGAAGCTTAAAGTAAGTAATGTTAAACAGCATTATTGTGAGGAGAAGGAGTAAATGAGAATTAAACAGAATATGTGGTGGGGAATTTTAGTAACTATTTTGGTATCAATAGTATCAGAATTTTTAAGTACATTTTTGCCAAGTTTAGGGGCAGAAGCAATTGCATTAATTTTAGGAATTATTTTAGGAAATACTTTGTTTAATAAGCCACAATTAGCAGCAGGAATTAAATGGTCCGAGAAATATCCGATTGAAATTGGAATTGCTCTTTTGGGGATTGAAGTCACTTTACAAACTATACAATCTTTAGGTTGGCAAGGAATTTTGTATATAATTATATTAATGCCTGCTACGATCTTGTTTGTTATGTGGATTGGAAAATGGATTTTCAAAGTAGACCAACAGTCGGGAATGTTGATGGGAGCTGGTAATGCAGTCTGTGGGTCTAGTGCTATTGCAGCAGTGGCACCAGAGATCGGGGCTACTGATACGCAGCGTAGAACAGCGGTAGCCACTGTATCACTTTCAGGTGTTGTTCTATTGTTTGTGTTGCCGGTTATTGGACCAGCTATTTTTCATGGCAACAACCTATTAATAGGTGCCTTGATTGGTGGGACAGTTCAATCGGTTGGACAGGTAATTGGAACGGCATCGTTAGTTAATCCGCAGGTAATTGATTATGCAACATTGTATAAAATGTTACGAGTTATTATGTTGGCAGTGGTTGTTTTAACCATGTCAACGATTGTGAAAAGAGATAGTTTAAAGAACCAGTCTAATACTATGAAAAAAGATACCAATCACCTAAAGATATATAAGCTAGTGCCTTGGTTTATTTATACTTTCATCGCTTTATTAATTATTAGTTCTTTAATTAATATTCCTAATTCTGTAGTAACAGGAGCAAAATCAATTACTGGATTCTTTGGAGTAATTAATTTAGCAGGAATTGGTCTCAATCTAAAATGGAAAACGATTGCTAATTCGGGGTTAAAGTATTTAGGATATGGATTTATGACGATTATTTTTCAAGTCTTGCTGGCTTTGTTATTAATTAAAATCATTTATTGATATATTTATGATGATGGGTGAAATTCGCCTGTCGTCATTTTTTTGACTTTAGTTATTACGAAAAGTAAGCTAGTGGCAAAAAATGCATTAATTTATGCAAAAACAGAAAAATATATACTGTTAATTAATTTATAATGAACTGTTGTGTAATTTTTATAATTAAATAAATAAATATAAAAAAGGAGAATAGATAAATGTATGTTGAATAGTATACTAAACACAATTGATCAATTTTTGGATGTGTTTATTCATGTTTTTTATGCTTCTAGTTTTGAAGGCCTTTTTATTGTCTTTGGGCTAATTCTAATTTGTTATATTGCTGTTGGAATGTTAGATGAAAACTTTATTCAAAATCGAAAATTGCAACGAAAGACAGCTGTGATTGCAGGCTTTATTCCATTAATGGCGGTCCTTTCGCTCCAAATGTATTGGAGATTAACAAGAGTTGATAATTTTGGGTTATATGAATCGAATTTACAATTGATACTAATGTTTTATTTTTTGCTAATGTTTAATACTAAGGTTCAAGTTTATGTAGATAGTGGATTGGCCATTGTACTCGCAGTCTTCTTTATATGCGATGGGGCTTATAAATTGCCCATAGCACATTTGATCCTTGGTGTTTTTGGATTAATATTAGCAATTATTGTAATGTTTCTAATTCAACGAAATGCTAAAAAGATTGTTAGTAGTTGGTATTTGAAAATAATATCAGTTTTATGTTTTGCTAATGCTTGGTGGTTAATGTTGATTTTATCAAAAGATTTAACTGTTATGATGTATATAGCCTTAGTTTTGAAATTTATAGTTTTCATAAGTGTAGTTTTGATTATTAATCAAATTGTTTTAAAGCGATGGAATAATTATCATAAAATGATGGATGAAATAAACAGGGACTTTTTAACGGGGACCTTTAATCGTGAGGCATTTAACGAAGATTTTACAACATTATTTATGGAAAGTATTGAAAATAATTTTAGTTTGGCTTTTGTCATGTTCGATATTGATAATTTTAAATCGTTCAATGATACATATGGACATTTAATGGGTGATGAAGTTCTAAAAGAAGTTACTAAGGCGGTACAAGATGAATTAAATCGTAGTTATTTAGGTGGTAAATTGTATCGTTTAGGTGGTGAAGAATTTGGAATGTTGATTCGGAAACATGAGAATGAACGGACAGAGACTCTAGTGAGAAAAATTGGTTCACGTATTCATCAAATAGATATTAAGAAAGATAATTCTGATATACATTTGTCTATCTCGATGGGGATGACGATGGTTCATGTTGATTCGGATGTTAATGCTCGGCAAATTTATGATCGTGCAGATGGATTTGTTTATTATTCTAAGCAGCATGGTAAAGATGCCCTTACAAATGAAGGCGAATTAAGTCATTTTGAATAAAAATGATCATATTAAAATAAAAGCTCTTATCCTAGCGCTAACTGAGGATAAGAGTTTTTTAGTTTATATTTAAGAAACTAAACTTCGCGTTGGACGTAACCTGGTTTAAATAGTTTTTCCCAAGTCAATGTTTTTGAAGTTTTTGGATTAACTAATTGATCTAAACGAGTAATAGTTACTCCATTTTGAGAAGCAGCATCATGCAAAATAAAATTATCACCGAGATAAATAGCTACGTGTTGACGTTCTTCAGGATATCCATCAGGGGTGACTAAAAGGTCGCCACGCTCTTTTGTGTACCAAGTATATGAAGTCCCTGTTGTAGCTAATAGTGAGGTCCTAGTATAGGCTTGAACTACGAGTGGTTGACCTGCCTGACGGTAAAACCAAGAAACAAACGAAGAACAATCAAACCGGTTTTTCTTAATATCAGATTCAGTTCGACCACCACCATAGACGTAGGGACTTTTACCAATTAATTTTGAACCAGAAGAGATAGCTTTTTCGATAATGGGATTATCGGATTTTAAATTATTAGATACATGCTCGTATGCTTGAATGGCATCATCAGAACCATCTTTAGTGAAGTAATAGTAGTTGTTATCAATTTTCTTTAACCCATAAACCATTTCATTAGTTTTAGGATCAAAATAATATTGTTTATTATTTAAAGTTTGAAGTCCAGTGATTTTTTTATTAGTATTGGTTGCAGTTAAATATGTTTTGAAGTTTGTTTTTTGTAATTGGACACTCTGGCCATTGGAGAGCTGATAGGTCTTAGCTTCTCCGTGAATGACGAAAATTTGTAATTTAAATAGGCAACCAACCGTGATGATTATTATTAAGAGGAATCCAAACCATTTAAGTAAAAGATGTTTGTTTTTAGATTGCTTTTTAATTGATTTTTTATTATGTTTTTCGTTTCGTGAGGGAAGTTTTTGATTGGTCATATGTGACCTCCACTAGATTTATAAATGTTATTATGCCAAAGAATAGCCTAAATATGTTAATTAAAGCTTAATTTTAATTGATAATGCCTGATTATACAGTAAAATTGTTACCACTTAAATAAATTATTTTAAGCAACGTATTACAATTTAACGATTTTTTGGTTAAGCGTTATTTCATAATATTACATATTATGATAAGTTGATATTTTATTCGTTGGTTGGTTTAATTTTAACGGCAGTACCATAAGCAATGACTGAGTCGCCAATTGTTGCAGATGAAGAATCAAATCGGAACATAATGATTGCATTAGCACCAAGTGATTGGGCATGGTCACGCATTCTTTGAATTGCTTCTTCACGGGCAATATCTTGGAGCTTAGTATAACCTTTGATCTCGCCATCAATAATTATTTTCATATCTTGGCCGAAACTAGAAAATAAATTTCGTGAACGTGTTGTTAGATCGAATACCTCCCCCTAATGTTACGATTACCTCATAATTTGCGATATTTTCAGATGTAACGACAATAATACTATCCATAAGAGACACCTTTTGTATCGAAGATTGCTGATGTTGAATATTGTAGTATAGCGATAAAAATTTAATGCCAACAATTAGAAGCTTATTATACAGTGATACACATTTTCTGCAATGGCAAATGATACAGGAAACTATTGATTATGATGATATTGTGGTTCGGTTATTTTTGCTGAAATTAGTAAAATTAAAATATTGTTTATTCATAAAGATTGGCTATAATAAAGCCGTATCATATACATAATTATAAAATTTAAATAATGGAGATTAAATAATGAATAAAAGAATTTTAGGGATTGTGATTTTACCAGTTTTATTGGTATCAATGCACACAACTCCGCATATAACACCTCATGTTACTACTCATACGATAAATCATATTAGCTCAAGAAAATCAGTCCGGAGTGGTAATAGTAGAACTAATGATCGTTCAAAAATTAGTCAACATAATAATAATCGCAGACAATCTATACATTATCGCCATAATCAATCCAGCTTTTTCAGAAATTTGATATTTTGGAACTTGCTTACTCATCATAGTCGAAATGATAAAGAGTTTATAAGGGTAAAAGATAAAACCGGAAAATGGCATAAGGTCGAACTGTCAAAAAAACAATTAAAAACAATTGAGCATAAGGATAAATTGATTTATTCTAAAGGCCATGTTTATGAAGGGGAAAAACGCATTAATTAAATGATTAATCCATTCTTGTGCTATGTATATTTTTGTTTGTAATATTGACATATAGTGTAGTATTAATAAACAGAAAGTACCTATTAAATTTCTTGAATTTAGGGTAGAATTCATCAATCATTATTGTTACTTATAACTATAAATAGGAGTGATGATAAATTAAGGTTTGACAACGGATTTAAGCTCTTAAAATCATTGACAAAGTATGATGATAAATGTCATACTTAAGGTTGCTTATTTGGTGTAAAAAAATGAGGAGGGGTCATCATCGCAATCTCAATTCCAGATGAATTAGTCGAAAATATTCGGCAAAGTGTGAATATTGTTGATGTGGTTAGCCCTTATGTGGCTTTAAAAAAACAAGGACGGAACCTCTTCGGCCGTTGTCCATGGCATGAAGAACGAACACCATCGTTTTCAGTTAATGAAGAAAAACAGATTTTTCATTGTTTTTCGTGTGGACGTGGTGGAAATGCTTTTACTTTTTTAATGGAAAAAGAAGAATTATCTTTCCCGCAAGCTGTTGCTAAAGTGGCAAGTATGACAGGGATAGAACTTGACTCAACTTACACAGTGAGTTCAGATGAGAAACGCCAAATTTCACAACATCAACGCGATCTTCTAGCATTGTATGATGAAGCGACTAAATTTTATCATTATTTATTGGTTAATGCCGAAATTGGGGATGATGCCTTACAGTATCTGCATCAACGGGGGCTTGATGATACGACGATTGATGCTTACATGCTTGGATACGCGCCGGAAGGTGATGCTTTATATAATTATTTTAATGAAAAAAAAGTAGATTATCAGTTGATGCGTGAATCAGAACTATTTATTGTTTGGGATGATGGAACGCTGCATGATCGGTTTGTTGATCGCATATTGTTTACGATTAGAAATCGTGAAGGCGCACCAATTGCTTTTTCCGGTCGTCGAATGTCAAACGATACGACGATCGCTAAGTACATGAATAGTCCCGAAAGTGCTTTGTTTGATAAATCAGAAGAGTTATTTAATTTTGATCTAGCTAAGACAACAATTAAAAAAAGTAAGGTTGTCATTCTTTTTGAAGGCTTTATGGATGTTATTGCCGCTTTTCAGGCAGGAATTCATAATGGAGTTGCTTCAATGGGGACAAGTCTTACTAAAACTCAGGTTCGCCGATTAGGTCAAAGCGCCGAAGAAATTAATATTGCTTATGATGCGGATACAGCTGGACAAGCAGCTACTTATCGAGCAATTGACCTAATTAACAAAAATAGTTCATTAAAAATTAAAATTATTAATATTCCTGATGGACAAGATCCTGATGAATATTTACGTAGTCAAGGAATCGACGCTTTGCGAGAAGTTTTGACTCGTAATTTAAAAGATCCGGTTGAGTTTAATTTGAACTATCTTCGTAAGGACTATGACTTAAGCAATCAAAGTGATATTTTCAATTATATTGAGCAAGTTTTACCAGTACTTGCACAAGTGAAAGAACCATTAGTGCGTCAAACCTATATGCAACAGTTAGCAACAGAGTTTAATGTAAGCAGTTCTGGCTTAGAAGAGCAATTGCGCAACTTAATGATGCAGCAACAAGTCTCCAGGCAGACAGAAAATACTCGGGTAAAAGATAATTACGTTCCAATATTAGAAACGCCAAACCTGGTCGAAAAACCGGTTTTATCTCAGGTGGAGCAGGCTGAACAAATTTTATTAACTTGGATGTTAAAACATCAAGATGCTTGGTTAAAGGTTACTAGTAGGCTTGATTTTCATTTTGTTGATGTGGTTTATGAAACTTTGTTTATGCTAGCTGATGGCTATAAACAAAAGAATCAGATTCAAGAAATTGATAATTGGGCTGATTTTATGGATTTTGTAAAGGAACCGGATTTAGTTAGAGTGCTTTCACAATTAGATCAAATTGATGATGCTATGATGCAGGAATTAGATCAAGTGGACGAGTATATTGGTGTGTTATTAAATCGAGCGCCGCTTGAAGAAAAAATTAAACAAAAACAACGTGAGTTGTTGGAGGCTAAGCAAGTTAATAATGAAGTTTTAGCGACTCAATTAAGCTTTGAAGTTTTATCTTTATTACGAGAAAAGCAAGCAGCACAATCTAATCAACAGTAATTTTTAAACAATTAAGGAGCGATAGTATGCCTAAAAAAGTAGAGCAAACTGATGTAGATTTTGATCAAAAAGGTTTTGACAAAGCGATTAAGGATCTTGTAAAAGAATACAAAAAATCAACGACAATTAAAGAAGATGAATTGCATGAAACATTGGTTAAACGTTGGAATTTAAATGCTAACCAAATTGATGAACTATATGATAAGGTCGAAGCAGCTGGGATTGCCATTGTTGATGAACAAGGTGAACCAGCTATGCGTGCTTTGAATAATAAAAAGACGGCTTTAAGTGAAAAAGAATTAAAGCAAGCAGCTGAAGCACCATCTGGGATTAAAATTAATGATCCTGTACGTATGTATTTAAAAGAGATTGGCCGTGTTAGCTTATTGACAGGTCCAGAAGAAGTTGCATTGGCCGAACGTATTGAAGAGGGTGATGCATCTGCTAAGCAAGAATTGGCTGAGGCTAATTTGCGTTTGGTGGTTTCAATTGCAAAACGTTATGTTGGTCGTGGAATGCAATTCTTGGATTTGATTCAAGAAGGAAATATGGGCTTGATGAAGGCAGTTGAGAAGTTCGATTACCGTAAGGGGTTCAAATTTTCAACTTATGCCACATGGTGGATTCGTCAAGCGATCACTCGCGCAATTGCCGACCAAGCTCGTACAATTAGAATTCCAGTGCATATGGTGGAAACGATTAATAAATTAATCCGAATCCAACGATCATTGCTTTCTGATTTGGGACGAGAACCAACTCCTGAGGAAATTGGGGCTGAGATGGATATTGCGACAGAAAAAGTTCGTGATATTCTTAAAATTGCGCAAGAACCAGTTTCCTTAGAAACGCCAATTGGTGAAGAAGATGATTCACATCTAGGTGATTTCATTGAAGACAATGAAGCTGTTTCACCAGCTGATTCCGCCGCATATCAAATGTTGAAGGAACAGCTAGAATCAGTACTAGATACTCTAACTGATCGTGAAGAGAACGTCTTACGTTTGCGCTTTGGATTAGAAGATGGCCGGACTCGAACATTAGAAGAAGTTGGTAAAGTCTTTGGTGTGACGCGAGAACGAATTCGTCAAATCGAAGCCAAGGCGCTTCGGAAACTTCGCCATCCAACGCGTTCAAAGCAATTACGTGATTTCTTGGACTAAAATTAATTGAAAGTTTTTTATAATTAAGATTAACTTTGATAAGTAAAAAGAATTATCTTGTAAGTAATATGATGAATGGGTTTCAAAATCTCATGATTTTTTATTCTTACATTAGATAATTCTTTTTTATTTTTTATTTTAAATTTTAATAATAGTGAATTATTTTATACTTTTGGTACGAAAGCCGATATTGATGATAACTTTAATTTGGTATTTTAATGGATAAAAGCCCTTATTTATCAAGTAAGAACGTTAAAATTAGCATAATATGTATTGAACTATTCTAAGTGTTTTGGCACTCCATAAAATCAAGTGCCAAAATAGTTGACATTTATTTTTTTGAGTGTATTATTATAGATGTTAGCAATAAGAAAGTAAGAGTGCTAATAACCAAGAAAGGAAAAATTGAGATGTTAACAGAACGGCAAAGAATCATTTTAAATGCGATTATTGCTGATTACATCCGATTTGGAAAAGCTGTTGGCTCAAAAGCTTTGTTGGTTGATGTAGATCTACCGGTTAGTTCGGCGACAATTCGAAATGAGATGGCACATTTAGAGGATCAAGGATTGATTCAGAAGGAGCACGCTTCTTCTGGTCGTATTCCTTCTCAACAGGGTTATCGTTTCTATGTTGATTATTTAATGAGAACTCACCGTCCTTCAAAAGAGGAGCGACAACAAATTTATCGCACTTTTAGTCGAAGATTTCAACAAGTTGATGATTTGTTAATTCAGGTCACTAAATTTATGGCAAATATCACAGGATATACAGCCATTGCGTTAAAACCAGCGACTAATGACGTAAAGCTCTCGGGTTTTCAACTAATTCCAATTGATGGACAGCAAATTATGGCAGTGTTAGTGACTAGTAATGGTCAAACTGCCAGTCAAAGTTTCCGTCTTCCTAAGGAAACATCAATTGAAGAACTAAAGATAATTGTCACATATATTAATCATCAATTAGTTGGACGTCCAATTCGTGAAGCTTTACAAAGTCTGAGTGGTGATTTTCCATTAGATTTGGAGCGAACTATTCGGTCACCTCAAGCTTTCTTGCAATTGTTTGGAGATATGCTCTCACAGGCAATTCAGGATAAGGTTTTCATTGGGGGAAGTTTGAATATAATGGACTTTACTACTGATAGTGATTTAGGAGATATTAAGGCCTTATATCAATTGTTAGATGATCCTGAAGAAATGCATAAAATTATTGGTTCTGCGAATGAAGGAGTCTTTGTACAAATTGGCGAAGAAAATTCAGATGAGATTTTAAAACCTTATAGTTTAGTCTCAACGCGTTACCAAATACCGATGCATGGATTTGGAGAGCTAGCGATATTAGGGCCAACTAATATGCCGTATCCTAAGATTGTTACGATTCTAAATGAAGTTCGACAAGCCGTAGTAGAAGAATTACAAGAATATTATTAGAAAAGAGGTGTTGGTATGGCCGATAATAAGGCGGAGCAAACAGAGTCAGTTGACGAAGAGTTATTAGAACCAGTTGATGAAACAGACCATCAAACTGATAGTGAAACAGTTGCAACCGATGCTGATGTTTCTAATGATGAAGATTCAGTGGAAGTGGATCCATTGCAAGAATTGCAAGTAAAGTACGATGCATTAGAAGACAAATATTTGCGTACCAATGCAGAAATGCAAAATATGCAAACTCGTTTCGCAAAAGAACAGGCAACTTCATTAAAGTACGCCAATCAAAAGCTAGCTAAATCAATTTTGCCAGCTTTAGATAATTTAGAACGGGCCATTGACGTTGAAGCCAATGATGAGTCCGCTCAAAAAATTAAGAGTGGTGTAGAAATAGTCTACAAGAGTTTGAACAGCGCCTTGGGAGATAATGACATCAAGGCTGTCGGTGTGGTTGGTGAACCATTTGATCCTGAAATGCATCAATCAGTTCAAACTCAACCAGCGGATGACCAACATCCGGCTGATACGATTGCTCAAGTTTTGCAAAAGGGATACTTACTAGCTGATCGGGTTGTACGACCAGCAATGGTTGTTGTTTATAACTAATTTAAATAAAAAATTAAAAAATATAAGTCGAGGTAAATTAATATGTCAAAGATTATTGGTATTGATTTAGGAACTACAAATTCTGCTGTTGCTGTTATGGAAGGTGGAACTCCAAAAGTTATCACTAACCCAAACGGTGGACGGACAACTCCATCAGTTGTTTCATTTAAGAATGGTGAGAGCCAAGTTGGTGATACAGCTAAGCGTCAAGCAATGACAAACCCAGATACAATTGTATCAATTAAGTCACATATGGGTGAAGATGGTTATAAAGTTACGGTAGCCGGAAAAGATTATACTCCAGAAGAAATTTCAGCAATGATTTTGCAATACATCAAGAAGTATGCTGAAGATTATTTGGGAGAAACAGTTGATAAGGCTGTTATCACTGTTCCTGCATACTTTAACGACGCACAACGTCAAGCTACTAAGAATGCTGGTAAGATTGCTGGGTTGGAAGTTGAACGTATTATCAACGAACCAACGGCTGCAGCTTTGGCATATGGTCTTGATGATTTGACTAAGGATGAAAAAGTCTTAGTTTATGACCTTGGTGGTGGAACATTTGACGTTTCTATTCTTGAATTAGGGGATGGAGTCTTTGAAGTTTTGTCAACATCAGGAGATACACACCTTGGTGGTGATGACTTTGACGAAAAGGTTATTGATTGGTTAGCTGAAGACTTCAAGAACGAAAATGGTATTGATTTGAAGCAAGATGCTTTGGCTATGCAACGTTTGAAGGAAGCTGCTGAAACTGCTAAGAAGACTTTGTCACAAGCTACAGAAGCACAAATTGATTTGCCATTTATTGCTTCATCAGATAATGGTCCTCTTCATATTCAAACAACTTTGACTCGAGCTAAGTTCAATCAATTGACACATGATCTAGTTGAACGTACTAAGGCTTCAGTTGAAACTGCTTTGAAGGATGCCGGACTATCAAATGCTGACATTGATCAAGTTATCTTGAATGGAGGATCTACTCGAATTCCTGCTGTGCAAGAATTCGTTAAGGATTTGACTGGTAAGGAACCAAATCACTCAATCAATCCAGATGAAGCGGTTGCTTTGGGAGCTGCTGTACAAGGTGGTGTTATTACTGGTGATGTTAAGGATGTCGTTTTGCTTGATGTCACACCATTAACACTTGGAATTGAAACGATGGGTGGTGTATTCACTAAGTTGATCGATCGTAATACAACTATTCCTACTTCAAAGTCACAAGTCTTCTCAACTGCTGCTGATAACCAACCAGCCGTTGATATTCATGTTTTGCAAGGTGAGCGAGCTATGGCCGCTGACAACAAGACATTAGGACGTTTCCAATTGGCTGATATTCCAGCTGCTCCACGTGGTGTACCACAAATTGAAGTTAAGTTTGATATTGACCGAAACGGAATTGTAACTGTTTCAGCTAAGGATCTTGGAACTCAAAAGGAACAAAAGATTACTATCCAAAATTCTGGATCATTGTCTGACGAAGAAATTGAAAAGATGATGAACGATGCTAAGGCTAATGAAGAAGCCGACAAGAAGCGTAAGGAAGAAGTTGATTTGCGCAACGATGTTGACCAATTGATTTTCTCAGCTGAGAAGACATTGGAAGATACAGGAGACAAGTTATCAGCTGATGACAAGAAGCCTGTTGAAGATGCTCTTACAGAATTGAAGTCTGCTAAGGAAGCTGATGATCTAGATCAAATGGCTGAAAAGAAGGAAGCTTTGGAAAAAGTTTCTCAAGAGTTAGCAGTTAAGTTGTATCAACAAGCAGCTCCTGAACAAGGTGCTGAAGGGTCTGAAGATAAGGCCGATGATAATACTGTTGATGGTGATTTCGAAGACGTTTCTGACGATAAAAAGTAATTGAAATTACTCTCGTGAGGACGTTTACCATTAAGAATGGGGTTTGTGCCCTTTTCTTATACATAAAAAATAAAAAAATGGAGGCGGGTTTTCCTCATGAACAACACAGATTTATATGAAACGTTAGGACTTGATAAGAATGCATCGCAAGATGATATAAAAAAGGCTTATCGAAAATTGTCGAAAAAATATCATCCAGATATTAATAAAGAACCAGGTGCCGAAGATACCTATAAAAAAGTTCAAGATGCTTATGAAACTTTAGGTGATGAAAAGAAGCGTGCATCATATGACCAATTTGGGACGACTGGTGACCAACAAGGATTTGGTGGTCAAGGTGGTTTCGGTGGTGGATTTGGTGGCCAAGGTGGTTATTCTGATTTTGGTGATATATTTAGTCAAATGTTCGGCGGGGCCTTTGATCCTAATCGGCCTCGACAAGGGTCTGATTTACAATACCGTCTTAATTTAACATTTGAAGAAGCTATTGCTGGTTTAGATACTGAAATCGAATATAACCGCACTGGATCAAATGGTCAAAGTGAACATAAGAAGGTTAAAGTAACAGTTCCAGCTGGAATTGATGACGGCCAACAAATGCGCATGAGTGGTTACGGTGAAGCTGGATCAAATGGTGGGCCTTTTGGAGATCTTTTCGTTGTATTCCATGTGGCTGCATCTAAGGATGGCTTTGAACGAGATGGAGCAGATGTTTACTTAGAACAACCACTTGATTTTGCAACAGCAACCCTTGGTGGTGAAATTCTGGTGAAGACGGTTCATGGGGAAGCTAAGTTGAAAATACCAGCTGGTACAGCGAATGGAAAACGTTTCCGTTTACGTGGAAAAGGAGCCCCTCGCCTACAAGGATCTGGTTATGGTGATCAATATGTTGTAGTTTATATTGATGTTCCGACTAAGTTAACCCGCGACCAACAAGATGCTTTGAAGAAATTCCAAAATGCGATGAATGGCGAAGAAACAAAGTTAGATAAAATTAAGAAAAAATTTCAATAAATCTCTTAATAAAAAATTAATATTTAAAGTTAAAGAAGTAGGTCTAATAGCCTACTTCTTTTTTTAATGTGTGTTTATCGCAGTTCATAATTTATATTTTATAAACATTTAGGTATAATTATTATTAATATATATGTTTTACTTAATTGATATGTTGTAATCAAATGATCAAAATAAGATATTAAAAGATTGACGAGATTAGACAAAAAATAGATAATATGAAGGATAGTTATGAATTTATCACAATTAAGGGCATCAACATTAGCAATGCCTGAACAATATCAAATTATGGTGCGTAATCATGATATCGTTTTACCAGCGATATCACTTGAAATAGATCAAAAACAAATTAAAATTAAAACACAAATGGAAGGCCAACTAATATTGAGGGACTTACGTAATTTAAACGGTTGGGATCAAAGCAAGTTAATATTCGAGGTTGATCAAAAAATGCATTCAGTTTTTGGTTATCGTGTTAATGGAATACAATTAATTTTAGGGTAGGTATTAAAACTTGAAAAAGAAGAGATGGTGGCTGATTGGAATTGCTGCAATTATTTTATTATTAATTATTGGAATTGCTATAGCAAAATTCACTCACAAAAATAATGATAGTCAGAATCAAGGACAAATTAAGACAAGCCAGAAGATAAATGAAGATTCAATTAAACCGTTACAAGATGGGGCTAAGCATAAGACAAATAAAAGGACTTATGAAGTTTCTAAGAACGATAGTAACTCTGACCAATATGTTGCAAGTGGAAATTTAACTAAGCCGGGGCAATATAGTATCAGTCCTGCTGGAAATCGAAGTGAATTACAACAAATAAACGCCAATCCTGATCAACAATTAATGGATTCTGAGGTGAGTTATACTTTAAATAAGATAAAGGTACAATTAAATCAACCAAAAACAGATGAAGCCTTACAAATGGCAAGGATGGCATTGAATGATCGTAGTATTGATGGTGACTATCAGACCTTAATACTTAATTATTCAATCACTAATAAAACTAACCGAATCATTCAAACGGACGGTGTAAAGGAAGTTGAATTATCATCAAACGATGTGGTGACTGTTCAAAGTGGTTTGGATAATGATGCGAAGTTGAGTCAAAAAATGATTCAACCAGGAGAAACTGTAGAAACTTTTGCAACTATTTTAGTTGGAAAAGACGGTCAAGAAAAACAAATCTTAAATCGAGCAACCATCGCTTTTGCACCGGTATTAGATCAAAACCAAAATGTTATTACTAGTGACTCGCAAAAAATGACTGCTAAGTTTTAAAGTAAACTTAACAAGATAAAAAGTTTGAATAGGGAAGGATGATTAGGTAAGTTATGAGAAAAAATTCTTTATATGTTTTTTCAAAACGATTTGTTGATATTTCGGTTTCACTTTTTGCTTTGATTATGTTGTCACCACTTTTTCTAATCGTTACTTGTTTTTATCTCTTTGGACTTAATCGAGGACCAGTTTTCTATAAACAAACGCGAATTGGTGAATATGGAAAACCATTTAAAATTTATAAATTTCGTTCGATGGTTGTTGGTGCTGAAGAACGTCTTTATGAAAATCCAGTTCTTTATAAAAAATTTGTTGATAATGGCTATAAATTACCAATTGGTGAAGACCCTCGAATTACTCGTTTTGGTGCTTTTATTCGTAAAACAAGTATTGATGAGATGCCTCAATTTTTAAATATTTTAATTGGTGATATGACTGTGATTGGGCCACGCCCGATTGTTCCCTCTGAACTTCATGAATATGAGACGGTTGAGCGGATTAATAAATTATTGTCAGTGAGACCAGGTGCAATGGGATTATGGCAAGGAAGTGGGCGTAGTAATATTCAATATCCACAACGTGCTGATATTGAATTACAATATATTGATAATCAAAGTCAATGGTTTGATTTTGTTGTCCTATTTAAAAATTTTGTGGCTATTTGTACAGCGCGTGGAGCACAGTAGGATAAATTAAAAAAATTAATGAATAAAATGGCTTGGATTAATCAAATCCGTGCCCTTTTATTTTAGGAGGAATTCAAGTTGGAAATGGAAACAAAAAAACAGAATTTTAGTTGGCCGTTATTGGGGTCGAATTTTGCCTCAGTTTTTGGCGAAGGGATTTACCGTTTTGCTTTGAACTGGTTTTTAGTAGCTAGTTTTGGTAATGCAAAAATTTTAGGTTGGTTAACAGGTTTTGGATTTGTGGTATTTATGATTTGCGACCTGATAGTTGGGATTTTATTGGATCGATATAATCGTAAAATGTTATTAGCGGGTGCAGATTTAGTTGGTGGTATTATTATATTATTGCTGTCATTTTTCTTGAATCCTGATAATCCGCAAATCTGGCTTTTATTTGCGGTAACCTTTGTCTTGAATGTTGATATATCATTTGCATATCCAGCGGGACGGACGCTTTTACCCGATGTCATTAAGGCCAATCGAGTGCCACGATTTAATGCTATGATTAGTATGGCTTTTACCTTGGGTCAGGCTTTAGGACCAATGGCTGGAGGAGTTTTACTCTCATTAAATTGGATTAATTTTAAAGATTTTTTGTTAATTTATAGTGGGCTTTTGATTTTAACAGCTGGAATTAATTCCTTGATTAAATATCATCCAGAAAAAGTTGCTAAAAATCATCAACCAATGTTTAAAGGGATTGTTGAAGGTTATCATTATGTTTTCAATACACCAAAATTACTAGAATCGATGTTGTTAGCCATGTGGTCAAACTTCTTTTCGGAAGGATTTGTGGTGGCAACTCCATATTTAGTACAAAAAGTTTATGGTGGGGATGCAAAAATTTATTCTGGAATGTTATCTTTGGCAGCAATAGCGGGCTTAATCATGGGGATTTGGTTAGCGCGGGCGCCAAAATTTAATCGATTGCAAACTTTATATCTTGACCTATCTATTTTAGGTGTTGTTTATATTTTAGCAGCGGTTTTCCCATATTTACCGGTTTTGACCGTTTTGGTAATTGCTGCAGGGGCTGTACGAGCTTCTGTCACGATTAAAATTAATACAGTCAATCAACAGGAAAGTAATCCTAAATTCTTAGGTCGAGTGATGAGTATCTCGTTTTTCTCAATTGATTTATGGGTACCTATGATTGTGATTTTAGTAGGTTATATGGTGGAACCATTCGGATCAAAGATTCTTTATATCTTCGGAGGATTGATGTTATTTGGAATCTGGACGATCCATTGGCTCATTAAGCATAAAAAACAAGCAAGCTTAAATTAATTCTTAATTATAAATTGTCATCGTCTTGTGCTTAGCATAAAATGGTGACTTTTTTTGAATATTTAAAAATAGTATCAATATTTTAAGCTTTTATTGTTTAACTTAGCGAAATATTAGTATTTAACAGACTTAAAGTATTGATATTGAACGATAAAATTTGATAAAATGATAAACAGTATATTTATAACATCTAAATGGGGGCGATGTTTATGACAACTATTTTAGTCGTTGATGATGAGCCAGCAATTGTAACATTAATAAAATATAATTTAGAGCAAAATAACTTTAATGTCGTGACTACTGGTGATGGTCAGGCAGTTATCGAACTAGTAGAGGAACATCATCCAGATTTGATTCTTCTTGATTTAATGTTACCAGGTGTTGATGGTATGACCCTCACTAAACAATTAAGGAAAAAGCATAATAGTGTACCAATTATTATGTTGACTGCAATGGATACTGAAAGTGACAAGGTCAACGGATTAGATAGTGGTGCCGATGATTATTTGGCTAAGCCTTTTCAAGTGCGAGAATTACTTGCACGGGTTAAAGCAGTGCTACGTCGCAACACTAAAGCACACAAGAAAGTAATTAAGAATGGTCGTAATGCGCTTTCAGATGGAACAACAATGAATTCGATTCATCTACATAATTTACAAATTGATTTATTTCAACAAAAAGTTTACCAAGATCAGGTCATGTTAAACTTAACGCCTAAAGAATATGATCTATTAGCTTATATGATGCAACATGCGGGGCGGACTTTAGATCGTTCAGAAATGGCAAAAGGTGCTTGGGGAATTGAATTATCTGGTTTAGATACAAGAATGGTTGATATGCATTTATCGAACTTGCGAGACAAAATCGAAGCTAACCCTAAAGACCCTATGCTTATTAAAACGGTCAGAGGTTTTGGTTATCGATTTAGCCAGGAGGAAAGTAAATAATATGCAGAAATGGTGGAAATACATGCGTCAGTGGTTTTGGCGTATGTTGATTGTCTTTTTAATTCTTCAATTCTGTACTTTTATTATTTTAAAATTAAATGCTGATATCAAGGCGTGGCCGCTTTTTATGGGCCTTGAAGTGGAACTTAGCTTGGCTATAATACTAGGATTAATATCAGCTATTATGCAATATAGGCAAGATCAAGCTCTAGCTGAATTTAATAATCGGATAGGTCAGATTGGTGAGCGTGGAAATATTATTTTAGATCCCAGACATCGTTTAGCACCTTTAGCACAAACTGTTAATCGATTGCAGCAAGAGAAGCAAGTTCAAATTCAAATGGCCTTACATAATGAGAATATTTTAAATACGGTTTGGAACGATATGCCTGTTGGAATTATTGAAATTACGACAAGTCGTCAAATTTTGCGTATCAACCCAACAGCAAGGCAAGCACTTCAATTACCAGATGAGGTTATTGGACATCACTATGATGACCTTTTGAATTATCATGATTTGATCGCCTTTATTGAACGTGGAATTTTGAAAAAGGGTAATCATCATAAAATGATTACTTTAGAACAAGGTAGTAAAGCTAAATTTTTAGATTTAACCATGGAGTATTATCGATCTACTATGCAATCAGATACCGTTGTTATTGCTTTTTATGATGTAACTGATCTAATTGAGGCACAGTTCCAACAAACTAAATTTTTGGCGAATGTTTCGCACGAATTAAAAACACCTTTGACCTCAATTATTGGTTTTACTGATACCCTCTTAGATGATCAAACTATGCCAGAAGAAGTTAAGCATGAATTTCTGGATATTATTGCGCACGAATCTAAGCGATTATTAGACTTAACCAATGATATTTTGTCGGTGATTAAAATAGAGGATAAGGTATTGCCACTTGTTAAAATAGATGTAGATCAGGTTGTACAAACTATCTTAAAAGGCCAGGCACAAGCTATTGAGGCTAAAAATTTACGTCTAGAATTAATGATTAATTTAAAGATTGAATATTATTTAGAACCATTGCAACAAATTTTAAGTAATTTAATTTCTAATGCGATTAAATATAATAAAAAGAATGGGTTATTAATAATTAGAGTTGAAAAAATTGGTCAGCGCATTAAAATAAGCGTCAAAGATACCGGATTAGGTATTGCTAGCAACGCCCAAAATCAAATTTTTGATCGTTTTTATCGAATTGATAAGTCACGAAATCAACAAATTCCAGGTACTGGTCTTGGATTATCAATTGTTCACGAGTGGGTTGATAAATTGCATGGTACAATTAATGTTAAGAGTCAAGTGAGTGTTGGGACAACGATTAAAATTGATTTACCAATCAAATAAAAAATAAAGAGAGAATAAATAATATGCTAGGGAAAAAGCCAATTATTATTGGAGTTAGTGGTGGTTCGGGTTCAGGAAAAACTACGGTTAGTCGAGAAATTGTGGAACATTTAGCAGGGGAATCAGTTGTTATGATTGCACAGGATTCCTATTATAAGCAACAAGATCACTTAACCCTAGATGAACGACGGGCTAGGAATTATGATCATCCAGATGCTTTTGATACTGATTTGATGATTAATCAACTACAAGAGCTATTGAAACGAGAGACAATCGAGGAGCCCATCTATGATTATGTTAATTCAACTCGGTCAAAAGAGACGCTAACTGTTCAGCCAGCCGATGTCATTATCGTTGAAGGTGTATTGCTTTTTGTGGATGCACGATTACGAGATTTAATTAACATTAAAGTTTATGTTGATACTGATGATGATATTCGTTTTATTCGCAGATTACAACGGGATATGGTTGAGCGTGGACGTACACCTAAATCAATCATTGATCAATATTTAGATACAGTTAAACCAATGTATCATCAATTCGTTGAACCAACCAAACGTTATGCAGATATTATTATTCCTGAAGGGGGATCAAATAAGATTGCTATCAATATGTTAGAATCACAAATTCGTGGTTTTTTAAGCCAGGAGTAATAATAAAACATACTTTAGAATAGAATTATTTGAAAGATAAAGATGATGTAGAAAGAAGGCTTGAAATGGATACGTCAACATGGGAAAGAATTGTTAAATATACAGAATTACAAGGAACATCAGGACAAGAATTTATGGTCCGTAAAGCTTTTCGAAAAGATTTAACGCCATTAGTTGATAAAGTTGTTCAAAATGGTCTAGGTGGTTTATACGGAATTCGTGAAAATAACGATGAAAAAGCTCCTCGGATTATGTTTGGAGCTCATTTTGATGAGGTTGGGTTTATTGTTAAAGCGGTAACAGATCGAGGATTATTGGAAGTGAAGCCTTTAGGTGGCTGGAATCCATTTGTGGTATCAGCTCAACGATTTACTTTATTTACACGGGAACAAAGTTATCCAGTAATATCATCATCAATTCCGCCACATCTATTACGAAACCAAAGTGGAGTTAATGGTGCACCGAACTTAGATGATATTCTTTTTGATGGTGGATTTACATCAAAGTCAGAAGCATTAGAATTTGGAGTTCGACCTGGTGATTTTATCGTGCCGCAAGTTAAAACAGAACTCTTAGCTAATCAAAAACGCGTGATTTCAAAAAGTTGGGATAATCGATTTGGTCTGGTAACTATTTTGGATGTCTTAGATAAATTACAAGATCAAACTCTACCTAACACCTTAATGATGGGGGCTAATGTTCAGGAAGAAGTTGGTTTACGTGGGGTTGGACCAGCTGTTCATCAGTTAAAACCGGATATCTTCTTTGGTCTGGATAGTTCAACCGCGGACGATTTAAATAGTTCTACCGGACAAGGTCAATTAGATCAAGGAACCATCTTAAGAGTTGTGGACCCAGGGGTTATTATGCCCCGTCGATTGAAAGAATTCATCTTGGATATTGCGAATGATGAAAAAATACCACTGCAATACTTTGTCCCAAATGGGGGCACGGATTCTGCTGGTGCACAATCACAAAATAATGGGATTCCATCAGTTACACTAGGTGTAGCTTCTCGTTATATTCATACACACCAAACGCTTTGGTCAATTGCTGATTTTGAAGCAGCAAAGTCCTTGGTGGAACGCTTGATTTTGCAATTAGATGCGGCCACCGTCAATGATATTATTTATGGAGATTAAATATGTTAATTACAAGTTATAACCCTGCAGCTTTAGGGGATGTTTTAATTGCAATCACAGCACCATCTAGTGAAAAAGATCTAGCTGAGACCAAAAATAATGTGACAGTTATTATGAGTCAATCTGGTGATTTAGTAGGCGTTAATTTTTTGAAGGTCGCTGATATTATTGATGTTAAAGATTTTCAAGCAGGTCAGATATTTTTGACTAATACGCAAATTGATCAACTAAATCAAGCAATTATTAATGCTGGGTTTGAAGTTCAATTGGATAAGGTTCAGGTTAAATTGGTGGTTGGTTATGTTCGAAGCGCTGAAGAACACCCTGATTCTGATCATTTAAAAGTGACTTCGACTGAAGTGGGCGATGATCAAATGGTTCAAATTGTTTCAGGTTCACCAAACATGCAAGCTAATATTAAAGTTGTGGTAGCTCAAGTTGGAACAATGATGCCTAATGGATTAATTATTTGGCCTGGTGAATTACGAGGAGTTACTTCTAATGGAATGATTGTTTCAGGACGTGAATTGAATTTACCTAACGCGCCAACTCAACCGGGGGCATTAATCTTGCCTGATGATTTTGCTCCGATCGGAACGATTTTTGATCCTCAATCTCCTGCTGCTCAAAAGTTATTTCAAGGTCAAGAGGCCTAAGGAGTCACAATGCTAGAGCGACCAGTATTACGTTACCAAGAATATTTTCCTAATTATGATCAAGCTGTGGAACAACTGATTAAACATAAACGTGATTTGGGGTATATTAATTTGGCTCCAGTAAACCTGAAACCTGAGGAATCAGTTGATGTCGATTCAGTAAATGAAATTAAAGCTAAAACTAAAACACCCGATGTGGTAATTGATTCTAATGAGATGCTTGTAAAGAGTAGAGGCCTAGGCTTAAGTTTGGATGATATTATTTCCGAAGAAAATTCGGTGGCACAACAAGTTAATTTGAATTATTTTAAATAAAATTCAAAATAAGTCAGAAGAAGGTAATAAGTAATGGACAAACAGAAATTATATTATTTTATTGGAATTAAAGGATCAGGAATGAGTTCGCTAGCGTTAATTCTGCACGATCAAGGCTATGAAGTGTCTGGATCAGATATTGATCAATATACTTTTACTCAAAAGCCGCTTGCTGCTGCTGGCATTCCGATGTATTCATTTGATGCTCAAAATATTAAGCCAGGAATGATTGTGATCCGAGGAAATGCTTTTGATGATCAACAAGTGGAAGTAGCAGCAGCTTTGAAATTAGGTTCAGAAGTTGAAATGCTAACTTATCCTGAATTAGTTCAGACCTTGATTGGTCAATACACTTCAGTTGGTGTTGCTGGGGCCCATGGTAAAACATCAACAACCGGTCTTTTAGCTCATGTTTTGTCAGGGATTGCTCCAACTTCATATTTGATTGGTGATGGAACGGGAAAAGGGGTTCCAGATGCTCGTTTCTTCGCCTTTGAAGCTGACGAATATCGTCGTCATTTCAAGGATTACACCCCTGATTATGCTATTATGACGAATATTGACTTTGATCATCCTGATTATTATCGAGATATTGATGATGTATTTGATGCTTTCAATGATTTTAGTCATAATGTTAAGAAGGCAATCTTTGCTTGGGGTGATGATGTTAAATTACGTGAATTGGAAACGGATGTCCCAGTTTACTACTACGGTTTGAATGATAAAGATGATTTTATTGCTAAAAATATCAAACGTTCAACTAAGGGATCAAGTTTTGATGCTTATTATCATGATGAATTACTTGGTAATTTCCAAGTTCCGCTCTTTGGAATACATGGAATTTTAAACTCATTGTCAGTTATCGCTGTGGCATACGTTGAAGAAATCGATCTTGATTTGTTGCAGCAAGAGTTATTGAGCTTTAAAGGAGTAAAACGCCGCTTTACTGAAAAGACAGTGGGTGATGTTACGATTATTGATGATTATGCGCATCATCCTTCTGAAATTAAAGCAACTTTGGATGCGGCCCGACAAAAATTTCCTGGTCGTGAACTAGTTGCTGTCTTCCAACCACACACTTTTTCAAGAACGATCGCCTATTTAGATGAATTTGCGGAATCATTAGATCTCGCTGATCGTGTCTATTTGACAGATATTTTTGCCTCAGCTCGCGAGACGCAAGGTAATATTTCTTCAGCTGACCTTGGGGCTAAGATGACAAAGTTTGGAGGAATTATCTCACCTGATGATGTAGCGCCATTAATGCAACATGATCAGAATCCAGTGGTCGTATTTATGGGGGCTGGAGATGTACAACAAACTGAATTTGCATATGAAAAAATTCTCTCAAATCTTACATCAAACCTACAGTAGCAGTACACGTTTCTATTGGACCCATTATGGTTATTTTAAGCATTTTAGTATAGAATGGTAGTTACAATTAGTTAAGGTAAAGGAGTAAGAATATTTATGGATAATTTGCGATCAAAAGGACCACGTTTAGTTAATCCTGGAACTTCGGGTTTGAATTCGTTTTTCCTAAAAGTTTATAGCTATATGGGGATGGCCTTATTGGTAACGGCTGCAACAGTCTTTATCGGCGTAACGATGTTTGCTCAACAGATCTTAGCTTTGACAACGGGAATTGTTCCCACGCTAGTTCTCTTTGCTATTCTCTTTGGAATCAGCTGGGTAGCGGCACGTTCAGCAATGGAAAATCCAGCGCGGTCCTTTGGATTGTTAATGGCCTATAGTGTAATCATGGGACTTTTCTTTACTTCCATCTTGTTATACATGACGCCACAAACAATCATCTTGGCGTTTATTACAACCGCTGCCCTGTTTATGGGGATGGCCTTGTATGGGGCTACAACTAAACGTGATATGTCTAAGATGGGAACGATTGTATTTGGGGCAGTTTTTGCTTTGATTATTGGTGGGATTCTCAATATCTTTATTGGTGGAACAGTCTTATACATGCTAATATCATGGGCTGGTGTAGTAATCTTTGCGATTATTACTGCCTATGACATGAATCGTTTAAAGCAAATGTATTTACAAATTGCTGGTAATCATCAAGCAGAACAAGGTGTAGCTGTATATGGGGCACTTAGCCTATATCTAGATTTTATTAACTTATTCTTATACATTTTAAGAATATTTGGAATGTCATCAAATAATAACTAACAAATAATAACTAATATGAGGCGGTTAGGATATAATATATCTTAGCCGTACTTTTATTTTTTATAAAAATTCCTGATAATTTTGAGATTAAAATTAATGGGATAAGAATAATCATTTATTAGAAAGAAGGAATATTATGCAAGTATTAGTTGTAGGTGCAAGTGGTCGTGTTGGGAAAGCATTAATTCAGGAATTAGAACAAGCAGGGCACCAAGTTATTGGAACTCGAAATAGTACAATTAATGGGGATACTAATAATTTAGTCGCCCTAGATTTGGTACATGCTTCTGTTGATGATATTGCTGATAAAATTAAACAAATGGCGACTTTCGATGCGGTTTACTTTGTAGCAGGTTCACGAGGTAAAGCCTTATTAGAAGTTGATCTGAATGGTGCCGTTAAGTTAATGACAGCTATGGAACAATTAGGTATTAAACGTTATATTCAATTAAGTTCATATAAAGCCGATCGACAAAGTGAATGGCCTGGGGGTTATGAATCTGGATTAACACCATATAATATTGCTAAGTTCTATGCTGATCAATGGTTACAAACGCGAACTAGTTTGGCATATACAATTTTGCAACCAGGTTCTTTGACTGAAAACGATGAAGTCACTGGGGTAAGTTTAAATGAAAATCAATTTGGTGAAAATACCATCCCAACAGTGGCACGAGTTTTGGCTGAGGTCATTAACTACCCAACAACAATTGGTAAAACTATTGTGATGCGTGGTGGTGATGAAAATATTAAAAATGCATTACAAACGCTTCATTAACAAATTAATTAATTGATTAATAGCAATAGAATGCGGTTACAATAGCTAGATGACACTAATGTAAATTTATTTCTTTAATTTAAAGTTTGGTTTATACTTTTTCCGCCATAATGATGATATTGAAAGACGGAGGTACTCAGTCAATGGCAATATTAAAGAATTTTTCAAAGGTGAGCCCAGTTAATCAGGCAAAATTATTTTTGATTAGCTCACTTGCAACGGTAATGGTAACAGTTAATTTTAATTTGTTTCAGCCTGTCGTAGCCAATGCAGCAGTAACAGAGCAAACCGCATCCGTCAGTGATGAAATTGAAAATTTAACGACAGTACGATTAGCAGGGCCATATACTGAAATTAATAAGCAATTAGTCAATTCAAGTCAAAATGTTTTAATCAAAGGATCATATCAAGCTGGTGATTTAGTACAAATGATGTTGAATGGGTCAGCCTTTGTTGGGGTTGTACCAAATGATACAAATTATGGGATTCAAATTGAATTACCAGTACCGGTTAATCAAGCAAATATGAATGTAGCGATTGAAGGTAGCTTATATCGCGGAACGGTTATTTCAAAATAAAATATGAAGATTAAAAGTTATTAGCCATAGGAGAACGGATTATGGAGCGAGTTTATATTATTGGGGCAAAACGAACCCCAATTGGTAAGTTTGGAGGCACATTGTCTTCCTTAACGGCCTCGGATTTAGGCTCATTTGTAATTAAAGGAGCTTTAGATCAATCAGGTTTAGAGGCTGATCAAGTTAGTCAAGTCTTGATGGGGAATGTAGTCCAAGCGGGTCAAGGTCAAAATCCGGCTCGTCAAGCTGCTTTAAAGGCCGGACTTCCGATCCAAGTACCATCAATAACGATTAATGATGTGTGTGGATCAGGACTATCCAGCATCAATATGGGCGCAGCTTTAATTCAAGCACACCAAGCAGATATCGTTGTTGCTGGGGGGATGGAAAGTATGTCTAAAGCCCCTTATATTGTCGATCAAGCCCGTTTTGGAGCCCGTTTGGGTGATGGTAGGATGATTGATGCCTTATTGTCGGATGCTTTGACTGACGCTCAAGGTGGTTATCATATGGGAATTACTGCGGAAAACGTTGCTAAAAAATATGATATTTCACGAGAAGAGATGGATGAATTTAGTTATCAAAGTCATCAAAGAGCAGTGAGTGCACAAGATAAACACCGCTTTGATGATGAAATTGTATCGTTACCAATGATTGATCGTAAAGGTAATTCTTATGTTGTCGATCAAGATGAGGCACCGCGACGGGATACATCATTAGAAAAATTGGCCAAATTGAAGCCAGTTTATCAAGAAGATGGTGCAGTTACGGCGGGGAATGCTTCAGGCTTAAATGATGGTGCAGCTGCAGTCGTATTAATCAGTGAAAGCAAGATGCACGAATTAGGAATAGAACCATTAGCACAGTGGCAAGCGTCTGCATTAGTAGGGCTAGAGCCTGAACTAATGGGAATTGGCTCATACTATGCTGTTGAAAAGCTTTTTAAAGATCATCCTGATTTTAAACAATCTGAAGTTGATTATTTTGAATTAAATGAAGCTTTTGCGGCACCATCATTGGTAGTTGGTGATCAATTATTAGGATTAGATCCAGCGATTGTGAACCCTAATGGTGGTGCGATTGCGTTAGGACATCCTGTTGGTGCATCCGGAAGTCGAATTTTAGTTACTTTAATTTATGAACTTATCCATGATGATAAGAAAACTGGAGTTGCGGCACTCTGTGTAGGTGGTGGAATGGGTGTTTCAGCGTTAATTACACGATAATATCAAAAGTTCTCAATTCATTTGAGAACTTTTTTTAATTCATTTAAATAAATATAATATCATACTCCAAATTTGTTGTTATTAAATATTTGGTAAAAACAATATTTAAATGTTTACAAAATGTTAAATAACAATTAAAATTTAACTAATGTATATTTAATGATTGGAGATCGGTACGTAAAGATGAATGATTTTTATTTTATGGGTCAAAAAATAGTAAATTTATTAAATCCTGAAGGCCCTGAATACGAATTATTATTACGTAGTCATAGTATTCCTGGTTTCCCTGCAGAACAATATGTTGCTTATATGACTTCTGAAGAACTACATCTAGAATATTTATCTTTTTTGGAGCATGAATTAAATCATATTTTAGCATTAAATCCAGGTAATAAATTTGGTCTTAATTTGGATCAGCAAGAGTTAGAATATGATGCAACGCTAGATTTTTTGAAAAAAATAAATCCTGAGTTTAGGGGAAATTTAACAATAGAGATTACAGAATTGCCACCTTTGAAAAGGCATAAAAGTTACCCCAAATCTATTAATGTTGAGGTGATTAAGCAAATTAATCTGTTGGGATATCGAGTAGCGTTAGATGATATTACACAAGGGAATAATTCAATAGGAAACTTGTTACTTGTAATGCCATATATTCATCAGATTAAATGGTCATATGTGCATGTAATAAATCGAATTCCAAATGAAAGTATTGAAGGAATCATTCAATTTTTAAATAAATTAAGTCATCAATTTGATTTAGAACTAGTAATTGAAGGAATTGAAGCATCGGAAATATCAGATTGGTTAGTAAAAAATAATATTACAAATCAACAAGGTTATTTATTTGCTAAACCGGCAGGTGTCGAGCCAATCAAATTAATTTAACTATCATTAGAAAACAATTACTATTTGGAGGAATTACAAAACATGTACGATTTTTATTTTATGGGTCAAAAAATTGTTAATTTAGAGCACGCTGATTATGATGAATATGAGCTATTGTTACGTAGTCATAGTGTTCCTGGATTTCCAGGTGCTTTGTATGCAGAAGCAACAAACACCGAAGAGCATCATCGCAATTATTTAGATTTTTTAGCCCAAGCCTTACCACAAATTTTGGAAATGAACCCAAATAGTCTTTTTTCATTTAATTTGGATCAACAGGAGCTTGAATACGCAGGGACATATCAATTATTGAATTTAATCAAGCCAGAATTACGTGATCGCTTAATTATTGAAATTACTGAAAATCCGGCTACTGATCGACAGTATGAATATACTACTGCAATTAATGTCGAAGCTTTTAAAGCAATTCATGAATTAGGATACAAAATTGCTCTTGATGATATGGAACAAGGGAATAATTCAATTGGTAATTTCTTGTTAGTTAAAGATTATTTGACACGAATCAAATGGTCTTTGGTTCATGTTCGTAATATTTTGGATGATGATCAAGTTACATTAATGATTCAGTTATTAAATACTATTACTATCGATAACCAATTAGACCTTGTAATTGAGGGAATTGAAAAAGAAGAATTGTCTTCGTGGTTGAAGGATCATGATATTATCATTCAACAAGGATATCTTTTTGCAAAACCAAGTGATATTTTGCCTATTCCATTGTTGATTGATGATCGTAAAAAAATTATTGATTAATTTTCAAAGCATCGTCACAATTTTTGCGACGATGCTTTTACTATTTAATTAAAGAAGGAATGTTTATGCTAGATATTTTAAGCCAATTATGGAGTTCAATTTGGCAATCGTTTTCTTATAATACATTACATGATTTCATAATTGTTTTAGGTTTGCTAGTGGTTGATTTTATTTTAGTTTTTTCAAACCGTGGTCGCTTTAATTCTAGAGCGGAGCGAAGAAATATGAACCTCTTGGGTGGATTGATACCTATCATAACTGTTATAAGTTTTCAGGCATATCTGATAGCCATAAATGGAGGTGTGTTTTCTTTACCTCAAACTGATTTACAATTAGTAATTTTATATTATTTTTTGATTATGCTAGATAGTCGTGCTCAAATTTTATATGGGATTATTTTGTCCTTAGGATTATTTATTTATTTTTCAACCCAAACGACATTGAATTATTTTCAATTAGGTCTGGGAATGATTGGTATAGTCTTAATAGCATTATCTACTTATTATGTTAATATGAATTCTAAAAAAATATTGGGTAATATGTTAGTTTATTTATTTTGGCTCATAATTTGGGGAAGTTCATGGTGGATGGTGTTAATTTTAGGCCTTCGCGGTCAAACTATTTATAATTACGTGGCATTAATTGTTAAATTTATACTTTTGATGTCTGTTGTTCACTATTTAAATTATTTTGTACGGACTTCGTTAGACCGATATCTTAAAATTGAAAATGCTTCAAAAAAGGATTATTTAACTGGTGTGTTAAATCGTGAAAGTTTTAATCAGGCCAGTGAAAGAGCCTTTCAGATGTTTCAGCTAAACCATAAAACTTTTAGCTTGATTATGTTTGATATTGATAAATTTAAATCGTTTAATGATACTTATGGTCATACAATTGGAGATCAAGTGCTGCAATTAGTGACCCGACAAACGCAATATGTTTTATCAAAGTCAGATTTAGACGGTCAGGCCTTTCGTCTAGGTGGAGAAGAATTTGGGATACTAGTATATTCATCAAAAGTTGATAAAGCAAAAGAATTGGCAAAGCAAGTTGCTATAAGAGTTAAGAGTAATCCTTTAGTAAATGAAGGAGTAGCCTTAAAACTGACCATTTCTATGGGAGTGACAGAGATAAATAAAACTGATAAAGAATTTAATGATGTTTATCAACGAGCGGATAACGCCTTATATCATTCCAAAAATAATGGTAGAAGCTCAATTACAATTGATCAGGAAATAATAAAAATATAATAGATAAAAAAGGAGCGTATCTCTAATGAGAATACGCCCTTTTTATTTTGCATGTTATTTATTATTAAATTCTTTTTGAATTGCATTAATGATATTAGTGGCAGCGTTACCATCGCCATAAGGATTTTTGGCAGATGCCATTGCCTGATACACCTTGGGCTGCTCTAATAATTCAACCATCGCAGCTAAAACATTACTTTCTTTGGTACCAACTAATTTAAGCGTACCAGCTTGAACACCTTCGGGACGTTCAGTAGTATCTCTTAAGACCAATACTGGTTTACCTAGTGAGGGTGCTTCTTCCTGAATACCACCAGAGTCAGTCATAATAAAGTAACTTTGAGCAGCTAAATTATGAAAGTCTATAACATCTAATGGTTGAATTAAATGTATTCGATCATGATTACCTAGTACTTCTTGTGCATATTTTTGAACTGTAGGACTAAGGTGAACGGGATAGACAACCTCAATATTTGGGAAAGTATCAACAACTTTACGAATCGCCTTAAAAACATGTAACATCGGAGCACCTTGATTTTCACGACGATGCATGGTTACTAAAATCATTTTATGATTAGAATAATTTAATTGAAAGATTTGATTTTTATAGTTACTGTTCACGGTTTGTTTAAGCGCGTCAATGGCGGTATTGCCAGTAATATATATTTTATTAGGATTATGGTTTTCTTTAATTAAATTATCATAACTTTGTTGAGTGGGTGTAAAATAGACATCACTTAGTACATCCGTCATTTGACGATTCATTTCTTCAGGAAATGGACTATATTTATTCCATGTTCTTAAGCCAGCCTCAACATGACCTAATTTTATTTGGTGATAGAAGGCTGCGATGCTAGCCGCAAATGTTGTAGTTGTATCGCCATGGACTAAGATTATATCTGGATGTTCTTGCTCAATGATTACATCTAACTGGGATAAAATCCGACTTGTAATTTGACTGAGTGTTTGGTTAGGCTTCATTATATTTAAATCAAAATCAGGCTTTATGTGGAAAATGTCTAAAAGTTGATCTAGCATTTGACGATGTTGAGAGGTGATAACGGTAATAGTTTCGAATACCTTAGGACGTTTCTTTAGTTCTAAAATAATTGGAGCCATTTTAATGGCTTCAGGGCGTGTACCAAAAATAGACATTACTTTGATTTTGTTCATGTTATAGTTCCTTCCGTTTTGCTTTGACTAAACATATATAACGCTTTAAAATGAATGCGTATATATAAATGATTAAGATTTAAATTTTTAATTATATATTAATTATAATACAATAAGAATATAGAGTGATGATAATGAAAAAACATAAAAATATCGTAATGTTAATTATAATTTTTGCTGTAATTATCATTTTTTTGGGAGTTCGTAGGGAGATTTACCAGAGCCATTTAATAAAAATAGATAATGCTAATTTAGTGAAAAATAAAAAATTCAACAATTATCCAGAACAAACACAAAACTTAGTTGGTTTTATTAAAAGTAATTTATTAATCAAAGAGGGAATTTACACTAATCCCTTCGCTAAAGTTAATGCTCAGAATACTAATTTAGCTACTGGTAAGGAAATGTTAACAGAATCATCAGGAATGTGGTTGCAATACTTAATTGAAATGGATTCAAAAGACTCATTCCAAGATTTTTATAAAAATACCAAAGCAACTTTTTGGAAAAATGATCAGTTCAATTATCGTTATGATCCAAATAATAAAAAATTATCCAATGTAAATGCAACATTAGATGATTTAAGAATTGTTCGAGCATTAATTATATATGATCAAAGATATAAAACCGATTTTTATGAGAAAGATATCTCTGAAATTTATAACCACTTAAAAGGAACGGCGATTAAAGATGGGACAGTGCTGGACTATTATGACCCTGTATTGAAAAAAGGGTCAGCGAATAGTAGCTTGGCCTATTATTATTTGGATACTTTAAGGGGCTTAGAACAAAGTAAGCCTGATCAAAGAAAATATGAACAGCAAATTAAAATTGTAGAAGAAGGTTATTTATCAGATGATTTCCCATTGTATGCCAGTAATTTTAATGTAAAAAGTAGGATTTATAGTTCAAATGATTTAAATACTTCGGAAGCTTTAGAAGTATTATTACATTTGGCACAAGTTGGAAAATTAAAGAATACAAGTCAAAAATGGTTAATTGAAAAGGTAGAGAACAAGACCTTGTTTAATAGTTATTCAACGCAAGGCTCTCCGATTAATCACGATACATCAGTAGCTAATTATGCTTTAGCTGCTCAAATTTTTAAATTAACAAATGATAAAAAGCATTATCAAGATGCCATGACGATCATTTGGCAGAGTCAGATTAAAAATGGTAAATACAAAGGCGGATTAGGGGATGTAAAAAGTAGGCAATTTTATTCATATAATAATTTAAATGCGTTGATTGCTGCTGAATAAAAATATAATTACAAAGGCGTGAGTCTTATGAAAATAAAAGTAGAGACAAAATTTTTAAGATTTATAACACCATCCATGTTGGCAGTAATTTTAACGATATTAATTGTAGGGCCATTGTTATTTAGTAACAATCCTCATGGATATGCTGATAATGGTGATTTCTGGCGAGTGATTTATCAAAACGGACTCTATCCCTCACGTAAAGGGGTTGGTGATACATATCAATATGTTTTACAACATTATAATATCATGCAGTATTTTAATGAGCATCCAACTGTGATACATTCCTCTCAGAATGGTCTAGTAAAAATTGCGATTTGGATAAATGAATTTTTTTATAGTAAAACGGTTTTTGATATTAGATTTATGGGAGTTGTTTACTTTGTCCCATTTTGTGGAACTATTTATTTTTTGACAGAAGCTTTGACGTTAGGTAAAAGGAATTTTACGAATTACTTCATTGCTTTGCTAGTTGTATTTGTTTTTGCAGATTCATCTTTCACATTGTATATGAATTCTTTATTTGCTGAAGCCGGTGGGTATATTTTCATGCTTCTTGCTGCTGCCATGTTACTGTTATGGAGTAGGCGACGTTATAAAAAAAATTGGTTATTAATTTTAACATATTTTATATGTGTGATTTTATTTGTTTTTAACAAACAACAAAATGCTCCGTTAGCGTTAAGCTTTTTAGTTATATCGATGAGTTTGCTTTTAGCTCAAGGTTTGAAAAAATATCGAATTTATATTTTGTCAGGCATGTTAGCTATCTTGGTAACAGGAATTATAACGTTCCTTTTGATTCCAAAAGAGTTTAATGACATTAATATGTACCAAAGCTTTGCAAATGGTGTTGTTTTATACAACGACGCTGATCCAGGTAAACAAATCGAAAAAGAAGGTATTAACGGCCAATTTAGTCTGACACGTGGTGGAGCTTATAATCCTAAGAATTATTCTGATATAATGCCCCCAGAAAAATATACCGAGAAACATTTAACTAATAAAATTAACACATTTTGGATTGTAAAATATTATGTTAAGCATTTTACGCAGTTTAAACGTCTATTAGATTTAGCAGCTGAAGATTTAATGGCTACGCAACCACAGGCAGTGGGTGATTATACTCGTCAGTCTGGAGCTAAGCCGTATAAACAGGTTAAATATTTCACGGGATTTAGAATTTTAATGAGAGCATTATTTCCACAAAAATTTTCCTTCTTAATTTTATTAACATTTACTTTGGCTTTCGTAAATTCTGTAGCGATGTATGATGATTTCAAAAATAAGAAGGTTAATAATCCTGGTACAACAAGATGGTTTATGGTCATGGGACTGATGAGCATGGCCATAGATATTCCTATCATTTCCATAATAGGGGATGGTGATGCAGATTTAGCAAAACACCTTTTCTATGCTGATGTTGCGATTGACTTAATTTTGGTAATAACGATTTCAGATACACTTAATCATCAACTCTGGCATTTTAATACACAAAAAGAAGAATAAGATATGTTCAAAAAAATATGGTTAGTTTTAATCACTTTAATTGTGGAAATGTTTTTATTCAATGCTGCGGGACAGGCTGACACTAAACAACCTGTAGTTTTATTTATGTATGATTCACTTAATATTGATAATAATAAAGCGGAAAATGTATATTCACTTAATCGCCTATTAGTTAGTACAGGCTGTAATGTTCAAATGATGCAGATAGATGAATATCAAGCTGGCGAACTAGATGATGATAAATATGATGGCGTTGTAACATTAATTAATTGGCCTGAGCATGAACAAAGTAATAAGGCGTTAGATGAAGATCGATTAAAATTCAATGGGATTCAGATTCATATTGGAGATAATATGAATTTAAACGAAATGAATGATATTAATGGGGAAACAATTAGCTACCATCAACGAGAGTTTATTCTTAAGGATCCAGATCGAAAAGTTGAACAACATTTACCGCAATTAGATAAATTGACAGTTTTTGATCAATTGTCATCAGATACCACGACGATCGGTTTTTTAAAAATACAAGGTCAGGATCACGAATACCCATATGGAATTATTAGTCGTAATCAAGGATACGTTCCTTATTATGCCAGTGATGATGATAGCACGTTTTTATTAGCAACGTTAATAAAAATAATGTTTAATTTACCTAATAGAGTAAACCCGCCTTTATTTACGATTGGTGGAGTTACTCCGTATACTGATTTAGCTTTATTGAAGAAGATAACCAGATATTTAAAACAAACAAAGCGAACCTTTGCGATTTCAGCAACCATTCCCGACGGTAATTTTGATTTATATGCTTATCAAAAATTTGTAAATGAATTAAATCGTGTAACAAATAGCGGGGGACTCCTATTTATTAAAAATCCATATGTCGGTGATTCAGGTCCTAGTGATAGTAATATTGATAAATTACAAAGGCAAACACAGGATGGAGTTAATCATTTAATTGATAGAAATGTATATCCAATTGGACTTGGACTTGACGAGTACTGGTTACGTGATAATACCTATAAAAAGGGTTATGGGGACTCTTCTAATACACAAATTTTATTTCCAAATCCTAAACAATTTGGCTTTGCTCAACAAGATAATTATAGTAAAACGGTTAAAAATTCGATCTATGCGGTCGAGATGAATCAGATTAATTCCGATTTAAGAGGGACAACATTGAATAATGTTGATTTTCATGCAGATATCCCTTTTGCGATTACATTTGAGATGCCAGATAACACTCAAAAATTAAAACAATTAGAAAATGAAATTAAAAATATCAAATTTAAATTATTTACCAACGATGAAAATGATATTGAAACACAATTCTCAACTAGTGATCATGACATTGCCTACTCTAATCATCAATATTTATTAGATAATAAAATAGCCAATAGGGATAATGTTAAGGTTACGACTAAAAGAGCGCCTAAATATCAACCAGTTGAAAACTGGGGAAATAAGTTTTTTAATAGTCAAAATCGGATAATGTGGTTCTTTTTTGGGATTACTTTTGTAATTTTAGGTATCTTTTTAGTAAAGGGAAGAAAAATATATTTGAAAATGTTCAAGCGCCATAATGATTAATAGCATAGAAAGAGGTGACTAAAATTTCTATTTTAGATATTGCTTTATTTATTGCGATTATTTCCATTTGGGGAATTATGATTGTGAATGTTATTTTGACCATTGCTGGGTATATTTATTATTTAAATTGGACTAATACACCAGCTCCACAACTAAAGAATGAAACTCCTTTTGTTTCTATTATGGTACCTGCGCATAATGAGGGAATTGTAATTGTAAAAACAGTTCAATCACTATTAGCATTTGATTATCCTGCTGATAAATATGAAATCATTGTAATTAATGATAATTCAAATGACAATTCTGCTGAATTATTGAAAACTTTGCAACAAGTTAATCCGGATCGAAATCTGAAAGTGATTAATACCGATGCAGTAAATGGTGGGAAAGGGAAGTCCAATGCATTAAATATTGGATTAAAAAAAGCAAAAGGTTCCGTTATTTCAATTTATGATGCAGATAATACACCAGAACATGGAGCATTGCGCTATTTAGTGGCCGAATTGATGGGACATGATGAATATGGAGCAGTTATTGGTAAATTTAGGACCAGAAATAAAAATGCTTCTATTCTAACCAGATTTATTAACATTGAAACGTTATCATTTCAATGGATGGCTCAGGCTGGAAGACAACAACTATTTCATCTAGGAACAATCCCAGGCACGAATTATGTTATTCGGCGCGAGCTTATTGAAAAAGTTGGGGGATGGGATGAAAAAGCGCTAGCTGAAGATACGGAAATTAGTTTTCAAATCTACGGATTAGGGTATTTAATTAAGTTCCAACCCTTGGCGGTGACTTGGGAGCAAGAACCTCAAACGATGGATGTTTGGTTCCACCAACGAACGCGTTGGGTTAAAGGGAATATTTATGTTGTGTTGAAGAACTTTAAGAAACTTTTTACTAAAGCAGGTAGACACATTCGGTTTGATTTAGTATATTTTGCGTCAATATACTTTCTATTACTGACATCATTAATTTTGTCAGATATTATTTTTGTATTATCAGTTGCAGGAATAACACATTCAACTCTAACAGGGTTTAGTAATGAATTATGGTTTGTTGCAATCTTGAGTTTCATTGTGACAACATTTATTACTATTACCACTGAAAAAGGCGAGATGAAAATAAGTAACTTGTTTATGATTGTTGCAATGTATTTAATATATAGTCAGATGTGGTTAGCAGTGGCGCTATACGGGATGGTGGGATATGTTAGAGAACAAATTTTTCATAAAGAAGCCAAGTGGTATAAGACTAAACGGTATAAGTAAAAAGTTTCAAGGGATATTATTATTAATTGCTTTAATATTGGGGATGATCTATGGATCCACAACAATTGTTTGGGCAGATAATAATAATGAAAACAAAAATTTTAGTCAAAATTTTAATAATTCTAATATGACAATATCTGGTGAAACAGTCCAAGAGGATGTGTTTTTTAATAAAATGGATTATTGGGATGTTAATAAAGGAACAATTAACTTTAATTTTAAGGTATCACAACTCGATGATTATAACGTTTCAGACTTAACATTATCTATGAATGGGATTAAATTCTATTCTTTTCGACCAGATGCAACGGATGATATCCAAAATAAAACGATTGATGTCCCCGTTGATTTATTGCAAGGATCGAATCATTTACAAATTTCAGGACAAACATTTAATCAAAGTGATAATAATACAACGCTTTTGGCAACACCAGCTAATTGGTTGACGGTTTATCAAGATTCAAATATTAATTTGGATTATTCATTATCTGAAGCAGATGATAAAATTAATCAATTTTATGATCATTTTACAGGTTTTGATACAGTGATAAATCAAAAATCGGCTATCCGGATTAACACTAATCTATCTGATCCAGAGTTAGAAGCAAACCTGTATGCTTTATCAGGAATTGATGGTGTAGTATCAGATAAAGGTAAAATATCGTTAATTAATAGTGATGACCAGGCGATAAATAATTATGATTATCAAATCATTATTTCTAAACAAGCACATCTCCCAGAACAATTCAAAGAAGTTGGTAAAGATTTGGGCCAACAAGAAGCGTGCATTAAAGCTATTAATGATCAAGGAAAGCATTACCTAGTAGTAACTGCGAAAACGAATAAACAATTGATTAAGGCCGCACGATTTGTTTCTAATTCAGAGTTAATGAAAGAGACGCAACAAGCGAACAAAAAGATTTCAACAAAAACTGAAACTTACTTGGCTTCACCAACAAATAAATTTGTTCAAGAAATCTCATCAAATGACACGACTTTATCGGGTTCCGGTCATCAAGAGGCAACTTATTCACTTGAAATGCCAAAAGCTCGTAATAATGCGAATGGTTCGACAATTCTCCTCCATACAAAATATGCTAAAAATATTGATTTTAGTAAATCCCTAGTGACGGTTGAACTTGATGGAAAAAAGATTGGAAGTCATCAATTAACTGCCAAAAAAGCAGATAATGACACTTTTGAAATTAAAATACCAAATGGCCAAGCGCTTGGAAAAGGGTTTAATATAAAAGTTATTTTCGATATGGTAAATAACCAATCTTCATTGAATCAAACACCATGGGCCATTATTGAAAAACAATCCAAGGTTACGATCAAAACAGAGCCGATGAATAATTTGTTATTTTCTAATTATCCTAGTACTTTTATTAAGAATAAGACATATGAGCATATCGCGTTGATTCGACCTGAAAAATTGAATAGTATTTATCTTGATACACTTTCTAGTTTATTTAATGGGATAGGTAGTTATGTTGAACAGAATACCGGGCAGATAAAAGTTTATCATAAAACACCCAACAAAACACAACTAGCAAATAGCAGTATTATTACCTTTGGGACACCTAAGGATAATCAATTTATTAGAAATTCCAATAATGATTTATATTTTAAATTTGATCATCATTTTAAAAATATCGTGTCTAATGAAAAAATGAGTTTAGAATCCAACTATAGTCGTAAAATTGGAACGGCACAGTTGTTACGCTCACCCTATAATCAGAAACGGTCAATCTTAATTTTAACGGCTATCCATGAACAAGATGTAGCGATGGCTGCGAACACAGTTAGTTCACAGAGTGGATTATCCCAAGTTGATGGGGATGCGATTGTTATTGATCGAGATAACCAACAAAAGACATATCGTTTTAAAAAAGATATTGCTGCTGACGCCAAATTAGACCTTGACTTAAGATTAAAACGGAATCAAAAATTAATAGTATATCTTGTTGTCTTTACATTGATCCTGATTTCATTGATTGGTGTAATTATCGTCATTTTATATAAAAATGATAATCTGAGATTTGGAAGGAATAATCATGAAAGATAATAAAAGCACCTCAATTTTAAGTGATGTTTATTTATTAATTTTTTTGGCATTGATTTTAACAACAGCGATTATGACAGAGTTATCAGGTCAATTAATGGCAAATGCGATTTATTTATTTGTCACCATGTTATTGATCTTAATAATGTATTTTTTTGGTTTGCTTATTGGGATTGCTTTTAATTTAGTCTTTATGTTTGGGCAGGTTCTCTACATTATTTTTTTAAATTCAATTAATCATGGGGAAATAGAACTATTACAAATCTATTGGCTGATTGTGCCATTAGTATTGTCCATTACTTTTTATTCAATGACTAATAGAGTGCGACAATTACAAAGTGATAATCTAGAGTTACAAAATAGAATCATTGAACAGGGTGCTTTTAATACCAAAACCAATCTAAGAACAACGGCTGCATTTTTAGAGGATTCAAATATATTTACAGAAACCAGTCAACGGTTTAACATTCCGACCAGTGTTGTAGCCATTCAAGTTCGATATTTGGAACAATTAAGAGAAATTATGAGTGAACGACGGATTGATGAATTAATTGATTTAACTACGACAGCCTTAAAACACAGTACTCGTGGTAATGATATTTCCTATTTATTAAATGATGATGAAAGTAATTTAACGTGGGCGACACTTTTATATACTGATCTTGATGGAGCAAAAATAGTTGAGGAGCGAATTAAAGATAATTTTGATCAATTATTGATTAATGCTAAATCTTTAAAGGATATTGATATTAGTTTAAAAACCGGCGCAGTGGAATACGACAATCAAGAAATGAAAAGTGCTAATGCGTATATGGATGCAGCGATTAAAGAATTAGAATATGACGTTTGATAATGTAACAAAATTTTGAAATAAATTAACTATGAATTTAATTAAGATTATAAAAATAAAACTGGTTGGAGGTAGATGACTTAACGTCAAAATACTTCTTTCCAGTTTTGTTTTTTTGATTAATATGGTTAAATTAAATACTTATTGATCACTAATTTCATTTTTTGTGTTCGAATATTTGGAAAGAACTGTGCTAAACATTTGTTCTTCTGGTGTTAAGATGTGATTTCTTCTAAATGCGATACTTCCTATGAATGTTGGCTGATTCTCATCATTTAAGGGGAGTACAACTATATTTGATGAATTTGGGTTGACGATATCAGCTAATAAGGCAATACCTAAGTTTTCTGCAACCATATTCATTAAAAAATTTATATCGGAAGTTTTCATAAAAAAATTCGGTCTAATGTTATTTTCATTGGCGAAAATTGTCATGGCCTGATTATGAACAAAATTAGAATCTAGTGCTATAAATTGTTCTTTTTTTAGATCAGCGAAAGAAACACTTTCTTTTTGCGAAAGGGGATTTTTTTTGGAAACGAAAATTTTAAAATGAGCTTTTACGAATGGCTCTTGATTTAACTCTTCATGAACATTGCTATTTAATGAACCCAATAATGCAATGTCAACATCACCATCTAGTAAAGATTTTTTTAATACATTAGAGCCTGCTTCGTAAATATGCATGTTTTTGATATTAAAATATTTGTCAAATTCTTTGCTGGCGGCTACGATTTTGGCAAAATAAGCATTTTTCAACATTGGTGGTAAACCAATGGTAGTAATATGCGATTTTAAGTGATTCAATTCATGTTGGGCACTACCCAATTCTGTCATAATTGAGCTAGTATGTTTATATAATTGTTCCCCTTCAGGCGTGAAGTGTAATTCAGTTTGAGCATTTCCTCTAATTACTAATTTGCTATGAAAGTACGTTTCCAATCGTTTTAATGCCGTACTAATTGAAGGTTGACTAACACCAAAAGTTTGAGCAACTTTTGTAAAACTTTTTTTATTATATAATTCATTAAAATATTCGAAATCTTCTGTTTTCATCTTAACCCCTTTAATATAGGTACTTTTGGCTGGGTGTATAAATTTATTTTATAGTATATGCTAAGTTTGACTATAAAACAATAAGCGGTGTATAGTCAACCTATTGATAAATAAAAATATTAATTTCACGGAGGAAATAATAATGAATACCAAAGGATACGACATTTTACGTAACCAATTTTTAAATAAGGGTACAGCTTTCACAATGGAAGAACGTGCAGAACTTGGATTGATTGGTGCATTGCCAAGCAAAGTACAAACTCTTGAAGAACAAACTGAACAAGCTTACAAGCAATTCCAATCTAAAAGCCCATTGCTTGAAAAAAGAATTTTCTTGATGAATTTGTTTAATGAAAACGTTACTTTGTTCTATAACTTGATGGACCAACACGTTTCAGAATTCATGCCTATTGTTTATGATCCAGTTGTTGCTGATTCAATTGAACAATACAATGAAATCTACACTAACCCTCAAAATGCTGCATTTTTGTCTGTTGATCGTCCTGAAGATATCGAAAGTGCTTTAAAGAACGCTTCTGATGGAAGAGACATCAAGTTAGTTGTTGTAACCGATGCTGAAGGTATCTTAGGTATGGGTGACTGGGGTGTTAACGGTGTTGATATTGCCGTTGGTAAATTGATGGTTTATACAGCCGCTGCTGGTATCGATCCAGCATCAGTTTTGCCAATTAGCATTGATGCAGGAACTAACAACAAAGCATTGTTGGAAAATCCTTTGTACTTAGGAAACAAGCACGAGCGTATTGCTGGTGACGAATATCTTGCATTTATTGATAAGTTTGTTGCTGCTGAACAAAAGTTGTTCCCAGAATCATTATTGCACTGGGAAGACTTTGGTCGTGCCAATGCTCAAGTTATCTTAGATAAGTACAAGAATAACATCGCAACATTTAACGATGATATTCAAGGAACAGGAATGATTGTTCTAGCAGGTATCTTTGGAGCATTGAACATCTCAAAGGAAAAGTTGGTTGATCAAACTTTCGTTACCTTTGGTGCCGGATCAGCCGGTATGGGAATTGCTAACCAAATCTTCTCAGAATTAAAGCAAGCTGGATTATCTGATGACGAAGCTCGCAGCCACTTCTATCTTGTTGATAAGCAAGGATTGTTGTTTGATGACACAGAAGGTTTGACTGAAGCACAAAAGCCATTCACTCGTTCACGTAAAGAATTTGCTAATGCAGATCAACTAACTGATTTAGAAGCAGTTGTTAATGAAATTCACCCAACTGTTTTGATTGGTACTTCAACACAACCTGGTGCCTTTACAGAATCAATTGTTAAGTCAATGGCAGCACATACTGAACGTCCAATTATCTTCCCATTGTCAAACCCAACAAAGTTGATCGAAGCCTCAGCAGAAAACTTAATTAAGTGGACTGATGGAAAAGCTTTGATCGCTACAGGAATTCCTTCTGACGATGTTGAATACAATGGTGTTACTTATACTATTGGTCAAGGAAACAATGCTTTGATTTATCCTGGATTAGGATTTGGGCTAGTTGCTGCAACAGCTAAGTTGTTGACACCTGAGACTATTTCAGCAGCCATCCATGCACTTGGTGGACTAGTTGATGCTGACGAAGCTGGGGCAGCTGTATTGCCACCTGTTTCAAATCTTACTGAATTCTCACAAAAGATTGCTGAAGTTACAGCGCAAAGCGTAGTAGATCAAGATCTTAACCGCGAACCAATTGCAGATGTTAAGCAAGCAGTTCAAGACGCTAAGTGGTCTGCAGAATACTAATTAGGGTGTAGAAAATTGGAAAAGATAAAAAAAATTAAAATTAGTGGTGTCAGTTTACCATTGTATATACTGATGTTAGTTGTATTGTTTGTAACAATCGCACTAAAGAAATTACCACTAAATATGCTAGGGTTAACATTAATGTTGGTGTTACTTGGTCACCTATTTTACTACCTTGGTAGTATCATACCTGTGGTTAAGTCATATCTTGGTGGAGGATCAGTTTTCACGATCTTCGCCGCAGCTGCTTTGGCAGCAACAGGAATTATTCCAGCCAATGTCGTAGGTGCTACTAAGACCTTTTTAAATGACCAAGGATTATTGGACTTTTATATTGCCGCATTAATTGTTGGATCTATTCTAGGTATGAATCGTAAGTTGCTTATGAAAGCTGCTGTAAGATTCATTCCGGTATCTCTAATCGCCATGGTCGCAGGGTTCTTCTCTGTTGGTTTGGTTGGAAAGTTATTGGGACTAGGATTTGGTCATTCAGTAATGTTCGTTTCTATGCCAATGATGGCTGGAGGAATTGGTGCAGGTGCCGTTCCTTTGTCTCATATTTACTCTCAAGGATTAGGCGTAAGTTCAGCATCAATGTTTTCACAGTTGATTCCTGCCGTTACCTTGGGAAATGTCCTTGCAGTTATTGGGGCAGCCTTGATTTCTAAAATTTGGGCAAATACTAAGTATGATGGACATGGTGTTTTGTTGCCAATTAATGAAGATGAAAAAACTGAACCAATCAAAAACCTTGATGCAACACGCATTGGAGTTGGTATGTTGGTAGCCTTCTCATTCTTCCTAGTTGGTACCATCTTAAACAGCTTTGTACCAAAGGTTCACGCTTATGCTTTTATCATTATTTTGGTTATTTTAGCTAAAGCATTTAACTTAGTTCCTAAGCACTTAGAAGAATCAGTTGTTATGTTCAACAATGTTATTATGGGTAATTTGACACACGCCGTATTGGCTGGTATCGGATTAGCTTTGATCGACTTAAATGTTTTGGCACAATCATTGACTTGGAAGTTTGTTATTTTGACACTAACTAGTGTTATCGTAATGGGTCTTGTAAGTGCTCTAGTTGGTAAGTTGTTTGGACTTTATCCCGTTGAAACTGCAATTGCGTCAGGAATGGCCAATAACAGTATGGGTGGAACTGGTAATGTCGCTGTTTTGTCAGCTTCAAACCGTATGAGTATGATCGCCTTTGCTCAAATGGGTAACCGAATGGGAGGAGCCATCGTGCTAATCCTAGGTGGAATCTTAATTCAATTCTGGCATTAAAAAATGCTACCTTTTCTTAGTAAGATATAATGATTAGAGTTACGATCACTTATGCTCAAATGAGCAAGCGACTGGGGAGCAATTGTTCTAATTCTAGGATAATTCCTAATTAAATTTAGACATTAAAAATATTATATTTTCTCATAAGAACTAAGTAAAAGAGCTGTAAATAATATATTTACAGCTCTTTTTTTATGCAGATATAAGTAAAATAAGGATTAACAATATTATCTCGAAGCTTTATTATTAATTCCTGAAGATTTAAATAAAATTATTATTTAATAGCGGATGTAGTTTTATACAATGATGATAGCGTATTTGGTGAAGATTTCAAACTATGTAAATAAGTACTTGCAATTAAAGGTGTTTTAATCAAAATAAAAACTGATCGGAGATATTTGTCGGAGATATTTGGTATAATACCAAAATGTTTCTGATCAGTTTTTATATAATTGTAAAATTAATAAATTGAGCCAATAGCTTATTAGGTTTATACATCAAAAATTTCTGGATTTTTTTCTTTTGTAATACGTGTCATAAATTCACGTAGATATAAGCTATCATTAAAATCTAGTTGGGGTTTAATAAAGATCTGATGGTCCGGATCGATCGATTTATCAACAAACAGGGCGGTGCTGACTAATACATCAGGTTTTACCACATAGCCCATTGTTTTTTGAGTAAAAATTTCAATATTAAAATAAGGATCTAAGATTTCTTTTACATGAATTGTAAAAATTTGTTCAGCAAAAGATGTCGCGTCCATTTTAACAAGAATATTGATTTTAGGATCAAAATAATGATGTGGGAAAATAAGAAGAAAAGCCATCGCATTAAACATAATGGAGGTATGTAATTCATCCTCAGTTAAATCAGTATTATTGGGACGGGTTAGTTCACTGATACCATGAAATAATCCAGCGTCCATATTATTACCGAAATGATCCATATCAATATTGGAAACGGTTAAGCTTAAATCATGGAAGAGATTTAGATGAAACTGGCCAGCAATAACAGTGGCCAAAAATAATTCACCAGCGGGGGTGCTAAAGTCGATTTTGACATTGGTCCGACCTTCAACAGCCATAATATATTTAACTATCTTTTTGTAGAAAGGATGGTTTAACGCCTTGAGTTTCCCAAAAATAACTTGTGCTCGATTACCTGATGAATAAGCATCACTCATTGCTTTAAACCACAATATGACGAAGTTTAATTCAGTATCATTTAAGTCGAAATTATTATTTAGATAATCGTATAATTCTTGATCTCGGTCATCTAAGATTAATAAATCTAATAAATCTTGATTAATCTCTTTTGGGTCAATGAAATTATTAACGATAATTTGCGAAAGATTAGTTCCAAAAATATACATTAATTCATTTAATTTACCTTCATTAAAATTAATAGAATAAATAGTACCAATTCGTAAAGCTAAATTTCGCATACTTTTTTGAGAGATATTAGCAAATGGCCATTGTAGGCCTCGGTAATTTCGCCATAGAAAGGTTGCTAATCCAAAACGAATTTTAATTGAATCTCCGTTTAGGGTTAATGAACCTTTTGAAATTAAAATAGATACACCATATTTCTTCATGTAACTATTGAATTTAGAGATATTACGTCGAAGGGCGGTCTCACTGATATAGTTGTCGTAACAAAATTGTTTAACGTTGATTTCACGATTAACTAAAAATTGTTTACTAATAATCATTGCAATGGATTTATCGATAATTTTACAAAACAGATATTGAAAGTTGATTTGATTACCAGTAAAGTAATAAAGGTTGTTTTCTTTCTTTATTTCACCATAATGAATATTTTCATCAGTTTCATTTTCTTCTGCTAATTTAGCAACTTCATTGATTGATTCGATGTATTTATAAATTGTTCGGCGACTTAATTGGAAGTATTCTTGAATTGCTGATATGTCCATACCATGATGGTGGTCAGCTATAATTTTTAAAATATACCCCTGATGATGAATGTCACTACTATAAATGTCAGCCGCAAAATGTTTAATAAATTCTTCAGGCATTAAAAACTCCTTAAGTTGATGATTATATAAATATAATTATTGTTTATTTTTGGCTTTAAATCAAGCATAAGGACCTAAATGAAACAAAACGTTAATTTCATTAGACTATTTACTTTATTGAATGTATTAAGATATAATAGTAGGGTTGTCTATATTATACTTTTAGGGAGTTAAAATGATACATAATTTATTAGCTGAGTTTTTAAGCACCGCTTTAATGATTGTTTTTGGGGTTGGCGTCCATTCGGACGTAGTATTGAATAATACTAAGTACCATGGGTCAGGGCATTTATTTGCAATTACTACATGGGCGTTTGGTATTTCAGTGGCATTATTTATTTTTGGTGGGGTTTGTATGAATCCAGCCATGGCCTTGGCACAGAGTATTTTAGGACTTTTGCCTTGGTCTTCATTTATTCCGTATAGCTTAGCAGAATTAGCTGGTGGAATCGTTGGTGCAATTATTGTTTGGATTATGTATGCTGATCAGTTTAAAGCCTCTGAAGGCAAAGTTGATGCAGTAGACATTCGTAATATTTTTACTACATCACCAGCTATTCGTAATTTACCTCGTAATTTTTTTGTTGAAGCTTTTGCAACGTTTATTTTCATTACAGGAATTTTAGCTATTGTTCAAGTTAAAACTGAAGGATTGTCAGCAATCGGGGTTGGATTGTTGGTTTGGGCAATCGGTATGGGAATTGGTGGAACGACTGGGTTCGCGATGAACTTAGCTCGAGACATGGGACCACGTATTGCTCATCGGATTCTACCAATTGCTAATAAAGCGGACTCAGACTGGAAGTATGCTATCCTGGTTCCTGGAATTGCTCCTTTCGTTGGTGCAGCGTGCGCAGCAGCATTTGTAAAATTCTTTTTACATATCTAAAAAGATAATTATTTCAATATTATCTTAGTTAGATTGCAATTTATTCTAAAAATTTAATTAATGCTCCATAAATTATTCTCGTTTTTTAAAAACGTTAATAGTTTATGGAGCTTTTTTGTATAACCATTATTTTTCAAAAAAGTTACAAATATGATATTAAGGTACGATTTATTTGACAAAAGGTCATTAAAATAGTTACTTTTAGTAAGTTTAAAGATTAAGTTAAAGCTGATTTAAAGCCGTTTTGAAGAATAGTATTTCAAAAAATGTAAATAAATATGCAAAGATAGATTAACCAAAAAGGTACAAATAAAATGTAACTTTTAGAAAAAATATATATAAAATTAGGCGTTATACTAATTAATAATAAGAAATAAAGAAATTAGGAGTTTCGTTATGAACTTTTTTATTAATAAAGCGATGGGCCATGGTAATAGTGGAGTAGAACATGCTCAATTTTATAGAGCCGATAGGTTTAGAGAACGTCAAATTCCATTTAAATTAATTTTTAATGAATTGCTGCCAAACCTCCACCAACACATGAAAGAATGGAACTTAAAAGAGTCAGAAGTAATTAATGTATTTGATTTTTTAATGAGTGATAATCCAAATGAATATGCTATAAATGGGTTAAAAGAAACATATGATTCAGACAGTGATGTTCTTTGGGATTTAACTAACACTCAACGGATTATTAAAACAAGGACGAGTTCTGGGTATAAAATGACAACGCTTCGAAATAAAATCTATTCAACAGAAAAAGAAATTTATTTAGTAAGTGATGATCGAATTTTCTTAGAGAATGGGAAACATAAATTAAACTGGAAGGTTCGTGATGATAAAGATTTAGGAAACGTTATGGAGTCTATCCACTTAGATGAATTTAATGGAGCTAACTATTTCTTTAACACTTTTGAAGAAATGCTTTCATTTTTTTATACAGAATTAGAGAAAATATTTGAGAATAATACCTACATTTTGGACCGAGGTTCAGAAAACGAAGAGGCTCTAGTTGATCTACGTATCAAAGGGCATAAATTTCATTTAGTAGAGATTATGCATGCTGCACATTTATCTGATTTTATAGATGGTCATCCAGTGTGGAATCAATATTATCAATATATGTTTGATCATTTAAAGTGGATTGATTATATTGTTGTAGCTACTGAACTACAGAAGAAAGACATGCAAAAACATTTAAAGATGGCTAATTTACCATACGGTAATAAGATCATTAATATTCCGGTTGGTGGTGTAAAACATATTTCACCGGCTAAAAAATGGAATAAGAAACATACCATGAAGCTTGTCACAGCTTCGAGGCTACATGAAGAAAAACATATTTCACATATTATTCGGGCAATTAAAAAGTTAAAAGAAAACGCTTATGATATAACTTTAGATATCTTTGGTGCAGGGGCAGAGCATGATGAATTAGCTGCTTTAATCAAAGAGCTAAAATTAAGCGATATTGTAACGTTAAAAGGCTTAAGCCAAGATGTTGTGAAAGATATTGCTCCTTATGATGCGTTTGTTGGTGCTTCTTACTCAGAAGGCTTTGGATTAACATATATTGAAGCAATCAGCGATTCTTTACCAATTGCATCGTATGCTAATCTCTATGGCGCTCAAGAATTAGTTACAGAAGGTAAAAATGGATATCTGGCTTCATTTGATCGAAGTGCTAGAACTGAAGATGAAGTCCAAAAGAATATTGATAATCTAACTGAGTCAATCGAAAAAGTGTTTAAAAATTACAATAAACTTTCTATTGGCGCGCGTGAAGTTGCGGAGAAGTATCAAGCAAAAATCATTGCAATTAAATGGGACGTTTTAATGGGTGAATTGAAATGATAAAAAAAGTAGAAGTAATTAATTCCTTAGATTATTTAAATTATGAAGGAATTAAATGGCAAATTGAAAATGTTATTAGTGGTAAAAGCGACGAGCTATGGATTGCAACGCCACATGAAAATGCAGCAAATATTTTATCGACATATGGGCTAGACATTAAAGATAAGAAAGTTTTCGATATCTATACTAATCAATATTTAAAACCGATTTCTAAAAAAGATGGAATCTGGTGGACTGATTTAAAGGTACCAAATCAAGCTCAATTAGTTGTTAGTGATAAATGGACTAAATCAATAACAAGTCATGGTGAAAAGTTAGCTGAAATCCGATGGTTTAATGATGGTAGTCGAATTGTTCAAGCAGTAATTTGGCTTAATGAAAATGGCGATATTGACTATAAAGATATTTATCGAAGAGATGGATCTTTATTCGCTAAACAATATTATAGTGAAGGGCATATTTTACAATCTGATTTCTATGATCAAGATGGGTTAGATGTTTCAACAAGTGATTTTTATTTTGAAAATGAAGTTAATATGGTTTTAAATAACGATGAAAAGTATGTGAACCCAAATGATTTTATTAAGACACTGTTGAATAATAAAAAAGGGTATGAATATAACGTAACTCAATTAGGAAGAGAACTTAGCTTTATACCTAATGAGAGCAATTTAACTTTTATTGACACAATAGTTGATGAAGATAATTCAATAAAGGGTAATATCTACGATTTATTAAACAATGAAAATCATAAAATCAAGCAAATTAATTTATCTACTCCAAATTATCGCGAACTTCAAACCAGAGATTTAATCAGTGATAAAGTCACTAAACTAAAATAGCCTTGTCTCTAATTAATTTATATATGTACATGTAATTATTCAAAAAAACATTAAAAAGGGATTATATGATATGAATAGTCGTAATAATAAAGATAAATTAAAAATATTAAAAACCAGTACCATTAAATATCGATTGTACAAATTTGGAAAAGATCTAGTTAACGGCTCTAATAAGACGATTGGTACTAAAGATATAGATCAAATCGCTGCATCTGATCATACGGGCTCTAAAGTAGTATTAGGGGCTTTATTGTCCTTAGGTGCTGTTTCGTCAACAGTTGCAGTCACCAATTCTGCACGAGCTGATAATGATGTTAAAAATAAAGTTAAGAGTTCAGACAAAGATGCCTCAACGTTAGCTAATAAAGATCATTCCATTATCGCTTTAACTAATACGGAAGGTAAAGAAAATAAAGGGATTGATGTAACACCTGCAAAAAAGATTTATAATGAGGAAATTTTTGAATACGAAGATGGAACTGATATTTCTGATCATAATTTTTATGTTGACTCAGATAGTGGTGAAGCAAATCTAATAGCTCCTCCAGAAGTAAAAGGATACTATCCCAATGTTAAGCTTTCTAGATTTAAAATTCCTACTTATGGTTTAGATATTGGATTGCATGAATTCATCAGTGATTTTGAAATAAAGAATGAAGATGGTAGTGAAGTATCTAATTGGAGTGAATTTGTAAGTTCTGTAAATTCAGGATCTATTAAAGGTTTATTTGGTGCTAGCTCAGAAGATAATGTTTTATCTATTAATATAGTATATTCTAAAGGAGAATTCACTTGGGATAAAGTAAAGGATCTAACTTATAATTCTACAGATCCTAATGCCGTTAAGCCAAAAGCTGAAGATTATATTGATGTAAATAGTATTAAAGAACCTGATGATGAACCGACTATTACAGATAATTTAACAATTGATGATTCTAAAGTTAATTATAAAAATCCTGGTACATATGATGTTGATGTTCAATATATTGACCGACAGTTGACTGACCACCATCAAACGGCTCACTTAACAGTTACAGCAGGAGAATTTTCATGGGATAAACCAAAAGATCAAACTTATGATTCATCAGATCCTAAGGCAACGAAGCCCACAGTTGAGGATTACATTGATGTAAGTAGCATCAAGGAACCCGACGATAAACCATACGATAAAAGTAAGTTAAAATTGGATGATAGTAAAGTCGATTACAGTAAAGAGGGTGAGTATCAGGTCACTATTTCTTATACTGATGATCAAGGTGTCGAACACACTACTACAGCTACTATAACTATTGTTAAGACTTATGAATCTAACTCAAATTCAAATTCTGAATCAGAAAGTAATTCAACATCAAAAGATGATAGTATCTCTAAATCAGAAAGTAATTCAACATCAAAAGATGATAGTATCTCTAAATCAGAAAGTAATTCAACATCAAAAGATGATAGTATCTCTAAATCGGAAAGTAATTCAACGTCAAAAGATGATAGTATCTCTGAATCAAATAGCCGTTCAGAATCAATTCATGATAGTAATTCGACAAGTGATTCAACTTCATTATACGATAGTACCTCTAAGTCCAGAAGTGAATCAATAAGTAAGTCGTCTTCATTGTATGATAGTGCTTCTAGTTCAAACAGTGTTTCCAAAGAGGGTTCAATTTCTAAGAGTTTTTCGGACTCATACTCTGATTATTTTTCTAAATCTGCCTCTACTTCTAAGAGCACTTCTGCATCAAATTCAGGAGTGATAAGTGACTCAAATGCTTCTGATAGTAACGCAATTTCTGATTCGAAGAATGACTCAGAATCAACCTCTAAGCTAAACTCTAGTTCAAAGTCAGTTAGTGATGGAGAAGTTTCAAAGAGTATTTCTGAATCAGAATCAACAAGTGATGAAACCTCAGATTCAAATAATTCAAAGAGTGATTCAGAATCGATCTCTGCTTCAACATCTAAGTCAAATTCGGTGCCAAATCCAAATGAATCAGAATCAGCATCAGACTCGACGAGTGATTCTGCATCAACTTCAACGTCAAAGTCGAAGAGTGAATCAGATCATTCAGATAGTACTTCAGTGTCAGATTCAAAGTCGGCATCTGTTTCAAATTCATCAGATGATTCAAATTCAGATCTTTCTAGAAGTGCATCAATTAGTGAATCAGATAGTACTTCTAGCTCAAACTCAAAGAGTAATTCTGAAGGGTCAGTGAGTGCATCGGCTTCAACATCAGATAGTACATCAACTTCGTTGATTAAGCCTGATGATCCAGAACAATCAGAGAGTGCTTCAGATAGTACCAATGATAGTGAATCAATCTCTAAATCAATTTCAGATTCAAACAATGATGATTCAAACTCAAGCTCAAATTCTAAGAATGATTCAGCTTCAAATAGTAAATCAGATTCAAAGAGTGATTCAGATGCTTCAAATTCGGCTTCTGATTCAAAGTCAACTTCAGCAGATGGATCAAACTCAAATTCATTAAGCGATTCAAATGCATCAGATTCAGCATCAAATTCAAGTGCGGATTCAGATTCAAGTAGTAAGTCAAAGAGTACTTCAGCATCAAATTCAGGAGTAATAAGTGACTCAAATGCTTCAGATAGTAGCTCAATTTCTAACTCAAAGGACGACTCAGAGTCAACCTCTGATCTAAACTCTAGCTCAAAGTCAACTAGTGATAGTGAAGCTTCAAAGAGTGCATCAGATTCAGAATCAACAAGTAAGGAAATCTCAGATTCGAATAATTCAAAGAGTGATTCAGAATCAATCTCTGCCTCAACTTCAAAGTCTAATTCGACATCAAATCCTAACTCAAATGACTCAGATTCAGCGTCGGATTCAACGAGTGATTCAAAGTCAACTTCAACGTCAAAGTCGAAGAGTGAATCAGATCATTCAGATAGTAATTCGGTGTCAACTTCAAAGTCAGAATCAAGCTCAGTTTCAAAGAGTGAGTCAGATTCAAATGCGTCTGATAGTAGTTCAGCTAGTCGTTCTGATAGTGAATCATCATCGATCTCAAATTCAAAGGGTGACAATGATGAATCAAAGAGTGCATCGGCCTCAACTTCAGATAGCACATCAAATTCTTTGAATAAGCCAGATGATCCAGAGCTATCAGAGAGTGCTTCAAATAGTACCAATGATAGTGAATCAACTTCTAAATCAACTTCAGATTCAAAGAACGATGATTCAAAATCAAGTTCAGAATCTAATAATGATTCAGTTTCAAACAGTGAATCAGATTCAAAGAGTGATTCAGATGCTTCAAATTCGGCTTCTGATTCAAAGTCAACTTCAGCAGATGGATCAAACTCAAATTCATTGAGCGATTCAAATGCATCAGATTCAGCATCAAATTCAGGGTCAGACTCAGATTCAAGTAGTAAGTCAAAGAGTACTTCTGGATCAACATCAGAATCACAAAGTGATTCAAATGCATCTGATAGTAATTCTGCTTCAAGTTCAAAGAGTGAATCAGAGTCAACCTCTGATCTAAACTCTAGCTCAAAGTCAACTAGTGATAGTGAAGCTTCAAAGAGTGCATCAGATTCCAACAGTATTTCAGATTCTATGTCGTCATCGTTAAGCGATTCAAATGCATCTGATAGTAATTCAATTTCAGAGTCAAATAATATCTCAGAATCAATAAGTAACAATGATACTTCAAATATTACTTCGTATTCAGAATCTACTCCAAAATAAAATATTGATTATAATGATTCAGATACAACATCAGAAAACGAATTGCCAGAAACTTTTGCAGCACCATCTAAATTAAGTAACATTATCCCTAATATAATGGAGTTATTAGGAGCAGGTATGCTTCTTAAAAAGAATAAAAAGAGAGATAAATAGGTACTATAGACTGTACTTATAATGTAAAAGAAAGGTTCTAGTATCAAATCATTTTTGAGTCTAGAACCTTTCTTTTTGTTTATTTTGTTATGCATAAAACCAATAAATATGAGCAAAAAAGTATTACAATTAATATATAAATACTAACTATATAAAATTAAGTAGGATATGAAATAACATGAATAATTTTTTAAGAATATCAAAAAAAGTTCTTATTTTACAAAAAGATCTCGAAGTAAAAAGCAATATTGAATTTAATGAATATGCGCAAAAGATGACTCTTAAATTTTATAAACTTAATAAATTGGATAATGAAATGGAAATTTCAGCCTTAAGTATAATTGTGGAGGCCATCAGGAGAGAAGAAGGATATATTGCTTTCCCTGTTCAAATCATTGGTGCATTAACATTATTAAATGGGAACATAGCAGAAATGAAGACAGGTGAGGGCAAAACTATTACCGCTATAATAGCATTATATTTGGGGTATCTAAAAAATCATCATCAAATTTTATTTACTCAGAATCAATATTTAGCTAAACGTGACTATGAGTTTTCTCGTCCTATCTTTAAGAGATTAAATATCCCCTCTGGTTTGGTTGAAGAGTTGGATAAAAATAGTGATCAGAAATTTAGTTTTAAAATGAAAGAACGACAGGCGTTATATGATAACCCTATTGTTTATACAACCAATGATGTATTCGGATTTGATTATCTACAATCTAATTTAGTATCACAATCAGAAGAAAAATTAAACTTACATTTTGATTGGGCTATCATCGATGAAATAGATTCTATATTATTGGATGATGCGCAAATGCCACTGATTATTTCAGGTAATCCTAAAGCACAATCAAATTTATTTAAAATCACTAATAATTTTGTTAGTCTGTTAGATCCTCTTAGAGACTATCAAATGGATAATCGGAAAAAAACAGTTTGGTTAACAGAACGTGGTGTTCAAAAAGCAAATAAATTTTTCAGAGTTGAAAATTTATTTAGTGAAAATAATTTTGAATTAGTAAAGCATGTAATGTTGGCACTGCAGGCGAATACTATTATGAAGTTAGGTGATGATTATATTGTTACAGATGGAGAAATAAAATTATTAGATTCAACAACTGGACGTATTATGGAGGGATCATTATTTGAATCAGGATTACACCAAGCAATAGAGGCTAAGGAATTTGTTTCGTTGTCTAAAGAAAATAGATCTATGGCTTCTGTTACCTATCAAAATTTATTTAGAATGTTTAATCAACTATCAGGTTTGACGGGAACAGCTTATACAAATAGAAAAGAGTTCTTAGAAATATATAATCTACGTGTGGATAGGATTCCAGAAAACATAAAATCTGTACGTAAAGATCTTAAAGATCACTATACAGTATCTTTGAGTAATAAATTAGAACAAATTATGAAAAGGACGATGGAGCTAATTGAAGCTGGGAGACCAGTTTTATTGGTAACAGAATCTATTTTTACGGCTAACATATATTCTAATTTTTTCTGGTCTAGAAATATATCTCATAATGTTTTGACAGGATCACAAATTGCAAATGAAGCAGAAATCATTAAAATGGCAGGTAAAAAGTCGACGTTAACAATTGCTACTATTATTGCTGGGCGTGGTACTGATATTAAAATTGACAAAGAGGTTCAAGAAATTGGTGGGTTAGCTGTTATAGCTACGGAACATTTCTCTAGTAAGCGAATAGATAATCAAGTAAGAGGAAGGTCAGGACGGCAAGGTGAAAGTGGGACTACTGAATTTTTTGTTTCATTGGAAGACAAGATCTTTGAAGACTTTTACGTCAAAGGGATTGACCGAATTTCTAATAAAAAAACAGTAAAATTAAATTTTTTCCAAAAAGAATATATCAAGCATAAAATTAAGCAGATTCAAACTAAATTTGAAGAAGAAGATTATAAAAACAGATTTAATTCAATGGAAATGGATGAGACATTACGTGTTCAAAGAGAAATTATTTATCATGAAAGAGATAGTATTATAAATCAAAATCAATTTAGTCATAGACATTTTGTAGAATTATTAAAAGGATATGCCAAAGATATCGTTGATAACGAAAACTATGATAAAACAAGATTTATATTTGATTTCATTGATGAATCATATAGTATTGATGATCAAATAAATATAGAAGAAGAGATTAATGATCGATTTAATTACGTTCAAAATCTTCTAGATCAATACCCGGATGCTTTTGAAGAATTTATAAATCAAATATTATTGAAGTCCATAGATACTGAATGGGTATTACATGTAGACAGAATGCAACAATTACGATTATTAATTGATAAGCGTGTAACGGGTCAAAAGAATCCATTGCAAGAATATCAAGAAGACAGTCAAAGATTATATAAATTTTTTAGAAAATCGGTCAATAAAGCTATCTTGAAAAATTTCATGTTAAGTAGGTTAGAAGTAAAAAATAATCTAAAGGTTACTTTCCCTTAAAATAAGGAGCTATAAACATTATGAAGATGGATAAATTAGAGAATAAATCTACTATTGAACTTAATAAATTAGGAGAAGATCGAAGAAGTAGGGGAAATAATAAACGGCAAAAAAGTATACTATCTATAGTTATGGCCTATGCTATGGTCCTTATAGTTATTATTGGACTAATTAGAACAATATTATTAATAATGAACAGTTAAAGAGGGATTTTTAAATGCATAGAAGAAATCTATTGTTTGTTCCAGACTATAGTAATGAAATGAAAGATAAGTCAAATAATAGTATTGTCACACTATTTCATGAATTAGAAGATAAATATAATCTGATATTACTTAATATTGACTTTGACCTATTTTCTCAAGCAAGAATGTTAGAGAATAATATCGATAAAGATCATGTAGAAAACTTTTTTGAAGATACATATGATATAGATCCTAATACATATCATGTGCTAAACCAAGTTGACTTAGAATTACCAGCGGAATATAGGATCATTGAAATTAATGAGCATTGGAATGTATTACGAGATGACGGAACGATGATTTATCGTGGCTATTATGATGATAATCATGGGGTGAATTATCGAATTGATGAATTTGATAGTTCAGGTACAAAATTAACTAAAACTTCTTTATTTAGTGATAGGGGCATTAAGGTAGCAGAAATATTAGTTAATTCAGAAGGACTATTTGATATTAATTATATAAATTATGATGGAAAGGTATTATTTACAAAAAATAATGCTTTGGATTGGGAAAAGGAAATTTTTGAGGGAAATCATTTATTGAATCTTAAAAATCAATGGATTTTAGATAAGGTATCTGAATTTGATGATAACCTAATAATTGCTGAAATCAGCAATCATACTTCTCCTGTATTACATGATTTGTCTAATAAAGTGATATATATAGTTCAAAAAAATGTTTTGAATAATTTGGATGAAATTGCTATTGAAGGATTAAATAGATCTAATGGAATTATTGTTAATGATGAAGATACATTATATCAAATTAAGCAAAAATTAAATGATGGTATTGATGTTATTTTTCTTCCTGAAAAAGAACCTAATATAATTTCAGGAACCTTCATGAAATATTCAGATGACTATATTGGTATCAATTTTGATGATATAAGTAATCAAACAAGAATGAATATTGTAAATGTTATGAAAGATAATATTTTTAAAAACGAAAAATTAAAGATTGAATTCTTTAGTTTGAAAAATGCAGCTGAAAATGAGTTTAAAGGTCTGATATCAAGAGTAGAAGAGGAAGGTTATTCAAAAGAAGAATTAGAAAATATACGAAAAAAAATTACATTTAAATTTTTCGCAAATTATTCGGCAATGGAAAAGTCTTTTAATAAGTATAAAATATATATTGATTTAGGGAAAAAAGATGCAAATATAGCTAGATTGCTGGCTTTGCACAATGGGACTCCACAGATTACCGCTGTTAAAAGAAAGTATGTAACGGATCGTGGAAATGGCTATAAAATAGAGAACGAATCTCATCTATGTGAGGCCGTTAATTACTTCTTAGGCAATTTAGCTAATTTAAATAAAAGTATATATTTTTCTAATAATGAAATTAAAAAAATATTTGATCCTCTGTATAAATTAATAGATAAAAATTATCCTTTGGAGAATATAAAATGAAAAGATATATAGCCAACATCTTACAAATAGGTGATGAAAATTTAAAACCAGAAGTATTAAATGAAAATATTAAATGGGAATATCTGGATATATCCAATGAAAACATAGATGATGAGTTAGAGGAAATTAAAAAAATAAATTATTTTGGTTTTAGTGGATATTTAATAACATCTAAAATTAACCTTAATCAACTTAAATTGATTGATAGTGAGATAAAAATAGAAGAATATAAAGTTTTTAATTTAAACTCTAACCAATCAGAAGAAACTCTGAATTATTTGAAAGAAAAATATCAGTATTATGATATGTCCGATAATGATATGTCAGGAGTTATAAATATTATATTTAATAATTTCTTTAATCAGCAATACGGCGATAGAATGAAAAGAGATATATTAAACATTTCATCTTCTCCAAATACAAAAGTACAGCATTTTGGACACCATAAAATTCAGATCGATACACAAAATAATTATGATAAAACATATATAGCATGGGGATCACATTATCTTTATGTCAGAGAAAATATCATGGAGTTATGGCTTGAATATGAATTATACGGAAATATAAAAATACAATTAGAAATATCCTTAACGACTTCAAGTGATGATGGAAATGTAGAAACAATTTTACTATCTGATGAGCAGATGAAAGGCCCAATTTTGATTGGGCCTTACAATCAAGGTAAAACAGTATCGTTTAGAGTTGTTTTGGAAGGAAATGGTTCTGCTGTAATTGGTAATTTACACTTTAGGCAAAGTAGAGGCAAGTATGGTCAAATGCTACCGGGTGGAGAAAGACTAGTGAACTCTAGTCGAGAGGAGCTATTCGTCTACTTTAATCAAGGTAATTTAAAACCACCTTTGAATGTTTATTTTTCAGGTTATAGAACAGCTGAAGGATTTGAAGGATATCCGATGATGAGGTCCCTGGACCATCCTTTTATATTAATTGGAGATCCTCGTTTAGAAGGTGGAGAATTTTATAGGGATATTCGGGGCGACTTAGAGGAACAACTTGTTACTTTCATAGATAATAAACTTGAAGAGCTAAATTTAAGCCGGCATGATCTTAACCTGATGGGATTATCTATGGGGACAACCGGTGCGATTTACTATTCTAATATTCTAAAGCCAGGAAATGTAATCGTAGGTAAACCATTAATTAATTTAAAACGTATAGCGGAAAATTCAACTGTTAATAGGTCGGAAGACTTTTTGACGGCATTAGATATTCAAAAAGATATGAATATAAGCGATGGAGAATTTATAACTAAAAATATTAAACTAGAAAATATTAAGGACACTACCTTCTACGTAATATATATGGAACAAGATGATTATGATAATACGGGCTTTTATAAATTAAAAGAGCTTTTTGATGGTAATGTCAATTTAATTGGGAAAGGTTTTGAAGGTCGACATAACGATGAGAGCGATAATGTTGTTGAATGGTTTTTAATATATACGAAAGATGCGATTAAAAAGTGGGAAGATAATAATGAATAGAGAATACAAATTTAATATAAGTAATGGTATTCATAACAATGGATTTGATAATTCCGCTTTCAACGTAGAGTTTAATAATACCCCGTTGTATGGTGGAGATTTATTGAAAAATAAAGATGGTAGTATTACGTTAATTAATCCTCGTTTTCCATCGGGAAAAGTGATTGCTTCCTGGGGTAATAATCATAAAAGTCAAGGAATTAATTCTAATATACCGCTTATTTTTCCAGGCGATATTTATAAATTAACATGTGATATTGATATGGTTCCAAGTGACTCATTAATATTAAAAATTAAAATGTATCGTGATACAGAAGAAGAAATAATCATAATGAATTTATACGAACATTTTTTAGAATTTCCTTTAGATTTTAAATTTGATTCTGTTCTTATTGAATTAGTCAATATTAGTAATAATGAATTAACGTTTAGGAAGATGAGTATGGTGAAGGTGGAAAAAAATAATGAATGATGATAATGTGTTTGAAAGCAAGAATAAGACCATTACTAGAAAAACAATCATTAAAAAAATTACTTTTACATTGATTATATTTGCTGTTTTTTTACTAGGAAGACGTATTCCATTATATGGGGTTAATTATAATCAGTTAAGTACTATTGAAATGGGTGTTAAGCCTACGTTATTAGCATTAGGTATGACACCATGGATGACAACAATGATTATTTGGAAAGTTTTTTCATTGGGTAAAAACCCTGATGATATAATATCTTCTGACGCATCACAATATTTCAGGCAAAACATGCTTATGCTCTTTCTATCAATAATACAGGCAATTGGAACATTAACACAATTAGGTACAACTAAATATGTTGGTCATGAAACAATGTTCTTTTTTGAAATTAATGTTATGTTTTTGATTGTAGGAGCCTTCTTTTCAGAATGGCTTTCAAATTTAATTGCAAGATATGGATTAGGTGGTAATAGTCTTTTGATAGTAATTACGATTTTGGGCAATTATGTTCAAGAGATCAATTTGGATATTCACATGGTTTATAACCATTCAAAGCCTATGCTAGTATTATTCTTAATAATATTGATGATTATGTTTTCGATAATTACACTAGTTTATTTTGCTGAATATAAGATCTATTTTATACAAATTTTAGCCTCTAAAGAGCTTAAAAAATATTCATATATTCCTTTAAAGATTATTCCTGCATTAGGAATGCCATTTATGTATTCTATATCTTTATTGACGTTTTTACAGTATGCTTTATTTTTTGGTGGAAGATATAATCATAATTTAAAAATATTGAATGTAGCTGAAAAAACAAATATTAATACTACTCAAGGGTTGATGATCCTATTAGTAATTATCTTTATTATTTCAATCGCATTCTCGTTTTTTAATATAGATGTAGTTCAAACTACTGATAAAATGAAAAAAAGTGGTGATTTCATTGAAAATGTCATACCAGGAAATAATACGCAAAAATATTTAAGTAAAAGAATTTTAATTTTGGGATTTATAGGTGCTTTATTTAATGTATTGATTACGGTTATACCTTTTATGATTAGCCAATATTTTCCAATCACAAATATAAATATTTTTGGAATAGTTGGAGGAACATACTTAATATTGTTAACAGTTTTAATACAATCATACGAACAAGTGTTAACAATAAGAAATAAATATAAATATAATGATTAAAACATGATATTAAAAAAGCTCACAAGTTGTAATTGTTCAAACTTGTGGGCTTTTTTAGTATAGAGTTATTTTTGTTAAAAATTTAATGAAAATGAATAAGATATGATTGTATTTCTTTTAAGTATTAATTAGCTTATTTAAAGCTGATATTACGCTATTTAAATCTTTATTAGTCATATTATTACTTACCATTACATAGTGGTCTAGATTTTTTTCTTCTTTTTCATCAATAAAGGTACTTATTATTAAATCATATTTATCATTATTATCATCATTATATGAAATAGATACATTAAAATATGGAATTAATTTATCTCTTATTTTTTTGGCAAACGCTGCTTCTTCAAAAATAGGAGCATCCATCTGAACTAGAATGTTTATTTTAGGTTCAAAGTAATATTCAGGGAATAATATTAAAAATGCAGATACATTAAAATAAATTAAGGTACCTAATTCATCTTTAGGCAGTTCTTCGTTTATGTTCTGAGTTATATTTGTAATATTTTTAACCAAGTTAGGTACTTTTTCAATATTAAACTTACTTGAGTCTATATTGGCTATGGTAAAATTTAGCTTTTTGAATAAAGATGAATGATATTTTCCAGCAAGTAATGTAGCGATAAATGTTTCACCGTCTAATGTATTAAAATCAATTTTAGTGTTTGTTATATCTTCGATAGATATAATATATTTATTTATTTTACTATAAATAATATGATGTTTACTTGCAAGAATATTAAGTATATTAAGGGGCTTATCATCTATAAAATAAAAGTCACTAATACTTTTAATCCATAATAATATGAACAAGATGTCAGAATCGTATATATTTAAATTATTATTTAAATAATCATAAACTTGCTTATCAGCTACATTTAAAATTGCGACGTCTTTAATATTTGGAGATATTTCATTATCCTTTATAAAGTTATTAGTATAAATTCGCGAAAAATTGGTTGCTAGTATGTACATGAATTCTAGTTTTTTACCTTTAGACATGTTAATACCATATATATTGATGATTTTATTTGCTAAAGCATCTATTTTTGATTTAGAGACATTTTCAAAAGGCCATATAGTTCCACCATAATTACGCCACATAAACGTAACTACTAAAAATCTTATGTTAAGTTTATTCCCATAAAATCTAATGAAACCTTTTTTTATAGATATTGAAACGTCATATTTAGAAATATAATCATTGAAGATGGATATATTTCTTCTTAATGATGTTTCACTTATAAAATTTTCATGAAAAAAAGCTTTAATTTTTATATTATTATTATTTACTAATTTATTGATTAAGCTAAGCGACACGGTTCCTTCTACTATCTTTTTATATAGTTGTTTAAATTGAAAATGATCTCCTGTATAAATATATTTATTGTTTTGCTTATCAATATGTCCATAAAGATTATAGCTTTTATCAGATGAGTTTTTATCTTGTTCAATAATGTCATTAATAGAATCTATGTATTTATGAATAGTTCTTTCATTTAATTGAAGTGCTTCTTTAATATCATATATATCGATACCATCTGAACATTCTGATATTTTTTTAAGTATTTTAATTTTATATTGAATTTCTTTATTGTAAATTGCAGATTCAAATGTTGTATTAAAATCTAATAACATTACATACTCCCATTCTTTTCTTTGAAAAATAAATTAATCATTTAACACATAAGTAACATTATGGCTCAAAAAAAGAATATAGTATAGTGCTAAAGTTGATTATAGTTATAAAAAATAAAGTGGGATAATAAATTTAATAAAAGCTATGAGAAAATACTAGAATAATTTTATTTAAAGCTATTTCAAAAGGTTCAATTATTAAAGCGTTATGGTCTGATAATAAAAGATGCTAATCAAATAATATGAAATAACTATGGCACATTATTATTCTATAATTAATAGAGTGTAAGTTTACTAAAATAAAATTGGGCGAAAATTTTTCGGTATTCTATCGAAAGCTTTTCGCCCAATTAATTTAAATTTATTTCATCAAGCTTGAATTTATTCTTTAATGACTAAGCTTCTAAGAAATTCATGAGATTCAAAACTCACAATTGTTTCAGGACTATAATCAATCATATGAGAATTCAAGCATACTTGGCCAGAAAATTCATTTATTTGTAGATTTGAGACTTCTTTAGAGATCATATCAAAAGTGAATTTAGAACCTAAATCGTATTCTCTAATAACTTTATCATTATGAAGAATCACAATATATTTCACAGACAATAAATCATCAATATTAATTTTCCAAGGACCTCGGATATCTTCCAAACTCAAGTCATTGTCGTCTTGCATAACTTTTAAAACTAAAGTATCTTTTACCATAATTTATAATCCTCTGTATAAAAATCTTATCTATTAAATTTACCATCTATTTTGCTAAAATTTGTTTTAAATTCATCCATGTTTTCGTTACTTATATAAGGCTTTACTTGGTTAAAAGAAACATTTTTCTTTGCGTAATGTTCTAATAATAATTCTCGTTGGCTTTCAAATTTTGGAGGCAGGGCAAAAGTAGTACCTAGTTCTAGAATTGACTCATCAAGAGTGAATCCAGGATTATTTGTAGCTAGTTCAACTCGATTTCCATTGGGCTCAATAAAATAAGCTGATTTGAAGTAGCCACGGTCAACAAATAATTCTTGAGTATATCCTAACTTTTTTGCTTTATTCCAAAAATACTTTAAATCAGATTCACTTTCGACGCCTAGAGCATAGTGATCAGTAGAACCCCAACCAAATTTCGACTTTTCAGTGTTTTTATCAGTCGGAATTAGTTCAAGAGCTTCGCCATCATCAAGTTTAATGATATTGTCATATGTCTTAATTTCAAGTAATTCATCAAAGAATTTAATGGTTTTATCGATATCAGGAACGTGCATTTCAGCACCGACAACACCAGTTATTTGGAAATCAGCATCCACATCGCTCATACGATTAATATGCCAGTCGAAATTCACTTTATTGGTTTCTTGTAGTCTTATCGGAATATTATCATAATCGACAAAATGTAATCTTCCTTTGTCATCCAAATTTGATTTAATGTCAAAATTAGCAAGACGCATTTTCCAAAAATCGATTGATTCCGTGGGAACAGAAAAGTGAATACCACTAAAGAAGTTTAAACCATCAAATCGTTCATGAAAATGATCAATGGGGAAGAAAGTAACTACCGTTCCAGGAGTACCTAGAAAGTCGCCATAATATATATGCCTTCTTAGAGGCTTTGCTTGATTAACAGAGTTCTTAATAAATCTTAAACCTAAAATTTCAGTATAAAAATGAAAGTTTCTGTCAACATTCTCTGTTAACAGAGATATATGATGTGTTCTCATTGTTAATCTCCTTTGATATCAATATGATAATTATATTATAATACGTTCGATTTAACTTACAATATGTAAGTTAAATATTTTGAAAAATATTTTTATTAAGTATTAAATAAGGCTAGTAGGAAGGAAGTAACTAAATGTACTTTTTTACTAGCTTTTCTAAGTATGGATATATTCTTTTTATTAGATGGAGAGGTAAACTTGATACCTATCAATTTATTTTTCAATAAAGCAGCATACAATAAGTTTAATCAATAAATAAAAGAAGGAGGTTGAACATGTACGCAATTCAAAATTTATTTAAAAAATTCCAAAAAGAAAATTTAATAGGAATGACTTTATTACTAATTTTAGCTTTTGGATTCAAGTTTGGTAATTTAATTAATTTATCTCAAATAATGATGTTGTTGACAGCTCTAATAGGGGTGTTACCGATTTTAATACGGGCATTTAGTGCATTAAAATATAAGAGTATTGCAATTGAATTATTAATTTCAATTGCAGTTATCGGGGCCCTGCTAATTCATGAATATGATGAGGCCGGAATTGTTGTTTGGCTTTTTGCTATAGGCGATTGGTTACAAATGATAATGATGAATAAGACACGGCAATCGATCCGTGAATTAATGGATACATTTCCAACAACTGCTTTAAAAATTTCCACACCTGATGACCGTCAATATCAAGAAGTTGATATTGACGAACTAGTTGTTGATCAATATGTTTTGGTAAAATCTGGATCAACAATTCCTGTTGATGGGGTAGTGGTTCAAGGAAGTAGTTATGTTAATGAGGCTAGCATTACTGGTGAGTCAAAACCTGCTCATAAGAAAGTACTATCAAAAGTATTTGCGGGGACTATCGTTAATGATGGCACAATCGTTGTTCAAGTTATTAAAATTGGGGATGAGACCGTATTTGGTAAATTGATCGAGTTAATTGAGGATGCCCAAGATAGTCAGACTAAAGAACAAAGATTTGTCGATAAATTTGCACGATATTACACGCCAGTCATTCTTGTTTTGGGAATTATAGTTGCTCTATGGACTAAAAATATGGAGACTGCTATAACAGTGTTAGTTCTTGGATGTCCCGGAGCTTTAGTGATTGGAGTGCCTGTTTCAACGGTCATGGGTATTGGTATGGCGGCTAAGAATGGAATTATTACTAAAGGAGCTGCTAATTTTAATATTTTGAGTCGAAAGAATTATTTTATTTTCGATAAAACGGGTACTTTGACAGTAGGGGAACCAACAGTAGTTAATATTAAAAACCTATTAGGGGATCGAGAACATAATATTAAACTATTAGCTAGCGTGGAAAATGAATCGAATCATCCTTTAGCTCGTGCAATATTGAATATTCATAATGATGACAATGCTCTTTATTTAGCTCAAGATGTTAAAAGCATTGCTGGTCAGGGGATGCGAGCTCAAATAAATCATAAGTCTATCTTAGTCGGTAATCAAAAAATGATGAAAACAGAAAATATTTCAATTCCATCTTTGGTTATGAATAAGTCTGATTCTCAAGTAATATTAGTCGTTGATCGACAAGTGCATATGGTATTAATGATCAATGATCAACTTCGTCCTCAGATTAAGGAAAACTTAGATCAAATCAAACAGCAAGGAGCTAAAAAATTAATGCTTCTATCTGGAGATAATCAAGCTGCTGTGGATGTTGTCGCAAATAAATTACCTTTCGACACAGCTATCGGTAACCTGTTACCTGCTGATAAACTCGCCATTGTCAAAAAATTACAAGTGCAAGGAGAGTCAGTTGTCTTTGTAGGGGATGGTATTAATGATGGGCCAGCTTTAAGTCAAGCTGATTTAGGAATTGCAATGGGAGGCGGAACAGATATTGCAATTGATGTATCTGATCTAGTGTTAGTTAACTCTGATCCTGTCCAAATTTCTCTAGCTATTAAAATTGCACATGCAACAATGCGTAATATGAAACAAAACATATTCATAGCTTTGGCTACTGTATTGATCTTATTTGTAGGCCTTTTCACCAATTATGTTGATATGTCTATAGGAATGTTAGTACATGAATTAAGTGTCTTGTTAGTAGTTATAAATGCTCTAAGTTTGAACTATTTAAAATCATTATTTTAAAATTAGAAAAGGAAGTAATAAAGATGGCGAATATTAAAGTGACAATGCAATTAGATGATTTATCTTGTCCATCATGTATGATTAAAATTCAAAAAGCATTATCTGGACAATCAGGTTTATCAGATATAAAAGTGCTTTTTAATGCCAGTAAGATAAAATTAAATTTGGATGATACGCTTAATGATGTTGATCAAATTAAAATAATTTTGAATCATCTTGGTTATCCTGTCCAGAGGGTCACAGTAAAGGAGTAATTCATGACTAATCAAGTAAATAATAAGTATGAAAAGGAAATACAAAGAGCGGACTATGAGCATCATCATCCAACGGCAGGGGCTATGATTGGACATATTGTAGCCAATCTAACAATTCATTCTTTAAAGATTAAACAAACGGCTTTATTTGCACCTGATAATACGCAGTTGTTTTTAAATCAATTTGCTAAAGATTGGTATTGTACTGAACAAAATTTCATTTGGGAATTAAGTCAAAGTTTGCGTGATGAGAATGATCTAGTTCCTACCACTCAGAAGGATATGCAAGAATACACAGGTTTGGTCGAAGATGCATCAATAAAATATCAGTCAGGATCAGATCAATTGTTCGACCTAGTTAAAGACTTCGATAGCCAATTGCTTTATGTAACTAAGGGAATTACCTTAGCACAAAAAGAACAACATTTTGGTGAAAGTAAACAATTAGAACAGCTTTATATTTGGGTAAAGGCTCAAATTGCTCAAGGTCAGTTGTTTTTAGGCCATGACATTAAGGAAGGACTTTATATTGAAATCGAGGATGGGGATGATGAGTGAGCATCTATGTGTGCAGTTCGTACCTTTGTTTCAAAAATTAAAGCAAGCTGATCAAAAAGAAATCGAAAAATTAATTAATCATGTTGTGGTTCAAAAAGGTGAGGTAGTTTATGCTCCAAATGATAGTCAACAGTTGATTATACTAGAGTCTGGGCGCTTGAAAGTGGAAAATTTAATGGAGAATGGGGATGCACACTTTCAAGAAATTATGCAGTCTGGTGATTTTATGGGTGAAAATTGGCTATTTGGTGCCGAAAATAATAATGTTTTTCTAACTGCAGAAGAATTATCTCAAGTTTGCCGAATTGATGCAGAACAATTTAGAAGTTTACTAATTGATCTGCCACAGTTGAGTTATGAATTAACTAAACACATGGTTCGGCAGATCAATGAAGTTAATCGCCAAAATTATTATCTAACAATCTACAAAATTAAGGATCGAATTATGGCTTATTTTATGGATTTAAGTGCTGAACAAGAAAGTTATACTATTCAATTGACATTGAGTTTAAAAGATACAGCTTCTTATTTAGGTACAACACCTGAAACGCTGTCTAGAAAAATACAAGAACTAACTCATCAGAACAAATTTGATCGAATAGGAATAAATCAATTTGTATTATTTGAAAAATAGTAACGAATATATAATTAGAATGTTTTAAATTTTAATTATTGATACCATGAATGATTTAATTATAGAATTTAACATTAATATATTAGACTTAAGCTTCAAGAAAAAATTGCTGATGGTGAAGTCAGATTTTTTTTTGAAGCTTCTTAGTTTAACTAAAGAGATTAGTAATAGTATGTGAAATATTTTAATTGAAATCATAATATTAATAAGCAAAGTATATATTAAAAAATTAAGAAGTTGTAGTTAATTATTATCAGAAATAATTTTAGAAAGTGTTATTTTTAATTGTTATAAAGCGTAAAAATCAAAGAAATAATGTACGCTGAATAATGTGTTTAAAGCAATTATAAAGTGTTACAATGAAAATATGAATAAAGTAATTAAAAAAGGAGTTACTACTATGGCTAATGATTTTTTCAAGATAGATGACTCGCGCAAGCGTAAGCATTTAATTGATGTTTTACAAGTAAAAAAACGTAGGGCAGATATTAGCGAAGAAGAGCTTTTAGAAGCTGCTGGGATTTCTAGTAGTAAATTAGAACGGCTTGGTATTAATTTACGCAAGGCAAAGACTGAAGATGAACAAGTTAAAGTTATTGATAATGAAATGACGCACGGAGCGGTAATGGGTGCATTGAAATTAATTGATCAAAAGGGAATGAAGCATGTTCCTGCACCAGCTAAAATTGTTCGTACAAGGGAATCAATAGAGGCTCAACGCAAGGCGTTTGAGGCTAAACGCGCTAAAAGTGAACAAGAAGCTAAAGAATTAGCTGCAAAAAGTGTTGTTAACGTCACAACGCAACCACAAATCGCTATGCCTAGTGCTGAACAAGTGGCAAGAAAGACTGAAGCAGAAGTGGCAAGAGATATTGCACAAGAAAAAGCCAATAGTGAAAGAGAACTTGAGGCTGCTTCACAAGCTAAAAATGTTAATAAGCCGTTTAAATTATCAGATAAATTGATTAGCTTAAAAGAAAGTATAGCGAACACGGATCCAAATGTTGATCCTGATCATTATAGTTACATGGTGAAAATTGCAGATAAACAAGAAGTAAAGGAACGAGACGAATGGACGAAAAATCATCAGAAATAGTGAATAAAGGCTATAGCTTTGTTATCCCCATAGAACCTATGCCCGCACCTCGTGCGCGTTCTAGTAAGAATGGTGGGTATTTCAATGACGATTACTCAATATGGCGGAAAAGAATTGAGTTGTGGTTAACGGAATACTTGAGCCAGACTAAGTTTGAGATGATTTTTTACTTATCAGGAAGCCAAGAAGGATATAAGACTGTTCGAGATATTAAGAGCGGTCAACCACGTGACGATAATGGACGTTTAAGGGGTAAATTACGTTCTGATTTCCAAGGATGGGAATTGGGCTTAACTTTTGTATTAAAGCGTCCAGAGGGCGAAATACGCAGCTATCCCACTAATAAATCCGATTTGGATAACATGGTTAAAGGTGCAGTCGATTCATTGTTTGAGCACCCTGCTTTTAAACAGACAGGTCTCAATGATTCGTTTATTCAAATTACAAAAGCAATGAAAAGATATACGATATTAGATTCAGATGAAGTGCCACATATTGAAGTGACGATGAGGTATTTGTAATGGGGACAACAACAGATCGCATTGAGCGTGAAATGGGCTTGGTCAATGATGTAATGTCACAAGGAACGGAGTTCTTAACGGAACTTGATAATCATAGATTAACCACAAATGCAGTTAGAGCATGGCGACTTAATATAGGACGTTCGTTAGGACGTTTGTCAGGTGATAAGGCTAAAGATTTAAGTGAAGATGAGCTGAATGAACTCAATTCGAAGATTAATGAAATAAATATGGATAAGGAGGATTTAGATGTGGCGGTCATATTAAGAACTGACGATCAAGCGAACGATTATTTGAAGAAGTTAAAAAATCGCAAAAGAGAACTGACTGCTTTAAAAAATCAACTTGGGAAAGTAAAAATTGCCAACAGTCAAGAAATCTTAAAATCGATCAATGATAATTTATCAGCCGTTGAAGCTAACAAAAGTAAAGTATTAGCATGGCAGTTAGATAACCAAAACAAAGCTTCTGAAGCGGATTTGGAAGAATTGAAAGCTATGGTTATAAAAATGAACAGCGAGATTATGTGATATGGAAATATTTAAGCTAGATATACAAGATGGAAAATATGTTATTGATGTAGATATTGATACCCTTGTGGACGAACTTCAATCATATATTAATAACCCGCAATCACGTATACCTGTCAATTCTGAATTAGGTGGTTGGCATGACAAATATCTTGATGATTTGAAAGATGTTAATGGTGATGCGACAGCATTAAGAAGCTTTGATTATTTGGGGCTTATCTTGGACGCTCTATCTAATAAATACGATGATGCTATGACAGTTGATGTTGAAAATAGCATTGAACCATTAACGTTAGAAGACTTACCACCAATAGCGAAAGTTCAATTGGATATGGAAGTTAATGGCTTGCCGTCATTTATTCCGTTCACAGATTTGCCTTTGGCTAATCAACGAGAAAACGATACTATCCCCGATTATGTCATTGATTACTTATTGAGTTATAGCAAGGCGTCAACTTTTAAAGAAACGCTTAGCTACATTGAAGAGATTAATTCTTACGCTAGTCAGTATGGAACTATGCCACTCGTTATATCTACCGTGACAGATGGGCGAATTGAAGTATTACGTAAATTACTTGATGAATTGCTGAGTGTCTCGGCTGAATTTAATGATTCCCACTCTTCACTTGGCGCTAATGTGATAACTAAATTTGTAGAAAGCGCTGAGAATGCGAGAAAGACTATTTCAGGCGAAGCTAAAGATTTACGTATAACTAATGTCAGATCAGCATTCATGAATTTACAGACAGCTTCTGAGCAACTTAGAAGCTGGTTAATGACGTCTTGGGCTCAATATGGTGGAGAACCTGAGAATTTTAAAATGAAATATAATCATGAGACTGCGGAATTAAGTGCGCTGTCAGCTATGTTTTAAAATTCTATCAACAACCATCTTGTAAATTTAGACTAACATTTCAATACAATAATACCCCCTGTAGTCTAGTAAGTAGACTACAGGGGGTATTATGTAAAAATAGTCCATAAAATAAATTATCCATTAACTTTATGACGTTATTCAGTTAATCTTTATTTCATGTTTAAATAGTTTTTTTAAAATTTTATTAGAAAGTTGATTAAAAAATAAAAATTTGCTAATATATACATGTAAACGTTTTCACAATGTAAAAATTATAGAAGGTAGGTCTTTTTATGAAAAAGTTTTTTTGGTTATTTCTTATAATTTCTTCTATATTTGTTGGAGTAACAAATATAGATAAGGCTTATGCATCTAAAAAATATGATTTTGATGTGAATAAGCCTTATGGAGGATTACCTGATTCAGAAAAAATGTTGAAATTACCTGACGGCGGACTACTTTATGGTGAAATGGTTACGTCTGATATGAAGACAGGAAAAGTTTTGCAACGATATAATAGTCATACTGATTCAAATAGTGTGACTATTAGTGAATTAAAAAAGCAGCCTAGCAAGGTTGTTCCTATGCGTATGTCACCTCCCTCAGAAGTACAGACATTAGGGGCTAATGCATTCTATCAGTCTAATTCATTTAGTGGTTCTGGTCTTCGATTTGGTGGGTATTATTTCCAAGCTGCTTCTGGGACAGGTGGTACTTATCTATTGTGGGGTTCTCATGGTGATAGTGGTATGGTTGCAAGTCCATATGAAGCTCAACAGACTTATTTATATTCAGATCCAGCACATGCATTTGGTAGTGTTGTAGGAAATAATCAACAAATTTATAAAAATGGTGAGGCTTGTTACTACAGTTTTAATCCAGCCAATGGATCATATTATGGTGTAGCTAACAGATAATAATATATATTCAAAAGGGATAAGTATGTTGTGTACTTACCCCTTTTTTAGTATATTGATATAAATATAAGAAAGAGGTATTTTATGAATTTAAAAGGTATATTAATTTTTTTGAATTTAGCTTTAATTTCAACGGTTAGTTTTGCAGTATTTACTTTTAGTAATGTTAATGCTGTTAGCTTAACTTCTACAGAATCAAAAAAAATAGTAAAAAATGAGTCAAACATTACAATTAATGCTGTTTTGGACGAAGCGCTTAAGTATGGTAAAGAATACGCAATAAATAAATTTACTGTTGATGGTTTTAATGGAGAAGAATTACCTGTCAATATGCCGATTGAATATGATGGTTCCGGATTTTTATATGGAGACCAATCTTCTACAATTAATGATCTTGAAACTGGTAAGGTCATTAATATTAATAATGCTAAATTCGATAATGGATCAACCACTGTTGGTGAAGTAAAGAATGTTTTAGCTAATATGAAATAGTTTAAACTCTATATGATAAAGATTCATATTTAAATACGTTATCTAATCTGAACCCCGTTAGTTGGAGAAAAATAATGGGGTTTTTATTATGTCTTAAAAAGAGAGTTGAATTTAATTACTACTAAAAATTGTTATATGTGGTCCAGCTACAATATGATTCTGGGAATGTGGTGCATATGAATAAGTCATCTGAAAATAAAATACGCTCATTTAAGATCATAAAAATGCAAATTAGGAATATTTACCTGCTAGAACCTAAAAGTGTGTTCTTGAGCATTCTGAGCGTGATAACGGCATTTTATTATATAACTTTATATGATCTTTCAAATAAACATAAGTATAAAAATGATTATCAATTTATCACTACCCTATCACGTTGTTTTGACTGTATTTTGACAATTTATTGACACAAAAGGCGTTGATTAAACTAAAATTGAACGATATTTTAATGATTTACAGCAAAAATGATGATTTAAATAACGAATATTAAAAACTAATAATAAATATGAATTAATAAATATTACAAAAACTGTTAAAAAACAGCGCGTTTTAAAAATTGTTTTCATTTAATTAATATTTTTAATTTTTAATTAAATCGTAAAAAATTACGAATTAAAACTAATAACAATAATTATTAAATCTAAGCGTAATTTTTTACGAAACCTCAAAGGAAGGAATCTGCATATTTTACGAACTAGTTATAAGGCTACATTATA